>NZ_WHOA01000141.1 GCF_013141715.1 Paenibacillus phytorum | reverse complement strand
TTATGTGTACATTCCCATTTTATTTGTTATTGTTCTTTTCAGGAGTAAATTTATGTCGGAAAAAATTGAATGATGGAAATAAATGACAAAGCGTATTACAATTTTATCAGGAACGTTTATCAGAATGCGGTCCATAGGGCTGCATTTTTTTTGTGTAAATTAAAGAGTCATTTCTGTATTATGACCACTATTTCTTGAAATAGTATGCTAGTTTCGCTAGTTGGGCGGACCTATAATGAAGTCAAGTAAACGTCATCATTTAGCTTTTACAGGGGGTAAATGTTTACGGACAGTATATAAACAGGAGGGTGTTAATCACATGAAAAAACTAGTAGTGCTAGGACTTGCTACAATGTTTGCGCTTACAGCATGCTCGGACAACAAGACAACAACAGAAACTCCCAAGGCAACAGGAGACGCTAAACCGGCCAAGCTGTCGCTTAACTGGTCCGTCATGAGTGGACTTATGGGGAATGTGACACTGCCTTCCGCAGACAAAGATTTCGTTAAAAAAGCGATTGAAGAGAAATTTAACGTGGATTTGAAAATCGATTATATGGTGACAGGCAAAGAATATCATGACAAGTTGAATGCTACATTGGCGGGCGGAAGTGCTCCTGATCTGTTCATCGCCGGCGGTGCCGAGTCCCAGAAGTATATTAACGACGGTATAACCGCGAACCTGAGCACATTCATTACGAAAGAAACGATGCCTAATTATTTCAAGTGGGTAACGAAAGAAGAAGTAGATGCTTACCAACTCAAACAAGGTGAGTTCACTCGCGGTATGGTGCCTTTCTCACGTAACACCTATGCTTCCTGGTATATTCGCCAAGATTGGCTCGATAAGCTGGGGTTGAAGTCTCCTAAAACTTACGCGGATCTGACCAACGTATTAACCCAGTTCACGAAAGCAGATCCGGATGGCAATGGCAAGCAGGATACTTATGGCTTTACTGCAGCAGGCAGCGGGCAAAATCTTCCATTTGACTTCCCGCAATGGTTGAACAACGGTTTTGTAGCTGATTTCATGATCGTTGACAATAGCTATGTAGACAATCGTACGGATCTTAAAGTACAAGGTGTTATCGATCAAGTGGTGGAATGGAACAAAGCTGGAATCGTAGATCCCGACTGGTTCCTGAACAAACCGCCAGCTCATTTTGATAAAGCTTCTCAAAGCAGAGTCGGAATGTTCTTCACGGCAGGCGACAAAACAGTAGCGCTGGACAGTGTTGCTACAAGTGTACAAAACCGTACGAAAGCTCTTGATCCAAAAGCCAATTGGCAGCCGATCTATCCGCTCGACAAGCCGATCATGTGGAAATACAACGTTCCTACAGATACGTTCTTGATAAGCAAAGCTACAGCCGATAAGAGTCCGGACAAAGTGAAGCGTTCCTTGGAAATCGTCAACTGGCTTGAAAGTGAAGAAGGTTTCTTACTGACTCACTTCGGTCAAGAGGGTAAGCACTACACGAAATCTGGCAACAAGATAACCTTAAATGTTGCAGCTTTCGAAGCTGATATCGCCAAAGCAGGCAACTGGCTGAATGTATATGCTGCGTTTACACCGGAAGAACCTAATGTACTTGGATTGGAACTGATTGATTCCCGTGTTTCCGATCATGACCGTGCGATTCTGAAAACGGTCGAAGGCTTCCCGAAACATAACGCATTGCCTCCAGTAAGCTTAGTTCCGCCTGCAGGTATTAACATCGGGGATTTCCGTAAAGAAATGAGCAAATTCCATGCCAAAGCAGTTCTTGAAGACAAGAGCGGTAAAAATTGGCCGCAATACCGTGAAGAACTGATGACCAAGTTCAAAGGAAGAGAAATTTTCACCGAGTATACCAAACAGTTGAACTCCGTTATGAAAGATAAGAAACTTAACGATTTTAAATAAACGTGTCGAGGCATCGAGGGGAACCCTGGGTTGTTCATGGGTTTCCTTCTGCCTTCCAACAGAGATACGGCTAGGAGGATATGGCGATGGCGGAAACCACAACTGTATTGAAAGAGAAACCTACAGCTACACGCCCTGTGAGGCAAGGTAAACTACGAAGCATTTACCACAGCAGATGGTTCTACCTCATGATGATACCCGGACTGGTCTATTATATTCTGTTTCATTATGCTCCTATGGCGGGGACCTTGATTGCTTTTCAGAACTACAACTTGATGAAGGGCATCTGGGGAAGTCCTTTTGTTGGCTTCGATAATTTCCGAGTCATTTTCGATAATCCTGAATTTTTGCAAATTATGAGAAACACACTGTTAATCAGTGTTTACAAAATTGTGGGCAACATGGTGCCTGATGTTATCCTTGCGCTTATGCTGAATGAAGTCAGGGTACTTTGGTTCAAAAAAGCCGTACAAACCATTACTTACGGACCTTATTTTCTATCCTGGGTCATCGTGTATGGATTAGCTTTTTCTTTCCTTGCTCCAGGCTCTGGTTTGATCAGTACGTTTGTACGCGATATGGGTTGGGGACAAATCGATTTATTGACGAACAAGGATTTCTTTAGACCGATGCTAGTACTTTCAGAAATTTGGAAAAATACAGGATTCGGAGCCATCATCTATTTGGCGGCTTTGGCATCCATCAACCAGGAACTTTATGAAGCTGCCGTCGTGGATGGTGCAGGACGTTGGCGTCAGCTCTGGCATATTACGTTGCCTGGTATCCGTGATGTATTCGTGCTCATGTTGATTATTAGAATCGGCGGCATACTGGATGCAGGTTTCGATCAGGTTTTCATCTTCTTGAATGCCCGGGTGTATGATGTCGGGGATATTGTGGATACATGGGTTTATCGATATGGCTTCGAGCGTCTGGAGTTTGGTGTTGCAGCAGCTATGGGTGTTTTCAAATCCTTAGTAGGGCTCATTTTGGTTATAGGTGCAAACAAAGTGGCCAAGAAAGTCGGGGGTTCCGGCATATGGTAGATTGCATTTTGGAAAAGGAGGGGTATTCCGATGTCATTCGTACTCCAGAAATCAAAAGGGGATAAGGTTGCTGATGCGGCAATAAATACCGTTCTGGCCCTGTTTGCTCTCGTCACTTTGTTTCCGCTGTACTACGTCGTTGTCGTTTCATTGACTCCTTATATTGAAGTCATGAAAAATGGCGGTTTCGTTATTTGGCCCGAACATTTAACTTTTCAAGCTTATAAAGAAATATTCGGAAGCGCACGTATTCCTCAGGCGTTGAAAATTACCGTATTCATTACGGTTGTAGGCACGACTTTGAATTTGGTGGTCACCACGCTGTTGGCGTACCCGCTATCCAAGAAGTCTGTTCCAGGCCGTAATTTTATACTGATGGCACTTGTATTCACGATGATTTTTAGCGGCGGTATTATTCCACTTTACATTATGGTTCGCAGTCTCGGATTGTACGATTCGGTTTGGGCACTCGTTATTCCCGGAATGGTATCCACCTTTAACTTATTGATTGTCAAAACCTACTTTGAAAACCTCCCTGCGGAAGTAGAAGAGGCAGCCAAGGTAGACGGTTGCGGAGACATACAGACACTATTTCGCATTGTCCTACCACTGTCGGCACCTATTATGGCTACGATTGGTTTGTTCTACGGAGTTACGCATTGGAACGAATATTTCAAAGGTATCTTTTATATTTCCGACAAAACGCTTATGCCGATGCAGGTTGTGCTTAGAAGCATGATTCAAGCACCAAATGTCAGCTCTGAGCTGTCGATTAATTCATTGGCTCTCGACGCGCTGCCTCCGGAAACGATCAAGATGGCCGTAGTTGTAGTAGCGACATTACCGCTCCTGATCATCTATCCGTTCCTGCAAAAATATTTTGTCAAAGGTGCATTGCTAGGTTCCGTCAAAGGGTAATAGTGAGCGCAAATGATTGAATATGAAAATTATGGTACAAAGAAGTATTGGCCATGCTATAATACTTGAAAGTCACAAGCCCTCGATCATCGGGGGCTTTGCTGTATCCTCATAGGATAGGGGAGTGATCTTGCATGATTCGTCGGATAACAGGAAAAAGCTTCACTTCCAGCGTTAGCACCAAGCTGTTTATCCTTACTTTTTTGTCTGTAATCGTACTTTTTCTGGTGATCGGCATTTTCGGATACCAGCGGCTTTTTGAGCCGATTAGGCAAAATAACGAAGAAGTGCTGCAGGGCTCCGTCGTGCAGGTTGAAAATTATATCAAAACATTAATGAACTCCATACAAAGTCAACTGATCTTTCTCTCCAATCCGGTTCTATACAATAAAATGGACGAAGCCGACTATATGGAGCTCATCGATAATATCATGACTTACCATCAAGAACAGATTCATAGTATTTATCTGATCGAATATGACAAAGTGAAGATTAGCTCTCCGTACGGATATCGATTTTATATCACTCCCGAGCGAATTGAGGAAATCAAAACTCAGACAAGCAAAACGGGCTTCTGGTGGAGTCCCCCGTATTCAATCAACGAGCGTGCAGTAATTACCGTTTCTAAGCAAATCGACAGTAACCGCGTTGTTGCGCTGGATTTGAATTTGAATGCGCTAACCGGTCCGCAGATCATTCAAGGCGAGCAGCGGCGAATTTATCTGTTTTCGGGCCAAGGCGATTATTTGTCAACGAACACGTATCTCGCCTATCCGAAGACGTTTCAGGATCATTTGGAAATGAAGGATGCCTTGCAAGCCTTAACTCAGACGAGCGGGACGGCTTTCAACACCGTTCACACCTCTTTTGGAAACTATACAGTGCTTAGCAGTAATCAAAATCGCTGGGATTGGTTTGTTTTCTCGGTCATCGAGGAATCGCAGGCGTTTCCTTTGTTGGACTCGCTCAAGAAACAGCTGGTGCTGGTACTGCTAATCGCCATTATTCTGGCAGTGATCGTTTCCGTGTGGATTACGAACTACATCCGCAAGCCCGTGACAGCCATAACCCGACAATTCAAGGCAGCTGCGCGCGGCGAATTGGAAGCTCGGATCAAACTGAAGCGAAACGATGAGTTCACGCATATTGCCGACGGTTTCAACAGCATGATGGGTAATATCAAGTCCTTGTTTGATGATTTGCGGGTAGCGGAGGAGAAGAAGCGGCATCATGAGCTGAAGGTGCTGCAATCGCAGATTCACCCCCATTTTCTGAATAATACACTTAATGCGATATACTGCTTGGGAGAAACCGGACAAACGGATGAAATGTGTGAGATGATTCGGTCGCTGATGGGGCTGCTGCAATATTCAACGGACAAGGTCGGAGATATTGTGACGATTGAGGATGAACTTCGACAATTGGAAAACTATGTTCAGATTATGAACCTCAGGTACGGGGATGTATTTGAGATGGACATTGCCATCCCGGAGATCTACTTTAACACGGCAATTCCGAAGCTGACGTTGATTACATTGGTGGAGAATAGTATTTTCTATGGGCTCACTAAAAAAGAGGTTAATCATATCATTGTCTCGGGGAAAAATACGGAGGCTAATAGTGTACTGCTTGAGGTTTCGGATACAGGACCAGGAATTACTCCAGAGAAGCTTGCCTTGCTGACGGAAAAGACGGGGGCGCCTAATCCTTATAAAGGTTTGAATAATTTGGGGCTGCGTAATGTGCAAGAACGGCTTAGCATGACATTCGGTTATCCGTACGGTCTGCATTTTCATAATGAGCCGGATGAGGGGCTAACGGTGACGATTCGTCTCCCGATAGGAGAACATCGAGAAAAATAAATGTAGCGGAAGGGGAAAGTGCCATGCTGAAGCTGCTGATGGTGGATGATGAACAATGGGTACGTGAACGCTTTTCCGAACGGATTCCTTGGTCGGATGCGGGGTTTACGTTTATGGGAGCCGCATCGGGTGCCGAAGAAGCGATCCGAATGATAGAACGGGATATGCCGCATCTGCTGCTGACGGATATTACGATGCCGAATATGAGCGGATTAGAACTAGCTGCCTATGTGCGCAAGCGGTGGCCGCGAATCCGGATTGTGATCCTGACGGCTTATGGCAAGTTCGAATACGCGCGCCAAGCCATCGAGTTGGGTGTGGATAACTATTTGATCAAGCTGGCGCAGACGCCCGAGCAAATTCTCGACGCTTGCCGCAAGGTGGCTGAAGAGATTGAGCAGGAGATGGATGTGGATCAGAAGCTGGAGATGCGCCGTAAGTTGGAATGGGAAAAGGAATGGACTAGGAAGCGCCAGTGGACGGAGCGGTTGGTGGACGATGATGGAAGTATCCAAGCCCGGACGATGCCTGAAGAATGGTTCGAAGGGGTAGCCCAAGCCAGTTATTTGGCAGGATTGACCATAGGCTGGAGAGTCCCCGCGGGACCCGAGCAAGCTGAGCTAACGGAGGAGGAGCTTGTTCAGCTCCAGAAACAAGTAGGCGAAGTATTGGAGGAGAGACTGGACTCGCGTATGCTCGGTGAAGGCAACCGGATGGTGATGCTGCCGATACGACAAAGCCGGTTGTGCCTGCTGATCGGATCCAGACAGCTTCTGGAAAGCTTCAAGATGAACCAGCTAGCTTTGGCGGCACTGGAAGCTCTAAGAGATTTTGCACCAGTTAAGAGCTTTATTCATGTCGGCCCGGTACGGGAATTAGGCAAGCAACCTTTGACGATAAAGCATATTGCCGATGGGTTACGCGAAGGACTTGATGGGCTAGCTGCTTACTTCTATAAGTCGGATTCGGCTGTTGTAGGCAAATATGCGCCAACATTCCGGCGCTTCGATGAGGAGCAGATCCGAGAATGGATTGCAGCTGTGGTGAAAGCGATGCTGCGGGAGGATGCCGAAGCATTCCAGGAAAGTGTGTCTGTCATAACCAAGCTTTATAACCCACCGATTCATCCAGCGGATCTGCTTCGGATGACGCGACAAATGTTTCACCCCGGGTTCGTAAAGCTTCCAGCCTCGGTTGTCGAGCGATTAAGTGGGATCGATCGATTAGAGACGTGGACGGATTACTGCGGATGGTGGGAAAAGATGATTCAAGCCGTAAACGAATGGATGAACAACCGCATTCATCCGTCAGTGTCGATGCGCAAGGAAGTTCAACTGATGATTCGCTATATCCGAGAGCATTACAAGGAGGATGTGCAGGTGGCTGAGCTTGCTAAGCTTGTTCAAATGCACCCATCTTACGCAGGTCAGATGTTCAAGCAGGAGGTCGGCGAGAACTTCTCGGATTATTTGAACCGAGTACGTATGGAAAAAGCGAGTGAATTGTTGGAACGGACGACGATGAAAATTTATGAGGTATCCGGGGCAGTAGGCATCTCCGACTACCGTTATTTCTGCAAACTATTCAAGAGCTACACGGGATTTACGCCTACACAATATAAAAATAAACAAGTGTAAGGTTACGAGCCGTCATGTTTTACATGATGGTTTACGGCAATTAAAGATGAAAGTCCTGCTTCCAATTTCCTTTGGAGCGGGACAGTCTGCCGAGCCCCCCCACAGACGCGCAAAACCATCTACTGAGAAGTCGATTTCCGCCTTCTCAGACTCTGTCAACGAGCTTCGGCTCGCAGAGCGCTCGCTGAAAGCGCGGTTTTCGCGCTTTCTTGTCATGGATTCGTATGTATTCCCAACTTATATAAGGACTCTTTAAAGACTTGTCTTTAAAGAGTGTTCTCACTAATATAAGCTTATAGACATGTTAGTTGAGAGGAGTATGGCATGAATACAATAGATGAATTGGGGATCTTTCAGGAACTTGAAACAAAGGTTCATCGCAATAAATTAAGTTTTAATCAGGATTGGCGTTTTTTTCGAGGGGATATACAAGGTTCAGAAGAGGCTAATTTTGATGACACAGCTTGGGAGATTGTTCACCTTCCTCACACAGTGAGGGTAGAACCGGCTCACTGCAGCGGAGGCTTGAACTATCTGGGTATCTCTTGGTATCGGAGACATTTTTATGTGGATAAGGCTTACAATGGTCAAAAAGTATTTGTAGAATTCGAAGGTGCGAAGCATACGGCAGATGTATGGATTAACGGGAAACATCTCTCGACACATTACGGCGGTTACTTGCCCTTTACTTTAGATATTACTGATCATGTTACGGCGGATGGAGAAACTGATCATATTATTGTGGTGAAGCTAGACAACTCCGATATGCCTGATGTTCCACCAGGTAAACCTCAGGGTGAATTGGATTTTTGCTATTATGGCGGACTCTATCGGAATGTATGGCTGCATACGACGGATAAATTGCATATCACAGATGCCGTTTATGCAAATCAACAAGCAGGTGGCGGCCTATTCATCACGTACTCGGATGTAAGTTCACTTAAAGCTCAAGTCAATATACAAACACATATTTGTAATGAATATGATATCCCTAAGGCTTGCTCAGTGACCCATTATATTGTAAATGACAACAAAGAAGTTGTTAGTAAGGTTTCATCCAGTTTACACAACATAGATCAACAGAAGGATCATACTTTTACTCAGAGTGTTACGGTATCAGAACCCAACCTTTGGCACCCGGATCATCCCTACTTATATACTGTATACACGGTTGTTTATGATAGCGATGTAGTCGTAGATGCCTATGAAACAAAAATTGGTATTCGGCACATCCGATTTGATGGTGATGGCTTTCATATCAACGGGACATTAATGAAATTAATTGGTGCCAACCGGCATCAGGAATATGTATATGTGGGAGATGCCCTATCTGATTCCCTGCATAGAAGGGATGCAATCAAGCTTAGAGAAGGCGGATTTACGATCATTCGTACAGGACACTATCCGCAATCTCCGGCTTTCATGGATGCCTGTGACGAATTAGGCCTAATGTGTATTGTGCCGACACCTGGATGGCAGTGGTTCAGGGATAACGATACGTTTAAAGAAAGATCCTATCAAGATATTCGAGAGATGATTCGTTATCATAGGAATCGCCCTAGTGTTGTATTGTGGGAGCCTATCTTGAACGAAACCGATTATAGTGAACAATATACACGAACAGCCCTAGAGGTCACACATGCCGAATATCCAGGTGATCAATGCTATGCGGCCTGTGACAATTATAGAGTTGCTGCGACCCACTATGATGTCGTTTACGGAGCAGCACTTCGTGATCATCAGGGATCTTTCATCAGGGAATGGGGGGACCATTATCTGGAGCAGGCGGGTCCAAGGCATACGCACCTCAGATGTTCAAGAGGGACAAGAGATTTCTACCCAGGCGGCGAGTCGGGCATGCTGCAGTCTTCGAAAGAGCGCACCGACATTTTAAATAATATTCTAGCTACAAAAGGACTTAGCGGCGGAGCCCTGTGGACCGGAATTGATACGAACAGGGGATATTATGATAATATAGCTGCCTGTGGCGCACTAGATTTATATCGTTTACCCAAATATAGCTATTATTTATTTCAAAGCCAAAGTGAACCTAATTTACAAATATCGGGTATTCGTACAACGCCAATGGTATTCATTGCTAATGATTGGACATTGGCTTCAACAACGGATATTACGATTTATTGCAACTGTGAACGAATTAGGCTCTATCTGAACGGAAGACTTCTTGGTGTTAAAAAACCAGACGCAAGCTATGGAAGTCTGCCGCATGCACCTTTCGTCTTCGAAGGCGTAGAATGGGAGCCGGGAAAATTAATGGCTGAAGCTATTGTTGACGATGTTATCGTAGCAACGCATGCTGTCATGACACCGGGGACTCCGGATTATTTAACATTATCTGTGGATGACTGTGGTATCGATCTTAAAGCGGATGGTTCTGATTTAATCATGGTTCATGTTTATGTCAGAGATGCCAATGGAACCGTAGTTCCGGATGCCTACAATAAGATAGCATTCCAGCTGACTGGACCGGCAGAAATTGTCGGTGATGGAGACAGTAGAGTGGGGTCTAACCCCGTAGAAGCAGAAGCGGGAGCCATCGGGGTTCTCATTCGTGCTACGAAGGAACCAGGCTTAATCACACTGCTTGCGGAGTCAGATGGATTGAAATCGGCGACTGTAGAAATCATATCGCAGCCTATTTCTAAGCCATTTGTACCAGGAAAATCACAAGTACCACCCGATCGAAAACAGGAATATGAGGTAGATCAGATTGCTTTCTTTTCGCCTCCATCATCTAGATATTGGGAACACTGGACAGATGTTGCGATCAATAAACCGGCGAAAGCCAGCTCAGAGCTTCCTGGATGCAGTGCTAGTCAAGCAACAAGCAATATCATGGCTGATCGGTGGAGCGAGCGTTGGAGTGCTGGAAATAATGAACTGCCGCAGTGGTGGAAGGTAGATCTTGAAGGTTTCTACGAGTTGGATGGCTGTAAGATCTACTGGGAAAGTGATAATACAGAGTATGAATATCAAGTTGAAGTTTCATCTGATGATATCCATTGGAAAGCAGTGGCTTCTCAAAGACAAACGGGACAAGAGATGGGCATGGATGAATTTCATGAAACTGGGATTAGGTACGTACGCATTGTTGTGAGCGATGTATCCAAAGGACTACCCAGCTTTTATGTAGTGAAAGTATTCGGGAAAGAGATGTAACTCTGCCTAACTCATACGGCAACGTTACCTTGCTTGAAGGCAGAGGCCTATCTGCGTTATATTTAAGTTGAGTTTGCGCAGTATTCGGAAAATTACTATGATGTGGATCCGCTTTTGCCTTGGCAATCCGATTCAGATCATCCTTCGGCCTTGCGCACAGAGTTTCGCGCAAGGTTGTTTTGGGTTAAATCGGGTGTTGGACTTTAAAATATGTTGAAACAATTGAAAATCAAAGCGAGGGATCTCCCATTGATACTTTAGGAAAAATAATAGGTCACAGCAGTGCTAGTGCTGGGGTTAAGATTGGCATTGTCGGACCCAAGGATATGGTGTCAAGGATCGTCAAAGTCATCAAAAACTTCCCCACCTTTGAACCCGTTGTCAGGTATTCAAAGAATGAATTGGAAACGCCAAATTTATCAGATGAAATAAAGAATGAAGTGGAAGTCCTGTTATTATGCGGCCCTGTCCCCTACCGAAAAGTTCTGGAAAAAGTGAAATCAGTCGTACCTGTTCATTACGTGCGATATAACGAAACGGGATTATATAAGGCTTTTTACAACATCCAAAAAAAGCTTGCAAACGTAAATGTTAATTCGAATATGGTTGGTAATGCCATAAGTGTAGATACGGTAACTCCAGTCATGGTAAAACGATTTTTGGAAGAAATCGATGAACAAGATTTGAAAATCATTTGCTATGATGAGGCAAGCAACCCGACAAGAGAGCAACTGTTGGAGTTCCATAAAGATTGTTTTAACAAGGGTCTGGTGTCAGGAGTGCTCACTGGAATCAATTCAATATCAGCTGAATTGAATGATTTAGGTATCCCGAATGAATGGATGGTCCCAACTACACAGGATATCGTTGTAGCTCTGGAGAGAGCGCTTCTATCGACAGATGCGAGGAAAAGTAAGGAATCCCAGATCGTTGTGGGTCTGATCAATGTGGATGGCTTTGGCAAAATCGTCGATCGCCATAACTCGGAGCATGAAATTCAAAAGCTGAAGCTCAATATTCACCGAATTTTGCTGGATTATGCGGATTCTTTACGAGGTCATCTTACGCACCTGGGAGGCGATGAATATTTATTTTTTACAACCAGGGGGATATTTGAACAAGAAACGGCTGGATACAAAAGAGTTCCTCTAGCATCAGAAATCTATAGATCCTATCAGTTAACGCTAAGTATCGGTGTTGGATTCGGCAGAACGGCCAATGAAGCGGGTTCGAATGCGAGATCGGCTTTGCGGAAATCAAAGGAGGCGAGCGGCAACTCGTGCTTTATTGTTAGAGAGGACAGAGGCATACTTGGACCTTTGGAGATGGTGGATGCTCAGGTGAAAGATTTGGAATTGGTTAATCCTGACTTTATTAAAAAAGCAGAGAACGCCAATATGACCTCCCCCTACTTAAGCAGGTTACTTGTAACCTATGCCCGTACCGGCAAGAAAGAGTATAACGTTCAAGAATTAGCTTTGCTGCTCAATATTACCGTTAGAAGCACCCATCGATTGCTGTTGGAATGGTCGGATACAGGATTAGTCCGTACTAGCGGTATGGAGAAAATGCCGAAAGGCCGTCCACGGCAAATTTTCGAGTTTGCGTTCCTGGATGAAAGTATGAAGAGTTAAGGTGAGAAGGGATTCGTCCTATCCCTCCGTTTATATATAGACATTTAAAAGACTTGTCTTTTAATGTGTCGGCTCATTAAAATAGGGATGTAGACTTGAAAATCGAGAGGAGAACGACATGAAAACAATCCAAGAATTAGAAACAAAGCTAGCTCAGCCTTCGTCCGCTTTAATCAATGATATTGCAGCACTCGATGGGGATATTCTGTTACTTGGTATTGGCGGTAAGATGGGACCTAGTTTGGCTAGGTTAGCAATGAACGCTATTAAAGAAGCCGGTGTAAATAAAAAGGTGATTGGCGCTTCGCGGTTCTCTTCCGAAGGGTTAAAACAGGAGCTGGAAGCAGACGGTGTTGAAACGATCTCCGTTGATTTATTGAACGATCAACAGCTTCAGCAGCTGCCTGATGTGAAGAACGTTATTTATATGGCGGGAAATAAATTTGGCACGATGGGGAATGAACATTTTACATGGGCAATGAATGCTTACCTCCCAGGACGTGTTGCGGAAAAATATAAAAACTCTCGTATTGTCGCTTTTTCCACTGGGAATGTGTACCCATTCACACCGGTTGCTCATGGAGGAGCTACTGAAGATACGGCGACAGGGCCGATCGGAGAATATGGCCAATCTTGTTTAGGACGTGAGCGGATTTTTGAGCATTTCTCCCGTAAGTATAATACGCCATTGACCATTTTCAGACTTAATTATGCGGTGGATTTGCGCTATGGCGTGCTTTTGGAAATAGCTAAATCGGTTAAAGCAGGAAAATCTATCAACATCACCATGGGAAATGTGAACTGTATTTGGCAGGGGGATGCGAATGAAATGGCTATTCGTTCCTTGAATATTGCCAGTTCCCCGCCTACATTCTTAAATGTATCCGGTCCTGAAACTTTATCGATGCGTTGGGCAGCAAATATGTTTGGCCAAAGATTTGGTGTGGAACCTATCTTTGTTGGAGAAGAATCACCAACTGCTTTATTGAGCAATTCAGCAAAAGCTCACCAGCTGTTCGGTTATCCTCAGGTTTCCCTGCAGCAAATGATTGAATGGACTGCGGAGTGGTGTTTAGCCGATGGTCATACTTGGAATAAACCAACCCATTTTCAAGAGAGGGAGGGGAAATATTAAAAATGAGCCTTTTAAAACCACTAAGCACGGAAAAAAACAAGGCGCTGCATGAGGGATTGGTTATTCCCGCACATCCGCTGGCTTTAAACGCTGCAAGAGAGATGGATGAACGCAGACAAAGAGCTCTGACACGTTATTACATGTCTTCGGGTGCGGGCGGCATTGCAGTTGCTGTGCATACGACACAGTTTGAGATCAGGGACAAGGAGCATAATCTGTTCGAAAAGGTGCTTAGATTAGCATCCGAAGAAGTCAAGAATGCCAAGCTAACCAAGCCCTTCCTTCAAATAGCCGGTATCTGCGGCCCAACAGAGCAAGCCGTTTACGAAGCGGAAACAGCAGCGGGTCTCGGATATGATCTCGGTTTAGTCAGCATGGGAGGACTTCAAAGCTTCTCAGAGAAGGACTTACTGAAGCGAATTGCCAAAATTGCAGAGATCATTCCAGTATTCGGCTTTTATCTACAGCCTTCTGTCGGTGGAAGAGTATTAAGCTACGATTTCTGGAAAGAGTTTGCGAACATCTCTGGCGTGGCTGGTATCAAAATGGCACCGTTTAATCGTTATCAAACGATCGATGTCGTGCGTGCCGTATGTAATTCCGAACGGAGAGATGAAATCGCTTTGTATACAGGCAATGACGATAATATTGTGAATGATCTGCTGACCACTTACCATTTTGTCGTTAATGGAAACAAGGTTGAGAAAAAAATAGTTGGCGGTTTGTTGGGTCATTGGTCTGTTTGGACGCAAAAGGCTGTTGAACTCTTGGATGCCATTAAACTTGTACGAAACGATGAAAGTCTAAATTCCAACTGGTTGACTCGCAATATAGAAGTTACGGACTCCAATGCGGCATTTTTTGATACAGCGAATGGGTTTGCAGGCTGTATAGCTGGGATTCATGAGGTGCTTAGGAGACAAGGTCTTCTGGAGGGGCGTTGGTGTTTGAATCCCGAAGAAGAGCTGTCTAACGGACAAATGGAGGAAATTGACCGTGTCTATCGGGATTATCCGAATTTGAACGACGATGAATTTGTTAAGAGGCATTTATCCGAATGGTTAGCAGATTGATTGTGAATGGGAGGATTTACAGATGATGTCCGGGAAAACGATTCGAATTGGTATTATAGGTCTCGATTCATCGCATGCTCCCGTTTTTACGCAATTGCTAAACGATAAGAACCATGCTTATCATGTGCCTGGTGGGGAAGTGACGGTTGCTTTTCCAGGAGGTTCAGCCGATTTCGAGATGAGTTATTCGCGAGTGGAAGGGTTTACGGCGCAAGTTCGCGACAAGTATGGTGTGAAAATTGTTGATTCGCCGGAGGAAGTGGCTGATGCTTGCGATGCTATTCTGATGGTGTCGGTCGATGGGCGGGTTCATCTCGAGCTGTTTCGTCGCATCGCTGCGTATCGCAAACCGATTTTCATCGATAAGCCAATGGCTCTTTCTTCGTCCGATGCGAAGTCAATTGTGGAACTAGCCCAGCTGCATGACATACCGATGATGAGCTGTTCTTCGCTCCGTTATGCCGAAGCAATGACGGAGGCGTTACTGGAATCGGAAAGCGGCAGCATTATCGGCATGGATTGTTATGGTCCGCTAGCCATGCAGCCTACACAGCCGGGGTTATTCTGGTATGGCGTGCATACGGCTGAGATGCTTTTTAAAGCGCTGGGTAAAGGTTGTGTGAAGGTTTCTGCTGTTACAAATGATGAGCATGATCTCATTACCGGCGTCTGGGAAAATGGTATAATTGGTACGATTCGCGGTAATCGCAAAGGCAACTCAGAATTTGGCGCACTGCTGCATAGGGAAACCAAAACGCAGTATATCGATGTGTATCGACATCCGAAACCGTATTATGCCAGCTTAATGGAGAAAATTATGAGCATGTTTGTAACAGGAACACTTGATATCGACATGGAAGAGACGCTGCAGATCATGCGGTTCTTGGAAGCCGCCAATGAAAGTCGTGAATCCGGTTTAGAGGTATATCTGTAGAATCGGGAAAGGATGAAACTGCCATGCAAAAAGCAGAGTTAAGAGTAGCGGTACTTGGTGCGGGTATTATAGCCAAAGCACATTTGGATGCTATTCAAGCAACGACAGGATTTGCAGCTTGCGCGGTTGTTGATATCAATCTCGATAAAGCAAATGAAATCGCCCAGCTCTATGAAATAATAGCTTATAACGATTACCGGGAAATGATCAAACAGGAAAGACCGGACGTAGTGGTCATCGCATTGCCTCACTATTTGCATAAAGAGACAGCCGTGTTTGCTGCGGAACATGGATGTCATTTGATGCTGGAGAAACCTATGGCTTTATCCGTATCGGAATGCGATGAGATAATCCAAGCTGGACGTAAAGCGGATATTCGCATTTTGGTCGGACATACTCAGCACTATATTGCTGAAAATATACAGGCCAAAAGGATCATTCAAAGTGAAGAATTAGGAAAACTTGTCATGATTCATGATGTCAGACATACGAATTACTTCCAAGACTCGCGACCGCAGTGGTTTCTTGAAAAAGAGAAATCAGGCGGTGGTATTCTGGCCAATTTGGGTACGCACTCTATCGATAAAATTCAGTGGCTGACAGATCGTACGGTGCGTAAATTAAGGTCATCTGTGAGTTATCATGGAAGCAGGGGCAATGTAGAAGGCAGCGGTATGATTTATCTGGAACTTACTTCAGGAATTCCTGCGACAATTGTTCAATCGGGTTACTTAGGGGCATCGCGCAATGAAACGGAGATTATGTTTACGGGTGGTATGCTGAAGCTAGTAACCGGTGAAAGCTTATGGATAAGTCGGGGTGGTCCGTATGAGAAGCTTGAAACACCAATCACAGCTGCTCCATTCGAATTGCAATATTCCGACCTGCTCACGGCCATACGGGACCATTCGGAAACTAGCTGCTCTCCAGAGTATGCGCGAGGCGTCATAGCTGCACTGGAGGCTGTATACCGTTCTGCAGAAACAGGTTTGGAACAGTTAGTTGATCAGGAAATTGGATAATGGAAGGGCAGGTCGAATGAACAATTGACCTGCCCTTTTGGCGTTTGAATAGCCTTAATACCTGAAAAAAAAGGGTTGTTTTCAAGGTCTTCTCAGACCTGGTAAATAACCCCTTTTTATTTTTGGAATTTGTAGACACTTTGTTGAATTGCATGTATATCTTCAAGGCTACTCTGGACTTTATAATTTAGGATAGCACGAAATGAAAACGCTTTATTTATGGGTGGTTGACCAAATTTGATTGGAAAGGAAGGATTATTAATGAGTCGAATTAGAGGTTCGCAGTTTATATCTGTTTTCCTATCTTTTTTAATGGCATTTTCGGTATTTACGGTATTCCCCGGTAAAGCAAAAGCGGACACGCTGCCGATTCTTCCAAACAGTGGATTCGAGCAGGTTTCCGGTGGAAAGCCACTTAACTGGTCCGTTATGAGCGGGACGGTGACATCTTCAACGTACACCGTACACAGCGCTGTTTACAGCGTGCAGTTAACGGATAATAGCAGTACAGCATCTGTTGGTCTGCGCAGTCAGAAGATCTCGGTTACACCTGGCAAAGATTATGAGGCTTCCGTATATTCTTACAATGCACAGGGCAGCTCGTCCCTATATTTGGAGTTTTGGGATGCGAGTAACACGCTCATCCTTTTTCCAACTGCCACTAATAATACGTTAAATCAGTGGAAGCAGCTTGGAATCACTCAAACCGCGCCGACAGGAGCTGTTTTCGCAAGCCTGAGAGTCTATTCAGGACTAGGGAACATCGGTACGTCCTATTTTGATGACGCGGATTTTCGGGAGTTGGTGAAGGATCCGAGCACGCCACTGAGGAACGGCGGAATGGAGAGTACGATTGATGGAATGCCTCGCTATTGGGATTCTATCTTCGGCGGTAATATTGCGTCCTCCATGGAGCGGAAGCGTTCGGGAGATCGCAGTGTAAAAATAGTGGATACGAGCGCAACCGCTGGCATTGGAGTCCGAAGTCAGAAAATGCCAGTTTCAGTAGGGGTAAAATATGAAGCGGAAGTATTTGCTTATGACGAATCCGGCGCTTCTACCATTTTTCTGGAGTTTTGGGATGCCGCCAATACAAATTTAACGAACGTGATTGCGGCTAGCACTACTCAGAATGAATGGAAGCCGATCCGTGCTGTTGGTGCTGCGCCTGCTGGAGCAGCTTACGCCACAATAAGATTGTATCTGGGGGCCTCTAACATCGGTACGACTTATTTTGACGATGCCAAATTCGGGGAAGCCACTCCGGATCCAAGTCCCAATTTGAATAACGGCCGATTCGAGCTGTTGGATAATGGCAAGCCAAGTGATTGGCGTGGGGTCGATGGCTTTGCGGAGGTATCTGGCGAGAGGGCATATGACGGAGTCCGCAGCATCAAAATAACCAATGCCGTGGATCAGTCGGCAGGACTGCGCAGCCATCTCATTCCCGTTTCACCCGGCGTTGAGTATACGGCAAATGTGTTTGCTTTCACGAGCTCCGGGACAGCTGAGCTGAAGGTCGAATTATGGGATGTTGACAAGGTCTTCCTTTCATCGGTGTCCCAGACGGGTTCATCTAGCAACGGTTGGATGCCAATTACGCTTAAGAGCATTTTTCCGGACCAGACCGCCTATATCAGTCTACGATTAGGCACCTCGTCGCCAGCGGGAGGAACTGTCTATTTCGATAAGGCGACATTCATTAGGTCAGGTGAATTGATGAATAGCAAAACGAGGACGACACTGTACAACCAGGAGAAGGTCACGGCCGCCCGGCAAAATATACAGCAGCTGCAATGGGCAAAGAGCTTGAAGGATGCGGCGGTTTCAAACGCGGATAAATTTTTGGCTAATGGATTGGACTTTTTGTGGAACGCGGTTCCCAGTCAAAAGCTTCCTCGCAGTTATGCCGTTAATCAGTCGTTGGGAAGTCCGATAACCGGCAAGGAAATCGATAAATACGGGAATTATCCTTATCGTATGGATCCATTGAACGACCCATGGGAAATTGTGGATCCCTCAAGCGGGTACAAGTTTCCGACGAACGACTTTGGAGCCTATTACCGTAGCGGTTTGGATGAGCATGGCATATTCCTTCCGGAGCTCGCGGATCGGAGTCTGCTCGTAAACACGCTCTACCCCGAAAAGGGACCCACCTGGGGAGTCGACGACGGCTATGGCTGGGTAGATGAACAAGGAAAACGGTATACATTCATCGCCTACTATGTCCATTGGTCATGGTACGGGGGAGATTCTCTGATTCAGCGTTCGCTGAATGCATTCCGCGATGCTTATTTATACACGGGGGACATCAAGTATGGCCGTGCCGGTTCGATATTGCTAGATCGGGTGGCGGATGTTTATCCGGAAATGGATATAAGCAAGTTTGATAGAGCGGTGTTTCTAAATTCTTCGGGCAAATCTGTTGGCAATGGCAAAGTATTAGGCGGCATTTGGGAAACCGAATTAGTAAAGTCGTTTATTAGTGCCTACGATGCTTTATTCCCGGCACTTGATGACCCGGAAACCATTCAATTTCTGAGTGCGAAGTCGACGCAATTTCGATTTGTAAATACGAAAAATTCCGGAGCAAACATTCGTCGGAATATCGAAGACGGTATGATTAAGCAAGTATTTCCGGCAATAAAAAAGACGCAAATACTCGGCAATGACGGCATGCATCAAAGTGCTCTGGCGATGGCTGCAGTTGTCTACGATACGATGCCTGAAACGAAAGAGTGGCTGGATTTCATTTTTCAGACTGGAGGAGTCCTTGCCAATCCGACTCGCTTGACAGGTGGAAATATTCTTAATTCACTTGTTTCGGACGTCGACCGAGATGGAAACGGAAATGAAAGCGCGCCAGGTTACAATGCTTTGTGGCTGGTTAATCATCGGTTGACGGCCGATATCTTAGAGGGCTATGATCTATACCCGCAAGCCGATCTGTATAACAACGTGAAGTTTAGAAAAATGTTTTCCGCCATGAGTACGCTCATTTTGAGCGAAAAATTTACAGCAAACATCGGGGATACGGGCCGAACCGGAAATCCATTTATCATTGAGCGAATGACGGATTCCGTCAAAGCATTTGAAAAATTCGGTGATCCGATTTATGCGCAGTTGGCTTATTTTCTGAACAATAATACGACCGACGGGATTCATAAGGACGTATTTTCCTCCAGCCCTAGTGTGATCGCAAATCAAATTCAAGAGGTTATTAACGTAAAAGGTCCACTGAATTTGGAAAGTGTAAATGCGAGCGGATATGGATTTGCCGCGCTGCGGGATGGTGATAACCCGAAAGTTGATTATGGAACGAGGATTGGCTTTGGCGGCATGAACGTGTCCGCACAAAGTGTACCGACGAAGTTTGTTGAGGCTACTAGTTCCATACAGCTTGCGGCAGCCCAAAGCGGAGAAACGGCAACATTCGAATTTATAGTTCCAGCTACGGATGATTATGAGTTGGATTTACTCCCCGTAAAAGCTCAGTTTAACGGCATTTATCGTATTTCCATCGATGGGCAATCCGTTAAAGAGCTGGATTTTTATGGAACGGATACGAATGAATATGAGATCATCAACCAGATGAGCCTTACGCAAGGACTGCATACCATTTCCTTCGAGGGCACCGGGAAGTATCCGTCATCCAACGGTTTCAATCTGGACGTTCGCGTATTGAATCTGCTAAATGCGCAGGCGCGAGCTCAGCGGGATGCCCAGTTGAATGCGAAGAACACACTTCGGGATGAATGGATGTTCTATGGCCGCAACGTAAGTCACGGTCACGCGGACACGTTAAACGTAGGATTTCACGCGTTTGGTCTCGATTTGTCGCCAGATTTGGGCTACCCCGAATTTGCTGACAGCGTCGATATGCATCGAGCGCAGTGGGTCGTCAATACGATCAGCCATAACACGGTAGTCGTGGATAAGCGAAAACAGAACACGAATTTATGGGCTGCGGATGCTAAGCATTTTGACGATACGGACTTGGTGAAGCTCATTGATGTGGAAGCGCCTAAGGTATATCCGCAGACGACGTTGTATAAGCGAACTACGGCCATGATCAAGGCAGATGATAAGAACTCCTATACGGTGGATCTGTTTCGGGTAAAGGGAGGTAATGATCATTATTTTAGCTTCCATGGAGCAGAAGGAACGGTTGCGACGGAAGGGTTGAACTTGGTTCCGCAAGCAACGGGGACGTATGCGGGAGCGGATGTGCCTTACGGGCAAAGAGTCGATGATATCGCAGGGGTCGGCTATATGGGCAGCGGGTTTCACTATTTGAAAAACGTGGAACGTGATGGGTCTCCGGCGGACAAATTCAGTATCGACTGGCATGTGAAAGATACTTGGAATATGTACGGTCAAGGCAGCGGGGCAGCAACAGACGTTCACCTAAGGTTGACGATGCTAGGCAGTGTTAATGACGTAGCGTTGGCCGACGGAGTACCTCCGCAGAATAAGATTGGCAATCCGAAAGATCTCCGGTACTTGGTCGCTCACCGCAGCGGCACTAACATGGATAGTCTATTTACTTCGATCATTGAGCCGTATAAGGGAGAACGCTTTATTAGCTCCATCACGCCATTGATCGTTAAGCTGAACGGACAGACCGTGGATGACAGCGGGGTTCGGGCAGTAAGCGTAAAATTGAAAAACGGCAGAACCGATTATTTGGTTAGCAGCTTGGATTCAAGCAAAGCTTACACGGTTGAACTGCCTGATACCGCATACTCTTTGGAGTTTAAAGGCTTCTTCGGCGTATATTCGGTGCAGGAGGATGGAAGTGCGAGCACCTATTTGCACGACGGCTCTTATATCGGAAAGAACAATGAAGTCGGGCAGGATCGGGTTGGAGCCGTTACCGGAACAGTTGTGGACTTTACGAAGGATTTGTCACAGCATAACGAGATTATTATCGATACTTCTGGGCTTTTCAGCACCCCTGCCGATTTGATTGGTAAGAGCATCACCATTCAAAATGACGGTGTCCGCTATGCGTCTTACCACATTAAGGATGTATCCGTCATGGAAGGAACCCGCTTGAAGCTCGATATAGGGGACATTACGCTTGTCCGATCCTATAAAGATTCGAATGATTTCAGTAAAGGATTTATCTATGATATAGCAGGCGGTGCTTCATTTAGGATCCCGCTGACATACAACACAAATCAAGTTGCGCAACCGCCAGCAGAGGCGATCCTTTCTGCAGATATCACAGCACCGACTAACACCGATGTTACCGTAACGATTAGCTACCCGACTGATGCAGCGGTGAAAGAATACAAAGTGGGCACTAACGGTACATGGACAGCATACACAATGCCAGTAGTCGTTTCCGAAAATGGCATGATCTTTGCTAGAGGAACAGATGCGGCAGGCCATGCGTCCAATGTTACCAGCTATACGGTGAACAACATTGACAAAATAGCCCCGAGTACATCAGCCAGTGTGAACCCGGCACAACCAGACGGACCTAACGGTGCTTACGCTGGGCCGGTTACATTCAGTCTAAGTGCAGTGGATGACCAGTCAGGTGTGAAGAATACTGCATACAGTCTGGATAATGGGAGTACATTTCAGCCATATACATCCCCTCTTACGTTGGATAAAAAAGGTCAATATACTTTGATCTATAAGTCAACGGATCAAGCGGGGAATGTTGAGTCGGCACATAATCTTAGTTTTTCGATTGCTACAACCGCGGTAAAGATTGAGTTAAAAGACAGTAATGGCAATCCGCTCAGCGGCGGAGTAGTGAAATACTACGACGGAGGATGGAAGGATTTTGGTGTGACGGATGCTAGTGGTAGGGTAAGTAAATCCATAGCAGACAAAAGCTACACCTTCGGCATTACGTATGAGGGAACATATAAAGAGAAGCTGCAAAATACCGGAACTGATGCGGTGGTTGAATTCCAGACGGTAAAGGCCAAGGTTCAGCTGAAGGACAGCCTAGGAAATCTAATGGACAGTGGCAGCGTGAAATACTATGCGGGAGGCTGGTTGACGTTCGGCCAAACAACCGGTGGAGAGATCAGCAAAGAGCTGTTGCCTGGTTCTTATACTTTCGGAATGACAAACGAGGGTGCGTATAGGGAGAAAGTACAGAATATAGGAACTGATCCAGTGGTCATTTTCCAGACAGTTAAGGTCAAAGTACAACTGAAAGACAGTCTAGGAAATCTGATGGACAGTGGCAGTGTGAAATACTATGCGGGAGGCTGGTTGACGTTCGGCCAAACAATCGGTGGAGAGATCAGCAAGGAGCTATTGCCTGGTTCTTATACCTTCGGTATGACAAATGCGGGTGCGTATAAGGAGAAAGTACAGAATATAGGAACTGATCCAGTGGTCATTTTCCAGACAGTTAAGGTCAAAGTACAACTGAAAGACAGCCAAGGAAATCTGATGGACAGTGGCAGCGTGAAATACTATGCGGGAGGCTGGCTGACATTTGGCCAAACAATCGGTGGAGAGGTCAGCAAGGAGCTATTGCCTGGTTCTTATACCTTCGGCATGACTTATGGGGGAACGTATAGAGAAATTGTAAATAACATAACAACAAATCCAACGGTAGTATTCCAAATGTAATGTCATGCTGGCTGTTTGCAGCAGAGTGCTACTTATGAACATCAACACGAGATATGGGTATACAAAAAAAGGATAGTCAGGCTGTCTAAGCAGCTCACTATCCTTTTTTTGCTTCTTCTTTTATAAAGCCGAACTGACGCGATATTTCTTTCGCTGTTTTCACGACTTTATTCGTGTAGGAGACGATTCGGTTCTCGTCCATACGATGCATCGGAGCAATTAAAGTAAGTGCAGATATGACTTGACCGGTCGAGTCCCGAAGGGGCGAGGAAATGGATACCCAATTTTCGATGATTTCCCCGAAAGTGACGCAATAATCTTGTTTTCGAATACGCTTAAGCTGCTCTTTCAACTCCATCGGGTCGGTAATGGTTTTTGATGTGTAGGCGGTAAGAGGACGGTTCAATAATTTATTCAGTGCGAGTTCATCTTGATAGGCCAAAAGCATTTTGCCGGAGCTTGTGCAATGGACAGGATTTCTTTCCCCTATGTAAGCTGCTATATCTTCTTTTCTTTGACCTTCTGATTGAAAAATATACACGACCTCGTTTTCTTCTAATACAGCCACTCTGAGAACTTCGGAAGTTTCACGAGCAAGACGTTCGATGATGGGAATAGCCGCTTCCGCTAAATCCATATAGGTGGTCACCATAACTTGGTACAGGGATACGATTCGTTGGCCGAGTCTGTATGTATGAGTGATAGGGTCCTGGTAGACAAATCCCTCACTCAGTAAGGTAGATAGCAGTCGACTGGTTGTGCTTTTGCCCAGCCCTAACTCCTTGGCTAACTCGGTCAGTCTTTTTTCAGGCGTTTTTACGGTAAACAATTTTAAAAGGCTTAAGGCATTTTTAACAGAAGAAAGCAGTTGCGGATTTGTATTCGGCACGAATTGATCCTCCCTCTCCGATATTATTATAACTTTTCACGTTCCGTATACAGGAACAATTGCATTGTTGAAGTCGCCAATTGCCTATTATTATACATACATAAAGGCATTTATCCAATCAAGATTCACTAAACGAGCAGAGGGAGATGTTACACATGGACAACAAAGAACAATATGGAAAATTAGTTTCATTGCTAGAAGAAAAGGCGGTAGTCACCAAGCAGAACGATTACGATTATGTGGTCAAACCTATTCCTGACTCGGATGCCTTGGGGCAGTTAGACCCGCGGGTACATCATGTCCAGCTGCAGCAAGCTCTGGCTATGGCGTCTGCAGAAAGGCCGAGTTTCGACCCTTCCGATATACCAACTTTTGTGAAAACGATTAGAGCTATGTTCGGATGGAAGAATGAAGACATTACCCGAACACAAATTGATACCGTTTACAAAGAAATTAAAGGAACAAATAGTTCGATCCCCATACGTATTTATAGCCCCGCGGGCGAAGGACGATTACCTGTAGTCGTGTTCTTTCATGGCGGCGGCTTTATTGGCGGAACCGTAGATGTCGTCGAAAATCCTTGTAAAGCTTTGGCTGAAAAAGCGGGAGCTGTCGTCGTCTCGGTCGATTACCGACTAGCGCCAGAGCATGCGTTTCCTGCCGGACTAAATGATTGCTTCGAAGCGGTTCAATGGGTTTACGAGCATGCCGACGAAATCGGTGCGGATCCTCAGCAAATCACAGTGGCTGGCGACAGTGCTGGCGGTAACTTGGCTACGGTTTGCGCCTTGATGGATCGTGACAAAGGAACGAACATGATTAAGTATCAGGCGCTTATTTATCCGACCGTTAACATGGGGGCAGGCGAAACGGAGGATTTCAAATGGAGCCTGGACGAATACGATATTCGCAATCACCGGGAGCTCATTATGGCAGGGGTTGAAGGAATAGCCGGAATGAGTAATTTAATTGTGAATCTATATTTGCAAAATAACGCGGAGCCATCAGATCCTTATTTCGCTCCATTATTGGCAGAAGATTTAAGCGGCATGCCGGAAACGCTGATTGTGACGGCAGAATATGACTACCTAAGGCTGGAGTGTGAAGCGTACGCTCGTAAGCTTACTCGCTCGGGCGTCGCAACGAAGCTGATTCAGTATAACGGCATGGATCATGCATTTCTGGATAAGACAGGATTGTATCCGCAGGCGGAAGATTGCGTCCATGAAATCGCCAAAGACATCAAACGTATATTTTCATAAAAGAGTTAGCAGGGCTGCGGCCCAGCCTTCCGTCGATGTTGTGGACGGAAGGCTCAAGGTTAAAATACACCCTAATTTTCGTTAATATTCGCCTATCCGAGTGGATGAAGGGACCTTTATAATTTGAAATGAAAGCGTTTTCTATTGGGGTGATATTTATTTGGAAAGGAGCAACCAAGATGGCGACCAGAGGGACAAAGCGATTTATATGGGGATTTTTTATGCTATGGGTTGCATTAATGGCTATATTTACTTTTGCTGATTTGAATGTATCCAAAGCACTCTACAACGAGGAGCATTCGCGGTTTGGTTGGTTTTTTGAAGTGTACGGGGAGCACCCGGCTTTCCTTGTGTTATTTGCGGCGGGAAGTATTCTTTTTAGTACGGTTAGGGATGCACGCTTGGTTAAAAAGATCCTAATTCGTCTGATTTCCGGTTTATTCATCCTGTTAAGTGGATTTAGCATCGTATTTATTGCTCTCAACCGAGGATATGAGCTGGCTGGGAGCGGCGTAATGCTCATCTGTTTAGCTGTGGCTGTACTGCTTGCGGCACTTGCTCAGTGGTTACTGATGCAAGTGCCTGTTGAAACGCTAAGCACATATAACAGGGCTGCATGGGCTGGTATTGTTATCGTTTTTGCGGAGATTATGGTAGTGAACGTCCTTAAGATTTTCTGGGGCAGAATGCGTTTCCGCAATATGGAGGGCGACTATTCTCAGTTTACCAGCTGGTTCCTTCCGCAAGGCATTCAGGAGAACGGGGTCACTGCTGAAGCGCATAAATCGTTTCCTTCGGGGCATTCCGCCAATGGCTGGACGATGATGGTATGGATGCTTTTTATGCCTTTCGCGAGCAAGTGGCGCAACATTATGCTAGTCATTGCAGTGGCTTGGGGACTTTGCACATCGACGAGCCGCGTTATTATGGGCGATCATTTTGCAACAGACGTACTGACTGGGGCATTTATTACAATCACCTGCATGCTGTTGTTCTGCAAGTTGTTTAAGGTAGATATCTATTCAGACCATCAAACGAACGCATCTGTTCTGCAAAAAGATAAAAATGCCCCCTATTTCCGTTAAAATACGGACAGTTTAATAGGAGCCGTAAAGTTATAATGAATCCTAGAAAGCGCTAACAATAAGAGCAGAGGAGATGCTAACATGAATCAAAATCAAGTGCCATGGAGAGAGCGTATTAGCTACGGTCTGGGCGATACAGCATCTAATCTGATTTTCCAAATGACAACGCTTTATCTGATGTACTTCTATACGGATGTCTTTGGTTTGAACCCTGGGGCTGTAGCTACACTATTCCTTGTTGCGCGTGTCATTGACGCGATTGTCGAGCCATTCATTGGCGTCATGATTGACCGCACCCAATCCAAGTGGGGTAAATGCAGACCGTATTTCCTCTGGCTTGCCATTCCATTCGGCATTACAGCCGTACTCATGTTTTTAACGCCGGATTTTGGCGATACGGGTAAACTTGTATACGCATACATTACGTACACTGTGCTCGGTATTATGTACTCCGGCATTAACTTGCCCTTGTCGGCGATCCTGCCGAGTCTGACTAGTGATTCCAATGAACGTACGGTGGTCAACACGGTTCGGATGGTTTTCGCCATATTTGGGGTTATCACAGTAAGCGCCGGAACGATGCCGCTTGTGAATGCTTTTGGCGGAGGCAATCAAGCAAAAGGATTTATTGTGACCATGGTTTTGTTCGCGGTCATCGCCATGCTTCTGTTTTTGAACATGTTTGTTAACACTAAAGAACGCGTTAAAGCGATCGATGAGAAGCCGCTCCCAATGCGTGAAGGGGTCAAGGCGCTCAAAGGAAATACACCTTGGCTGATCATGCTGCTGCTTGGCTTGTTTCTATGGATCACAACGTCGATTCAAGGTCAGACGAGCATTTATTATATGACTTACTATCTGAAAAAGCCGGAGCTCATTCCGATTGTGAATTCGATGCAGCTTCTGATGATTGTTACGATGGTGTTCGCTCCAATGGCAGTGAAAAAAATTGGGAAAAGGAACACGATTATTATTGGATCCGTTGTTTCCATCCTTGGTTATATTGTCGCCATTATCGGGGGGAACGCGCTTTCTGTGCCTATGCTTTTGACGGGACTGCTTATTAGCGGGCTTGGCATGGGCGCAGGTGCTGGTCTTATCTTTGCAATGATGGCGGATACGGTCGATTATGGTGAATGGAAATCCGGCGTGCGGGCGCAAGGCCTGTTGTATTCAGCTTCAAGCTTCGGGGTTAAAGTCGGAATGGGACTTGGCGGTGCGCTCGGAGGCTGGATATTATCGTTAGGCGGCTATGTAGCTAACAGTACGGCGCAGTCGGACTCCGCATTAGCAGCAATCTCGTTTAACTATTTATGGGCGCCGATTATCGGGCAAGTCATCATGATTTTACTGTTGCTGTTCTACCGTCTAGACAAGATTCAACCAGTTATGTTGAAGGAGTTGGAGGAACGCCGCAATCAATCACTAGCTTTCTTAGACGAAAAGGAGAGAAACCGACATGAAAACACACATACAACAGCTTATTGAACAAATGACCTTGGAGGAAAAAGCGGGCATGTGCTCCGGACTGGACTTCTGGCGGACGAAAGCCGTTGAACGGCTTGGAATCCCGTCCATTATGATGACGGATGGTCCGCATGGCCTGCGCAAACAAAGAGCCGGCAGCGATCATTTGGGCATTTTCGACAGCGTGCCTTCCACATGTTTCCCTTCAGGAGCCGGAATGGCCTGCTCCTGGGACACGGAGCTGATCCATCAGGTTGGCGCAGCGATTGCGGAAGAGTGTCAGGCTGAAGATGTCGCAATTTTGCTGGGGCCTGGGGCCAACATTAAGCGCTCGCCATTATGCGGCCGCAATTTTGAATATTTCTCCGAGGATCCGTATTTGTCCTCCGAGATGGCCGCAGGTCATATTAACGGCGTACAAAGCCAAGGCGTAGGCACATCGCTCAAGCATTTTGCCGCGAACAATCAAGAGCACCGGCGTATGTCTGTAGACGCCATTGTGGATGAGCGAACACTGAGAGAAATCTATTTGGCAAGCTTCGAAGGCGCGGTGAAGAAGGCGAAGCCTTGGACCGTTATGAGTGCTTACAATCAGGTGAATGGGGAGTACGCCTCAGAAAATGCGTATCTGCTTACAGATATTTTAAAAGAAGAGTGGGGTCATGAGGGCTTCGTCGTTTCCGACTGGGGCGCAGTCAATGAGCGCGTTAATGGGCTAGCTGCAGGTTTGGAATTGGAAATGCCGACAAGTAACGGCGTCGGCGATCAGAAAATCATCGAGGCCGTGCGCAGCGGGGCATTGTCGGAAGAAGCGTTGGATCGTGCGGTTGGCCGCCTGTTGGCCATTATCTTCAAAGCGGTAGAGAATCGTAAGGTGGATGCTTCCTTTGATCCGGAGGCGCATCACCAATTAGCCCGTGTTGCTGCCAGAGAAAGTATGGTGCTGCTCAAAAATGAGAGCAGCCTGCTGCCTCTGAAACGCGAAGGCTCCTATGCGGTGATCGGCGACTTTGCCCGTAATCCGAGGTATCAAGGTGGCGGAAGCTCGCATATCAAACCTACCCAGTTGGATGATATTTACGATAGTATCATGAGGGAAGCAGGATCATCTGCGCTGCTATCCTATGCGCAGGGCTACGCCTCTGACAGCGATGAGCCGGATGTGGAGCTCGTCGCACAGGCTGTGGAAGCTGCTTCGCAAGCTGACACAGCGATTGTGTTCGTTGGATTGCCGGAGCGCAACGAATCCGAGGGCTATGACCGGAATCATCTGCGGATTCCGGAGAGCCACGTCCGCCTCATTGAGGCTGTCGCGGACGTTCAACCGAACATCGTGGTCGTGCTGAGCAACGGCTCCGCGATTGAAATGCCTTGGCTCGGCCGCGTCAAGGCAGTGCTGGAGGGCTACCTCGGCGGGCAAGCCCTCGGTGGCGCCATTGCCGACCTGCTGTTCGGCAATGTCAGTCCGTCCGGCAAGCTGGCGGAGACGTTCCCGCAGCAGCTTGAGCACAACCCGTCCTTCCTGAACTTCCCCGGCGAGGGGGACCTTGTTGAGTACAAGGAAGGATTGTTCGTAGGGTACCGTTACTATGACGCCAAGCGGATTGCTCCGCTTTTCCCATTTGGATACGGTCTCAGCTATACAACATTCGCGTACTCCGATCTTTCGGTAAGCACGCACAGCATGAAAGATACCGACACGCTGCAAGTTAGCGTGAAGGTTACGAATACCGGCGCGATGCAAGGTAAAGAAGTCGTGCAGTTGTATGTTAAAGATGTGGTCAGCAGTGTCGTACGGCCTGAGAAGGAGCTGAAAGGTTTCACGAAGGTAGCGCTTTTACCTGGTGAAACGAAGACAGTGACGTTCACGCTGGATCAAAGAGCTTTTGCCTATTATAACGTCGAGCTGAAGGATTGGCATGTAGAAACGGGTGAATTCGATATTCTCATCGGACATTCCTCCCAAGGTATCGTACTCACAGAGCGTGTTGCTGTGGAATCCACGGTTGCGCTTGCCAAGACTTACACGCGTAACTCGACAATAGGCGATCTGAATGGAGATCCAAAGGGCGCAGCGATCATTCAATCCATGATGAGTCAATTCGGAGGGATGATGGCAATGATGCAGGATGGTTCGGAATTAATGATGGCCATGATGCAAAATATGCCGCTCCGCGCGCTTGTCGCTTTTAGCCAAGGCGCTTTGACGGAACAGGGATTGGACGATTTACTGAACCATCTGAACAATAGATAGATACTTCCGGGAGAGAGAGGAATCAGACATGATTGATTTGAAAGCAAAGCCGTTTCATCTGAACGAAGAAGGGATTCAATGGGTCGCGGACACGTTGGCATCTATGGATTTGGTGACCAAAGTAGGGCAGTTGTTCTGCCCTATCGGGTTCACCGATGAGAAAGAGCATCTTGCGCAATTGACCAAAGGCGTCAAGATCGGGGGCATCATGTACCGCCCCGGACCCGGAGACAAGGTGCAAGAAACGCACCGCTATTTGCAGGAAACATCGGATATTCCTCTGCTGATTGCCGCCAATTTGGAAGCAGGAGGCAACGGCTCGGCTGTGGACGGCACTTTCTTCGGGAAACAGCTGCAGGTCGCTGCGACGGATAATACGGAGATGGCGCGCAAACTGGGAACCATCGCCGCTCGAGAAGGCGGTGCCGTTGGCTGCAACTGGGCGTTCGCCCCAATTCTTGATATTGACTATAACTTCCGTAATCCGATTACCAATGTAAGAACATTTGGTTCGGATCCGGAGCGGGTAGCCCGCATGAGCAAGGCGTATACGGAAGCGATTCAGGAGCATGGGATGGCCGTATCCATTAAGCATTTCCCAGGCGATGGCGTGGACGAGCGGGATCAGCATTTATTGACATCGATCAACTCACTTTCAATCGAAGAGTGGGACGCTACCTTTGGCAAGGTGTATCAGGATTGTATTGAAGCGGGAGCGCACACGGTCATGGTGGGGCACATCGCTCATCCCGCCTATTCCAGACATTTGCGTCCGGGGATCGAAGATACGGAGATTATGCCTGCGACGTTGGCACCGGAGCTTCTGAACGGTTTGCTGCGCGAGAAGCTCGGTTTCAATGGGTTGATCACGACGGATGCTACGCCGATGGCAGGGTTCACGATGGCTATGAAACGGGAGCTCGCGGTTCCGACCTCCATTGCAGCGGGGTGCGATATGTTCCTCTTTAACAAAAGTCTGGAAGAAGACTTTGCTTATATGATGAAAGGGATCGAGAACGGCATCCTGACGGAAGCTCGGGTGGATGAAGCGGTCACGCGGATCCTCGGTGTCAAAGCCGCGCTGGGACTTCATCGGAAGAAACAGGAAGGAACTCTCGTACCAGGCAAAGAGGCTTTGTCTGTACTCCGCTGCGAGGAGCATGTTCGTTGGGCGCAAGAATGCGCCGACCAGTCGGTTACCCTGGTAAAGGACACGCAGCAGCTGCTGCCGATCAGCCCAGAGCGTCATAAACGACTGCTGCTTTTCACACTTGGAGGCGAGGAAGGCTTATTCGGCGGAACGGATGTTGCGCCATACTTCATCTCGAAGCTGGAAGCTGAAGGCTTCGAAGTGAAACTATACGATAAGAAAAACATCGACCTTAGCGCCATGTTCAGCGGTGTGAAGGCGTTGACGGATCACTACGATGCGGCGGTCTACTTCTCAAGTCTGGAGACACACAGCAACCAAACGGTTGTACGAATTAACTGGGCGCCACCATTCGGGTCTGACATGCCGTGGTTCATCCCCGAGCTGCCGACTGTATTCATTTCGGTGGCGAATCCGTATCATCTGTTGGATGTGCCTCGCGTGCCTACGTTTATTAACGCGTATTCGCCAAGCGATTACGTGGTGGATGCGCTCATCGAGAAGCTGCTGGGGCGTTCCTCCTTTACAGGCGTAAATCCAATTGACCCGTTTTGCGGCTATTGGGATACACGTCTGTAATCAGACGGCGAAGGAGGAGGTTAGCATGATGGCGATACAAGCAGTTATTTTCGATTTGGATGGCGTTCTCGTTCATACGGATCGCTTTCACTATGAGGCTTGGCAGCGGATGGCAAACGAGGAGGGCATTTCATTTGATGTGTCCATCAATGACAGACTGCGTGGCGTGAGTCGGATGGAGAGTCTGGACATCATCCTCGAGAAGAGCGAGCGAAGCTATACGCAGAGTGAGAAAGAAGATTTAGCCGATCGGAAGAACGAATATTACCGTGAGCTGCTCCTGCAATTGACACCAGCCGATGCTGCTGAGGGGGCACTTGCGTTCATTGCTAGGTGCAAGGAGCAAGACGTGAAAACAGCAATTGGTTCGTCCAGCCGAAACACACCGATGATTCTGGAGAGGATCGGACTGGCGCATGTATTCGATGCGATAGCCGATGGCAACCAGATTGTGCGCAGCAAGCCCGATCCGGAGGTATTTCTGCTGGCGGCACAGCAGCTCGGTGTAGACCCGGCGTATTGTCTCGTCGTGGAAGACGCCGAGGCGGGGCTTATTGCCGCCGAACGTGCCGGCATGTTGAAGGCGGCCATTGGTGCTGCGTTTGATAGTTCGGTAGCCGATTATCGACTCCGGAACCTTGCTGAGATGGCGGAGATTGTGTTTGGATAATAGGAAGTGGTTGAGCAGGAGGTATCTGCTCGATCGCTTTTTTTTGTTGTGTGTGTGTGTGTTGGAAATGGACAAACAGTGTGAGCGGAGCTTATCGCTGTTTAGGAGCGTTATGTGATCTAAATAGAAGGAAATCCTCCTGCTAATTCTCCCTTTATTAAGGGGGCTACACAATTAACTGGGAAATCTCCATCTAAATCGACAGCGTATCATCGAATTAACACAATATGGAGTGATTAACAGGATAAATTCCAGTTATTTGATGGAAAAACGGTCAAATGAGGAAATTAGCAGGTGATTTTCCAGTTAATTCATCCATCGTCCGATTCTGCATGCGTGTGTTGCAGAGGTTCCCGCTCTCATAGCATCACCATCATCACCAGCGACCATATGATTTGATCATACGAAAGATTATAATAGGATGATAGAACGCATTCAAAGTGAAGGAGGAGAAGAGGTGCAAAGCTACACCTACGAAAATATTGAGACGGACGACCAACTTCCCGTTCACTTGTTTTTGCACAGCACCCATCAGGTACCGAATCATTGGCATGACAGCATAGAAATACTGTTCGTGCTAAAGGGGAAGCTCCAATTGTTTACGAAAGATAGATATACCGAGCTGAATGAAGAAGATTTATTTCTGATTAATGCCAATGATATTCATGCGATTGAAGCTGAGGAGAACAATTTGGTTCTGGCGCTGCAAATCCCCATCGCATATCTCATTCAGATTGAACCTCAGATCGAACGGATGTCGTTTGGATGCAACTCTGCGGCCTATGGCCGGGAAGAGCAGGTTAAGTTTGACGAGCTTCGCGCTCTGCTCGCCGAAATGATGCTGCTCCACTATAAGCGCCCGCAAGGGTACACACTGCGCATACAGTCACTTCTGCTGAGTTTGACGTACTTGCTCATACAAGGCTTTCGCTCTCAGGACCAAAATACCGAGAAGCTGGATGACAAGCATCGCGAACGGCTGCTGCGCATTACCTCCTATGTGAAGGAGAACTACAACCGGAATATCAACATCCAGCAGTTGGCGCAGCAGGAGTATTTGACGGTTCCGTATTTATCGCGGTTTTTCAAAGAGTATATGGGCACTTCCTTCACGAAATACGTGAATGCGGTACGTTTGGACAGAGCGGTAAAAGATTTGACGCTAACGAATTTATCGATCACGCAGATCGCTCATGACCACGGATTTCCGAACTTAAAATCGTTTAATGCGGTTTTCAAAGAATTTTACAGACAAACGCCTGGCGAATACCGGAAGACGGTCTTGGACGGCCGAAGCAGGTTTCAGAAAAGCAGTGCGAGTCATTTTAACTATTTTGAAATGAATCCGTCGCAAGCGTTCGAGTCGCTTTTCAAATATCTTCCAGATAAATCGGTCCCGGCGGTGACGACCTTGCCTGCGCCCCATGCAAAACGTTCAAGCCATGTTTCAGTAGAGTCGACTCCCGTCACCGAAGTTGATCATACCTGGAAGAAGCTCATGACGGTGGGCAAAGCCAAAGAGGTGCTATTTGCTGAAGTGCAAAAGCACATGCAGCGTGTGCAGCGGGAAATCGGATTTCAGTATGTGCGGTTTCACGGTATTTTTGATGATGAGATGATGGTATACGGTGAGAACGAACGGGGAGAAGTTAGCCTAAACTTTGCTTATAGCGATTCATTGTTTGATTTTATCCTGACCTCCGGACTGAGGCCTTTTCTGGAGCTCAGCTTTCTGCCGAGCCAGCTTGCCGGAGAGGAATGCGGTACAATTTTTTATAAAAAGAGCTTTGTGGGTAGTCCTAAGGATCTCGGCAAGTGGAACCAAATGATCCATCAATTCATTACACATTACATTCGTAAATATGGCATTCATGAAGTGCGGCAATGGTATTTCGAGGTGTGGAATGAGCCGGAAATCCGTATTTTCTGGCCGGACACATACGAAGCTTACTGTGAGCTGTTCGTCTCCACATATCACTGCATCAAATCGATTCATCCAGAGCTGCGTGTAGGGGGACCGGGGATATTGTCGATTACGTTGATGCGGGAGGATTGGCTGACCCGGTTTGTGCGGGATGTGCGCGAACGGCATGCGGAGCCTGATTTTATTTCTATCCACAACTACCCGTATGATGAGGCGATGAGCATTTCAAATGAAGAAATCCAGGTTGATTTTGAGCAATTTCCGAATCTGGTTTTTCAGCGTATTGAATTATCAGCCGATACAGGGTATTTATCCCAGGTCATTGCAAAATTAAAAGAAACAGTCTCTGCGTCGGCAAGCGGCTATACGCCTGAGCTGCACATGACCGAATGGAATTCCACGGGATCTCACCGGGATCTAGTGAATGATACGTGCTACAAAGCGGCTTACATCGTGAAAAATGTGCTGGAAAATATGGATGCCCTCCATAGTTTTGGCTATTGGACGGTGACAGACCTGCTGGAAGAGTTCAAAATGTCGGCCGAGCTGTTTCACGGTGGTCTGGGCTTGATGACATATAACGGCATACCTAAGCCTGCCTTTTATGCGTTCAAACTACTTGCGAGGTTGGGTGATCACTGTATAGATCGGGGTGAAGGGTATTACATCGCTGGCAATGACAAGGGGCTGCAGGTTTTAATGTATGCTTATGTGCATTTGGATGCTTTGTATCGCAAAGGGGATGCGTCTTTCATTAACCGTACCAATAGGTACGATGTGTTTGAAGAAGATGGGCTCACAGAGCTGACGCTGGAACTGACGGGCATTCGATCGGGGACTTACACGCTCAAAAGGCATACGATCAATAGGCAGCATGGCAGTGCTTTCGATCTATGGGTGCAAATGGGTGCGCCTGTACATATGGATGCAGACACTTTGGATTATCTAAAGCAGGCGAGCTGCCCGCGATTAACGGTTGAACAGGTCGAGATAAAGGACAGCGCTTACACATTAGTGAGTACGTTATCGCCGCATGAAGTGCAGCTGGTTGAATTGGTAAAAGGAAACCAAAGTTATACCTCAAATAAGAATGAGAAGGGAATAATTTCCATGTAACTAACCTAGATGAACTTTCGTGGCGGCTTCTCTTTTTTTATTCTGAATAACTGAAATAATAATATTGAATATACATGCATATTTATGTATAATTATGCATTATCGAATGGAGGGAATTATTAATGCCACTTATCGTGAGAGACGCAGAACCTGATGATGAAAACAGCTTGACCGAATTAATGTATGAATACATCGTAGGATTTTATCAGAAGCCTAGGCCAGCCGATGGGAAAATACATAAGTTGATTCAAACCCTTTTAGAGAAACAATTAGGTATACAATTTGTCGCAGAACAAGACGGAAAGCTAGTCGGCTTTGCCACTTTATACTTCGCATTTAGTACGATGAAAGCAGAGAAAATTACGATCATGAACGACCTTTATGTCATTGAGCCATTAAGAGGTTCAGAAGTGGAATCAGAACTGTTTTTAGAATGCCAAGGTTACTCCAAAGATCAAGGATATGCGTATATGTCTTGGATAACGGCTCCTGATAATAAACGAGCTCAACATTTCTTTGAGAAAATGGGTGGGGTTCAAGGGGATTGGGTTAACTATTCCATTGTCTAAGCTGTTGCGATTAATCTGGCCGCTGATCCGTTCGAACTAACGATCAACGGCCCTTTTTCATACACGGAAAGTCCTTCGATAGGCGGAAGGGCTTATTTGCATTTGCTGCGAGAAGACACGGCTGAAATAGAAGGCATTCTGAAAGCCGCACTGCTCAGCAATGGCATCGAGTGTGTCTGGCGTTTCGGCTAGCAGCAAGCGTGCTCGGGATAGTCGAACCTTTGTTGCATACCGAATTGGTGACATACCGTACACGGCTTGAAAACGCCGAGTAAGCTGAGATGCACCAATACCAAGTGTGACAGCTAGCCCCTGCAAGGACAATTCATGTTCGAAAGCCTTCATTTCTATATAAGCAGCCGCTTGATTCATTAAGGGATCAGAAGTACCGGATCGCTTACGCTGCGCTGTGAGCTGCTCCCGATTTGCCATGAAAAGCAGGTCTTCAATGAGATGATGAACGACCTCCCACTGATGATCGCCATGATCCACTTCTTCCTGCCATTCTTGTAAATATTGAAAGGTGGAGCTGAGCCTACCGACATCCTTGATGCGGATTTTACCTGGCAGTGTCACACTGCTGTCTAACGTGAATTCAGCGAAATGAAAAGAGATCGGTTCAAGAGCAAGACGCCTGAACGTTTGGCCGGGTTGGCAAAAAACAAGCTCCCCGAATTCGGCAATCCGCTCACCCGGATCATCCCCCTCTAAAGTGAAGGAGAATCGACCTGATTGGGCAGCGAGCATCCCCCAGCCTTCATAAGTGTCCTCGGATAGAGAAAACTGCTCTCTTTGTTTACCAAAATAATACCGCTTAATTTGGAGCTTTCCAATCATGTACTCACTCTCCCGTTCCATGCAAAAAAGTATATGAATTAGTATAACCTAGTGCATGGATTAAGGGAATACATGGCTGTAATATAAGGTTAAAAGAAAGTCAATCACACAACGTGAGAGGCAAAAAAACAAATGAGAGGTGGAGATTTCCATGAGAAAGAAATCTTTGAGTATTTTATCAGAAGAGCAGCTTCACACGTATAACGAGCAGGGGTACTTGGTGCTGCGGAACGTATTTTCAGAACAAGAAGCGAAAGTCATCCAAACGGAATGCGATCAATTGCTTACATTAGGCGAGTATACCGATAAGTTTAACATTCGTGCTGGTCACAAAGTCTACGCAGATGGCCGAGTTGCGATCGAACGTCTGGACCCGGTTCATGACATTTCCGCAGTGTTTGCTGATTTAGTGGAGGATGAGCGCATTTTATCACCGCTGCGTGATATTTATTTGGACGAACCGCTACTTTTCAAGGATAAACTCATTTTTAAACTCCCAGGCGCAAATGGCTACTCGATGCATCAGGATGCTTCTTGGTGGCAGGGCTTCCCCATTGAAGGTTTGATCTCGGTAATGGTTGCAATTGATGGAGCGACAACGGCAAACGGAGGCTTGGAATTGTTTCCAGGCTATCATGAAAGATTGCGTTCCACGCCGGGTGAGCTGCGCAACATGAATGCGGAAGAAATTGCTGAGATTGATCCCCAAAAAGGTGTTATCGTAGAAACAAATCCAGGTGATGTGATCATCTTCCATTCGTTTACACCTCATCAAAGTGGGGCCAACTTGTCCGACGTAAGCCGTAAACAGTTGTATTTGACGTACACGCCTAGTAAGAATGGGATTCTATATAAAGCGCATTACCAACACTACCAACGCTATAATTTAAAAGGTAAGGACACATCCAGCTATCATTTTCTGTAGGTAATTCAAAGAGATCTGCCTTTGGCGGTAGATCCCTTTTATAACTCTAGCATAAAAACATGTTGCAATCGGAGGCTGAGTGAATGGCGAGTAAATCTGCATTGATTCTTCAACAGGATTCTCTCGTATCCTTCTGGGACTTTCAAGAAGCTGAGGGCCAGTCTCGAGTGGCAAAAGGGCCTTTTCCTTATGTTTTGGATGAAAAGTCTGGACCAATAAGGAGGGTTGAAGACGGCGTCTTAGGGACTTACGCGGCAAAATTAGAATATGGCCAATGGTTCAACCTGCCCCGAAAAGATTGCCCAGCACTAGATTTCCACGGACTGGATGCAAAGCTGACCATCTTCGCTTGGCTAAAACGCGAAAACAGAGTAAACGGGCAGTGCGAAGCGATAGCCGGCATGTGGAACGAAACAGAGAAGAAGCGCCAATATGCCATGTTTCTTAATCTGAGGATTTGGGAGAGCGGGGATCAAGTGGGAGGACATGTCTCTGTTGAAGGAGGTCCGACACAGGGATATCCGTGGTGTATGACAACGGCGATAGGAGCAACACCGCTGGCGAAGGATAAGTGGTATGCGCTAGCATTCACTTATAATGGCACCTATGCCAAGGTGTATGTGGACGGCGTGCTGGACGAGAGGGAAACCTACAACCCTTACTTATATGACAAAGGTTTGTTCGATGGGGGACTTACGGGTGCTGACTTCACCGTTGGTGGCGTGAATCGTTCCGGGGAGATGGGCAATTTCTATGCCGGACTACTGGGTGTACTTGCTGTATTTAATGAAGCATTAACCGACGAAGAGATACGTAGGTTATCGATAAAATAATAAGTCGTAGAAGACGGAGGATACGCTAGCCTCCGTACGCCTCCCCGCAGAAATAGGCGCGAATTACGAGTTTACAGCGAGAGCTTCGGGAGCCGAAGCTCGTCGGTAGAGTCTGAGATGTCGGAAATCGACTTCTCAGCACACCGTCCCGCGCGGAGAAGACCTTTTCGGACTTCTCAGCACACTTTGCTACTTTTCCAGCGGTGAGAGATCCATTTCGGCTCTCTTGGCATATATTTGTCGGTTAACAAGCATCCTTCTGGCTCTAAGAAGTACTTTTCGGACTTCTCAACAACACTTTGCTACTTTTCCAGCGGTGAGAGATCCATTTTGGCTCTCTTGGCATATATTTGTCGGTTAACAAGCATCCTTCTGGCTCTAAGAAGACCTTTTCGGACTTCTCAGCACACTTTGCTACTTTTCCAGCGGTGAGAGATCCATTTCGGCTCTCTTGGCATATATTTGTCGGTTAACAAGCTTTCTGTCCCGTGCGTCCATAAAAATTAAGCTCGAAAACCACGCCTACAGCGAGAAATCGGCGAGCCAAAGCTCGCCAGCAGTGTCTGAGAAGCCGGAAATCAACTTCTCAGCCGGCGGAGTCTCGTCTATTCTGGTCGGTTAAAACTTCTCAGCCCCAACCCACTAAGAGAAACGAAAAATTTTCCAACCATCTAAAATAAGGTGGTTTTGTCGAATTAATTGGTCTGAGAATTGGGTGCGACTTATATCAGCGAAATGGGGACCAAATCTGCTCAAGAAAATACTTTTCCGCATGTCCATGACCCTCTTTAAGTCGCTTTAATCGTTCCCCGCCCCTCATCGAAATGTGTTTAGCTAAAAAGGCTTCATGTGCAATTTCAAATTCATTCATAAATGTATAGGCCACCTCCAGAAAATAAATAAACCGCTCCTCCGGACAGCTGATGCTGATCCGTAAAAGCGGCGTGTGCTTCACAACCGTTTGATATTAATTATTAAAAATAATATAATACTACACAAAATTTAACAATTACGCATAGAGAGGCTATTTTCCTTTACGCTCGTTAGTTGGAATTCTCTTTGCAGTTGATTCGTTCTTTCGTTAGATTCATTCGTTGTATTGTTTCGTTTGTCTCTTTCGTCTCGTTCGGCTTTTTAGTCTAAAATTATAAGTCCGAATTCGTACTAATTCTAATTCGGATTGCAAATTTTTCTGGCGTACATTTTCACGCACTACATTTTTTTTTCTTAAAATTACTTCACATGGGGAATAATACCTTTAACTCAAAAAGGGTTATTTCACAGGGGGTTATTAGGATGAAAAAATTACTCGCAACAACAGCAGTTACTGCATTGCTCCTAACTTCGGTAGGCTGTAGTTCGGCTAAGCCAAACGCAACGCCGTCAGCATCTTCGCCGAGTAAGGCCGAAATTACGATCGGTACAGAAGGTACTTATGCACCTTTCACTTTTCATGATAAGGCTGGCAAGCTTACGGGATTTGATGTTGAGACGGCAGAAGAGGTATGTAAACGGATTGGTATGACGCCGCGTTTTGTTGAAACTAAGTGGGATGGCATGATTGCCGGACTCGATGCGAAGCGGTATGACATGGTGGCCAATGAAGTAGCTGTTCGCCCGGATCGTTTGGAGAAGTATGATATGTCGACGCCTTTTATTGTTTCACGCGCAGTTCTTGTGGTGAAAGCGGATAATACCAATATTAAAACGTTAGACGACCTTAAAGGCAAGAAGGTTGGACAATCCCTCGATAGTAATTATCGGAAAATAGCGGAAGAACACGGGGCGGTAAATACAGTTGTGGAGGGTTTTAATCAAGCGATTGATCTTTTGACTTCGGGCAGGATCGATGCGACGCTTAACGATAGTTTGTCCTATTTGGATTTAAAAAAGCAGCGTCCTGAGCTCCCGATCAAAACGGTTTATGAGGAGCCGTCCGCAACGAGCAACGCCTTTTTATTCCGCAAAGGAAGCACGGATTTAGTTAGTAAAGTTAATAAAGCCTTGGCTGACATGAAATCGGACGGTACATTGGTTCAAATTTCGCAAAAATGGTTCAATGCCGATGTAACGAAGTAAGGACCTAGCCTAATGACAAATGAACGTCTTGAACGAATCATAGGGATCCTGTCCGATGCCTTCTTTCCTATTATAAAGGCGGGGCTTACATACACAGTTCCGCTTACTTTAATCACATTTGCACTAGGACTTAGCTTGGCATTCATCACGGCACTTGCTCGCTTATCAGATTTTGCCATACTACGGGCGATAGCGAGATTTTATGTTTGGGTTTTTCGCGGCACGCCATTGCTTGTCCAATTGTTTATTCTATTTTATGGTTTTCCAAGTTTGGGAATAACGCTGGATCCTTTTCCAACAGCCATTATCGGGTTTACGTTAAATAAAGGAGCCTATAGCTCCGAAATCATTCGTGCCGCGATATTGTCGATTCCCAAAGGCCAAAGTGAGGCAGCTTATTCGATCAATATGACGAAATGGCAGGCGATGAGGCGCATCATTTTACCCCAGGCTGTGCGAGTCGCTATTCCACCATTAGGAAATTCCTTCATAAGTTTAATCAAAGACACATCTTTGGCCGCCACGATTACGGTTACGGAAATGTTTCAGAAAGGGCAGCAGGTTGCGGCTGTTACTTATGAGCCATTATGGCTTTATATCGAAGTTGCCTTCGTTTATTTAGTTTTCAGTACCTTTCTTTCCTATTTCCAATCCAAACTTGAGATCCACTACGAACGAAACATTGCCAAGTAAGGGGGGCCCAGCATGATTAGAATGGAAGGCATACATAAACATTTTCATGACCTCCACGTCTTGAACCATATTGATTTGGATGTTGAAAAAGGGAGCACAACCGTTGTTATCGGACCTTCCGGTTCCGGCAAAACGACCCTATTAAGATGTCTGAAACTATTGGACTTTCCAGATCAGGGGACCCTCTCGATAGCTAAAGCGACTATGACATTCACTAGTGAAGCCAAGTTGAGTAAGACGGACATCCGTTCCATTCGGCAGCACACCGGTATGGTCTTCCAGAACTACAACTTATTTCCTCATTTAACCGTTTTGCAAAATATTATGGAAGGTCCTGTTATTGTCCTTAAACAATCCTCGAAAACCGCAAAGGACAAGGCTTTATCCATCTTAGATAAGGTTGGACTTCGTAATCGTGCCGATTATTATCCTCATCAACTGTCTGGTGGACAACAACAACGGGTAGGGATAGCTCGGGCCATGGCGATGAATCCTGAGGTACTATTATTCGATGAACCTACGTCCGCGCTTGACCCGGAATTGGTAGGTGAAGTGCTAAAGGTGATGAAGGATCTAGCATTCGAAGGAATGACGATGGTCATCGTGACACATGAAATGGGCTTTGCTAAAGAAGTGGCGGACCAAGTTGTCATTATGGATCAAGGCGCGATTATTGAGCGAGGAACGCCAGCCGATATTTTTGACGCTTCAACGAATGAGCGAACCTTGCAATTTTTGAGAAAAGTGAATCGGAAAACAGATTAAGATGGATTGATATCCTCGTTGGAAGGATAATGAATTTTTCTGTCGAATGCTATATTCCAGTCAACTTAGAGACAGTTATAAGGTTGTTGTGAGTATAGAGGAGTCGTTTATATGATAAATCCTGCGAATAGATTACTTGATGTTAAGACACTCCTAAGCATGATGGATAATATGGAAGACTCGATTTACATCATGAGTGTTGATGGATCTGATATCAAATACTATTATGTAAATCATGCTGCTACGAAATTCAGTGGAATAACGATGGATGCTGTCGGACTCACATTTTTTGATATAAACACGAGCCAGATGGCGAACTATTTACATAAGAAATACACGAGAGTGGTTAACGAACGGCGAACCATTAAGTATGAAGATGGCGTTATACTACCCAATGGTATGTTAAGCGGAGAAAGTATACTTACGCCAATTTTCAATGAAAGCGGTGACATGGAGTTCATCGTCACGGTTACTCGTGATATTACTGAACGTAAAAAACAAGAAAATCTGCTTTATCATTACGCCTATCATGACGATCTTAGCAAGCTTTATAATCGAAGATTCCTGCTTGAGCATGTGCACAATCCAGCGAACATTTATTTGCTTGATTTGGACTATTTCAAAAATATTAATGATATTTTCGGACATGATGTAGGTGATACCGTACTCGTAGAGGTCGCTAATCGTCTTGTTGAGAAATTTGGTAAGGATTATATACTTGTAAGATTGGGTGGAGATGAATTTGTCGTCGTAGCAATGGGGCAACTTGGACCAGCTGAAGAGACTGCCGACCAAATTAATCAACTTTTTGTGGCTCCCTTTACGGTAAATGATCATCCAATGAAATTAAACGTAAGTATTGGTGTGGCTAGAAGTGTGAATAGTGAAACCATCCAAACCCTTTTGAAGCAAGCGGATATTGCCTTGTATAAGGCCAAAGGGGCGGGAAGAAAGAGATTTCATATTTTCGAAGCTTCATCTAAATACGACCATGTTGAGAATTTCATTCATGAGCTTGCGCTTTCAGTAGCGGTTGAGAAAGAAGAATTGCATTTGCATTATCAGCTTATTTACAATCCGGTCCGGGAGGAAGTCATTGGAGCAGAAGCTCTGCTTAGATGGAACTCCGCCAACATGGGAATGATCCAACCCAGTGACTTTATTCCGGTCGCCGAAGAAACGGGATTGATTATTCCGATTGGATACTGGGTCATCAGGCAAGCTTGTAAGGATTGGCATCTTTTAAAAGCAGAATATGGTCCTCAATTTAAAATTTCGGTCAACATTTCAAGGATTCAACTAAACGAACATCTTTTCGTTGATCAAATGCTTCAAATATTGGAAGATGAGCATGTGGACCCACGTGTAGTGGAATTAGAAATAACGGAAAGCACGACGATTCACTCGATGGAAGATGTCCAACAAACGCTGCGTAGATTACGCGCTGAAGGATTTACCATTGCTTTAGATGATTTCGGAACCGGCTATTCCTCTTTAAGCATGTTAACCTTGCTGCCGATAGATAAGTTAAAGATTGATAGGTCTTTCATTTGGGAAATGAATGTCTCTCTAATTTCAGCGATTTTAGCCATGGCCCATGCACTGAACCTACAAGTAATCGCAGAAGGCATCGAGACTTATGAACAATATAGGATGTTAAAGGAAATGAATTGTTGGGGAGTACAAGGTTATTATATCAACAAGCCTGCCCAATTTGCCTTATTACCCAAACAGGTGGTTGTTACAAAATATGATACAATTTTTTAGTAAGATTAGCCTGTTGGAGGTAGTCCATGAAAGCACTAATTTTTGAGCAGTTTGGTGGGCCAGAGGTCCTACAATATGTGGACATTCCTGAGCCCAGCTTAGAACCAGGACATATCCTAGTGAAAACGGAAGCCATCGGCTTAAATTTCGCCGACATATATAGGAGACGAGGCAACTATCATCTTGCTGGGAAGCCACCCTTCATTCTAGGGTATGAGGGTGCCGGCATTGTTGAGCGAGTAGCTTCGAATGTGGACCAAATCAAGGTCGGAGATCGAATTGCCTTCGTGGATGTTCCTTTTGCCAATGCGGAATTGGTTGCTGTGCCTATAGATCGAGCTATACCTTTACCTGTGGATATCACGTTCGAACACGCCGCGGGTATTTTGCTTCAGGGTATGACGGCGCATTATCTGGTGAATGACAGCTATCGTGTAAAATCGGGCGACGAAATCGTCGTACATGCCGCAGCAGGGGGCGTTGGACAGATTTTGACGCAGCTATGTAAAAGTAAAGGCGCACGAGTCATCGGTTTGACCTCTTCCGATGCCAAAAGAGAAATCGCCTTAAAGGCTGGTGCAGATGAAGTTCTAAGTTACGACAGCGATTGGGTAAATGGGGTCAGAAATTGGTCAAGCGACCATCAAGGCGTAGATGCTGTTTACGATTCAGTTGGGTCCACGTTAATGGATAGTTTCGCTGCTGCCAAAACGAAGGGGACGGTCATTTTCTATGGCATGGCTGGAGGAGATCCGCCTTCTATTGACCCTCGAATGCTCATGGATACATCAAAGACGCTGACGGGAGGCGACTTGTGGAACCATGTGACCACCTTGCAGAATCGAATTGAGCGTTCAAACGAACTTTTTGATGCGCTGCGGCGAGGGATTATTCAAATAGAGAGCCTTACATGCTTTCCTTTGAGGGAGGGCGCGGAAGCCCACAAACTCTTAGAGAGCAGGAAAAGCACAGGGAAAATCTTATTAATCCCTTAACAGGGGAAAAGGCGGCACAATGCGGTATTTAACGTATTGTGCCGCCTTTTTAGTAATAAAAACAGCAATAATATACCCAAGCCTACATAAAGAAAGTCCATATACAATCCTTGCTGGATCTTGTATCTTGTTAAAATTGACACATCGCATCGTACAAGGAAATGAGGAAATGCTCTTGTTAACAGCTATGAATAGGCTAACCGCTATTAAACTTCCTTTTTGGGTTATGTTTATGAATACATTCAGTATGGCGGTTGGGTTTTATATGATGATTCCGCTGCTTGCTTAGTATTTACTGCATGATCTTTTGCTTACTGTCACGATAGTTGGCGTCATATCGGCTATCCGCAGCTTCAGTCAACAAGGGTTGTCCGTTTTCTGCGGCACATTGGCGGACAGGCTTGGGTATAAGCGAACGATATTGATTGGTTTGTTTATCCGTTCTTTCGGTTTCGGGCTATTCGGATTCGTGGATCATATCCCGGGTTTAATCCTAGCATGCTTCTTTTCGGGTTTAGGCGCAGCTTTATTCCAACCAGCCAGTTATGCTTATTACGCAGCGCTTTCTACACCTGAAAACCGGATTACGGTTTACTCGATACGTGAAATGTTAAGTAATCTGGGATTTGTGGTGGGTCCGATACTGGGCGCCTTTTTAATGGGTTTTCATTTTCAATATGTCAGTATAACGGCTACGCTGATTTTTGTGTTTTCGTTCTTGTTAAGTCTTTTCTTTTTGCCACAGATAAAAACTAAACAAACAAAAGCCGATTACGAAGGTATGATACCACAGCTGAGAAAAGTGCTGCAGAACCGCAGCTTTCTACGATTCATGGTGTTTACGATGATATCCTGGTCGCTTGTAGCACAGCTATACATTGCCGTTCCATTTCGAGTGAATCAGATTGCTGCAGGAGCCAATATCGGGTTTATTTATAGCTGCGGAGCCATTGTAATGGTATTATTGCAGGTTCCTTTTTCTAAATTAAGTCAGACTAAAATGCAGCCCTTTGGCGTGTTATCAGTAGGTACGTTACTCATTTCGGCGGGGCTGTTTACAATTGGGATGTCGGGCTCGATGTGGGGGATATATGCGGGAGTTATTTCATTAATGCTAGGGCAAGTGTTTTGGCAGCCAATGATGAATACAATGGTGTCTGAATTTGCCGGGGCAGGAAGTATAGCCAGTTATTTTGGCTTTAATAGTTTTGCTTTATCCATCGGCGCTATGATTGGTAATGTTGGCGGGGGTTATTTGTACGACTTGGGGAGCATTCTCGGTTGGGGTGCTCTACCTTGGATTAGCTTCTTCATAGTTGGGCTAGTTAATATTTGGTTTATGCTCAAAGAACAAAGGTCATCTTTAAAATGAAAGCCTTTTTTTGACCATATAATCCATGGATATGCTCATCCTATGCATTCTACCTCAGCTAAAATCATGCTATCCTGATTGCATATGACACGAAGGAGGCAAGTATTTACAATGAGCATAAACAAAATGAAAATTGGTGTAATCGGAGCAGGATCGATATCCGATATGCACTTTGAGTCCTATGTGAAGCAAGCAGACGCAGAATTGGTTGCCGTATGTGATTTGAATCGTCAAAGAGCAGAGGATAAAGCCGCCAAGTATAATGTTGAGCATATTTACACTGATTATCGGGAGCTTCTGGCCAATCCAGAGGTGGATGCTGTAAGTATTTGTACATGGAATAATACACATGCTGAGATTAGTATTGCAGCTTTGCGTGCTGGCAAGCATGTTCTTGTAGAGAAACCACTTTGCAAAACAGTGGAAGAAGCTGAGCGCATTCAAGAGGCCGTTCGTGAAACGGGGAGAATTTTGCAAGTCGGTTTTGTACGAAGATATGATACCAATGCTCAGCTCGTTAAGCGCTTTATCGATAATGGCGATTTGGGAGAATTGTACTATGCCAAAGCTTCGTGTCTTCGTCGATTAGGGAATCCAGGAGGCTGGTTTGCTGACTCGGAACGATCTGGCGGCGGGCCTTTAATCGATATTGGTGTACATGTGATTGACTTATGCTGGTATTTAATGGGGAGACCAAAGCCAGTATCGGTCAGTGGTCATACGTATAACAAGCTTGGGAATCGGGCGAATGTACGCAATCTTTCCTTTTATAAAGCTGCCGATTATAACGTTGATTTGAATACGGTTGAAGATATGGCTAATGCTTTAATTCGGTTTGAAAATGGGGCTTCCCTAATGGTTGATGTAAGCTTTACTCTTCATGCCAAAAAAGATGAAATCGCGGTCAAGCTGTACGGAGATAAGGGCGGAGTGGAATTGGAGCCTGAGCTTGTCCTCGTCACGGAAATGCTGGATACCATTTTGAATGTAGCGCCGCAGACAGATAGCAAATCTATCAACATAACAGAAGCTTTTAATCAGGAGATCAGTCATTTTCTAACTTGTTGTCGAACTGGGAATTCACCGATTAGTCCTGTCGAAGATGGGCTTACTATGATGAAAATCCTTTGTGGTATTTATGAATCAGCTGCCAAAGGTCAGGAAATCAGATTATAGCAATCTAGGAACAGATATGGAGGAACGGATATGAAACTTGGCGTTAGTACGTATAGTTTATTTCAGGCTCTGAAGTCTGGAGAAATGGACATCATGGGTGTTATTGACTGGATTGCCGATCAGGGTGGAGAACATGTTGAGATTGTGCCCCTTGGCTTTGATTTACCCGGGAATCTGGAACTTGCAGATGAGATTCGACTTAAGGCGCAGTCACGTGGCCTCGAAATATCTAATTATGCAATTGGAGCAAACTTTCTTACGGACTCTCAAGAGGCCTACGAACAGGAAATTAAACGGGTCAAAGGGGAAGTCGATCTTGCTGCAAGGCTTGGTGTACAAAGAATGCGCCATGATGTCGCATCAAGTGAAGATCGATCTATCGGGAACTTCAATAAAGAGCTTGAACGTATGGCGGAAGCCTGCCGACAAATTGCTGACTATGCTTCGCAATATGGCATCATAACGAGCGTTGAGAATCACGGATACTTTGTGCAGCATAGTGATCGTGTTCAAACGTTAATTCAAGCTGTAGACCGTCCGAATTTCCGCACAACACTTGATGTAGGCAATTTCATGTGTGTAGATGAAGATTCTGTTGCTGCGGTGAAAAATAATCTGCCCTTTGCTTCGATGGTCCATGTGAAAGATTTTTACCTTCGTCCTTCGTATCAAAATCCAGGCAAGGGTTGGTTCCAGACCCTGCAAGGCAATCATTTGCGCGGCGCTATTGTGGGCCATGGTGATATAGATATGAAAGAAGTATTTCGTGTGATTAAAAGCTCCGGCTATGACGGATTCATTTCCTTGGAATTCGAAGGCATGGAAGAATGCAAAATGGGTACGATGATTGGGTTGCAAAATATAAGAAGGCTATGGGATGATGTGGAATAGGCAATAGAATTCAACGATACGAAAGGTGTGTTGATGAAATATGGGGAATCCAATTGGCATTATGGTTGACAGTTTGCGTCTAGGCTTGCGCGATGGTTTGAAGAAAGCCAAAGAGCTCGGTGCAGACGGAGTACAAATATATGCAGTTTCAGGTGAGATGGACCCAGCGAACTTATCACCTCAAGCACGTAAGGAATTGAAAGCTTACATCGAGTCATTGGGGCTTAATATCTCTGCTTTGTGTGGGGATTTGGGCGGTCATGGTTTCCAAGATAAGTCGGTGAATGCAGACAAAATTGAGAAATCAAAGCGTATTCTCGACCTTGCGGTTGAGCTAGGTACTAAGGTCGTAACCACTCACATCGGTGTCGTGCCTGAGCAGGCCAATGGTCCTATCTATGAAACGATGCTGCATGCGTGTGAGGAATTAGGCGTATATGCAAGCAGCTTAGGCGCTTATTTTGCCGTGGAAACCGGTCCGGAAACAGCTGCTCACTTGAAAAGCTTTCTGGATGCGATGTCCACCAAAGGCGTTTCCGTTAACTTTGATCCGGCGAATATGGTGATGGTGACTGGCGATGATCCTGTTCAAGGGGTTATCACGTTGAAGGATTATATTGTCCACACGCATGTGAAGGATGGTATTCGACTGCGTCAGGCAGACCCTCGTGAAGTTTACGGTTCACTAGGGTATCAACCGATGAGTCACGAGCTTATCGCCGAGGCAGCGACATCAGGTCCTTACTATCGAGAGCTTGCTCTAGGTGAAGGTCATGTCGATTTCGGTCGCTACTTTCAAGCGCTTCGTGATATTGGATACACGGGCTATTTGACCATTGAGCGTGAAGTTGGGGAAAAACCTGAGGTAGACATTGCCAACGCGATCGCGTTTATTAAGAGATATCAGTAGATCAATGGATATTATTGGACAATTATCAGGAAATCATCTGACAATCGTCAGAAATGAAAAGAACTTCGCAATTTTTGCGGGTTCTTTTTTTACATATAATTATATGTTTTGGGTGGGGCTGTCTCAAAAGTCATATTTGAAAAATTCAGCTCCCGCTTTGTGAATGTCGCAGTCTACCAGCTGCTCCCATTGGATTAATCCAATGTAAGTAGGGATTTGGCGGCCTAAAAGTCAATTCTATTGGATTTATTCCAATAGAAGAAAGAATTTCGAAGCCGGAAAGTCGATTCCATTGGAAAAATCCAATGGAAGTATGAATTTCGGTCTGAATACCGGTCTGTAAGCGCGGTTTTCACGCTTATTCAGAACGGACGCGGAGGAAGGTCTGTTGAGAAGTCGATTTTCGGCTTCTCAGACTCTGTCGGCGAGCTTCGGCTCGCGGAGCTCTCGCTGTAAGCGCGGTTTTCGCGCTTATTTTTTCTGCGCTTATTCAGATCGCATGCGCAGGACAGTATGCCGAGAAGTTGTTTTTCGGCTTCTCAGACTCTGTCGGCGAGCTTCTGCTCGCGGAGCTCTCGCTGTAAGCGTGGTTTTCGCGCTTATTTTTTCGGGGGCTTCTGAATAAGCGCGGTTTTTCTGCGCTTATTCAGAACGGACGCGCAGGATGGTCTGCTGAGAAGTCGATTTTCGGCTTCTCAGACTCTGTCGGCGAGCTTCTGCTCGCGGAGCTCTCGCTGTAAGCGCGGTTTTCGCGCTTATTTTTTCCTTTAGGAGGGCGGTTGGAGACGTGTTGCATGGAGTTGACCGACATAAGCTCTGAAACGGAGCTAACGTAAGCCCTGACCGAGTTAGCAACAAAAACCGTACTAAAACCGGAATTATGTCAATCCCTGTTTCGAAGCTTCTCAAAGTGAGCTCAAAACGAGTTATGTGCACTAAAGTAGAATTTTTTGTAGGAAATTTATGGTACAAAAGGATGAATTTTTTTATAGCATTGGAATCCCTTTCAGTTTTTTATTCGCCAAAAGGTTAGGTCTATGTAATCAAAACGTCTAGACCTTTACTCCTGAAATTCGCTATTCTCCATTTAATGAGACACAAAACTACAAATAATTCGAAGTGTATAGTCATATACAGCCCTTTTGACTGTAAAAATTTAACTGTTATGATAATGGTAAACTTGGGTATTGTTTAAGGAACCAAATACAAATATCGGTTAAAGGATGATTACACAGATGAGAAAGATGTTCTCTGGTGGAAGTAAAGTCTTTTACTTGTACCGGTATATTTCACTTGGTGGAACTTCGTTAGTGTATGCCATTGAGGATCGTGGCCCCCCGTTAAGTTTAAAAATAGGCATCATTTTAGCGCTATTCATCTTTGCCAAATGGATTACGGACATGTATACCCAAAGTGGCCAAGCCTCTCGCACAATTAAAATAACCGTAGGCTTGGAAATGACCGGGATGATGATCCTGCATCTTCTAAGCGGCGGTATGGACAGTCCGTTCCTCTGGTGCGTATTCAATCCCGCATGGATGGCTGCCAGCTACCTCTCCTCTGTCTACTGCTGGTTTATGATGCTGAGTTACTTCTTATTCGTCACCGCATTTACCTACTTTTTTGCCAATGACCAGACGCAAACGCTAGCCAATATGTTACTAAATGAAAATCGCTTTTACCTGATGCTATTATTCATGACCCTCTCTATTCAACTATTAGCTGGCGTCAAAAGTAGGCTTGAGATTGCAAGCGCTCGAACCACGGAGACGATGGAGCATATGAAGTCGCTGTATCAAATCGTGGAAGCAGCTACGCATAGCGAATCGGAGAATTTAAAAATTATTTTTGCTGAATTTGCTCTAAAGCTGACCAAGCTCAAGATGTCCTTTTTCTGGGATGTCAATGGCAGTGGGAATGGCGGGCACGATCATCTGATTACCCAGGGTGTCACGCCCGTTGGTGTAGAAGCTGCCCTGTCAACAGCTATTGAAATTCATGCGGCCGAACTCAGACAGCTAGATAGTTGTATGGTGATGAGTCTTCCTGAGCATGGTGATTTTCTTGTGATTCCCATTAAGTCGTCGACCCGATACTGGGGAGTGATGGGGGTTAAGGTTGAACGCTCCAGCTATGAGGAGGGTAGACATTGGTTCGTAAAACAGCTGTATTTTCTATCTGAGCTGTGTGCCGTCATTTTGGAGAGGCACCAACTCGAGCGTATCGAGAACCAGCTAATGATTATCGAGGAACAGAATCGAATTGCCGATGAGATGCACGACAGCGTCTCGCAGTACATTTTCGGAATTGTATATGCTGTACATTCGCTCAGTCGCAAATGGAAAGACATTTCAACAGATCAGATCAAGGAGCAGCTGCAAATTATCCAAGAGTCATCTGTAGCGGCATCTCAAGAGCTTCGTTCAACCATTTATAGTCTTAGCTCTCGGAAAAATGGCGGTGCTTTTTGGATCACAACCGTCAAATCTCATCTAGACAGCTTATCCAAGCTGCACGCTGTGAAAGTAACATTAAATGTGACTGGTGATGATCATGGTCTACAGGTCAATTATCAAAAGGCTTTGTTCAGAATCATATCGGAAGCAACTGGAAACGCCATTCGTCATGGCAGAAGCAGTCACATTAAGGTAGATCTCAGTATGAAGTCAGATGAGGTTAAGCTTTCGGTCTTGGATAACGGAAGTGGATTCAGTGTAGCAGAACGTCTGTCTGATCCTAAGGTATCTGGGCTTGGCGTGAACAACATGGAGCTGCTTGTTCAGTCTTTTGGCGGAACGATTAACATTCAGAGCACGAAAGGAAAAGGTACACATATTCAAGTGACCCTCCCATCCGGGCATCAGGATAAAAAGGAACTGAATGAACTTCAGATGATGGGCGAAACAAGGTCATGAAGGCTATTCCCATTCTAACGAAAGCTGGTGGTACTTTGAAAGTTGTTATCGTAGATGATCATCCGTTGGTGAGAAAAGGATTGTCAGCTGTGCTAAAGCTTGAAGCTAACATCGAAATTTCTGGCGAATCGGAAACGGTGGAGCACGCACTCCAGTTAATCAAGGAAACGAAACCGGATCTGGCTATCGTGGATCTTAAACTGGGGAATCGTTCTGGACTCGAAGTGGTTGAGATGATTAAAGATTCGCCATGCCGAAGTATCATTCTGACTTCATCGACCATGGAGCAGGATGTAAGAAGGGCAGAGGCTGTGGGTGCGGATGGTTATGTACTCAAAGAAGCGCTGCCAGAAGAATTGCTGCTTGCCATTAAATTGATTTTCAAAGGGAAAAAATATTACGATCCAGGTTTAATGGAAATGTTGTTCAAGAAAGAGGAAGAAGACAGCTTCAGTAAGCTTACGCCGAAGGAGCGGGAAGTGTTAATTGGTCTTGGAGAGGGCTTGTCCAATCAAGGAATGGCCAAGAAACTGATGGTAACCGAGTTCACAGTCAAGAAGCATGTAAGCCAAATTCTAAACAAGCTATGCGTCAACGATCGTACGCAAGCGGCTTTGTTAGCGCAATCCAAGGGACTAGTCAGCAGTTTTCAGTAAGCCATTTAAGCATACATGGTCCGAAAGTATACCATCGCTTTATTACATATAGCCATTGGTGGATACACGAAATAGACCCTAAAAATTATAATATCGGGTAATATCATAATTCTGGGAATTCATATAGTATTTGTGTATAACCAACTAACTGACAAAAAGCGGCATTCTTCATTCCTTTTGATCGTAGAGTGCTTCACCTCAGCTACGGACTAGCTAACTCTGTCGAAAAGAGATTGTTGAATGCTCTGGCTAAAGGAGTGATTGAATGTCGGTTTGATAGTGGGGGTACAGGTAAGTAAAACGCTTTCATTGCAAATATCATAGCTCAATTTTTAAGGAAAAGCAAGACTGTATTCATCGATTTTTAACTATTTTTTTTCGGGAGGGTACCATGGAGAAATCGATCTTAGATTACTTTGTACTCATTCGCAAAAAGCTGTGGATGATTGCGCTGTTCGTTATTCTCTCGTGTCTGACAACGTTCTATGTCAGCAAGACATTCGTTGAGCCTGTTTACAAGGCGAACACACAAGTGCTGGTTAGCAGCACGTTCAAGAGTGAAGAGGCGATAGATCTTAACGATGTATCGATGAACTTGAATTTAATTGAGAGTTACAAGGAAATCATCAAGTCGGATCATACCATTCAAATGATGCTGCAGAGTCACCCCGAATTCGGTATGACCCAGAAGGAACTGCTGAAGAATCTGAAGGTGAGCTCCACGGATAAAACACAAATTATCAAAATTGAGCTTGAGGATCATAGCTATGAAAAAGCGGTTGTGATTACCAAGACACTTGCAGATACGTTCATTAGTGAAGTACCAAGCTTGATGAATATGAATAATGTTAAGATTCTTTCTAGTTCTGATGTTGCTGTGAAGCCGTTGCCTGTGAATTCCAGTGTAGTAATCAATCTTGCTTTGAGCTTCATTTTATCGGCGATGGCAGCTATTGGTGTGTTCTTCTTCTTTGAAAATATCAATGACACGATTCGTTCTGAAAAAGAAGCCGAGCATATCGTTGGGCTGCCAGTACTCTCTTCCATCGGAACGATTAAAAAGGGTAAAGCAGCTAAACCTTCGCGTTCAAGAAGCAGAGAGGTAGGGGAAAAGGCATATGTCACAGCTAAGTAACGTTCTTGTGGCTGAATTGGATCCGATTTCGTCGGTCTCCGAAGCTTATCGCTCCTTGCGTACAGCGGTACGCTACAAAAAGGTTGTACCAGCAGGTCAAGGAATGGTGCTCATGGTTGCATCTCCCAAGGCGCAAGAAGGCAAGACGACGACCCTTGCTAATCTGGCTATTACCTATGCTCAGGAAGGCAAGTCTGTCGTGGTCCTTGATTGTAATTTACGGCAACCAGCCCTGCATGAGATGTTTGGTGCTAAGAATTCGAAAGGCCTGGTCCACTTTTTAACTAAAGGGCTAACCGCCCAAGAAGTCATTACACCGACAGGAATCATCGGGCTTGATCTCATAGCTAGCGGTGGTCAACCGCAGAATCCATCCGAGCTGTTAGGCTCCGCCAATATGGATGCTCTGATGAACCAACTTAGGAAGCGATATGAGGTCATTCTCATCGATTCGCCTTCAACGCTTGACTATACAGATGCTTGTTTACTTTCTGAGTATAGTGACGGCGTGATGTTAGTTGCCAAAAATGGTAAGACGAAGCGAGAATGGGCGAAGCAAGCGAGAACACAGTTAGAGCAGTCTGGAGCCAGAATGCTTGGCATTGTTTTCAACCAATAATTGCATATGTTGACGGATAGACTTTCCATAATCGGTAGGAGGATGAGAGAGATGAAAAAGGTGAAAAAAGCAATTATTCCGGCCGCAGGACTAGGAACGAGATTCCTGCCTGCTACGAAAGCGATGCCCAAAGAGATGCTCCCAATCATCAACAAGCCGACTATTCAATACATCGTGGAAGAAGCCATCGAATCCGGAATCGAAGATATCATTATCGTTACTGGCAAAGGGAAGAGGGCAATCGAGGATCACTTCGATAATGCTTTCGAGTTAGAAAGCAAGCTGTTGGAAACAGGGAAGCTGGAGCTTCTCAAGGAAGTTCAGCGTTCATCCAAAGTAGAGATTCATTACATTCGTCAGAAAGAACCCAAAGGGCTTGGACATGCGGTCTGGTGTGCAAGAAGATTCATCGGGAATGAACCATTTGCTGTGCTGCTAGGCGATGATATTGTCACAGGGAAGGTACCCTGCCTAAAACAGCTCATTCAGCAATATGAATTATCAGAAAATTCAGTTATTGGCGTACAAACCGTACCGCCAGAGCTTACCAATCGTTACGGCGTCATTGATCCAGGTGAGCAAAATAACCGCCTGTATCAAGTGAAAGACTTGGTTGAGAAACCAAAATTAGGCACAGCCCCTTCCAATCTTGCCATTATGGGTAGATATGTGTTCTCCCCTAAAATCTTTGAATTTTTGGAGCTTCAGGAGAAAGGCGCTGGCGGAGAAATTCAGCTGACAGACGCGATTCAGAAGCTTAATCAAATAGAACGAGTGCTGGCGTATCATTTTGACGGAATCCGTTATGATGTGGGTGAACGTCTTGGTTACATTCTCACGACAATGGCGTTCGCCTTGGAGAGTAAAGATCTTCGGCCCGATGTACTTGAAGCGATGGCTGCCATCCTTATCAAGGAGCAATATGCACCAATTTTAGAACATTTGGGAGGTGTAGACCATGAGCTTGCGCGAACTGCAGGAGGATTATGAGTATCTGGGACCGCAAAAAATTCCCCAGAAGAGCTACTACACAGCTACTACTCCTAGACCGCAAGAACGGAAAAGCGCTGCTTCCTATTTGTTTGTAAAGCGTATGCTCGATATTATGCTGTCCATCGTGGGCATTCTCTTCCTGACACCGTTATTTATCATCATTGCTATCTGGATTAAAGTGGAAGATCCTAAAGGCTCAGTTTTCTTCAAACAAAATCGAGTAGGTAAAGACGAAAACCTGTTCCCGATGTACAAGTTTCGCTCGATGGTGTCCAATGCGGAAGAGCTGAAACAGCAGTTGATGAGTCAGAATGAAGTTGAAGGCGCAATGTTTAAAATGAAGAATGATCCTCGCGTTACACGCGTTGGACGATTACTGCGCAAAACAAGTATAGATGAGTTGCCACAATTGTGGAACGTACTCGTCGGTGACATGAGCTTGGTTGGACCAAGACCAGCTTTGCCGAATGAAGTTAGTGAGTATACACCATACGAGAAGAAGCGATTGGCCGTTACACCTGGTTGCACGGGTTTATGGCAAGTCAGCGGACGAAGTAATTTAAGCTTCGAACAAATGGTTGAACTCGATTTGACTTACATCAGAGAACGAAGCATTTTCTATGATTTGAAAATCATCTTGAAAACAGTTTCGGTCCTTCTTGGCTCCAAAGATGCCTTTTAGAGAACAGAAGGGAAAGGAGTAACACCATCGTGCTAATTCATCCTAAACCAAGGGTATCCATTGTCATCTGTACCTATAATCGTGCGGATTTGCTTCAAATCACCTTGAACTCGTTACCTGCTTTAAAGGCTATAGACAAAGCTGAGATTCTCATTGTGGATAACAATTCCACAGATCATACGCGAGAGATCTCACAATCGTTTATTCAGCGTCAAGCAGGGGGCACGGATGTTCATTATCTATTTGAACAAACACAAGGGCTTTCGGCTGCGCGAAATAGAGGTATTCAAGAAGCTAAGGGTGATATTGTCGCCTTTCTCGATGATGATGCAGTTCCTTGCATGGAATGGATTCGCACCATCATAGACACCTTGGATACTCGACAAGATGTATATGCGATGGGAGGTGTGATTCGACCTCGTTTCGAAAGTGAACGGCCGAAATGGCTGATCGAAGAGCTGGAGCTGCCCTATACGATTGTTGACATGGGAGCAACTGTGCATGAATATCCGATGAACAGGCATCCCTTTGGCGCGAATATGGCGATTCGCAAATCCTTTCACGACAAGTATTTGTTCCCAACCGACTTAGGGAGGAAGGGGACACTGCTGCTGTCTGGAGAGGAATCCTGGATATTTGAGCAGATGAAGAAAGAAGGGAAGGCTATTCTTTATCAGCCTTCCATGGTGGTCGATCACTTCATCCCAGATAGCCGCTTGACGAAAGATTGGATCAAGCAGCGCTATTATTATCAAGGTGTTACGAATGGCTCGATGCATAAAAGTCAAATCAGCAAGCTTGTTCTTCTCGGTAAAGTTGCAAGCAAGGTGCTCTACATTGTCGTAGATGCCTTGTTCGCGCGTACCGAAGGAAGAAAACTGCTGATTACATGCCGAATGCAAAGCATAAAAGGCACGCTAGACACGCTCAGTAGACGTGGAAAAATGCGCTTAATAGGGTGAGGATACTGATGACGACGGATCTTCCAATTCAGCTCAAAAAACCGATGTATTATGGTGCGGTCTATGTACTTCTTGCAGTCATGGTGGGTGTAGCGGCTGCTTATCAGCCTCTGTTCAGTATCTTGGGGCTGGGCGTGCTTTTCTCATTCATTTATGCCATCTACCAGCCGGAGAAAATGAGTTATCTAGTCCTTTTATCGACCGCTATATCGTTTAACTATATCGTCGAAGCGAATGTACCTGGTCTAGAGATTATTTCTCTTTATAAACTTGGAATTTTAATTCTGTTAGTTCCCTGTATGCTGCAAAACGGACTTCGATGGAAGTTCATCTATCCCATAGCAGCTATCGCCAGCATGTTATTCCTTACCATCTTCTTCTCAGATTGGCACCCAAGGCTGACGTTATCACTCACCTTGAAAGCATTTATCGGACTGACGCTTCCCTTCTTTTTTCTCATGATTAAATGGAATAAAGGGACGGCTCAAAGGCATATCCGGATTATTTGTCTGCTGCCATTGGTAAGTGTTGGAACTGGGGCGCTCCTTCAATTGGCTCATCTGTATTCGTTTCTCAATGTGGAATTCACGGGAGCCATTCGGGTACAAGGGGCGAATATCGCACCCCATTTGGCGATGCTAGCTTTTCTAGGCATTACGGTTGCCTTAATAGAGACCAAACGCAATCCACTGCAAGCCAAGTTTTATTATTGTACATTGGCTGCTAACTTTGCGATTCTGATCGCTACGGGAACTAGAGGACCTATCCTCGCCATGCTGGCCATGGCTGCTTACTATTTCTTCGATATGGTTAAGCAGTATATCAAAGGGAAGCTAATCTTAATAATCCCGCTGCTATGTTTCTTGGCCTTGATCGGTGGAGCCGTCTATGTGCAGTGGGACAATATGACAAAGCGTTCGTTCGAACGCCAGACAGGTACAGGAATTGACTTGTCTGGAAGAACAGAAGCATGGAGCTACTTCTTAAAAGGGGTGAAAGATTCCCCCCTGACAGGTAGAGGGCTAGGTGCGGTTACCGTTGCGAATGACGGGAGTTTATATGAAGGTTTTGTGGTTCCCCATAACGAGTACATCCGCTTTTATTATGATGCTGGTTATATCGGATGCAGCCTGTTGTTTCTATCGTTACTAGTCTTATTTGGAATGATCTATCGAGTAATCCCGCAGAGAATTAAGATTTACTACGTGGCGTTCATCCTGGCGTTCTTTCTATATTCCTTGTCGGATAACACCTTATCTACTGTTCAATTCATCATTCCTTTTTGCTGGTATTTGAATAGCTTGTATATTCTGTCAACGACAAATTCGAAAAAAGAAGAAGTGATCTGATGAGTAGAGTGACTATGTTCGATGTTAATTTTGATAATTATGATTTTCTGGACTTGCTTGCCTATATGGATGAGGTCATACGCCAGAAAAGTCATTCTTACATTTTGACCTGTAATGTCGATCATTTAATCAAGCTCAGAAAGGATGCTGAGTTTCAGAAGGTGTATTCAGGTGCAGGTGCCATTGTTGCAGATGGTATGCCGATCATATGGGCATCGAAGATGCTCCGTAAACCGCTCAAGCAGAAGGTATCCGGATCCGACTTGTTCACAAAGTTAGGTGAAGCTTTTGCAAGCAGACAATACAAGCTTTTTTTCTTAGGATCAGCTGTCGGTATTCCGGAGCAAGCGGTAAAGAATCTGAAGCTCGTATTTCCAAATCTGAATATCGTTGGCTGTTATTCACCTTCCTATGGTTTCGAGAAGAAAAAAGAGGAGAATGAGCAAATTATTCAGATGCTAATTGATACGCAGCCTGACATTGTGTTTGTTGGCGTTGGCGCTCCGAAGCAGGAGAAGTGGATTTACCAGAACTATCTTCAGTACAAAGTCCCGATCTCTATTGGCGTAGGCGCAACATTCGATTTCATTTCGGGCACAGTGAAGAGAGCTCCGAACATTATGCAGAAAACTGGATTCGAATGGTTCTGGCGTCTTGCCCAAGAACCGCGAAGGTTATGGAAGCGTTACTTGGTTCACGATGCTATGTTTGCTGTCTTGCTATGGCGGGAAGTTGTTAAGCAATTCAAGATGAAACGGGAGGGGACGGGAATCAACAGTGGATGAAATAAGCAAAATGATTAAGCCCCCTTTTATCACGACGCAGGCTAGTCGGATGACAATCCTGTTGGTTGGAATGGCTTTGTTCGTCTCTTTACTCATCGGTTATTCTAGTGCAACCCTGGATCCTGAACTTAGTATACAGATCACAATCTTGTTGATGCTGCTGTTTCCCGCTTTTGTGATGGCCCTGATAGATTCGCGTCGATTGATTCCTTATATTCTGCTCGTTTGGGTCATATGCCCGGAGATCCGGAGAATCCAGGATTGGATGGAAGGTACGTACCATTCTGTCTCCTTGTTGAGTATTGCGCCACTGCTAACGAGTGCGGTAGTGATAATACCGGTCATCTCCAAGTTAAATCAAATGGATTCTCGAATTAACAAATCGCTGATTTATCTAGCCATTGTGCTGTTGTACGGAAGTTTATATGGTATAACGAAAAATGGCAGCGGAGCTTTATACGATTTAGCTAATTATTTTATTCCAATACTGTTAATCCCTTATGCAGCCCTGTCTAAATTTGATAGTAAAGCTCTAGATCGCTTACTTATAGCATTGTCTGATACCGCGATCTTGATTGCTGTTTATGGCATTATCCAATATGTGATGGTGCCGCCATGGGATGCTTTCTGGATGAATCATGTGGAGATGACTTCCATTGGAAAACCGCTTCCCTTGGAGATCCGAGTGTTCTCTACGCTGAATTCCCCAGGACCGGCAGGGACGTATCTGGCATCTGCACTTGCACCGATGATTCTGGATAAGAGGTGGCGGGGTTCGCTGGGTTGGCTTGGTGTTATTCTCGTAACGGTGGGACTGCTTATCACATTAGTGCGCTCTGCCTGGGTTATGTTGTTCATTGATATTGTCATTTACACAGCCGTTTCAGCTGGTAGACAAAAATGGAAATTAATTGCTCAATTAACAGCTGTAATTGGAGCCATGTATGTCATTATTCCAAAGCTTCCCGGTGCACAAGGGCTTGTGGATCGTTTGGGCACAATGACAGCTATACAAGACGATCATTCGTATAATGAAAGACTTGATTTCTTCCATACGGTTTTCCCCATGTTATTTGCTAAACCGCAAGGGTTAGGTCTAGGCAGTATCGGTGTCGGCACCAAGCTGAGTAACGGGGGAGCACTTGGCGAATATGGCATCTTCGATAATGGATTTGTTGCTGTGTTTCTAACCTTTGGTATCCTCGGAGGTTTGCTGTTCTTCTGGGCGCTATGGGTTGTCACTCGATTCCTCTTATCTCAAAAAAATCAAACGGGCGGTTTGAATCTTTACAGTAAAATCGCGCTGTCCGCTTTGCTAGGAAGTATTATTTGTCTAGTTTTCGAAAATGGGTATACAGGTTTGAAAGGCTTTCTACTATGGATGGTCGTAGGAGTTGGAATTATGGCGCATCAAACGATCGTTCAAGAGAGGAGGCAAGTTTCGGATGCAGCAACCAGTCAACTTGAAAATAGTCCGCATAAAGCCTCTATTCGGCTTCATTAAAGCATTCTTTTCAAGCAAGAGTCATATCTCGGCTTCCATCAGAACGATGTTTTTCAGTGTACTAATCTTAGTGATTAATATGCTTACAGGTATTTTAACAGCACGATTTCTAGGACCATCCGGCAGAGGAGAGCAAGCGGCTATGGTCTTATGGTCTCAGTTCCTAGCCTTTAGTTTCACTTTCGGTCTGCCTTCCGCCATTATTTACAACGTGAAAAAGAACATGAAGGATTCCGCCAAGCTTTATTCGACCGCTGTTCTCATGGGTTTGACAGCAGGCATGCTTGCGATGAGCTTGGGGATACTGGTTTTACCCTATTGGCTCCGTACGTATTCAGACAGCGTGGTCCTTTTCTCCCAATTGTCCATGGTGCTCGTACCTCTCATCGTATTGTCTCAGATTAATAATGCGATGATGCAGGTGAGAGGCGAATATAAGCTGTTCAACCGTCTGCGCTTTCTTGTTCCGCTTAGTACGCTCATCGGCTTAGGGCTGCTAATCCTAACAAGAACAATGAATCCTTACACGTCAGCCGTGGCTTATCTCGCTCCGGCGGTTCCCTTTTACATATGGACGACAGTGCGCTTACTTAATCAATACAAATTCGTGATAAAGGATGCTTTTCAATCCTTTAAGACATTAATCCGGTACGGTATTGGATCCTACGGCAATGATTTAATGGGTAATGTCTCCTATTATATCGATCAAATTGTTATTATCGGTCTCCTTAATCCGGCAGAGCTTGGACTGTATGCGGTGGCGGTAAGCCTTTCCCGTGTAGTCAACATTTTCTCTACATCCATTATCGTGGTGTTGTTCCCGAAAGCATCGGGTTTACCTAAGGATAAAGTCGTTGAGATGACATTCCGTGTTTACAGGATCAGCACTTGTGTCGCTTTACTTTGCTCCATGATGATTATGCTGGTTGCACCTTTCGTAATGCCTTTACTGTATGGCCCTGATTTTAAAGAAGCGATCAGTGTTTTTCGAATGCTGCTCCTCGAAGTTTCCATCTCTGGTGGAACCATGGTTTTGGCTCAAGCGTTCATGGCATTAGGCAAGCCCAAGATTGTTACGATTCTGCAAGGGATAGGGCTGCTAATCGTCATCCCGTTACTAACGGTACTGATTCCGAAGTTCGGATTGTTCGGTGCGGGAATAGCCATATTATCATCGGGTTTACTGCGATTCGTCTTTATTCTACTTAATGTCAAATTCACCTTGAAGACGAAACTTCCTAAATTATTAATTAATAAAGATGATGTGCGTTGGTTACTTTCAGCAATATCAGCATATAAAGCCAAATAATTTGTTTGAAACTGGGGGAGGGGCGAACGAAATGAGTCACTATAGTGACGCTGTGGGAGAGAATCGGATTTCTGTTGTCATCATTGCGCAAGACGATGAAACGAGAATAGCGAGTGCGATTGCCTCCTGCAAGCCTTTTGCAGACGAAATTGTTGTAATTGATGGCGGGAGCAAAGACGGAACAGTCCGTGTATCTGAGCAGTTGGGCTGCAAGGTATATGTGAACGCTTGGCCTGGTTATGCAAAGCAGCGTATTTATGGCAGTGATCAAGCTACTTATGATTGGATTTTCGTTATTGATACGGATGAGGTTGTTAGTGAACCTTTAGCAGCTTCGATTGTTAAGTTGAAAAGTGACTTGTCCGATCCGAGCAAAGCCTATGCTGTCTTGCGTATTGGTGACTTTCTAGGACGCTGGATGGGCAAGGGCGAGAAGCTTGTCCGTCTATATAACCGTACCGAAATTCAGTACCGGGAAAGTCTTGTTCATGAAACACCGGATGTCGCAAGTGAGAATATCGAGTATGTGCCAGGTGTTCTATGGCATTATGGTTTCCGCAGTATTCATGATCATATTCAGCGGTTTAATAAGTATACCGATCTGGAAGCCGAAGGCGCTGTTGCTGCGGGGAAACGATTTAGCTTACTGCGAATGATCGTTCGCCCTCCCTTGCGATTTGTACAGAAATATATCGTTCATGGCCTGTATAAGAAGGGTATTCCGGGACTTGCGGTAGCCCTCTTCTGGGGAATATACGAATTCCTAGTGTGTATGAAACAGTATGAGCTTGGGCTTGCTCGGAAAAGAGTGAAACAGTCCCAAGAGCCAATTAAGGAGGGGAAAGCTTATGCTACACTGCAATAGCTTGCGGATCCTGTGTACCGGAATGGGTTGGCCATCTGCACAGCCTGGTGGACTAAACACTTATTTCAAACATATTTGCGAAAGCTTAGCTACCCGTCATGAGCTGGAGGCGCTGGTATGCAGTGCGAATAAGCCGGTCGTTCAAGATGACCTCCGTGTCACGAACGTAGCCGTCACCGATTTGAAGTTAAGTAAAAGACGAGATGCCTTTCGGAAGCACGCAGCTGAACTGATGAATGGGCAGGACATCGATATCGTTTATTCCCACTTTGCTCCCTATAGTATAGGAGTTGCCATGGAGGCCAAAGCGCGAAATATTCCGGTGGTGATGACGTTTCATGGTCCTTGGAGTGAGGAAATTAGGCTCGAAGGCAAGGGATTGAAGCATCGAATCAAAACAATGATCGCCAAGAGCTGGGAGATGAAAGCTTATCGGCTGGCGGATGCATTCATTGTATTAAGTGAAACCTTCCGCGATATTCTTCATCACCAATACGGTGTCCCGCTTTCAAAGATTCACATCATACCAGGCGGAGCTGATGTTGCCCGGTTCAAGCCGGCTGTGGATCGCACGGCGATAAGAAGGAAATTGCAGCTGGAGGAAGGGACGACAGCGGTGTTGACCTTAAGAAGATTAGTCAACCGAATGGGTCTTCTTCAATTACTGGAAGCTTGGAAAGAGGTTGCGAGAACGGTTCCGGATACCGTGCTGTTCATCGGTGGCAAAGGGCCGCTGCGAGATGAACTGGAAAACCGGATTGCTGAATATGGTCTCCAGTCTCGCGTCCGATTGCTGGGTTACATCCCTGATGGCGAGCTTGCTGATTATTATCAGGCTGCTGATCTGTTCGTTGTACCTTCCCAAGCGTTGGAAGGCTTCGGATTAATTACCGTAGAAGCAATGGCCGCCGGGGTTCCAGTCATGGCAACACCGATTGGAGGCAATCGTGAAATTCTTCAGAAATACCGACCCGATATGCTGTTTGCAGGTAAAAGCAGCCAAGATATGGCTTCTGGATTAATTCGCTTATTGCGGCATCGTGAAATGTGGCCAACTGCAGAGCAATGCAGAAGCCATGTGTTGGAGAATTACACCTGGGATCGTGTATCCAAACAGGTAGATAGTGTATTTAATCACGTAATCGATCAGCATTTGATTGCTTACGGCGGCAATCGTCAGGTAAGCGCTGGGAAGAAAGGAGGACGTGAACAGGATGAGGGTAGCTTATTTGGATCATACCGCTAGATGGAGCGGGGGAGAAGTCGCACTTTATAACATTATTACCCATCTCGGAAACGAAGTAGACCCATTAGTTATCGTGGCTGAAGAGGGAGCGCTTGTAGATCGCTTAAGAGAAAAAGGTATCGACGTTCGCGTTCTGCCATTAAGTGATAAGGTACGCAATCGCAACCGGAATGCGGTGAATTTGCAAGCAGTATCGGCCGCTTTTGAGCTTCTCACCTATGGGAAGAGGCTTTCCAAATTATTGAAAGCAGAACAAGTCGTCTGTGTACATACCAATTCGTTGAAATCTGCTTTTTATGGAGCTGTAGCTGCTAAATTGGCAGGCATTCCTCTTATCTGGCATATCCGGGACCATATCGGAGTTCCGTACTTGAAACCAATCGTCGCTCAGGCGATACGATGGATGTCCCGCTTGCTGCCAAACGGCGTTATAGCTAATTCTAATTCAACCTTGAATGCTCTGCATTTGCCGAAATCGAAAAGAACGTTAGTTGTCTACTCGGCTTTCGCAAAAACGAAGAATTCAGGGATTGCTGTAGAGAAAAAATGGATGAAGCCCTACGTTGTTTTGCTAGTTGGCAGGCTGGCGGAATGGAAAGGCCAACATATTTTACTCGAAGCGGCCAAATCGTTTCTACCCGATCAGCAGGTTCAGTTCTGGATAGCTGGGGATGCCTTGTTCGGGGAAGACGCGTATAAGCAGCAGTTGCTTCAACAAATGGCAGATAACAAGCTGTACAATGTTACTTTATTGGGTCATGTGGATGACATTCAAACATTAATGCAGCAAGCTGACCTTCTGGTGCATACTTCCATAACCCCTGAGCCATTTGGTCAGGTCATTGTAGAAGGTATGGCGGCTGGTTTACCCGTAATTGCTTCTAATGAAGGCGGTCCGACTGAAACGGTTGTAAATGGCGAAACGGGACTTCTCATTACGCCCGGTGACCCCGTTTTGCTTGCCGATTCCATTCGCTACCTGCTGGAGAATCCAGACGTGCGGCGCAGAATGAGCGAGAATGGCATAAAACGCGTGGAACAACACTTTGTCATCGAACGAACCGTTACCCAAATCACTCATTACTATGCAGGTTTAATTGCTAACTCGTAATTATCCGCTAGTAAATAAAGGATGGATCAAATGAAAATAGCAATCGCGCATGATTATTTGGTTCAAATGGGCGGGGCCGAAAGAGTGGTTGAGGTCTTTCACCAAATGTACCCGAGTGCTCCCATCTATACGACCATGTTTAGCAATAATCGGCTGCTAGATGAGCTAAGAGATGCGGATATACGGGCCTCCTGGTTGCAAAAAATGCCCGGTGGGAAAAGCCATTTTAAAGAAATGCTCCCCCTATACCCGTTTGCGATTAAGGATTTTGATTTCCGAGAATTCGATATCGTGCTTAGCTCAAGCAGCGCTTTCATGAAAAGTATTCAGGTTCCAAAGGATACGTTTCACCTCTGTTACTGCCATACACCGATGCGATTCGCTTGGGATTATGACACGTATATGGAGCGACAAAGCAATTCAAGTGTGATGAAGCGGCTTTTGAAGATTTATATCGATAGGCTTAAGCAATGGGATCAAAAAACGTCGGCTAACGTGAATCAGTTCATCGCTAATTCCTCCGTCGTAAAAAATCGCATTCGAAATTATTACCAACGCGATTCCGATGTTATTTTTCCGCCGATTAATACGTCGCGATTCCACAGCTCATCTTCCATTGATGATTATTATTTAATTGTATCGAGACTTGTTTCGTACAAGCGAATTGATCTGGCGGTAGAAGCATTTAATCGAAATGGACTGCCTTTATACATCGTTGGAGAAGGACCCGACATGGTGAGGCTTAAGGAAATGGCCAAAGGGAATGTTCGTTTCCTGGGAAGGCTGGATGACGGTTCGGTCACTCAAATGATGGCGCAATGCCGAGCGTTAATCTTTCCTGGTGAGGAGGATTTCGGCATTACACCGCTGGAAGCGAATGCTGCCGGAAGACCCGTAGTTGCCTATCAAGCGGGAGGTGCGTTAGATACGATTGTGCCTAATGTGAATGGTGTGTTCTTTAAACGGCAAGAGGTAGAAGATCTGCTGCTTGCAATTCAAGAAGTGGAAAACCATGCATGGGATGTAAGGCAAATCGTGCAGCACGCGCAGAAATTTGATGAGAAAACATTCATGGATAAACTAAAAGACTACATGGGTAAGGCCTACCAACAATTCAGAGAGGGGCATTAATCGTATGGATATTGCAGTAATCGGGACGGGGTATGTGGGGTTAGTTTCCGGGGTATGCTTCGCTGAAGTGGGCAATAACGTAATCTGTGTGGATTACGATGAACAGAAAATTGAAAAGCTGCAAAACCTGATATCTCCGATCTATGAACCTGGTATTGAACAACTGATGGAGAAGAATCTCAATGCCGGTCGGTTGGCCTTTACCTCTGATTTGGCACAAGCCATCAGCCAATCCGAACTCATTATCATTGCGGTAGGCACACCTTCCTTACCAAATGGAGAGGCTAATCTGGCGTATATCGAGCAAGCGGCCATGGAAATCGGGAAGGCGATGAATAGCTATAAAATCATTGCAACGAAAAGCACCGTTCCTGTGGGTACGAACGAGCATATTCAAATGATTATTGCTATGAATACGTTGCAGTCTTTCGACGTCGTATCGATTCCAGAGTTTCTCCGGGAAGGCTCGGCGATCGACGATACCCTTCATCCGGATCGGATTGTCCTCGGGATTGAAAATCCAAGCTTAGCCGCACCTCTCACGGAGCTGCACCGTTCTTTTACCGATCAAATCTTCGTTACAAGTATTCGCAGCGCGGAGATGATTAAGTACGCATCGAATGCTTTTCTGGCGACCAAAATTTCTTTTATTAATGAAATATCCAACATTTGCGAGAAAGTTGGCGCAGATGTCACCGAGGTTGCCAAAGGAATGGGGCAAGATAAGCGAATTGGCTCTTCCTTCCTGAGTGCGGGTATCGGCTACGGGGGTTCTTGTTTTCCCAAGGATACAGACGCGTTGATTCAAATTGCTGGCAATGTCGACTATGAGTTTCAATTGTTAAAGTCGGTTGTCGAGGTGAATAAATCGCAGCGTTATAAAGTGATTTCCAAGCTGGAGGCGTCCCTCGGTCCACTAAGCGGCAAATCCATTGGCATCTGGGGATTGTCTTTTAAACCGAACACGGATGACATTCGTTATGCGCCTTCCATAGAAATCGTTGAAACCCTGATTCGTGCGGGAGCACGGCTGAAGCTGTATGATCCCATTGCAATGGAGAAATTTAGGGAACGTATCGACCATCCGGCGATTCAGTGGTGTGAGAATGCCCTGGAAGCAGCCACGGGGTCCGACGCCATTTGTTTACTAACGGATTGGGAAGAATTCAAAGTGGTCCCATTGTCACAGCTCATTTTTGTCATGGAGCAGCCAATTCTTATTGATGGTCGCAATGTGTTTAGCAAAGAGCAGGTCCAGGGAACTGGACTCAAATATTATTCCGTAGGGAGACCTGATTTGATCGGAGCATCCCGTCCAAAAGCGCTGGCTAGATAATTGTCAAATAAACCGAGTGGAGCGTGGTATTCATGAAATTGGTTCTTCTTTCCGGCGGGTCGGGTAAACGACTGTGGCCATTGTCCAATGATTCCAGATCTAAGCAATTCTTAAGGGTACTTGAAGATGCTGAAGGCAGAAGCGAATCCATGGTTCAACGTGTATGGAGACAACTGCAGAATACGGGCCTCGGCGATGATGCTTACTTAGCGACGAACCGCTCCCAGGTAGAAATGATCATAAGTCAATTGGGTGGCGATGCACCGCTTATTGTCGAGCCTGAGAGAAGAGATACCTTCCCTGCAATCGCGCTTGCTGCTGCTTATATGTATGATGTCGAAAGTTTGCCCCTGAACACTGTGATTACGGTGTTACCGGTAGATCCGTATGTCGATGAGGCTTTCTTTCAGAAAATTAAACAGCTTGAGTATGTTCTGCACGAAACGGATGCGAATTTGGCACTAATGGGCGTTGTTCCAATGGTTCCATCTGAGAAATACGGGTATATCGTTCCCTCTGACAAACGCAAGAAAGGGTCAGAAGCACTTCACGTTAACCATTTTGCTGAAAAGCCGAATCGTGAACAAGCAGCTGCCTTGATTGAACAGAAGGCGCTTTGGAACTGCGGTGTCTTCGCTTTCCGACTAGGCTATCTCATTGAAGTCATGGTGGAGAAGGGCATCCCGATTCAGTATGAAGAAATGCTTAAAAACTATCATAGATTAACGAAAATTAGCTTTGACTACGAAGTTGTAGAGAAGGAAGCTAGTTGTGTTGTCGTACCTTACGACGGCTATTGGAAAGACCTTGGCACTTGGAATACACTGACAGAGGAAATGAGTCGATCCCAGATCGGAACGGGCATCGTGACTGAAGATTCCGAGAATACCCATTTGATTAATGAGCTAGACATTCCAGTTACGGTGATTGGGATTAAGGACGCTGTCATCGCTGTCAGCCCTGATGGGATTCTAGTAACGAGCAAGTCGGAAAGTCCTCGCATTAAGGAAGTCATGAATAAAATTGAACACCGACCGATGTATGAGGAGCGCAGGTGGGGACGTTATCGCGTGATTGACTATGTCAAATATGCGGAAGATAATGAGGTGCTGACCAAACGGATTCTCGTTCATGCAGGTAAAAATATAAGCTATCAGCTGCATTATAAACGCAGTGAGGTGTGGACGATCGTAAGCGGCGTTGCGGATATTGTCATTAATGACAAGCTCTATCAAGTGAAGCCTGGTGATGTCGTTCGAATTCCAGATGGAACTAGGCACAGCATTCGAGCCATAACGGATGTTGAATTTATCGAGGTCCAAAGCGGATCCGAATTAGTTGAAGAAGACACGGTTCGTATTTGTATGGCATGGAAGGATATCCCCCTTTACCAATTTATTTAAGATTTGTTTTGAAACAACGAACCGCCTTCTATTCGACTTTGGCGAATGGAAGGCGATTCCTTGTTTGAAAGCATAACTGAAATTGGAAAAACTTTCAAAATATTAATATAATGCTTATACAAATCTAATATATGACCTGTATGGTAGATTAAGCAGGATGAACACGTGTGTTAGAAACGTAAATCGGGGTTCATTGTGTCAATCTACGATACTGGAGGAAAGATGATGATCGATTTTTTTGGAAAGGTGGGTGTGCGTAAGAAGGTGGTTTCCTTATTGTTTCTACTCTCTTTGCTAGCACCGAATTTATTGCTTCACCCGAACGTAACGAATGCGTCAGTTGTTCCTATCAACTCACAAGCAACGTACGAGGCTAAGGCAGTATTGCAGCATTTGTATGCCATTTCGGGTGTAAGCATTATTAGCGGACAGCATGATTATCTAGAAAGCCCAGATGAATGGACGAATCAAGTCAAAGGCTGGACTGGTAAATATCCGGGTCTTCATGGTTATGAATTCGGTGCCATTATGGATCAATCAGAAAGTCAATTGGCAGATCAAAGACAAAAGGTGGTTAATAGTGCGATTGCGTGGAACCAGGCTGGCGGTCTGGTAACGATATCATTTCATGAAAGCATTCCTGGAACATGCCTTTGCTGGTCGAATGTACAGAAGGAAATGAGCCAAGCCGATTTTGATAAGTACGTTACGCCAGGTACTCCCCAGTACGCGCAATTGCTTGCAGATCTCGATAAAGCTGCCGTGTACTTAGGGAAACTTAGGGATGCAGGTGTTCCTGTCTTATGGCGCCCCTATCATGAAATGAATGGTAATTGGTTCTGGTGGGGCAAGAAGAGCAACTTCCCTGCATTATGGAATATCATGTATGACCGCTTCGTTAATGTGCATAAGTTGAACAATTTGCTTTGGGTGTGGAGTCCGAATGCACCGAATGCATGGTCTGACTCGTATACAGCCACTTATCCTGGAGAAAATAAGGTGGATGTACTCGCCGTTGATATCTATGACAATGATTACCATTCGGATTATTACACCAAAATTGTGGAATTGGCTAATGGTAAGCCTGTAGCCGTGGGGGAAAATGGTGAGCTGCCTAGCGGCACTATTTTGAATGAGCAGCCCCAATGGGCCTATTTGATGACATGGGGCAAAATGCTTGCAGAAAATAATAACCTACAAGAAATTGAATCCTTCTATACGAATTCCAAATTACTGACAAGAGAGTCTCTTCAACCTATTAAAGCACCTATCTCACAACAACCTGTCTTACAGGATGAGAGATACGGGTTGCGAGCGGAATATTACGATAATAAGGATTTGACCGAGCTGAAGGAAACGAAGGAAGATGCCAAGATTGATTTCAATTGGTCCACAGCAGCTCCCTTTCCTTCTATGCAAGCAGATACGTTTTCCGTGAGATGGACGGGTAAACTTAAGCCCAAATATACGGAAACCTATAAGATTTCTACCTTAAGTGACGATGGCATCCGAGTTTGGGTGAATGGCGTGTTGGTTATTGATAGTTGGTTTAATCAAAGCTGGGTGGAACGATCCGGAACCATTGCACTAACCGCTGGCGTGCCTGTTGATTTGAAAGTCGAATATTATGATAATACGAATGGTGCTGTTGCTAAAGTCATGTGGACGAGCCCGTCCCAAGTGAAAGAAATTATTCCCGCGAGTGTCCTATTACTTCCTTGATGGTTGAGAGGTATCTAACATGATGAGATATGTGATTGTACCAACTGCCTTGTTGATCTTACTGATCCTGACCTCGGCTTCGAATAACTACAATGCATCGGCAAAAACAGATTTTGTAAACGTGATGGCAGTTTCTAATCAGATTGGCAATCAAATATGGATGTTGGGCAATCAGAACGATTCCTATTTGGAATTTGGAAATGCAAGCGCGGGACAGAGCAGCTACACCGTAACGCCCGACTTGAAGCAGACGGATGCTTGGGACACGGTGCCTCAAGGTCTTAATAAATCCTTGAATCCTACCTTTGCGATCAACTTCCCGCTCACTGAAATACCTGAATATGGTGTTCATTTCCGAGTTCGAATTCTGGATGCTCACAAAGCCATTCCACAGATGGCGGTTTTCTCTAACAAGATGCTTTCTGGCATCATCCAGATTGCTGGAGTTGGGGGGACAACAAGCACTTACCCGTACAAGAAATTATATGAGCTTTATATCCCTAAGGAGCAGCTGCAGCTGGGAAATAACGAATTGAAGCTGTCAGCCTTAGGCTGTTTGTATTGTACGGCAGATGAGAATAAATTTCTCTGGTGGAAATGGGATTACCTAGCACTTGATGCGCTGTCCTCACCTGCAGAAGAACCGATTCATGGGAGATATGTGGAATCAGGTACGAAGGTAAGCAATCTGTCATTCTACTATGATCAGGGAGCAGTAAGGCACCTTCCTTATGTTTTGAAATGGTTAGGAATCGCCTACAGCGGCAATGTGATGAGGGTGGATTGTGCGACAGATGTGAAGATGGGGTGTTCGTCGATCAAATCTTATTACGAAACCCTGCGTGATTACAATACTGGGGCGGTAGCTCTGCATCTACATACAGGAAATATTAAGCTGAAAGAAGATGGCACACTGCCTGCAGATGCAGAGAATAAATTATTGGATTATGTGAAGCAGTATGGGTCCATGTTTCAATACTATGAGATTGATAATGAACCAGGCTTGTTCAATCGCTCCAAAGAGGTGAATCTAGCCATTGCGAAGTGGTTGAAAACCCATCTTCCTGAGCTTGCTCCTCATGTGAAAACAGTGGCTCCAGGATGGGCATATGCACCTAAGTACAACATTAGATCATGTAGAAATCAAACCTCGTCTGGCATGTTTAAATGTGGAGAACCCGATGGGTGGGAAGACGATTCTGAGCAGCGAATGGAGCTAGAAGAGTTGACAGATTTAACGAATGGGCATGCTTACGGAAATTCGTATTCCGATAATAAGGATGGAAGCTTCTTAGAAAATCTGCAAACATTCGGAGGGGCAGAGGATGGCCTTAAGAAGCTAATGTTGAATACGGAGTATGGAACTTCAGATAGCCATATGGATCCCAAAGAATTTGGTGCTACGCAGCCTCAATCGGCGGTCTTCGATCGCATTATGAGGGCTCATATCGGATATGCCGATATGTTTATGCAGCATGCAGCCTTTTATCCGCAATATGCCTTGTTTGAGTCGGGGATTGATTTGAATAATCAAAACCCTGCGCAAATGAAGATTCATAAGAACTTAACGGACAAAGATACGCGGGTTGGGGTTATGCGCAGGTTGAATTTAGCCTATGCCACGCACGGGAAACCGCTAGTTTACGAACTTACCAACAAGTCTGAGTTGGCTGATAAGCTTGTTTATTTTCGCGGCGTGGATACATCGACATTGCCTGCACTCCCAGGATCAGGAGCGAAGTCGGACAAAATTCTGCTTAACTTTGTAAATTTTGGGACGAGTACGCAAACAATACACGCCAAAGTAACTATGCCCGAAGCTGCTTTGTATGAAGGAGAAAGATTCGGAGCGGGTGATACCTATGAAACAGCTCGTACGTACTTGACAGGACTGCAAGCAGCCCCTGAGCTTGAATTCAAGGAAACGCTGCTTCCTGGTGAAGCTGTGCAGTATATCTTGACACGGACTGATGGGGTAAAACCGATTGCACCTGCGTGGATTCAGGCAAAGCCTATAGAGAATCATGCGATTGAGCTTAGCTGGAAAGAATCAGAAGGAGCACATAGTTACGATGTTTTACGAAAAATAGGTACGGGTGAGGGCAGTTACGAGGTGATCGCTGAACAAGTGCCAGAAACTAGTTTTGCCGATATGGATACGTTGGTTGGAAACAAATACACGTATCAGATCAGAGTTTCAGGCTCAGAAGAGGTTTCGCAAGCGGCAACGGCGACGACTACCGATGTAGTTGCCCTAAACCGGGCAGAATGGGGAGTAACCAGTAGTTCTGGCAAACCTCAAGGTGCGATTGATGGCAGTCCCTATACGCGCTGGGATACAGGGACAGCTCAAGCACCCGGGCAATTTTATCAAATTGATATGAAGAACTCATTTACAATCAACAAAATTGTGCTAAGAAGTGAGAACTCGCCGAATGATTATCCAAGGAAGTATGAAGTATATGTATCTACTGACGGCTTCAATTGGGGAACTTCAGTCGCATCGGGTGTTGGCACAAACGTACTAGAAATCAACTTCAATCCACAAAATGCGCGATACGTAAAGATTGTTCAGACAGTGAAAGCAGGGAATTATTGGTCCATTCATGATCTGCAAATTTACGGTCACAAAACGGATTGACATAAGTTTATTACGAATAGCAGTGAAGGAATGGCAGCTACTCCGAAGGAGAGCTGTTTTTTTGTCGCCACATAAGAACATATAAGTTTTCGGTTCCCGAAAACCGCGCTGTATCCCAAACTCAACACGCACTTGGCATCACCAGATTGTAGCGGAACGTAGATGTCTTATTTTGCTCAAAAACGCGTATTTCACGTTTTCGCGGAACGAGGATCCACTAATTCCCAATTTAGAGGTGTAAAAACCGGAAAAACGGCAAAATAGCGCCTCCACGTTCCGCTTACAGGCCTTGCAACGGCATAATTACCGAAATAGCAAATCCTCGTTCCCCGCGATCCTCGCTATAACAACATGTGACGAAGAGGGCGAATTATTCGCGAAAAAGGAGTAAATAAATGACAATAGGACTAAATCGAACTGCACTTATTACAGGGCGAATAACGGGATTGGACTCGAGCTGACCCGCAAAATCCTGGCTGAAGGTTGGCAAATCATTGCACTGATCCGCTCCGGATTCCCTGAGGATGACACACATATAGATCCAGGTGGCAATAACACCTTAAGAAAAGGAAAAAAAATCAGTTTGCCCTTCTATTTGAAACCGATTATGAAGCTGTTCTTCCCGCACCCAAGCAAAGGAGCTTCGCTTTTATACGATGCAGCTGTAGGTGGGAAAAACGAGGCATCGGGCGTCTTCCTAGTGAAAAGCCAAGTAACAGAGCTGAAATTCACCGATCAAGGACGTAAGGTCCTAGATAAAGCGAGCGACATTTATGAGCGGGAGTTCACACTCCAGCACTAACGGAATACACTTAGATTAGATTAAATTTAACAACGGTGTGACGAGGAGGGGTACAGTTGAGATATACAGTGCAATATCTACCTCTAAGTAAGATTAAGCCGGAAAGTATCGCTGCTAAGACCTCACTAAGAAATAAGGAATTTAAAAAAGTTGCACAAGATCTAATGCATCTGTTGATTGTGCGAAAAAGCAGAAAAGAAGGTGGTTACGTCATCCTCGGCGGACATCATCATTTCGATTTCCTCAAAAAGCATACAAAAAAAAGTTCTGCTGTATGTCTTGTAGATGAAGGAAAGATTTCTGCAAGTGTAGGTACACTTATTAATCGTTTCAGGAAACGACAACTACCTTACGAAGTTCCTTACATCACACCAGATAAGATTGCAGTTAACAGCTGGTCTATCATTCGTACTTTTCTGAAAAGGGAGCCCCGCTTTCGAAGGCTTTCTCGAAGACAGCAATTGAAGGTACTCCGGCTTGGTATTCAATATAGGAAAACAACCATACAATCCATGCAAGCAAAAGTAGAAGATCTTTTAAAAAAGATAGTGCACTGATGAGATAAGTCAAACAGGGAATTTAGTTGAATAAAGTACGATATAAACGAGTAAGGAGCTGCCGCGGGCAGCTCCTTACTTTTTCACGAACATGTGGCAGTATTGCTTATTGATTTATCCAATTGGATAATTCCCGTTATTCCTTCACATACGTACGGATAAATTGAGCTACTTCGCGGTCATACCTAACCTGATCAGAATCGGTTGGCACGAACAAATCAGCGTCGCCGTGGATGAATAGCATCGGTGTTTTGGACTTTTGGAGTTGATCTAGGGCAGAAGCTTCACCGAAAAAGTACCCAGCTCGAAGTTTGGTCAAAAGACTGGTTAAATGAAGGAGCGGAAATATCGGAAGCCGATACATTCGCTTCAGCTGGTAAGCTAGCTGATCCTTAGCAGTCGTATAGCCGCAATCTTCCACGATGGCTTTGACGTTAGGCGGTAAAGCCTCGCCGCTAGTCATCATTACCGTCGCTCCGCCCATAGACACACCATGTAGGACGATCTTCGACTGCTCACCCATGTGTTCGATAACTTTATCGATCCATTGGACGTAATCCTTGCGTTCGGGCCAACCGAATCCGATATAATGGCCTTCACTTCGGCCATGTCCGCGGGCGTCGGGGATGAGGACGTTAAAGCCTAATGTGTCCTTATACATTTGCGCTAGTTTACCCATCTGCATAGCTTGTCCAGCATATCCGTGCGCGAGAATGACAGTTCTATCGGTCGATCGATCGGCGGCCAAATGTCGGCGCGGGAAATGGCAACGCGATAGAAATAAAAGCTTGCGGAAACGAGGATAAGAAAGACCATTGCCACTATAGCTGCGATCAACAACAAAATCAACAACAAACACCCTTTCATTTTACATGTTACCGAGTTAAAACAACTTTGATTAAGTGGATTATGAAAGCAACTTCATCTCTTTTAATTTGTCGAAAATGATTTGGCAAACAGGAGATACGCGATCCCGGTCATTATAGTTTAACCAAACTAATTCAGCTATCTCAGAAGCTGGACTCAGATCTCCATCAAAATCCGCCGTATAACATGTCATTTTTACTTGCGTACCTTCCGATTTACCATGGGCTTGTGCTTCGAATGTCCCAAAATGTAAGACGGTATCTGGCTTTATATGAACGGATAATTCCTCTTCTATTTCTCGTAAAAGAGTATCGATATCGGTTTCATCGGGCTCCCTTTTTCCTCCCGGTAAATAATAGGTGTCTTTTCCTTTGGAACGAGCGCTTAATATTTGACCATTAACAACATATATCCATGCAATCTTATCAATTATTGTAGTCATCCAGATCTCCCTTATCTTATTTTTCTGAAATTATAGCATAACGGAATACAAGAGTGTACTTATTGAGCAGGCTGCTGCGGCGGGCTGTTGACTATAATTGAAGTAGCGGGAGATTAGTTATGAAAAAGGTATTTCAACTGATTATACCGAAATAGAACATATTGAAAGATGGGCAAGGAAATGGGCTAACGATTGCCATACTTTATGGCTAAATAAAAAGGTCAACCAGTAAAAACTGGCTGACCTCTTAATACGATGCTCTATGCTTTGATTTTGGACCAGTGAGTTGGTCGAGTGAGCGACGGTGGTAACTTGGTGTCGTTATCGCCCTTCGCCGCGTTGAGTTGGGCTTGGGTGAGAAAGATACTGTCAGTCAGGTTGGCACCACTAAGATCAGCATCCCGGAAATCAGCCCCGATAAGGTCAGCCACTCTCAGGTCGGCACCTCTGAGGTTAGCTGCAATAAGGTAGGCTCCTCTCAAATTAGCTCCTCTGAGATCGGAACCTTTGAGATTGGCCCCGATAAGGTCGGCACCTCGACCGTAGGTCTTCTGGCGCCCAGCGGGTTTCTTCTGCTTGCGCAGGGCTTCGGCTCGCACGAGTTCGCTCGTCCGTAGAAGCAGAACATTGACATTGGCTCGGTGTGCTTCCACGTCCAGTTCCATGATAGAGTCGGCACTAAGGTGAGTGAGGCGTTCCGTTTCGTCGAGCGCTAGGCTGAGTTCACCGTGGATAGGACTGGCCGGCTGCAATGTTAGTGCTTCGGTCAGATACCAGAGCAGCTCATGGAGTTGACGCATGATCGGGAACACCTCGAACATTTGCTTTGCGGAACTTGGGACTTGACGCCAGTCGTTTCCACCGAAGGTGACATGGGAAACCTTTTGCCCCGCGCCGAAGCAGTCATAAACCGTACAACCTCGAAAGCCCAGCTGCCTGAGATTAGTGTGAACGCCGCAGCGGAAGTCCGATTGCAGGTTAGGGCAGGGCTGGCCGGCGTCTTTGTCGATCGCGAAGTCAGACGAAGCTGCGTAGGGCAGTGCGACACAGCACAAGCCGAAGCAATTCTCGCAGTCAGATTGCAGACTGAGGGGATTCCTGCCGTTTAAAGTTTCTGCATATTCGTGATTCTCAGACAATGTTGTCCTCCTTCCGCTACACCATATTCTCATACTTGTCTATTTTAATCAGCAAGGCTATGGGATGGTCATAGAATGTTTTTTATGTATGAAAAATGAGTAATTTCTTCAATCCTATTATAGTATTACTGAATATTTTTTCTGTCAATCTATGTCTATGACTAGGAGCTAGTTGGAGATAGTGGAGTTCTCCCGGGATATAGGCTCCAACAAGAATATCAAAATGAGAGATAGGCGCCGAAACGCGCTTATTGGAACACTCCCGCGAAAACCGCGCCTAAAGCGGCAAACAAGCCGCCAGCGCCAGCGTCGCTCTCAAAGAAGGAGTGAAATTTGTTTTGCTTATGGAAGAAGAGGTTACTGTATTACTAAGAGTAGGTTTGATATTTGTTATGATTCCAGTAGTAGTACTAGTAATTAGTTTGATGATTAAATTTAAGAAACAGGGGTATGGCTGGTTTTTGAGTCATTTGATTTTGTTTACTTTTGGTGCATTAACCTGGATAAGGATACTTGAAACTAGGGCTTTTACCAGTTCCATGTATAACTCTTTGACTATCACTGCAATAGGTGTAATGTGGGCTGTCAGTATGGTTTGTTTTGCCATAGGTTTATTGTCATTAAGTTATTTAAAGAAAGAAAAAGAAGGAGTAGATACCTATCCGCAGTAATTGGTTCGTTAACAATTATGATAGATTAATGAAACCCTTGGAGACTAAAAGATTTATAGATATTCGCTCCGAGTTAATTAATAAAGCAAAGGGAGAAGTTTTGGAAATCGGATGCGGAACAGGAATTAATTTCAGCTTCTATAAGGACGTAACTGTAACAGCAATTGAACCGAATCCAGTTCTAAGGAAGACCTCGTATGAGCGAGCTTCCGAAGCTAAAACGCCTATCCATGTAATTGAAGGTAATGCTGAGCAATTGTCATTTTCGGATCATTCATTTGATACTGTGGTTGGGACGCTAGTTTTTTGTACGATACCAAACCCAGTAAAAGCGATTAGAGAAATTAGTAGAGTGTGTAAACCTACGGGAACAATTCTATTATTTGAGCATGTTCGACATGAAAATGCCATATTGGGGAAGTTACAAGATCTCCTCTCACCGATATGGAAGAGAGCTTGTGACGGGTGTCATTTAAATAGAGATACGATTCATTTACTCAAAGAAGAAGATATAGAGTTAATTGAAATTAATAAACATTTAGGAAACAATTTTGTAACAATTGAAGCTAGAAAAAAACGGAAGTGAGTATAAGTGGACTCCGTGTAACCATGTTAAGGCGTTCATAATATTAATAATTTTTTGAAAATCCTAACTGTAATAAAGGGTTTTTTCCATTAGAGACGAATTAGCTACAATCACTTGTTTGAAGTAAGGGGATGCTTACTCTTGAAATTGAAAGAACATCTAATCGATTCCTTTATGAATTTAACCTCAGACGGCATTGTCGTCGTTGATGTTAATGGAAAAGTGTTAGAGGTGAATAAGAAGTTTGAAGAATTACATGGCTGGACAAGAGAAGAAGTGATCGGGAAAGTATTGCCGATGACTCCAGATAAATATAAGGAAGATGCTCTTCGGCTATACCAGTCTTTAATAGATGGGGGGCAAAGTTCGGATTTCGAAGCGTTAAAACTAAGAAAAGATGGTTCTACCTTTTATGCGAATGTTACGGTCTCCCCAATGAAAGATAACGAAGGAGTTGTTATTGGGTTTATTGGTGTGGAAAGGGATATTAGTGAAAAGAAAAGAGCCGATGAGGAGCTTTTAGAAAGAGAAAAACAATTTAGAAGGTTGATTAAACTTAATCCAGAACCCATTGCTCTGCATAACGATGGTATCATCCAGTTTGTGAATGATGCCTGTTGTATGCTGTTTGGTGGTGTTTCTTCAGATGACTTTAAGGGTAGATCAATCTATGATTTTTTCTGTGTAAGTGACAAGGATTTCATTTTGGAGCGGCTTCAGTATGTGATGCAGTCGGATTCTTATACGGAGTTTATGGAGATAAAGCTGCAAAAATTAGATGGAACTTTTTTTGATGCCGAAATATCCTCCATTTATGTCCACAAAAACATGGGGTTTCCTGTCGTACAGACTGTGATACGTGATCTCACTGAGCGCAAAAAGTCTGAAGAAGCCATTATTAGGTCAGAAAAACTGTCGCTCATTGGTCAATTGGCAGCTGGGATCGCACATGATATACGTAATCCTTTAACGTCCTTGAAAGGTTTTGTAAAATTACTAAAAGCGAAAAATGCAGACTACGTGGATGTCATGTTGGAAGAATTAGAACATATAAATTATGTTGTTAATGAATTTATGACTCTGGCTAAACCACATCTGAATTGTTATATGGAGAGTACGTCCCTAGGACTTGTCAAAAGTGTAGTTGGTTTTCTGCAGCCTCATGCTCATCTCTATAACGTTCAAATACATATCGACATGGATCCAGATATACCAGCAATTTATTGTAACCCAGATCAAATCAAACAGGTGTTAATTAATATTTTAAAAAATGCTATCGAATCTATGCCTAATGGGGGATTAATTCAAATCGCTATCCGAAATCTAATCAATCAAGGTGTGGTGATCCGCATCGAAGATCAAGGTGTAGGCATTTCTTGCGAGAGGTTATCCCAGTTAGGGGAGCCGTTTTATACGACAAAAGTGAATGGCACTGGTTTAGGGCTTATGGTTTGCAAACGGATAATCGAAGGACATGGAGGCAAATTGTTAATTCAAAGTAAAATTAATCAGGGTACATCTGTGGAAATCGAATTGCCTTGTAAAAAATAGTTCAAGAACTAAAAACCGACTCTTCCGCATAAGCTGCGTAAAGAGCCGGTTTTTTTTCCTGTGTCAGCATGGCAAACACTTTAAGCTTTAGACTCCACAGCTTCCTCTGCCTCTTCTGCAGCTGGTTCAACCGCCACGTCAAGCTTCTGCATGCCAAGTATAGTGACCAGAATGGTTTCTGGATCACTTAACACTTCAACATGCTTGGGAACCTTAAGATCAGCGATGGTTATATGTTCGCCGATACTTAGCTTACTAATATCAACGGCGAGATGTTCCGGGAGCTTGTTCGGCATACAGCGGATCATGACCTCATGAGTTTCTATTTGGAGAATACCGCCTTCCTTGGTGCCCTTAGCTTCCCCCGTGAAATGGACGGCAATCGATGTATCAAGCTGTTCTTTCATATTAATTTGAAGAAAATCAATATGGAGTAATTGACCCGTCAAGCAATCCTTCTGGACTTGATGGACGATTACAGGGTGTTTGGTTTTGGACGGCAGGGTAACATTCAGGATGGCACGAGGATTGCGTTTCAGTGATGCGCGGATTTCTTTTTCCGGGACAGTAACATGTTCGGAATCCATACGAGAGCTATAGACCACAGCAGGAATATGCCCCCCAGCTCGCAGCTTCTTTACAGGACCTGATCTTTCGGATAGTAAAATCGTTGTAGACATGTGTTGCACCTCCGTAGTATTTGTAGAGCGGCTTTCAGCCCTAGTACTCATTTACCCGATAAATTGTGCATTGAAACAGGGGGGAGTTAGGAAAATTTTTCGTTTTGGGCTTCTTTATCTTCTCATTTGATAGTAAAATAGAGGACAAGAGGAGGATTGATAAATGATGAGTACACTGAAGAGTTTCACTGATTCAGATCAACAAATTTCGTTAGAGTTAAGAGATGATCATTTAACTGTGCTTCGTTTCTACGGTGAAACATCCATTTACCCTTTCAAAAATATTTCTCTTGCCTCTGAGCCTATTCCAGAATATCCACTCAATCGTGTGGCTTTAACAGTTATTGATTTCAACACTGGTGTAACCGATTTCAAATTTTCTTCTAGTAAAAATGATTTTGAGATATTCGTCCAAAAGCTGATCGAAGTTCATAGTGAATTTATTCCGAACCACTAGTTTTTCGGTTTTAGTTGAATCTACCAAGGACAGACGATCCCAATCGTTCTGTCCTTTTTGTATATGCTTTTGCAAGCACATTATTGTTCCTTCTGCGCTCGAAAAAGAGGGGGTTTGTCGTAATTTGTAGAATATGTATACCTAAACGTGCTTCACAGTCTCAACCAAAGAGAGGGCTTGCCACATGCAATGGATTCGGAACGCTAAAATAAATTACAAGCTGATATTTATGATTGTACTGCCTATGTTGGGGTTGTTATATTTCTCCTCCAATGCCATCTATGAAAAAGTGAAAGAGCTGTCAGAACTGAACAGGTTACAGACACTGGTTACAACGGAAATCTACATCAATGATCTGATTCATGAGGTTCAGAAAGAGCGGAGCCTATTATCAGGTTACTTTGAAGATAAAACGGTTACCCGTCAACTCGTTGATCAACGTAGGTTTACTGAAGATAAGTCAAGTGCATTTCGGGAGCAATTAAAGTCACTGAACACATCCGTTTTGGGTGATAAGTTTAAGAAAGATGCAAATAATGCGGTAAGCAAGCTAGACCAAATGGTGATTCTTAGGACACAACTGGATCAGGGGAAAGCCAATGAGAATGACACACTTTCCTTTTATTTGGAAACGATAAACAGTCTCTTTGATATGATGCAAAACACGAACGAAATAAGCTCGAATAAACAAATTTCAAACATGCTTACTTCCTATATTTTGTTTTCCAAAAGTAAGGTTGCAGTGAGTAGGGAGCGCGCAGTATTATTTCATGTTTTTTCCGCGAATCGTGCTGATTTCAATGATTTTGAACAGATCGGTGTGTTAGAGAACGAACAATTGCTTTATTATAAGGAATCCAAATTACTCGCATCAGAGGCAGCGCAACAACTCTATCAGAAGACGATGAAGGGACAAGCTGTTACCGAGGTCGATCGTCTCGTACAACTAGTCCTAAAAGCGGAACCTGGGAAAGCCCTAGGAGTGGATTCTCAGCTATGGTACAACGTGGCGACACAAGAAGTAGATCTTCTTAAAGAGGTTGAGGATGGACTTTCAACAGAATTAATTCAAAGCATGGAAATAAACAAAAAGAGTACCGCACAATCGTTGATGGGTGTGGCCATATTTAACGTCATTATTCTAATCCTCTCATTTTTGGCCATCGTTTTGATATCCAGGATGCTTTTATCTCAAATCCGACTGCTTAAGAGATCTACGGAACTCATTCTGACAGGCGTTACAGATATTCATCTGGATGTTCAATCGAAGGATGAATTTGGCGAGCTGATGGAAGCCTTCAATCACATGGTAGCTAGCTTTAAAGAGGTCATTACTCAGGCAGATCGCATCTCATTAGGTGAATATGAGCAGACGATTGTTCCTCGTTCAGATCGGGATCAGCTGAGTGTGGCATTAATTCGAATGCTGACCTCTTTAAAAGAAACGACCGCTGAAAATGAGCGGCAATTCTGGTTGAAAACGCAGTTAGCTCGTCTGACGGGGCTTGCACAAGGCGTTGCAAGTGTACACCAGCTAGTGGGCATGCTTATATCTGAAATTTCGCGTCTTGTCGGAGCAGGTCAAGGTATTATGTATTTGAAAGACACTCATTCCAGTCAGAATCAGTCCAATGAATTTGTACTCTTGGGCAGTTATGCTTTTAAAGAAAGAAAGAACGTAGCCAATCGGGTTCGACCTGGGGAAGGTCTAGTGGGGCAATGTATTCTTGAGAAAAAGCCTATCTTGTTATCGAATGTGCCTGGCGATTATATACACATACAATCAGGTCTTGGGGAATCGAAACCGTTCCAAATCGTCGTTCTTCCTATCCTCTTCGAGGAGGAAGTGTTGGCCGTTATAGAGCTTGCGGCTTTTAAACCATTTACTGGCATAGAGCATGATTTATTGGAGCAATTATCCGATACACTGGGCGTTGTCATTCATGCCGCTAACAGCCGTCAGAAAACGGAATCTTTATTGCGTGAATCACAACTATTAACGGAAGAGCTTCAAACACAGCAGGAAGAATTGCGCACGGCCAATGAAGAATTGGAAGAGCAGACACTGATGCTGAAGCAATCCGAAGAAAAGATGCGAATCCAAAGTGAGGAACTTCAGGCAATTAATGAAGAGCTAGAGGAAAAAACCAATTATTTGGAAGTACAAAAAGCTGACATCGAAAAGCAGAATGCCTTTATTCAATTATCGAAGCAGGACTTAGAAGAAAAAGCCAAAGAGTTGGAACAAGCGAGTCAGTATAAATCAGAGTTTTTGGCCAATATGTCGCATGAACTCCGGACGCCACTTAACAGCTTGCTGATTTTATCTAAATCATTATCCTCGAATGAAGATGGTAATTTAACAGAAGATCAAATCGAGTCGGCTAAAATTATCCATAACGGCGGCTTGGATCTATTGACTTTAATTAACGATATTTTGGATTTATCTAAAGTGGAAGCGGGCAAATTGGACATCCAAATGGAAGAAGTGAGGCTGGACGATTTACTTCAGTCACTCCGTTACCAATTTAATCCAGTTGCCAAAGAAAAGGGCCTTTCGTTTATTTTAAAACTTGATGATCAAGTCCCGGAAATCGTGACGACTGATGGTCAGCGCACCGAACAAATCCTGAAAAACCTTTTATCCAATGCATTTAAGTTTACGGCTTCTGGAAGCGTTACGGTTGAGATCGCGCGTGCTGGAACAGGAACGGTTTACCAAAATAACCATCTGGAAGAAAATGGATCTATAGCTCTGACTGTAACCGATACGGGGATAGGTATTCCTGCTAGTAAACAGCAAGCTATATTCGAAGCTTTTCAGCAGGCGGATGGTACGACGAGTCGCAAATATGGAGGAACGGGACTTGGTTTAACCATTTCTAGAGAGTTAGCTAAGCTATTGGGCGGCGAAATTCATATGCGTAGTACCGATGGGAAAGGCAGCAGCTTTACGCTTTATCTCCCGTTCGGAGGAGCAGCTGACGTCGAAATGACGGAGCCAAAAATAGCATCGATAAAAGTTCCTACAGCAGGCGATACACTACAAATTTCAAGTGAATTGTTGATTGCAAGCACTATTGAAGATCATCATTTAGCGGCTCAACCAGCGAAAACGTTCTTGCCTGATGATCGTGAAAACCTAAAGAATAGCGTGCAAGACAAAGTTATTTTGATCGTGGAAGATGATCCGGCGTTCGCCAAAATTCTTATGGATATGTCTTACAAAAAGGGATTCAGGTGCCTTGCGGCAGGAGATGGTTTCAGTGCCCTTCAATTAGCCAAGCAGTATATTCCAAGCGCGATTCTTTTGGATTTGGGGCTTCCGGATATGGACGGCCTGAAGGTCCTGGATCATTTGAAATATCATAATGAAACACGTCACATTCCTGTGCACATCATTTCAGGTCGAGATAGAAGCTCAGACTCCTTACAGCGCGGGGCCATCGGCTATTTGTCCAAACCGATTCAAGTGGAAGACATCGAAGCTGTTTTTAACAAAATTGAGCATAAGCTGCAAGAACGCATCCAACAGGTCTTAGTGGTTGAGGATGATTTGAATAATCAAAAGGCTATTCATGAACTGCTCAAGCATAAGAAGGTTGACATCCATAGTGTTTCTACGGGTAAAGAAGGTCTGCAGCTTATGCGATCACAACCCTTTGATTGTGTGATTCTGGATCTAACATTGCCGGATATGACAGGATTTGAACTGCTGCAGCAGTTAGTTATTGATTCAGAGAGTTCCATACCGCCGATCATTATTAATACAGGAAAAGAGCTCACACAAGAAGAGTATAAGGAATTAAACCAGTTTACGGACAGCATTGTGATCAAAGGTGCGAATTCACCGGATCGCTTGCTGGATGAGGTTTCTCTCTTCCTTCATAGCGTACATAAATCCCTTCCACAAGCGCAGAAAGAAATGATTCGTCTGGTGCGTGATTCCGATGAATCCTTGAAGGGACGTAAAATTTTGCTGGTGGATGATGACCTGCGCAACACGTTTGCCTTATCCAAAGTATTAAGGAAACACGGCTTGGATGTCGTGATGGCGGATAATGGGAAGCTGGCATTGGATAAACTGGAAAGTGAAAGCGGGATCGAGCTGGTTATTATGGATATTATGATGCCGGTGATGGACGGTTATGAAGCCATAAGTCATATTCGCACCATGCCGAAGTTCCAGTCCCTCCCGATTATCGCCTTAACCGCAAAGGCCATGACAGGTGACCGTGAAAAATGTATAGAGAGGGGAGCCAATGATTATATGACGAAACCGGTAGATACCGATAAATTGTTATCATTAATCAGGGTTTGGCTCTTACGATAAAAAATGCCAGAAAAACTAGCAGAAAAGATTGAAGTCGATCTTGTATTGGAAGCTATTTATAAGCGGCATGGGTATGATTTCCGTAATTATGCCCGTTCCTCTTTAATGAGAAGATTGCACTATGTCAGGCAGAAATCAAGTCTTGAACGACTGTCTGATATGATTCCATTGGTTCTCTATGATGAAGCGTTTGCCAATCAATTACTGCTGGATATATCGGTAACCGTCACCGAAATGTTTCGAGACCCTGAGTTTTTTGTTGAGCTGCGCAGTCTCGTGATTCCTTTGCTGAAGACGTATCCATTTGTGAAAATATGGCACGCTGGTTGTGCAACAGGGGAAGAAGTCTACTCGATGGCTGTTCTACTGGAAGAAGAAGGTTTCTATGATCGTGTTCAAATTTACGCGACGGATATGAATCAAGAGTCACTTACTACTGCGGAAGAAGGCATTTACCCGTTAGAAAGTATCCGGAATTTCACTAAAAATTATCAAAAAAGCGGAGGCAATGCCTCCTTCTCGGATTACTATCATGCTAAATATCAGATGGGCAAAATGAAGGAAGCTTTGAAAAGAAACATCGTGTTCTCGCAGCATAATTTGGCAACGGACAACGCCTTTGGTGAGATGCATCTCATTATTTGTAGGAATGTGCTCATTTACTTTGATAAGCAATTGCAAAATCAAGTCTATCAACTTTTCAACCAAAGTCTCGTTCCACGCGGTTTCCTGTGCCTTGGCAGTAAGGAATCTATCGAGTTTTCAGAGATTCAGTCTCAATATGAAGCACTCTCCTCTAAGTGGAGAATTTTTAGGAAGCAGCTGCCATTGTAAGAAAGGTTATAGAGAGGGAGTGAGCCCATGCACCCATTGGAAGCCGTTGTTGTGGGGGTATCGGCAGGCGGGCTTAAGGCACTCTCGCGTCTGTTATCCTATCTCCCATCTGACTACAGCTTACCGATTATCATCGTACAGCATATTTTGGAGAGCAGTGACAGCTATTTAGCCGAATATTTAAATACGCAGGTTGCTATACATGTCAAAGAAGCGATAGATAAAGAGACCATTCAACCTCATCACGTTTATCTCGCCCCACCTGGCTATCATTTGCTTATTGAAGATGATCGTTCGTTAAGCCTATCCATCGATCCTAAAGTCAATTATTCTCGGCCTTCGGTAGACGTTTTGTTCGATAGTGCAGCGTTCGTCTTCCAAGAGGGGTGTGTAGGAGTTGTCTTAACGGGAGCCAACCGAGATGGCAGCGCTGGACTCAGGACGATCAAGATGAGTGGTGGCTTAACGATTGTGCAGGACCCTGAAACGGCGGAGTTCCCTATAATGCCACAAGCAGCAATTGACACTGTAAAGGTTGATTATATTTTGTCCTTAGAAGACATAGGAAAGTTTCTGAGACAATTACATGATCTCGAACGAATCCATCATTCTAAGAGTTAGGAGGGCCTATATGGATACTCAGAAAAATAGGCATCAGGCGCCAAAAATTTTAGTCGTTGATGATCGTAAAGAAAATTTATTCGCTATGCAGAAAATTCTGCAAGTGCTCCATTGTGATGTGTATGTCGTCCAATCAGGCAACGAAGCCCTATCCTATACCCTGCGCCATGACTTTGCGCTTATTTTACTTGATGTGAATATGCCGGAAATGGATGGCTTTGAGCTCGCGGAGCTGCTGCGAAGTAACGAGGAAACGAAGCATATTCCCATCATTTTTGTAACAGCCAGTAATAAAGAGGATCAGAGCGTATTCAAAGGATATGAGAGCGGCGCTGTGGATTATTTGTTCAAGCCTGTCAATGCCGATATTCTGCTCAGCAAAGTAAAAGTATTTCTAGAACTCAATCGAAGAAATAAAGAGCTGGAGGCCATTCAATCGGAGCTTGAGCGCAGTAACGAGAGCTTAAGGGAGTTCGCACAGGTCGTTTCGCATGATTTGAAAAATCCGCTGAATGTAATTACGGGGTTGAGCGAGCTTCTTATAGCAAGACATAGTGCGGATATGACTCCAAAAGGTAAAGAATATATGAACCAAATTTCAGCGACTGCTGATCGGATGAACCACTTAATCACCGATTTGCTCTCCTATGCCCAATTAAACGCGAAATCGGTTACTTTCGGAAATGTTGATTTGAATGAAGTCGTGATGAATGTGATATCGGACTTAAGCAGCACGATTGAACATAATGAAGGACAGGTTATCATGCAAGACAGGCTTCCAATTATTCAAGCGGATGCAACTCAAATGTATCAACTATTTCAAAATATTATCGCAAACGGGCTGAAGTATCGTAGGAAGGAACAATCACCGATTATTCAGATTTCCTTATTGGAAGGAAATGAACCGGATACCTTTGTCATTCAAATCCAAGATAATGGCATTGGTATGAAAAAAGAGGACATCCCATCGATTTTCACTCCCTTCAAACGGCTGGACAATGCCAAAGCCTACGAGGGTACCGGTCTTGGGCTTGCCACGGTGCAGAAAATCATTGAAAGACACGATGGCCTCATGGAAGTGGAAAGTATTCTCGGTGAAAGATCAACTTTTCGTGTTCATCTGCCAATATCTCAAGGATTTTAAAAATAAAGTGAAACGGATTCTGTGAAACCGCCGCGGCGGTTTTTTTGTTATATGGTTGGGTTTCGTTTAGCTTGAATGATGTTTGTTCTTCATATAGGTCTCGATAATTTCAAGAAGAGACTTATTTTTGATCGGTTTGCTCAAATAATCGTCCATGCCCGCAGCGAGGCAGCTTTCGCGATCTTCTTTTAAGGCATTCGCAGTTACAGCGACGATCATGGGACATCGTCCTGGCGGGAGTGTTTGTTTAATCATTGCGGTTGCCTCTAATCCGTTAATGATCGGCATTTGGAGATCCATAAATATGATATCAAAACGGTCCCTTAAGGCGAACTTCACTGCTTCTTCCCCGTTAGCAGCAACTGTAATGATATGCCCCTGCTTCTCTAGCATTTTAATTAAAACAAATTGATTAATGGCATTGTCTTCGGCGATAAGTATGTGTAGGGAAGCATGCGCGACACCTTCATTTGTATTACCTTGGTATTCATCTGAATGATGATCCTCTTTGAGACAAAGTGTGAAGATGATCGTAGTGCCTGGATCGTCGGTAGGCTCTACCCAAATATCGCCGCCCATTAGTCGGACCAGCTTTTTCGAAATAGCTAAGCCAAGCCCTGTACCCTCGTATTTGCGTGTCATCACATGATCGACTTGATTGAAAGGCTCGAAGATATAGCTCCTTTTATCAGCTGGAATGCCGATTCCGCTATCTTTTACAATGAATTCGAGTTGTATGATGTGATCTTCTTGTACGCGTTTATTGACATGTACGGAGATTCCGCCGAATGGCGTAAACTTGATGGCATTGCCAACCAAATTAATAAGTACCTGCTTCAACCGTTCTGAATCACCCACTACTGAGTGAGGGACGTTGGGATCTACTGTAAATGTCGTGGATAACTGCTTTTCATCCGCTTTGGTCGATAAAATATTAAACGTTTCAGAGATCGTGTCTCGGATATCGAAAGGGATTTCATGTAATTCTGTTTTACCGGATTCTATTTTGGAGAAGTCTAAAATGTCATTAATGATACGAAGCAGCGTTTCACCGCTCTTATGAATAATCTCTACGTACTCTTTTTGTTCTTCGTCTAACGTTGTCGTTTGCAGCAAAAGGTCTGTCATTCCGATAACGCCATTCATCGGCGTCCGAATTTCATGGCTCATTATCGCCAGAAATTCACTCTTCGCTTTATTCGTATTCTCAGCGGTTTCCTTCTCAATCATTAATTTCTTCTGTTCGGTCATGTCCTTGGCAATAATATAGTACCCAACATTCATTTCGTTCATGATGATGGGAGCGATGGTCGTCAGTACTTCAACAATATGACCATTGATTTGACGAATATGATCAATCTTCTTCTCCATGGAAGCATCGTGTAGGGAATCGGTAAGGATTTGTTTCACATTGTTTTTGCCTACAAATCTGGAGAAAGGCATTCCAACGAATTCATTGTTGTAGAAGCCTAACAACTCTTGTGCCCGCGTATTGCCATTGACAATAACTCCGTCCAAATCAAGTGAAATGACGGCATCATGTGTATGCATTTTCAGAGGGGTATACCGATCAATGGACTCTTGAAGCTTTTGTTCAATAGACTTGAGCTGTGAAATATCCGTCATATGAACGATACCATAGAGAGGCTGCCCGGTTTGAGTATCACAAACCAAAGTGAGTTGGACGGATGTCCATATGGTGTCGCCATTTTTGTGCAAATAACGGATATCCATGGTAAAAGAAGAAGCCACACGAGCTAACAAGTTTTGAACTTGATCCGTGTAGGGCAGCCAATCATCAAGAAAGGTGATTTCACGCATGTTAAGCTTCTCGAGCTCATCTTCCGAATACCCGAGAATCGAGCAATATGCTGGATTAACTTTCAGTAGGGACCCGTTTAAAGATAAACAGGCAATCCCATGAGGAGAGAACTGAACCATCTGCTCGAAGAAACGATGGTTATCGAGTTGTAAGCTGCTCATCATTAGCCCCCAATCATTTTACCCATATATAACCATCATAAGCTTTTTTTGAAACGAAAACGACTTTCGACTAGGTGGTCGAACTAACGGAAATCCTCCGCTTGGTTCTTTTTGTTGTATTGATTTCTGAAAACTTCGGGCGTCAAACCGACGGATTTGCGAAATGTCGAGATGAAATGCGAAGCGTCGAGGAAGCCGGTAGCTTCGGCGATCTGTTTCACCGTTTGATTAGGCTGAGCGATTAGCAATTCCTTGGATTTCTGTAGGCGAAGCTGCAGTAAGTATTGGTAAGGAGAGAGGCCAAACGCTTTGCGGAACAACGTATTGACATGTTGAGAGCTTATGCCAAGCAGCTGAGACATCCATCCAAGTCCTACGTCGGAAGATGCGAAGCTAATCTCAAGCTCCAACAAAAGCGGCAGCAAGCGCTCGTGACTTTGGGAAAAGGATGCGCTTTTATTTACGTTACCGTGCTTTTTGAGCAGAGTAAGGAATTGATAAATTTCAAGTGAACCATTCATGCCTGTAAAGTCATGACTGTAGCGGTACTTTTCGTAATAGTACTCATGAATACTTGCGAGAGGGGTTTCCATGCCCCAGCTAATTGGTGTGGATAATGGTATCTCTAAGGCATATACAATGGAAGCAGCGAGCGCACCATCGAAGGTTAAATACCACGTCGACCACTTGGCGGCAGTGATGTTATATTCATGCGGGACGCCAGCAGGCAGAAGCATGCCTTGATTCTCACTCAACTTGATGGATCCGCTTTCGAGGATGATTTCTCCGCTGCCTTCAATCGTTTGGAGCCAATGAAAGCAGGGATAGCCTTCTTCTCGCTTGTAGAACTTCTGCTCATTTTCGTAACCGACTGTTTCTAGGATGAGAGGAAGCTTCCGGTCCGTTTCTGTAATGAGGAAAAATTTCCTGTAATCGGTAACCATCGCTCTGAGGTTCAACTCTTTCATTTTTTAATATGGGATGCGTATTATCTTATATTTTAAAAGAAATTATTGTCTTGTACAATAAGAAGATAGTTGAAGAAATTTATACACCCTATAGAAGTGAGGAATTCAAGAAATGGCTAAAAAATTCGTATATACACCGCCCGTAAACGGATACCCGGAATGGAATAATAATCCTCAGATTTTTCAATTGAATCGCATGGAAGCTCATGCCACATTAATGCCTTACAAGTCCGAAGATGAGGCACTAGCGGGAGTTCGTGAAGCGTCCGATTCTTATCAATCATTGAATGGAACTTGGAAGTTTCATTTTGCTGAGAATGCGCAAGGCCGTCCGCAAGAGTTTTACAAGAGCGACTACGATTGCAGCAGTTGGGCGGACATCGCCGTGCCTTCCCATTGGCAGCTGCAAGGCTTCGACTTTCCACAATATACGAATGTCATCTATCCTTGGGTCGGCCATGAAGATTTGAAGGCCCCATTTGCTCCAGTAAAGTATAACCCTGTGGGCTCTTATTCGCGCTGCTTCACGGTTCCGGCAGCATGGGCAGATCAACCCGTATACATCAGCTTTCAAGGGGTTGAATCGGCTTTCTATGTGTGGGTTAACGGCGATTTGGTGGGCTTTAGTCAGGATTCGTTTACGCCTGCGGATTTTGATATTACACCTTACTTGGTAGAGGGTGAGAATAAGCTTGACGTCGAGGTTTACCGTTGGAGTGATGCGAGCTGGTTGGAGGATCAAGATTTCTGGCGGTTAAGCGGTATTTTCCGCGATGTGTATATGTATAGCACGCCAACAATGCATATTTCAGATTTCAAGGTATTGACGAATCTGGACGATTCCTTCGAAAATGCTGATCTGCGTATTCAAGCAAAAGTCACGAATTACGATGGACTTAGCAGCGGAACACGACGTGTGGAAGCTTCTCTATATGATAGTGAATTGAAGCCGCTATGGAAGGAGCCTCTTTCCGTAGAAGTAAATGTAAGTGGCGCTGCTAAACAGGAAGTAGAGCTCTCCGTCCAAGTGGATCGGCCTGCAAAATGGAGCGCGGAGAAGCCAACTCTATATACACTTGTTTTGAGCTTAAGAGATGAAAATGGCTCGCTGCTGGAAACGGAAAGCTGCAAGGTTGGATTCCGTAAATTCGAAATCCAAGATGGTTTGATGAAGATCAATGGTGAGCGTATTGTGTTCAAAGGCGTTAATCGTCATGAATTCGATACGGATCGTGGCCGTTCTGTTGATAAGGCAAGCATGCTTGCTGATATTTTGCTCATGAAACAACACAATATCAATGCTGTACGGACTTCGCACTATCCAAACGACCCGCACTGGTATGAACTATGTGATCAATATGGGCTGTATGTCATTGATGAAACGAACCTCGAGACACATGGCTCATGGACCTATGGATCGGATGTTGAAGGAGACGCTGTACCGGGAAGTAAGCCAGAATGGACGGGAGCTGTGCTGGACCGGGCGAATTCGATGATGCAAAGAGATAAGAACCATCCTTCAATTGTGATTTGGTCGCTAGGCAATGAGGCGTTCGGTGGCGATAACTTTATTAAAATGCACGACTTCTTGCGTGTTGCCGATCCTTCAAGAGTTGTACATTACGAAGGAGTTTTCCACTTCCGCGCATCAGATGCGGCGTCGGACATTGAAAGTCAAATGTACACCAAAATTGAGAAAATCGAAGAATACGCGAGAAATAAGCCGAAGAAACCGTTTATTCTGTGTGAATACAGCCATGCGATGGGGAATTCATGCGGCAATTTATTTAAGTACTGGGAGTTGTTTGACAAGTATCCGGTTCTCCAAGGTGGCTTTATTTGGGACTGGATCGATCAATCTATAAGAACAACAACTCCAGAGGGTGTTACCTACCAAGCCTACGGCGGCGATTTCGGAGATACACCGAACGATGGCAACTTCTGCGGTAACGGATTAATTTTCGCTGATCGTACGCCATCACCGAAGATCTATGAAGTGAAGAAATGCTACCAGAATGTGAAGTTCGAAGCGCTCGATCTTGCGAGTGGCCAAGTGAAGGTGACGAATCACTATTTATTTACTGATCTGAGTGAGTTTGATTGGACATGGTCTATCGCACGTAATGGTGAGCCTGTGGGTGAAGCCGAGCGTGGACAATTCACTGTAAAGCCAGGAGAAACAGCTGTTATTGAGTTGGCTCTAGATCATATGGAAACCATTTTGCCAAAAGATGAGTTTGTACTGACGATCAGTCTACAGCTGAAAGAAGATACGAATTGGGCGCAGAAGGGGCATGAAATCGCTTGGGAGCAGTTCTTGCTTCCAGTTCGTAAAGCGGCTTGGTCTCATTCTGAACAGGCAGCCCTAGAATCCGCGGCGACCTTGTCTACTATAGAAGCTGTACAAATTGCTTCAACTAAGGAAACAATTAGCCTTAAGGGAGGCAACTTCTCTCTTGAATTGAATGCTGCAACTGGTGATATCACTTCCTACATGTACGAGGGAAGCGAGCTGTTCCTGACAGGTCCTGCACCAAATTTCTGGCGTGCTTATACCGATAATGATCGCGGCAACCAGCATCACATTCGCTGTGCGCCATGGCAAGAGGCAGGTAGTGGAAGAACGCTGCAATCTTTGACAGCTAAATCGATTGTCGATGGCCGTGCCGAGGTGCAGGTTCGCTTTGAATTAGCGACAAAGCCAACTTCCGAGGTGCAATTGGTTTACATGGTATCGCCTAGCGGGGAAGTAGAAGTACGTATGGAGCTTGTGCCTGGAGCTCATTTACCTGAAATTCCGGAGATTGGCGTACTCTTCCAATTAGACAGCTCCTTCCAGCAATTGAGCTGGTACGGCCGTGGTCCACATGAGAACTATTGGGATCGTGCAACCTCCGCCAAACTGGCTTTGCACAGCGGTACCGTTGAGGAACAGTTCGTTCCATACTTACGCCCGCAGGAATGCGGCAATAAAACGGATGTGCGCTGGGCGACGTTGACAGATGTGAATGGGCGTGGACTCCGAATTACAGGACTTCCTACCGTTGAATTGAACGCTCTGCCTTATTTACCTTCCGAGTTGGAAGCTCATGACCATACGTATAAGCTGCCAGTTAGTGATAAAGTCGTGCTGAGGGTGAATTATAAGCAGATGGGCGTCGGCGGGGATGACAGCTGGGGTGCCAGAACACACCCAGAGTTCACGCTGTATGCTAACCGTAATTATTCGTACTCATTCACGTTTAAAGGAATTTAAGTGATTCACTTCAAATAAAAAGTGCCACTTCATCTACAGGTTTGTTGTAGTTGGAGTGGCACTTTTTTTGTCTTAATGTGATATAGCTGCTTCGGTTTCTTGGGTTGGATCCAGCTTTTCTTTGCTCATCGCGATGGCACAAACGAAGGCAAGAACAGCAGGAATTATAGTCCAAGCAAAGGTGAGAACGATGGAAGACGATAATGCGGTTGTGATTTTCTCGAGAACAGGTGCAGGAATCTCCATTCGTTTCGCGGGATCAAGCAGCGTATGCGAGTCTCCGGTTGGTATTGCAGCGCCCGTTTGACCTTGACCTGCAAAAACATCCGTCAATTTTCGCGTTAAAGCATGACTTTGAACAATTCCGAATACGGTGATACCTAGCGTCATCCCCAAGGAACGGAGGAAGTTCAGGGTTGAAGATGCTGAACCACGCTGCCGTGGCTCGAACAGATGAATGGCAGCATTACTTAAAACAGAGAAGGAAGCTCCTATGCCAAGTCCAATAATAATCATGTAAATCGTGACAAGCCAACGAGGGGATTCTGGCGATAATGTCGTCAAGAGAGCTGTTCCGACAATAAGCAGGAAGGTCGTTGGAATCATAATCGCTCGATAACTCATTTTATTCATTAAAAAACCGCCGCCTGTTGCCGTTACAACGGAGCCTAACATCATAGGAAGAAGAACTAAGCCAGAATTGGTAGCGGTCCCGCCTAATACACCTTGAATGAAAATCGGGATATAGACGGATGCTGTGATAAAAGCTGCGCCGCTAAAAATGGCAACGGCATTACTTGATGCATACAAACGATTTTTGAACATCGCAAATGAGATAATAGGTTCAGCAGCGCGACGCTCAACGAAGACGAAGATGATTGTTAACACCGCAAACAGAGCGAATAAACCAAAGATAAATGCTGAATCCCAAGCGTATTCCTTACCGCCTAATTCAAGAGCGAACATGAGGGAGACGATGGCACCAACAAGTGTAAAAGCGCCCCACCAATCGATTCTTTGTTTAGAATGCTCAACGGATTCGCGATAAAAGAAAGCAACAAAAATAAGTGAGATTAAACCAAGAGGGAGATTAATGTAAAATACCCATTTCCAGTTCACATAATCTGTCATATAAGCGCCGAGAAGTGGCCCGAAAATGCTGGACATGCCGAACACGGCTCCGAACAATCCACCTAGTTTACCGCGGCTTTCTGCGGGAACGGCATCAAACATAATTGTGAAAGCAACCGGTAACATGGCGCCGCCGCCGATACCTTGAATAGCGCGATAAACACTGAGCTCTATAATCGAACTTGCTGTTCCACATAGGATGGATCCAAGCATGAACACGATAACACCAAAGATGAAAAACTTTTTGCGTCCGTACATATCGGAAAGTTTGCCGAATATCGGCATGCCGGCCATTTCCGCCACCATATATGCCGAAGTGACCCAAACGAATTTATCCAATCCGCCTAATTCACCGATGATGGTGCCCATGGCTGTGGCTACAATGGTATTGTCCATGGCGGCCATTAGGATACCCAGCAATAGCCCGGCAATTACAATGCCTAACCCTTTGTTTTTGTTTTGCGCTGACATTTTGATTGTTTTCCTCACTTTCTCTGAATCCGATTTAATTTATTTTATAGGAAGAGTTACTACTAAATGATAGTTACATGACTTAAGTTAGCTTTAAACCCTTTTAACAAAGCATAGGTCACTTTATCCATCTTGGCACCATCAAAGATTGTTTTCTTGATGTCAGATTTGAAGGAACAGCTTTGAAGTGTGGCATTTCGGAACGTGGTTCCTTTTAGATTTGAATGATGAAAAGTAGTTCCAGTAAAGAGTAGGTTATCCATACATACACCGGTTAAATCGCAAGAACGGAACTCTATAAGGTCTAACGTACAATTCTTGAAGCTGACACCTCTAAGATTGGATTTAGAAAACTTCGTTCCCGTCAAATTAGCACCGTCGAACTTTACCCGATCTAAGTTGCTGCACTTAAAGGAAGCATTGGTTAAGTCTGAATGGCTGAAATCGGAATCTTGCAGGTTGCTGTAATTGAACTTACCATCATGGACTTTGATGGCCTTCAGATCGGATTTTTGCAAATTCTGCATAGAGAAATCAATGCCAATGATTTGTTGGAGCTTCGTGGTGTTTGCATGAATGCTTTCGATAAGCTCGGATATTTCGCCGATGGATGCGATCGTCCTTTGAAAGGCAGCTTCTTCATCGAAGCCATCCTTTTGCAGATCTTGGAGTCTTTCCTGCAAATCAGTTAAAAGCTCTTCTTTTAATTCCTGAATGGGTCTCAAATCTTCATAATGTGAAAAAATTTCATTCAAATAAGCAATGAGCCTTGGGTTTGGTTTCATCCCTCATACCGCCTTTCTAAATGAGCAAATCGAGAATGGTCTTCGCATGTTCCCAGTTTAACTTGTTGATCTTGAAAGCTTCTTTGCCTTTATCATTGATGCGATAGTATTTCCTACGGCCGCCTTGTGTTTCATCCCCCCAGTAGGAGGTAATGCTTTCTTCCTGTTCTAGTCGCTTGAGGCTGGAGTACATGGTTGCTTCCTTCAGTTCATATTCCCCGCCTGAAGTAACTTGCACCAGCTTTGAAATTTCATAGCCATATTTATCTCCGGAAATTAACAATTTGAGAATAATGCTGTCGGTGTGTCCTCGAATAAGATCGGACGTTATTTTCAAGTCAACTATAACCCTCACCTCCTATATTATAATATAAAATAAAATACTCTGTCTGTCAAAGTAATTTATCTCCCGTTATACATGAAGGTATGAGCTCAGTTTGACCAGATGCACAGACGGTGATAACTTAAGAATGAAACATATTCGAAATCAGTTACTGTTAAAATGAGAGGTGGCATTCATTGTGGTAATCAATCCGGCACAAACGATTGTAGGCTTAGTAGGAACAGGTGTCATGGGGAAAAGTATGGCAGGCCATTTTATTCAAGCAGGCTACGAGGTACAAATATATAATCGAACGAAATCCAAGGCACAGGACCTGTTGGATCAGGGTGCTCATTGGCAGGATTCACCAGGACTATTAGCACAGCAATGTGATGTTATTATTACAATGGTAGGCTTCCCTAATGACGTTGAAGAGATTTATTTAGGCGAAAATGGCATTCTTGCTAACACTAAGCCGGGCAGCTACGTAATTGATATGACAACGTCTAGTCCAATGCTGGCCAAACAAATTTATGAAAAAGCATTCGCGCGTCAAGTGTATTCATTAGATGCTCCTGTTTCAGGCGGAGATATTGGAGCTAAGGAAGCGAAACTTTCGATTATGGTTGGGGGCTCGCGTGAAGCTTTTGATGCCATGCTACCGCTTTTTGAGAAGATTGGCACGAACATCGTCTATCAAGGAGAAGCGGGTGCAGGCCAACATACGAAAATGTGCAACCAAATCGCAATTGCAAGTAATATGATGGGAGTTGTTGAAGCGCTCGTATATGCGAAGAAGTCAGGACTGGATCCTTCGACTGTGCTCAAAAGTATTGAGTCAGGCGCGGCGGGCAGCTGGTCCTTAAGTAACCTGGCACCGCGCATCATTGCTGGGAATTTTGCTCCTGGCTTTTATGTGAAGCACTTCATCAAAGATATGAAGATCGCACTTCAATCTGCCGAAGAAATGAAGGTGGAGCTGCCTGGACTTTCGCTGGCGAAATCCCTTTATGAGCAGCTAGCGGCGAGCGGTGAAGAGGACAGCGGTACTCAAGCGTTGTTTAAGATTATAAATAAGTAGCTCAGAATGATGAGCTATTGAAGGAGAGCATCCCGGGAGGGATGCTTTTTTGTTTTGGATAGAAAGCGCGAAAACCGAGCTTACATGGACGCAGCATCATATCATGACAGGTTCTCGAATACATATGAATTAGGGAAATGGAAGGTTGTCACATACATAATCCTGTAAGCGATGAGAGCGCTTTGAGCAGAGTTTTAACATTTTACTGAAGAGGTGATTGTTGGATGAGTACGGAAAAAAACAAGCTTACGACCAGCTGGGGAGCTCCAGTTGGGGACAACCAAAACTCGATAACGGCGGGTTCACGGGGGCCGACGTTGATTCAAGATGTCCACCTTTTAGAGAAACTGGCACACTTTAATCGAGAGCGAGTACCTGAGCGAGTCGTTCATGCCAAAGGGGCTGGAGCGCACGGCTATTTGGAAGTCACGCAAGACTTGACGAAGTATACGAAAGCGAGCTTGTTCTCAGAGGTTGGCAAGCGTACACCGTTGTTCGTTCGATTTTCGACCGTGGCGGGTGAGAATGGTTCTTCGGACACGGTCCGGGACCCGCGCGGATTCGCTGTGAAATTTTATACGGATGAAGGCAATTATGACTTGGTCGGCAATAATACACCGGTATTTTTCATTCGCGACGCGATTAAATTCCCAGATTTTATTCATACTCAGAAAAGACACCCCCAAACTCACTTGAAAAATCCAAATGCTGTCTGGGATTTCTGGTCATTATCTCCTGAATCTTTGCATCAAGTGACGATACTGATGACAGACCGCGGTATTCCCGCAACGCTGAGACATATGCATGGATTTGGTAGTCACACGTTTAAATGGGTCAATGCCGAGGGTGAAGGCGTGTGGGTGAAGTATCATTTTAAAACCGAACAAGGCGTTCAGAACTTAGCTCCAAATGTTGCTGCGCAACTTGCGGCTGACAATCCAGATTATCATACAGAGGACTTGTTTAATGCGATTGATAAAGGAGATTTCCCTGCTTGGAAGCTATGCGTACAGATCATGCCGCTGGAAGATGCAAATACGTACCGTTTTGATCCTTTTGATGTCACGAAAGTTTGGTCACAGAAAGATTACCCTTTAATTGAAGTTGGGCGTATGGTGCTGGATCGCAATCCGGAAAATTATTTTGCTGAGGTAGAACAAGCCACATTCTCGCCAGGGACACTCGTACCAGGAATCGATGTTTCACCAGATAAAATGCTGCAAGGTCGATTGTTTGCTTATGGGGATGCACATCGGTATCGGGTAGGGGCTAATCATCAGACTTTACCAATTAATCGTCCGCGGAGTGAAGTAAATAACTATCAGCGAGATGGTCAGATGCGTGCGGATAACAATGGTGGGGGTTCCGTTTATTACGAGCCAAACAGCCTTGGCGGACCAACGGAAACGCCCGTAGATAAACCGGCACCCTACGAGGTGTCTGGGTCGGCGGACAGTGTTGCCTATGATCATCATGATCATTACACGCAACCAGGTGATTTATATCGCTTGTTAAGTGAAGAGGAACGAACTCGTCTTGTTCAAACGATTGTTGGTGCAATGAAACCTGTTGAGTCGGATGAAATTAAGCTCAGACAGATTGGTCATTTCTATAAGGCAGATCCCGAATATGGGATCCGCGTGGCAGAGGGTCTTGGGTTATCCATACCGGAATGAAGTGAAATAGTGAGAGGCAGCTACCTTTTCGCCACAAAAGGATAGCTGTCTTTTTTCTATGGCATATGCTATAGGGGAGCAAGGCATAACCCGAAGAGGTGATCATGGTGGGAACTCGTTTATTGTCCGAGCAACTGGTGAGAAATCGTTTTCCTCATTTAAGATATATAAGAATTCATACGCCTGAAAAGCATAAAGCGACGATCTACGCTTGGAATGGAGATTTGTATTTACCCGAGAAAGATGTTCAAAGCGTACAACATTATGCGAGCGGTTACTTATATCCCTATGTCAACTTTCAAGTAAAGGCATATAACGCGGTTCAACCCGATAAAGTTCCACAACTGCAAGAATTGCCGGCAGCTATCATCCAAACAGCGATGCGAAGAAATTTGAATCAATATGGCATTCTAGAAGCAATAAACCGGTTATTTCCGTATGGTCGTTTAACATTTAACAGATATCAAGCAGCAGATAGTATCATCCATTTTGATTTTCATGCCATTAGATTGCTCCATGATAAGGAAAAAAGGGCCATGTACGATTATTTGCAAGAATTGATTCCCCTAGGTTCCTATTGTGAAGTGACCTTTTATTAAGGTTGACGGCTTGAACGCTCATCAATGCGGAACTCGCTTTCATCCCGCAAATAACTTGTTGCGCCAATCTTTACGGAATGAGTTGTATACTTTTCTATCACGCCTGCAGCAATGAAGACAGGGATATCATCTGCTGTATGTTGAATGACGGCTACCCTAACTTGAGATAGCGCAGCTGCGAATAATTCCATATCCGTTGATAGTGTCTTGTTCATTGGTCTTTTCTCCTCCGGGCTCCTTGTCTCGTTAAGCCATTCCTCTGATTCTAACACAGGAACTTTAACGATTAAAGAGTCTGGAACAGTTCACATCACAGCTTTCAAGGTGAAAAACTATCGAATCATACCGTAGTCACGAATTGTGGTATCGACTTCTACACGGATTTCGGCACGGGGATAAACGGATTTCCAATTCAAATTGTTCCATTCCTCATAGCTCATACTATTTCGGACGTAAGTGCCAATACCCAAGTTATCCCCACCGCTGCGCTGCACATGGCTAACTATCCCTTGTAATAGTTCGCGAATGGCTTCAGACAAATCCTGATCTAAATTTTTTTGTTCTTCCGCTTTTTTGAATGTTGATTTCCCTGAATATTCCAATATATTGCCACTTAAGCGAATACGGATAACGACTTGAGGGACGGTGCTTGCACGCCCCTGTTTGTTAACAATGACTTCTCTTTTGCTTGCGATTGAACTAATAATCGCAATTTCTTTCCGTCCAGATGAACGATCCTTGAATGTAATATCGATCTCACCCATTTTTAGGCTTTTTTTAAGAATAGCAAACTTTACGATTTGTTCTGTACGGATCTTGCCAATATAACGATCATTTTTGAAAAGGGCAATCCCGTCGATTTCAACATTATCACCTTTCACAATAAGCATAGGAGCGATTGGATCGGTACCATCGTCATAATAATCGCGTACGAAACTGTAGAGAGATACGTCAGGAACCTCATGGATTTTGGCCTCTTGAGTTAATAACTGATCAATGTAACTCCCAATGGATTGTATTTGTGCATATTTATGGGTCAACATGTCTACAGCACTGCCGTTAACGATGACAATTTTCAGCTTTTCTCCAACGGTATAATCGCGGCGATAGGAGTCAAGTTCATTCCAAATCCCATGTTTAGCCAAGTCTTTCCCGAACAGCATACTTATCAATTGCCCTGAAACAAGGATTTTGTTAATTTTGCGGGACAATTTGGTCCGCCCATCTTTAGGGGATTCAGCAATGGTTTGCAGAATGTCTGATTGCTGGTTGGCTACAGTCCCAGCTTTTGGAATGGCGATAGCTATAGACACGTCCGTTTCAGAAGGTTTTCCATTCTCTTCATACACGGAGTCCAAAGCAACAATATCAGACATGCCTAATTTCTCAATGCGATTTTGTTCGACACAACCGGTGAGACTCAATAGTAAGACAACCAAGACCCAGTTACGCATAATTCCGCCCTCGATATTTGTTAATTAAAAGGATTACCAATAGGAAGATCGGCAGTAAGAAAGCAACCCCAACTTCAGCAAATCCAAAAAGACCTAGCCAATGTTCGGTCTTTTCAAGCGCTGAGGGTATGATAATCAAGGAAGCTAATGGGAAAATCGTTAAAATAACATAGGGGATCCATTGCTTGTTTGAAGTTGGCAGGATCCATTTTATCGTTTCAATAGCTGCCCAGCTGTATAGGACACTCGTCATGAGAACTCGAAACAAAGTAATATTAAACACGAAATCATCGATTCGTTTCACAAAGGGGAGTTCCACATACGAGAGCAAATTGAGTACTGGAAACTTCATATGCTGAAGTTGATGCAGGCTGAAAAAGCCAAAGGCAACAAATGCAGTTAACGTATAAGAAAATGTGGTGATCAGATTTGCAATTTGAAAAGCACGGATTAAATGTGTTTTTTCATTGGTATATGGAAATATCAAAAGGCAAAGTTCATAACCCAGAAAGGATATGTAAACGTCAAGCCATCCTTTGAAGGAGTGAGTGGCATCCTTAAACCAGAAGGTAGTCATTCGTGATAAATCAAAATCTTCATAGGCATAAATCATAAGTGAAAAATTCCAAATAATTATATAAAATGAAAGGACTGCTAATCTAGAGATACTCATAATACCCTTAGTTAAAAGCAAGAAAACAAGAACCTCAAACAAAATATACAAATAAGCGGGATGGAGCGAGGGGAACGATAACGATTTTAAAATTAATATATATTCTTTACCAACCAAGCTGCCTAGAATTGCCCATAATCCAGTTAAAATCCCAAAAAAAGGAACTAACATGAATTTCGGTAAAGCCGATTGTGAAATTTCGAAAATAGATCTCCCTTTACCTAATCGATAAACGAATGAAATGAGCAGAAGATTGAAAGCGGCAACGGACGAACAGATAAGTAAGGCTGCCCACCCATTTGTACCGATATTCTCAGATAATAGCCGAGGAAGGCTGATAATGACGACACCGGTTTGAGCGAAGTTTGCCATAATGGTCGTCTGATAAAATGGAAGCTTAGCACGCATGAGTGTCTCCTTCATTCGTTCGGATTATTAGTGGTAGGCTTTTTGAGTTTGGTCAAAATCTGAATGGGTGCTCGGAAAATGAGTTCTAACCATCGACTTGGTTTCGTCGGTGCGATTGGGTATAAATAAGAGATGCCGAACATGTTAAACCCAGAAAGCTGAATCATAATCAAGCTGAGTCCAAAAACCAGGCCGAAATTTCCGAGGAGACCGGCCAGTAAAATGATCACAAATCGGAGCAAGCGGATGGAAGAACTCATGATATAGCTGGGTATAACGAAGGAAGCGATAGCCGAAATAGCTATCGAGATAATGAGGATATTGCTTGTTATGCCAGCCTGAACGGCCGCTTGTCCGATGACGATCCCGCCGACGGTACCAATGGTCTGACCGATTTTGGTAGGTAAACGCGCACCTGCTTCGCGAAGCAGCTCAATCGTCATTTCCATAACAATGGCCTCTATAAGAGGGGAGAACGGCACTTTATTACGGGATTCCATTAAGTTTAACAGCAGAGATGGTGGAATCATTTCATAATGATAAGTGACTATAGATACATAAAATGCAGTGAAGCAAAGTGTGATGAATAAGGCAATGAACCGTAAAATGCGAACCGCAGAAGCAACAGCCCATGGCTGATAATAATCGTCAGGTGATGAGAAAAATTCAATAAACGTGGTTGGTGCGCTGAATGCGACTGGACTCCCGTCAAGCAACCCCACTATTTTGCCGCTTGTCAGCTTGTCTGCCATATGATCAGGTCGAACGCTTGTTAGGAATTGAGGGAAAATCGCTAGTTTGTTGGGTGTTAAATGCTGCACAAGTGTATTCGTATCATAGATTGTTTGGATATCAAGGTTTTCAATCATTTCACTTAACTGCTCCACATGCGCTGGTTCTGCAAGTTCCTCTAAATAGAGGAGAACCATCGTCGTTCCTGTTCTTGTACCGATCGTGTAGGTGATTGCTTTTAAACCAGGGTCCTTGATACGCCTCCGTATCAAAGACAAATTCGTACTTAGCGTCTCGGTGAATGAGTCCATGGGACCATTAATGACGCCTTCTGTCTCTGAATTTTGAATGGATCGAGATTCAGGCGCGTAAGCTTCGTGCAAGTAACCTCTATTTTTATAGTAAATAGCGATATTTCCAGCCAAAATGCCTGTAACAAGTTCGCTTGCTTGTAGCTTCGTTATATAGGAAGATTGGCTCAGGATAGCGACCATATCAGCATTGTTATTATTAAAGGGCTCTAAGGCATCTTTTCTTAACGCCTCTGAACTGACAAGGTGACCGAAATAAATGATATCGATTTGCTGAAGCGGGAGATGCAGATGAGATAAATCTGAGCAATCGTAGAGCAATTGCAAAGTTTGCTCTAGTAGACTATTTTCACTCTTCAAGTCTCCGTTCATGCTTATCGATCTCCTACCTCTCTGTGAATCTGGATTGCCCAATATCTCCATCCTATATTATGTTTCTTTTTCCAATTCGCTATTCGACTTCATGGAACGATCCAAACAAGCGTCTTATTTTACATACATCGCCTTGTGGGTTGAATCATATGTTATCATGATGAATGAATATGTGAATAAGTAAATGATCCACGAGTTATTCAAAAAGGAGCACGAATCGATATGATCAAACATTCCCCCTACATTCTGCTAGTTCTCGCCACATGTATATGGGGAGGCAATTTTGTTGCTGGCAAGGCACTTGTCCTTCACATTCCGCCGATTACGCTGGCTGCATTACGTTGGAGTATTGCTTTTATTTGTCTTCTTCCATTCTTCGGAAGGCTAGCCTGGCAGCTAAGAGCTGAATTTCTCCGCAGCTGGAAAATGATCCTTTTTCTGTCCGCAACCGGTGTTGCCGGATTCAATACCTTAACTTATGTGGCTGTCCAATATACTGGTTCGATTAATGCTTCGTTAATGAATTCGGCCACGCCCATCATGGTTGTGCTTTTAACCTGGTTAGTTATGAAAGAGCGGTTCGCGTGGTCGGCTTTACCAGGAATTTTGGTGTCCATGGCTGGTGTGAGCTGGATTATTAGTCGAGGGAGTGTGTCGGCGCTGTTGAGTCTTTCTTTTAATAAAGGCGACTTGTTCATGCTAGTGGCCGTTCTGTGTTGGGCTCTATATTCGGTAGGTATGAAAAAGATGTCAGGACGATTCCCATCCAGTCCTTTTTTACTGATTCAAATGACTGTGGCCTTGGTGCTGCTGCTTCCGCTTTCGGCAGTGGAATGGGCGCTGAAATCGCCACACGTTGATTGGAGTCCACCTCTTGTAACAGGACTTATTTATATTGGTTTGTTTGCTTCAATTGTAGCTTTCTTGAGCTGGAATCGTGCCATTGAGCTAGCTGGACCTCAGCGTTGTGCGGGATTTCTAAATTTGATTCCGATGTTCAGTGCCATTTTTGCAACTGCTTTTACGGGGGAAGCGTTAAGGATGTATCATCTTTTAGGGGCTATTTGGATCGTGCTTGGGGTGTATATCACGAATTATGCAATTAAGAAGCAGCAAATGAAAGCTGCAAGAATAGAGACAGCAAAGACCTAGCGGAGCTTCCGCTAGGTTTTTTACATTGAATCGAGTTTCTCCAAATGATTGAAATGAATATAAATTTGATTGGAACAGCATACTAAACATCAAGACATAAACATATAAGGGGTGTAAGATGTTTGTAACCAAAGGTTCTCACAAAGTTCTGATTTTAACTGTTGTGACCATGTCCATTTTTCTGTCAGGCTGTACAGCTAAACCAAATACCCAAAACCAGCAAAATACACCAATTAAACAGCAACAAATCCAACAACAAGTCCAACAACCAGGTAATGAGGATAATCGCATCCAAATAGCGAAGGAAGCAGCAACTAAAATTACTGAGCTAGACAGCGTTAAACAAGCAAATGTGCTTGTAACCAAAAGAAAAGCCTATGTTGCAGCTTTGCTAAAAAACGACCAACAATTAACACGTGATATAGAAGACCAAATTGCCAATAAAGTCAGAGCAACGGATCCGAATATCCAGAATGTTTACGTCTCAACAAGTCCAGAATTGGCGGACCGCTTCAATACGTATGTACTTGATGTCCAACAAGGAAGACCTGTTGCCGGTTTTGTTGAACAGTTTAAAGAGATCGTAGCTAGAGTTTTCCCGAGCGCCAAATAATTTCTTATCAGGATGGAAATCATTTATGAGCAGGCAGCCGGCATTTTTAGCGGCTGCCTGTTTGCGTTCAATTGAAGTGAACGTATAAAGATAGATTCTTTTATTTCAGTTATCAGCATATGAATCAGACAAGCCTTTTACAGGAGCTGGTTTGTTTGCCTTCGTTACAAAAAAATGTAGCAATCATTTTGGGAAGTTTACTGATTTCAATGGGGATCAATTTTTTTCTGATGCCTTTTAAGATACTAGATGGCGGGCTCATTGGAATTGCTCTTATTATCAATTATTTATTTGGACTCAAAGTGGGACTTATTATGTTTTTGTGCAGCATTCCTATTTTTATATTGGTGTGGTTTCATTTCAGTGATATGTTTTACAACAGTATTTATGGGTTATTTTTTTCTTCATTCGTTATCGATTTCTTAGGGCCATACCGGAATCTTTTCTTATATTATGTGGATTTAACACCATTCAGCAGTTCCTTGATCGGTGGATTTATTGTGGGTACAGGAATAGGAATCATGTTGCGTTATGAAACCAGTACCGGAGGGACGGACTTGCTGGCTCAGTATTTTTCGAAATGGGTTCCTATTAATGTGGGAATAATTATTTTTATAATCGATGGTATGATTATCTGCCTTGGAGGACTACTGCTTTCGGCTGAAACTTTCCTGCTCTCCATCCTTACAATTACAGCAGGCGGGATAGCGACTAGTCTTTGTACGATGAAATGAAAAACTACCGAAATATTTATGTGGAATATACAAAAAAAATGCGTTACCTACAACTGTAGAAAACGCATTTTTTTTGTCTTATTCGATTTTCTCCATATGCGCATGATTGCGGCGAAGGAGATCAACAACTGCCGGATAATCGGCATCGCTGACTTTGGCTGAAAGCACATAATGAAGAGCATCTTCATCCTCATCCCAATAGGCTTCCGAAGAATGAGTCTCGACTGTTGGCATCACACCAACAATTCCGACACCATTATTCAGATTCGTTTCTCCACCGGTTCCAACTCCGTCTACGAACGGCAGCAGTACACGTCCGGTGCCATTGAAGCCATCTGGTAATCTGCCAACTTCGAGCATTTCCGGACTATACTTCAGCAGTAGAACCTTCGCATCTTCCGCTTGATTTTCAGTGTGAAAATAGGCTTGAATCATTCGGCTCATGAATATTCACTCCTTATAATAGGTGATGGTAAGGTTGTTCCTATTGAAAACTTACCCTGATAGCAACAGATGCCTACCTTTCAACCAAAATAAATTAAACTTAGCTTAATGATCGGGATGATCGGGATTGAATTAGACGTTAATCTTGCATTATAAGGGATATTTACAGAAAAGATTAAAACTTTTGATTGGACAATTCACTGTCTTTAGTTCAAAATAGAATTAAGTGCAGGGGAGGTCAACCAACATGCCGATGAATAACTTTCGTCATTTACTACGTATTTTTTGGACGTTTCTTCGTATCAGTCCACTCACTTTCGGTGGTGGTTATGCCATGCTGCCTGCCATCCAAAGAGAAGTTGTCGTTACGAACAAGTGGATGACCGATGATGAGATGTCGGAACTGCTTGCCATTTCAGGAGCCGCTCCGGGTGGTGTAGGCGTTAATGTATCAGCTTTAGTAGGGTATCATTTGGCAGGAATAAGAGGAGCAGTAGCAGCCGTCATCGGTATTACGCTTCCTACATTTTTTATTGTGATACTTTTAAGTATCATTTACACATTCCTTCAAAGTTATCCCAAGATGCAAGCCATTATGGAAGGTATCCATGCCGCTATCGTAGGTTTAATCGCTGCCGCTGCTTACAAAATGGCGAAATCCTCTATTATAGATAAAATGACGCTAATAGCCGCAGTTAGTACCGTTCTTCTGCTGCTTTTCATACCGATATCACCTATTATAATGATTATTTTCGGCCTATTGGTAGGGATTGTCGTTGTTTTCTTGAAACAACACTGGGGAATGAAGAGTCCAATCAAGAAGCAAGAAGACACTATGTCAGGGGACAAAAGCAATCGTGCTGCCGACTATTACTTTGCAGACGGGATTTGAGGAATGAGGTGGATATATGCTATTAAGTTTATTTATTACTTTCTTTAAAATTGGCATGATCTCATTCGGTGGCGGTTACGCCATGATGCCTGTTATTCAACATGAGGTCGAGAGGCATCAATGGCTCACTTCAGATGATTTTAATAACGTTATATCCTTAGCAGGTACAGGACCGGGACCGATTGCAACGAATAGTGCCACTTTAATCGGTTTTCATACAGCCGGTGTGCCTGGTGCTATTGCAGCTACACTAGGAATGGTGTTACCTTCACTCATACTTATCATCTTACTAGCCGCTTTTTTGTATAAATGGCACGCGAATAAATGGTTTAAATCTTCATTCTATGGTTTGAAACCGGTCGTAACGGGCTTTATCATTTTTGCAGCGATACACTTTGGGTGGTCGGGGTTAGGTCCAGTGAAGTACCAAATATCTTGGGACCAAATTGCGACGGTACTTATTGCGGTAGGTGCCTTTCTGGCCATTATTAAATATAAGCTGCATCCTTTTATGGTCATCGTATTTGCGGGTGTTATGGGCATTGTCTTTTTTCAGTAATTTATAAAGTATCTTATTATGGGGCTCTCTTTTCATTCCTTTAGATGGAGTGAATGGAGAGTTTTTCCTATTATTGTGTATTATTTGTGTCGAATAGTGATAAAAAATTATTTTATGTGCTATAAACAATATTATATTCACTTATTTCGTTATATAATGTACACTATATAATAAATAGAACACACTATATAAAAAGCCTTAAGGATGAGAGGAATGGGAGAATGAGCATAGAACTAAAGGTTGAACAGCTAAGAGCAGGTGCTACCCACTACAATTTGTCAGTGTCAGAACTAACGAAAATGAGCATCGAGCGTAAAGAAGGAACTTTCGCGTCCTCCGGAGCGCTTCAAGTAAACACTGGTAAGTATACAGGGCGTTCTCCCAAGGACAAATACATTGTAAATGAAGCTTCAGTAACTGATCATATCGATTGGGGAGCTGTGAATCAGCCGATGTCGGAGCAACAGTTCGAGCGGCTATATCAAAAAGCGCAAGACTACATGGCGACGAAAGAATTGTTCATCTTTGATGGCTTTGCAGGAGCAGATTTGGCGTACAGGCTGCCGATTCGAGTTATCAATGAGTATGCTTGGCACAATTTGTTCGCCCGACAACTGTTTATTCGTCCGAGTGAGATTGAACTGATGGCACATAAGCCTGAGTTCACAGTCATTGCGTTACCTGGCTTAAAAGCCGATCCACTCGTCGACGGTACCAGGTCAGAAACTTTCATCTGCCTCTCTTTAGAGAAAAAGATCGTACTAATTGGTGGTACGGAGTACGCGGGTGAAATGAAGAAATCCATTTTCAGCGTTATGAATTATATCTTGCCTGGTCAAGATGTTCTCCCCATGCATTGCTCGGCCAATGTTAGTGAAGAAGGAAAAGTAGCTTTGTTCTTCGGGTTATCTGGCACGGGGAAAACGACACTTTCGGCTGATCCGAATCGCCGTCTCATTGGCGATGATGAACACGGCTGGTCGGAAACGGGCGTGTTTAATTTCGAGGGAGGCTGCTACGCTAAATGTGCTGGCCTTACCGAGGAGAAGGAACCGCAGATTTGGCAGGCAATCCGATTCGGCACTGTTTTGGAGAATGTGGTGCTTGATCCAACGAGTGGCGTTGCCGAATACGGCAATACGCAGATTACGGAGAATACACGTGCAGCCTATCCTTTAGAATATATCCCTGGAGTGAAGATTCCGGGAACCGCTGGACACCCTGATGTCATCATGTTCTTGACGGCTGATGCCTCCGGAGTTCTGCCTCCAATATCCAAGCTGACGAAAGAACAAGCGATGTACCACTTCTTGTCTGGCTACACGTCCAAGCTTGCAGGTACAGAACGTGGAGTTACTGAACCAGAAGCCACATTCTCTACTTGTTTCGGGGCGCCTTTCCTGCCGCTTCGTCCTAACGTTTATGCCCAGATGCTGGGGCGTCAGATCGAAGAACATAAGGCCAACGTGTACCTCATTAATACAGGTTGGGTTGGCGGTTCTTACGGCGAAGGTGAACGTATGAATTTAGTGTATACAAGAGCGATGGTTACAGCTGCTTTAAACGGCAGCTTGGAGAAGACAACGTTCACGGAAGCTCCCTTCTTCGGTCTATTATGTCCTGATTCGGTACCAGGGGTTCCGAGCGAACTCTTGCTGCCAAGGAACACTTGGCAAGATCAAAGTCAATATGACGTCAAGGCGAAGGAATTAGCGCAGCGTTTTATCCACAACTTCAATAAATTCGCGGGTGTCGATGAACGTATCATCGCTGCTGGACCTAAGGTCTGAAACGAAGTTGAGATGAGTTAGAATAGGTGCGATATGAATTATGAAAGGAGGGAAACATCATAGAGCTTACATCCCGACAGATGGAAATTATCGATCTCGTCAAAAAGCATGCACCTATTACAGGGGAGCGAATTGCTGAATTGCTTGGAATTAGCCGTCCGACGATTCGTTCCGACCTTGCTGTTTTGGTTATGCTTCGCTATATCGATGCCAAACCAAAGGTTGGTTATTTCCTAGGAACGGCTGCTCTTGAAGTAGATTCACCATTCAAACATATAGAAGCTGTAAGAGTAAAGGATGTTATGGGAATCCCTATTGTTCTAAGGGAAACCGTCACCGTAAGCGATGCTGTTGTCACTCTTTTTCTCGAAAATGTAGGAAGCTTGATTATCGTGAATATGCAGGGAACTTTAGCTGGTATTGTTACACGGAAGGACTTGCTAAAGGTTACGCTTGGGCAGGCAACGGCAAATTCGATGCCAGTTTCACTAGTCATGACAAGGCACCCGAATGTTGTGACGGTAAACCCGGATGACAGTGTATTAGAAGCAGCGCGGAAAATGACTCATCATCAAGTGGATGGGCTGCCTGTGGTTAAGAGTGAGGCTGATCAAGAGCCAGGTGAAGTGGTTGGCCGAATTACGAAAACAACAATGACCAAATTGCTGCTTGATGTAGCGCTGGGGACTTAATCAGGGGGAGTGTAAGTGGGAGAGAAGATCCATACGATTTTCGTTTGTTCGGATTCAGTGGGGGAAACGGCGAATACTGTCGTACAAGCAACGATCCGCCAATTTAATGCAAGCCAAGTGCAAGTCAGGCGTTTCGGATCTATCCGAACAGAAGATGAAGTACGTGCTTTAGTAGAAGAGGCAGCGAAAGTGGATGGGTTCATTGCTTATACGCTAGTATTACCTGAGCTTAGAGAGATGATGCGGCAGGAAGCCATACGTTTAAGTGTAAATGCCATTGATATCATGGGCCCCATGATGCAGGCTTTCATAGATACCTTCAAGGGTTCCCCGAAGCGGAAAGTCGGTCTGCTTTATCAGTTAGATGAACAATATTACCAACGGGTAGAAGCGGTCGAGTTCACGGTAAACAGTGACGATGGCAAGGACCCAAGCGCTATGAAGCAAGCGCAGATTGTTTTAATTGGACCTTCCCGAACTTCTAAAACGCCACTCAGTATTTATTTGGCGCACAAAGGCTATAAGGTGGCGAATTACCCGCTTGTTCCTGAGGTAAAGCCGCCTGCAATTATATATGAGCTAGACCCGAGCAAATTGATTGGTTTGACGATGAGTCCCGAACATCTGGTGCGTATTCGTACGGAACGTCTGAAAGCGGTCGGACTTCCTTTTGGCGCTAAATATGCGACAGGGGAGCGAGTCGAAGAAGAGCTGGCATTCGCAATGAAATTATATCGTGAGCTTGGTTGTAAGATCATCGATGTAAGTGAGAAAGCCATTGAAGAAACGGCTGGTCTGATTCTAGCAGACAGATAGCCAGGAAGCCACATTTCCTAGTAGAAAGGGTGAATGATGTATGCAAAGAGATTTGTCTCTGGAAATTGTACGAGTAACAGAATCTGCAGCTTTAGCGTCCGCACGTTGGACGGGAAAAGGGAATAAACACAGCGCTGACGAGGCAGCAACTTCTGCTATGCGTTCTATTTTTAGCTCCATTCCTTTCCGTGGAACGGTTGTCATTGGTGAAGGTGAGATGGATGAAGCCCCGATGCTGTTCATCGGTGAGTCTTTAGGAAATGGGTTGGGTCCCGAATATGATGTGGCTGTTGATCCGCTCGAAGGTACCGATATTGTAGCTAGTGGCAGGAGCAATGCCCTTTCCGTGGTAGCCATAGCTGAGAAAGGGAACCTGCTGCATGCACCGGATATGTATATGGAGAAGCTGGCAGTAGGGCCGCGTTTGGTTGGCAAATTGAATTTGGATGACCCCCTCGAATTAACGATTAGAAAAGCTGCTCTTTTGTTACATAAAGAGATAACAGAGCTGACCGTTTCCATCTTGGATCGCAAAAGACATGCGGATAAAATCCTTGTTTTACGGACGCTAGGTGTCAAAATTCATTTACTGAATGATGGTGATGTCGCGGGTGCTATGGCAGCAGCTTTCCCAGAGACGGGCATTGATTTACACGTGGGTTCTGGGGGTGCGCCGGAAGGGGTGCTCGCAGCGGCTGCATTACGTTGTATGGGAGGCGAATTTCAAGGACGGCTTCTCCCAGAGAATGAAGATGAGATAGGGCGGTGCAAGGAGATGGGGATTGTTGATCCATCCAAAGTGCTTGGAATGCGCGAGTTAGTAGGCGAATCTGACATTTATTTCGCTGCAACCGGTGTAACCTCGGGAGACTTCCTGACTGGCGTTAAATTTCTATTTGGCGGTCGTGCAGAAACACATTCGGTCGTTATGAGGGCGCAAACTCAGACGGTTCGTTTCATCCAATGCGTGCATCAGATGCATGAGTACCACCTGGGGAGTGCCTGAGCAGACATATAGAGGATTATAATCAATGCATGCAAAGAAATCTCTCTTTCGTAGAAGGTGAGATTTCTTTGTGTTTTACAATAGATCGACTTTTATTTGATAGCCGGTGAACTGTAGGATGTTACCATAAGCCAAATGGGTTAAAATAGAGCTATAATAGATTCATAATCGTAAGCGTTTTCAAAACAAAATCAAGAAAAGTGCTGCCAAGGCAAAACTCAAGGAGGAACTAGGTATGAGAACAGGCTATAGTCTAACACAAGTGCAGAGCCAAAAGCTAACGATGACTCCTGAACTGCAGCAGTCCATTCATATATTACAATTATCAAGCTATGAGTTGTCGCAGTACCTCCAAGAGCAAGCCTTGGAAAACCCCATACTGGACATCGAAACTTTCACAAGTTCTTATTTGAAACCGGGTAAATCTTCACAAATGGCGGGGTCAATGACAGATCCACTATGGAAGGCAAAGGCGAGGGAGGAAACCTTGGAACAGTGGCTTCTCAGCCAACTGCGTATAGCAGGGGTTTCCGATGTTTTATATCAGACAGCGGCCTATCTGGCAGGAAATTTAGACGATAGAGGTTATTTACCTCTCTCCATTACGGAGGTAAGCTCGTTTTTGAATAAGCCTAAAGAGGTTGTCGAAGAAGCGCTAGCTTGTCTACAATCACTGGATCCGCCGGGTGTAGGAGCCAGAGACTTACAGGAATGCTTATTACTGCAGTTTGCTAGGGATCCGGATGCGCCGCGCGGTACTTTTGAAGTGGTCAGCCAATATATGCAGCAGCTTGCTCAGATGAAGCTGGATAAGATTGCGCAGCAATTAGGTGTAACACTCGTACAAGTGAAGGAGATTGTCACCTATATTCGTAGTTTGAATCCACGACCTGGTATGGCCTTCAGCTGGATCGAAGAATCTTATATTACTCCCGATGCTACTATTTATAAGGAACAAGGGAACATCGTGATCCAAATGAATGCGGGCGCAGTTCCCAAGATTACAGTCAATAAGGACTATTATAGCCATATCCAGCAGGCAGGTTGTAAAGAAGCGGTTTCCTTTCTGAAAGAAAAATGGAAAACAGCCGATTGGATTGTGCGCAGCTTGGAACAGCGGAAGATGACCCTGTACCGGGTCATTCGGGCTATATTTGAAGAACAGCTGGCATTTTTAGAGATCGGCGAACGTGGCATGAAGCCCTTAACCTTAAAAATGATTTCCGAAAAACTTGACCTCCATGAATCTACGATAAGTAGGACGGTACAAAACAAATACATTCGTACCCCCTTTGGAGTGCTTGAGCTAAAATATTTCTTTACCTCGGGGCTACAATCGGATGTAGGTGAACTAACGTCTATCAAAACAATCAAGATTAGAATCAAAGAACTTATTTCACAGGAACATAAGAAACAGCCTTATTCCGATCAAAAGGTTGTAGAAATCTTAACGGAAGAGGGAATTCGTATTTCACGCAGAACGGTGACCAAATATCGTGAAGAGCTGCATATTTTATCTTCTGCACTGCGTAAGAGTATTTTGTAAGCACAAACCCGCCAAAGGCTCACCTCAATAATTGATATGTTGTTGACTGCCACTCATGGGCCAAGTTCTCTGCCGCATATACTTTAGTTGAGAATGATGTGAAAAGAGGGATAACGATGAGTTTGACCCCAATTGATTTCCATTCCGTCGTCAGAAGCTGTATACCTCAGGAAGCCGAGGTTGTCGTATTGCAGAGGGAGGGGAGCCCTGCGGCTATTATTTATGCGGATGTAGATGGCGATGGTCACCCTGAAATCACAGCCTTGTATAGATATTTAGACAATCAGTATCTGTTTTCGTTGAAAAACTATTCCGGTAACTGGTTTCCAATCGCCTCTGCTGCTACGGGTAGAGCCCAAGCAATTACGGATTTCGCGGCTGCCCCTGTCTCACGAAGAGAAGGTTGGGACCTGGTTATTGGCTGGCAAAATGAGCGTGAATCCTCCTCCGAGCTCGATATCGTGCAGTGGACTCCAACCGGTTTCCAGCGTCTGATTCCTCCGGGAACTTTCTACAACCATTTGGAAATTGAAGATATGCCCGGTCGGGACGGAAGAGACGGTCTTTGCGAAATTGCGCTGTGGGTGCGTGAGCAGGATCAGGCCTACCATGTGGAAACCTATCGTTGGGATCCTTACAGACTTGTCCCCATCCAAGATGTGTATTCGTATTATTTTCAGAAGGTCACTCGTTACTATGAGGATTTAACCCGTGATCATCCGGATGAGCAAGCCTACAGAAGTTATTTGGAGGATGCGCAAAGGAAAGCAGGAGGAAGCTTGTCATCGTAGAAACATATAAACCAGGCGGTTAACACCGTCTGGTTTTTTCATGTCGTAATTTCTTAACCTGATTGTCCTAAAGTTAGACTAAAAATATCGGTATTCCTATGCTACATTTATGACAGATGTCTTAATATCACATAGCGATGAGGTAATCTCAATGAACAAAACGTTGAAGATCGGCATTATTGGAGGCGGCGGTATTGCTGGCGCCCATGTAAGAGCATATCGTGAGCTTGCTGACGTAGAGATTGTAGCGGTAGCGGATGCGGTACCAGGCAAAGCGGCACAATTCATTGATTTTTGGAAAATTCCATCTGCACAAGCCTTTGATGATTATCGGCAGTTGCTGGAATTAGACCTTGATGGGGTAAGCATTTGCACACCTAATGTGGCTCACCATCGGACGACTGTAGATTCTTTACTGGCTGGGAAAAACGTTATGTTGGAAAAGCCGATGTCCGTCACGCTGGAAGAAGCAATCGAGATGGCGCAAACGGCGAAGAAAACAGGCTTCATGCTCAATGTTGGTTTCCAACCGAGATATGATCCTAATATGAAGATTATTCAGGACGTGGTTCAGTCCGGTCAACTTGGTAAGGTCTATTATGTAGAAACAGGCGGAGGACGCCGCAGAGGCATGCCTGGCGGTACATTTATTAGCAAGGAAATCGCTGGAGCCGGAGCAATGGCTGATATCGGTTGTTACTCACTCGATATGGCTCTGAATGCGATGGGTTATCCGAAACCGCTTACCGTATCCGCTTACAGCAGTAACTACTTTGGAACGAATCCGTTATATCATAACGAAGCTAGTCGATTCGATGTGGAAGATTTCGGTGTTGCGATGATCCGTTTTGAAGACGATCTCGTGCTGAATTTCAAAATTTCATGGGCGATGCATATGGATACACTAGGACCAACCTTATTCCTTGGTACCGATGGTGGACTCAAAGTAACGCCAGCTGGTAAAGGGCCATGGAGCGGAGTATTCGACGGAAATGTGGGTTCCATTGCCTATTTCCACGACGTTCGTGGACATCACACGGAAAGCCAAATTCCGCTGATTGATCATAAGCTAAATTTGTTTAACGAGAAAGTCCGCGATTTCGTAGAGGCTGTCCGGGATGGCAAACCAGCCCCGATTCCTGGCGAGCAAATCGTTCGCAATCAAGCAATCATTGATGGCATCATTCGGTCATCGCTCATTAAACGCGAAGTCGCTATCGAACTTCCTAATTAACTCAAAACTAAACACTACTCTGGAGGTATTTCACATGTCACGTATTTTCCGTATTGGTATTATTGGTTGTGGAGGCATTGCAAACGGCAAGCATTTGCCAAGTTTGAAGAAGCTTTCGAATGTTGAACTGGTCGCATTCTGTGACATCGTGCAAGAGCGGGCTGAAACTGCCGCTGAGAAATACGGCTCCAAAGCCGCTAAAGTATATGAGGATTACAAAGAGCTTTTGCTGGATGCTACAATAGATATCGTTCACGTGTTAACACCGAATGATTCACATGCCGAAATTGCCATTGCTGCGCTTGAAGCTGGCAAGCATGTAATGTGTGAGAAGCCAATGGCTAAGACTGCAGCGGATGCTAAGCGCATGGTTGAAACAGCTAAGCGTACAGGCAAGAAGCTAACTATCGGATACAACAACCGTTTCCGACCTGATAGTCAGCATTTGAAGCGCGTATGTGAGGAAGGGGAGCTTGGCGAGATTTATTTCGCGAAAGCGCATGCCATTCGTCGTCGTGCAGTTCCAACATGGGGCGTATTCCTGGATGAAGAGAAGCAAGGCGGAGGACCGCTTATTGATATCGGTACACATGCTTTGGATCTAACGCTTTGGATGATGAATAACTACAAGCCGAAAGTTGTGCTTGGGACGTCTTACCACGAATTGTCCCAAAGAGAAAATGCCGCCAATGCTTGGGGGCCTTGGGATCCGAGTAAATTCACCGTTGAGGATTCTGCCTTCGGTATGATCGTCATGGAAAACGGCGCTACGATTATGCTGGAATCCAGCTGGGCACTGAATACGCTTGAAGTCGACGAAGCCAAATGTTCATTAAGCGGTACAGAAGGCGGAGCCGATATGAAAGGCGGGCTTCGCATCAACGGCGAGAAACATAGCCGCTTATTTACAACAGAGGTGGACCTGAAAGCAGGCGGTGTTGCTTTCTATGACGGCGCTAAGGAAAGCGATGCGGATCTGGAAATGCGTACATGGATTAAAGCCATTGAAAATGATACAGATCCTGTAGTAACGCCTGAGCAAGCTTTTGTCGTTTCACAAATTCTTGAGGCGATTTATGAGTCGGCACGTACAGGTAAAGCTGTTTATTTGAATGAATAGTGCGTCAAACTTATCAGTTTAACCGGAGGAGCCTAGGCTCCTCTTTTTTAGTAGATAAGAAAGTATAAGTTTTATACTTTTGCTTCGCATCTACCTTGACAAACGCGCTCGTCCCAGAAGGACGACGGAGTCGTTTATCCTTGGAATCCATTGAAATTTGAAAAAATAAGTGGAATAGGAGTATGCTAGAATTATTGAAATACCCAACTAAGAATTGAAGGAAAGGAAGCGAGATGCGATGCATTTGGGATTGCAGGGTAAGGTAGCCTTGATTACTGGGGGAAGCAAAGGTATTGGATTGGCAACAGCGATATCCTTATCGCGAGAGGGAGCCAAAGTTGCGATACTTGCGCGGAATGAGGAACAGCTTCGAGAAGCCGCTGTCCATATTGCTAATTTGACAGAGGGTGAGGTGCTGACGATTCAAGCCGATGTGACCTCGGAGGCCGACTGTCAGCGCGCCGTGGAACAAACCGTTCAGCGATTTGGTAGTTTACATATTCTGGTGAACAATGCAGGTACGTCTGCTGCACAGCCATTTGAACAGGTAGGCACGGAATTATGGCGGCAAGATCTTGAGTTGAAATTATTTGGAGCCATTCATTGCTCCCGTTATGCGATTCCTTACATGCGTCAAGCAGGAGGCGGCTCTATCGTGAATTTAACGACTTCTGCAGCCAAAACACCGCCTGCTTCTTCGCTGCCGACTTCGGTCAGCCGTGCCGCAGGTCTTGCATTAACGAATGCGATGAGCAAAGACCTGGCATCCGCCCAGATTCGTGTGAACACTGTCTGCATTGGGAAAATTCGCAGCGACCAGATTGAGAGAGGGTGGAAGCGGGAGGCGCCAGAAAAGACTTGGGAGGAATATGCATCGGATCCAAAGCATGACATTCCGCTCGGCCGGATTGGGAATGCGGAGGAAGCGGCTAATGTGATCACCTTCCTATCCTCGGAGGCAGCTTCCTATGTTACAGGCACTTCCGTCAATATTGATGGCGGTAAGGGTGCAGCACTGTAAATTGAAAAGCTAACGAAGGTAGACCGTCCAGGCATGGACGGTTTTTGTTTACTTTTTACTTGATATAGCTGCTCATTCCTTATAAACAGTAAAAAGGCTGCATCTCTAGAAG
>NZ_WHOA01000140.1 GCF_013141715.1 Paenibacillus phytorum | reverse complement strand
GCAGCCCGCATTGCTTCTGCCTTCGTTGTTAAGCCTGCTACGATGGGGCAGCGCCTTACCCGTGCGAAAGCGAAACTTAAGAGCGACGACATTAAATTCGACTTGCCCGGAAAGGACGAATGGCCTGAGCGCCTTGATGCCGTGCTTGAAGCCGTCTATGCAGCCTATGGGAGCGGCTGGGATGATGTGGCCGGCGTAGATCCACGCCGGAAAGGACTGGCCGAAGAAGCGATTTTCATGGGAAGGCTGATCGTACGGTTCATGCCGGGGGAACCGGAAGCGCTGGGATTGATGGCGCTTATGCTGCACTGTGAAGCACGCCGCCATGTGCGGCGCGATGAGGCAGGCGGCTATGTTCCGATAACCGAACAGGATCATTCCCGTTGGTCAATCACGATGATCGAGGAAGCGGAGCATTGCCTTCGTGCTGCCGCGCAAGGGAACCGTATCGGGCGGTTCCAGCTTGAAGCGGCAATTCAATCCGTGCATGCCCAGCGTGCCTGGACTGGCCGAACGGAGTGGGAAG
>NZ_WHOA01000018.1 GCF_013141715.1 Paenibacillus phytorum | reverse complement strand
GTCCACCACATCGTCATTACCTCTCTGATGATGTTCATCTCCCCAATAATCGAACCAGCCATTCCAATATTCCATACATACCAATGGATTGTCTGGCTGATATTCCTGCAATTTAGCAAATGCTTCTTCAGGCCGCGATCCGAAATTGACTGTTGCGAACACGTCCGGAATTAGCGTACCTCCTTGAAGATTGGAATCGTCATAACCATCCGAAGTGAACAGAAGCACATCCATTCCACGGTTGATCATGGCTTGCCTTATATACGCCAGATAATCTTTATCTGTGCCATAACTTCCGTATTCATTTTCAATTTGCATGGCGATAATCGGTCCGCCATTCGTACATAGAAGGGGTTTAAACCTTGCCAATAATTCGTCGTAATAGGTGTCTATTTTATCCAAATAAGGCTTATAGAAACAACGCAATTGCATGGAAGGGTCCTTAAGGAGCCAATAGGGCAACCCGCCAAATTCCCATTCCGCGCAAATATACGGACTCGGCCGAATAATGACGTGCAGTCCTAATTCTCCTGCTAATTGAACAAAATGCTCAACATCGGCGATACCTTGAAAGTTAAACTGCCCTTCTTTCGGTTCATGGACATTCCAGGCTACATAGGTTTCAACCGTGTTAAAACCGCAAGCTTTTAATTTCAACAACCTGTCTTTCCAATATTCAGGCACAATTCTGAAATAATGCATAGCTCCTGACAGGATTCGAATAGGTTCCCCGTTATAAATAAACTGTTTGCCTTCAATTGTGAACGAAGCCATCTTAACATCTCCTTAAGTATCATTTCTCCGTGCAGTAAACCGTCATAATAAATTGGGGAGGGAGAATATAAACCTCCCCCCACACAAGTTGTTGTTCACTGATCGTACTATTCATGTCCTTACTAACGAAACAATAAAAATCAAAGAATCCTTCAATTTCTTTAAAAGCAGTTATCAAAAATAGTGATTTTTCTACAAAATAACTAAATATGTCTTATTTGGCTTTGCATGAACAGATACAATCAATCGTCATAATAAAAGGAGGGGAGAAAATAAATCTCCCCCCCCCCACTTTATGCTTGACAAGCATTTTTTTATTTCAAGATCGCTTTGGCTACAATGGCAAGGTCTACAATGTCAACTTTGCCGTCATGGTTTACATCCGCTTTCTCATTCCAGCCTGCTTGACCTTGTTGTTTGCCATAAGCAACTGCAACTACAGCCAAGTCTCCGATTGTTATACCGCCTTGTCCATTGACATTTGCAGTGATTCGCTTGGTTTCAAACACTTGAATCGCCGCTTCCAATGCTGCTTTCGCGCTATCCACCTGCTGTTGGGTGGCATTCGAATTGTTTGCTGCCGCTTTGGCTGCATTGATAGCCGATTGCAATTGCGCTTTGGAGCCAATCGCATACAGTCCATCTCCATTGCCTTCCACTGCTGCATCGTACTTCGCCTGAGCGCTTGTGATCGTTGCGTTCAAGAGCGCCTTATCTACAGGTATAGTAGGTACAGTTATTTGGATCTCACGGGAGGCTCCGCCGACCTGCAGCTCATTCCCCTGTGCATTGCCAATCACAACATGGTCTACAGAAATCGTTGTATTGGTTGCCTGAATTACAGATTTTACCGTAAATTGGATTGCGAGCAAATCGCCTTGGGCAGGCACGTTCGCGCCTACGCTGGCAGCCACAATCCGGATATGACCCGGTGCCGTCTCCTTTTGATCGATGACTTGGAACCCGTCTTTCAGGGATGTCACCGTATCGAATTGCACACTTGCAGGGTCATACTGTAGTGTGAAATCTTGGGCGTACACTTGCTGGTATACGCTTTGCGTAACGCCGGTCAGTCCCATCGTCAGATTGAAGGTTTGGCCGGAGTTCACCTTGACTGGTCCGGTTATAACAGTTTGCGGCACTACCGGCACTTCCGGTGAATCAAGACATACATTGATCTCCGCAGCCGATGCATATCCGCTAACGCCCGCTGTTGCTTCGAGCTTAACATAGGATGCATTGGTCGAAGTAAATGTTGCGTATTTCTCCGCACTGTTGTTATCCCAATTTCCACTTGCAACCTTAGTAAAGGATACCCCATCCGTACTTACATACACGTTATAACCTGTAATATTCCCGTTGCTGCCGCCTTGCCTTGGCAAATACGCGACTTTATTGATCTTGTAGGTTCCTCCAAGGTTTAAGGTAATCGATTGGGGGAGAACATCGGATCCATTCCACTTTGTATGCCAGATCGTTCCCGGGTTACCGTCAATCGCCATGGAGGCTGCGTTGTTTTCGCCTGCCGTTTCCTGACTTGTCGCCGTTGCCGTCATTTTCGACTGAGGGACAGTATCAACAACTACACTTATTGTCATAGGACGACTTATAACGGTCACCCCGTCTATAGTAACCTTCACAGCAACGGTTGCATTAAACCCAGTACCAAGTTCGCCTTTAGCAATGATCGTATTGCTGCCTTCAACAACAGATAACCTTGCATCGCTAAATTGATATTCTACAGCAGCCCTTGATAAATCAGCGGCTACTCCTGTACTTAATAAGCCATTAATTGTGGCAGCGATTGGATTGTTGAGTTTAATTGTATTTTTGTTCAGAGTTAAGTCGATTTTATTTAAATAGGGAGCCGTAACTAGTTTTCCAGACTCATCAACAAAAAGATAAGTAACTTCTTCAATAGAACGTCCGCCTATTACTGCTCTGATGCGAATCTTTGCCATACCTTTTGAAACAGCGGTCAGCAGGTTTGAATCGCCTACCGTAATCACACCCTGGTTTTCACTTGTTACCGTGATCACCGCATCTTTCATATCAATCGGTGCATTCGCACCCGTAAAAGCCTTAATGTCATATTTACCTGTAGCTGCAGTAACTGGCTTAAACTCATATTCGAAGCGATCAAATAAATTGGACTTATCCGTTCCGTTTATTGCCACTTCAAGCAAATCAATCGTTGACCCGTTAGAACCGCCTTCAAATAGTAATTTTACGTATTGAGCATCCGCGTTTACTGCGTATTGGTCATAGAATCCAAAATTAGCAGTACCCGTCGGACCGTTAACGGTTTTGACATCATTCCATGCCACGCCATCAGTGCTAGTTTGAATTTTTATTGTTTTAGGCGTATTGATGTATCTTTGATCCAAAGAATTGTAGTTAAGATTGATATTAGCAATCTGAGACTTTGTCGGCAGCTTAAATTGAATCCATGCCTTTTCACTTGCAGGTACCGACCATTTGGATTGATCAAATTGAATGCCTTCAATTGTTTTTCCATCAACTAATTGACTTACAGTACCTTGATTATGACTAGCAGTAATTTCAGTGGTTCCTGTAAGATTTTGGTATGGCAACAGGTCCATGAATACTCTATTTGTTGTAAAAGTTTTACCGTCTAACGTTACATCAGCCCAAACGATTCCCCGTGTAGGTTGTTCTACGAACGGCGCAATAATTTCATCTTTATTGAAAATAAATCCATTTGTTTCTCTGATCGATACAGGCTTTAAATTGTCACCCGCTTTTAAATCAACGACACCGCCGTGCCATTGAATTTGTGCAGCATCAAGCCCTATTGCTCCGCCTTTCGATGATCTGCCTTCGATTTGATATTTGAGTTTTTCTAGTGTATTAACCTCGCCGAAAGCTTCTTTTCCATCCACGAGTAAAGTTGCGCCAATCATGTTTTCCCCAACATAAATTTTGCCGTCTCTTGCTGTTACTTTTAATGTATCCTGTTTCGTTACACCTTCATAAGTACCGCTAACTGTGATCGTCGTTGTTCCGTTTGATACCGGAGTTACGATTCCGTTAGCATTAACTGCCGCTATTCCAGGATTCGTACTATTGTAAGTTAAACCTGAAAGCTTGGCTTTAAGCGCCGGAAATGTCATATAACCCTCAGTGTTAATTTTGAGCGATGAAGGTGTCAACTGCTCACCCGTTGCTTTGACATTAGTAAGCTTATATTTGCGTGCAGAATTGTCCGTTACAATCTTGATGATTGAATCAATCGGATCCTCCTGGACATTAGCAAGATTGAGGGTCAGACTATCTCCATTTTGTACAAATGAAGTGACAGGAATGTCCTCGTTCAACCAGGTTACGGATGTCACATGATCTGGAACCGGACGAATGGTTAAAGACTTTCCAGGAATGGCATCAAACCCTTTTTTGCTGTCAGGTCCTTTCATAATATGAAGATAAACATTGTTGTCTCTATACGTTGCGTATCCCCATTGTGGACCTGTAGTACTGTTAGCTAAAGCAAATTTTTCATAATTGCCTTTTCCATCATCTTCGTAGCCATAGCCCGAGAGGAAATATGGCATTGTACCCGTTGTAGACTCATGTCTTTCTGGTTTTCCTTCAGGTGCAAACCAATTTACAAAACTTTCTCTCACATCAATGTATTCCTGCTCTGCTTTAGGATACCTTGTCGCAATTTCCTCAGGGGAGTTCCAATTGGGCCCGCGACTATCTACAGGTGTCTGATCATTATTATCCACATAGCCTCTACCAGCATTCATGATCATTTCCTTGGCAACTTGCCTGTAGTCATCTCGTTTACCGTAATAGGGAGATAAGCCGTTTTTTGTGTGTATCATTTTCCATGGTTCCATAATCGTACGTTTTAAAAGATGATTTGCAGCACCATTAGCGTATATACCAGATGCTTCTTCGGTTCTTAAATCAGGGTCTCCATACTCTGCACCCCATGCATTGGAGTTTACGATAATCTCATCGCTATAATTGCGTACAACGCTGTATATCACATCAAAGTTGGCATCCGGTATCCCTTGCGGCCCATCATAATAAATGTAGTCAGGTGCATACCGTTCAATCAAATCAGTCTGATTCTGGACATAGACGTCGGTCGTGTAATAAGGTATACCGCCACCATAATATAGGCCAAACTTCATTCCATGACGCTTTACTGCCAGTTCAAACTGTTTCAACCCATCTACTACCTTACCGTTTGCATCCTTCGGAAGATACTTATGCCTATCATGTGTTGGATCCGCAAATTTAGACGGCCAAAGATAAGCTTGTTGTACCGATTCAACCGAAACTAATGAATGCCCTTGAGCTTTTGCTCTTTCCGCCCATAAATCGGCAGAGAAATTCGGGTCAACAAAGTAGCTGTAAATTGGGGCAGCATGAGTTAAAGCGCCAACTCGACCTTCTTCAAACCATTTATTGGGACGTTCCTTTACTGTAATGGTCAACTTCTTACTAGCCGTATTTCCATTATGGTCAGTTACTTGCACAGTAAAGTTATAGTCTCCTGGTGCACAGTTAATACTGATTATACCTTTGTTACTATTTAAATCGACATTTCCGTTCACTAATCCATCTGCGATTGTGCCATCAGTATTTAATGCCAAGCCATCAGGCAGTTTGCCCTCTACAATACTCCAAGTATAACCAGGCGCTCCCCCGCTCGCCATAAATTGAAATGCCGATGCCGCAACACCGTATTTATTGCCCCCCTTCGATTTATTCCATACATAAGGCCATTCCTTGTAGCCAAACGGCATATTTTGGGATGGAAGTGGTGATTTAATGGCATCCTCAGTTGATAGGCCTTGTGTTACAATTTCTAGAGCCGCAGCTGCGCCTTTAACCGACTGAACAAGTCCATTTATTTTATTGCCATTTTGATCTGCGACTCTTCCATAGAACCCAAGGTAAGCTACATTTTGATCAAATCCTAACGGAACATTGTTTGAATTAACATCTTCTGTATACGTATGTTTGATTTGAATCATCAGTTTATTCCAACCCTGTTTTAACTGAATCGCTTGTTTTGTCAAATCCTTTTGCACCTCCACAGGTGTGGACGGTGTCGTTACAGCCTTATCGTTTACATAAAGTCGATATGAACCGCTGGCGCCTACATTAAAATACGCTGGCTGTTCTACTGGGCTGTATACGTATGTGTGAGCGTATACATATTTATTTTTAGTATCGATGCCTTTTTTTACAGAATAATATCCATATAAATCTTGATAATCATCGTAGTTTCTGTTATAAATGCGATCATCGAAATATTCCCATTTATTACTTTCGTCATTCAAGCTTAACGGTTCGCCGATTGCGGGAGCGATCGTAGCAGCGCCAGAACCAGATCCGGCTGCCGGCTTGTTATTTACCTCTATTTCTGAAATGCCGGTTATGCTTGGATAAGGTGTACGTCCTTTGTCCACTTCAACCTTCATTTCAACCACATTCTTCAACTCGGATTGCACAGCATACACGGTTGGTGATGATGGGCTGGAAGATGTACTATCAACCTTTCCGGATTCTACGATGCTGCCATCATTCAGCGTGAAAGTAAGATGATACCAATTGTTAACATGGCGCCCATCGCCCCATTGCGCGATTTTGACTTCATTAAGTGCAATAGGCTCCCTCCATTTCAGCTTTACCCATGGATTAGCATCATTTTCTGTCACCCACTGACTATTTGTCTTTCCATCAACTAAATTTGAAACAGGGTTCACTGCAAGAGTTGATGATGATGCTGTTATTTCTGATGCCGAGGGCGCGTAATTTACGCTTTCTCCCACTACATTGCCATAAATTTGATCCACTACAGGGGAAACAAACGGACCTGATACCAACCATGAGTTAATAAACGGGGCGTTTCCCGCAACTTGCTGTGCTTCTACTTTATTATTGGGAAAAGCAAACATGGATGTAACGATCATTGCAGTTGCCAACGCCACTGAAGTTATTTTTTTAATTTTTTTCACCATTCTTTTCTTTCCTCCTTTTGTAAATTCCCACTCGATTCTCAACGTTTTACCACCAAAATGGCTATCACCAGCGATCCTCGAAAAAAGCAAGATCAACACACCATGCCAAGTTTTGGATGGATACGCTTCCAAATATCAAAAAAAGTCTTCAATACTTCTTGTGAATTCTCCCCATCCTGCATTCTTTAATTTGAAAGATGTTCCAGAGTTGATGACACGCAAAGCAGGAGGGAAAGCGAGGCTTATACACTAACGGCGCTGAACCTGCTTCCTCTCCCTTGATAAATCCCGCTAAAAGCTAGCACTTGTCATTCTTTGCTTCATGCTTACTTGCCATTCTGCTTTTTCCATTCGTTGATCTGTTTCTGCTTCTCGGCGATAATAGCGTCGGCTCCGGCATTCTTCAATTTTTTTATGAAATCATCATAATATTTGTCAGGATCTGCCGTGCCCGAATCGAGCGCATATAGAAGTTCTTTCAAAGTCGCGTCAACGTTGGCCATTTGGGTTTTAACCGGCTCCGTATTAAATACAAATCCCATCACAGGCGATACCATTGCTGTCTTATCAGCTTTATAAATGATGTCAAGAGACTTTTCACGCGATTCTACATCGGTGTTCTGATCCCACAGCATCCTGTTATAAGACTGTCCGATTTCCCATTCAGACCAGTTAAAATTGTATTGGTCTTTTATCATATCTATTTTCTTTTCGCCAATCTTTTTGTAATCTTTCCCATCTTGACCGAAAGCCAGGAGATGGAATAGCTCGTCATTCGTATTCAACAATTCGATCAGTTGAACCGCCTTTTCGGGATGCTTCGAGTTGGCGCCTACAGCAACTAATGCAGTTGAAGGCGTATTGGCAGAGATAAAGGGCTCGGTAAACCTCTTGGTGTAACTGTAAACCTTATCATCCGGCGGCGACATAGCCATGAAAGAAGAGGCGCCAAGCTCAGGCATGTCAACCAGGTCAGGATACGGGTTGGAGTATAACGCGGCAACTCGTTTGGCTTTTCTGTCCGGCACATAATCTTTCATCGTCGCGGCATCTTTCTTTATGTAGCCTTTTTGATACCAGCTTCTGAACAATTTAAGATAATCCTTATACTCCTGAGTTTCGTATTGATTGATTACCTTGATATCTTTATCGTTATACCGAACCCAGCCGGGAATTTTATTATCTCCCACAGAATCCATACCATAAACGACGGACATATCTGCAAAATTGTCTTGCTGATTGCTGTATTCCCAAGGAATCATTTCAGGTTCGCCCTTTTTCACAGCATCCAGAAATGGGGTCAGGTCCTCCCATTTCTTTACCGATTTCCAATCGAACTGGTATTTGTCGACGAAGTCTTTTCGAAGCTGCACCCCTCTGGCTCCAGCCATCCCCCATACCTGGTAATTGATGGAACCATATATTTTACCATTCACTTTAACGCCTTGCCATATATTCTCTGGCACTCTCGACTTGGTCGTTGGAGCATACTTATCCAGAAGCTCGGTGATATCCTTGAAAGCTCCTTTGGAAGCATTCTGGAAATAGTTCAACTCTCCAAAACTTCCGGTAAAGGCGAGATCAAACGGTTCACCCGAGGAAATCATCAGATTAACTTTTTGCGGATACGTGCTCCAGTCGGTAACGACAAGCTTTAAAGTTGCGTTAATTTTTTCTTTAATGATCTTATTTGCCGCTTCCATAATTCTATCCATGTCTTTAACAGGTGAATTAGCAATATAAAATGTCAACTCTACCGGCTGTTCATTCTGTTGTCCTTTAACCTGGGCTGTCTGGCTCGGTGACACGTCAGGTTGTTTCGTATCTGTTCCGCATCCAGCGAGCGCAAGGGGCACTATAAGGGATAAAGCTATTACTGATGCAATTTTCTTTTTCTGTTTAAGCATTTTTGTCCTCCTTTTTTAAGATCCGCGATTTTGAGCTTCTTACAATCCATACAATACATTCAAAACATTCGAGAAGTTAACGTTAAGCCTCATCTCCCCCTATATGGAAAGCACAGATACTATTGACTGCAATTTCACATTAGTAGATTACAGCGATTTTTAATACAGAAAAAAATATAGCTTCCTTTGATAATTCACTATTGTGATTCTCCAAAAAATAAACAATTCATTAAGATGTGAATTTTTTGAAGATTTTATCGACTTTCGACACTCCCTTGATGAGCATCTTTTCTTTCGACATGCGAAAAGAATTTTCGAAATGCTTTTTGAATCTCAGCTCCAATGGTTGGGCACGTGCAGTTCCTTCTACCTTATATCAAAAATAGAAATTAAAGAAAACACTATTTTTTATAGAGCATCATATCGAATTATTAAAGGAAAATATGCTTTTTACTGTTTTATGATTTTCTTTGATCAGCTATTGTGGAATTGTGTCCAATTATACAAGATATTATTAAGGAGGAGTGGGTAAATGAATAACAATGTGCCAGCCGCAACTGCTTTAAAGAATGGTTTCAAAAAGGCCAGCTCCGTGCGTCGGCAAAGTTTTTTAACGGAAATTTTCAGACGCTGGCCGTTTTACGTCATGGCGCTGCCAGGATTGCTTTTTTTCATCATATTCAGTTACTTGCCAATGTTCGGGGCAGTGATCGCTTTCAAGGATTATAACCCAATAAAGGGAGTATGGGGCAGCAAATGGATCGGGTTAAAAAATTTCGAGTTTTTCTTCAAGTCCGATGCGGTATGGAGGGTTACGTTTAATACGATTTTTTATAACCTGGTCATCATGCTGACGGTAACCGTAATATCCGTTGTTTTCGCTATTCTTTTGCAGGAAACCGGCAGCCGGTTACGGACAGCGCTTTATAAAAGTGTGATGTTGCTTCCGTTTTTCCTATCTTGGGTAGTAGGGGAGTATATTGTGTACGCCTTGCTTAGCCCTGATCAGGGGGTAATGAACGGGATTCGAAGATCACTAGGATTAGAAGAGATACAATGGTATGGTGAGCCAATATATTGGCGTTTTATCATGCCGTTGGCATTTATCTTAAAGTCCGTAGGCTATACTTCGGTTGTTTATGTTGCGGCTTTACTGGGAATATCGTCGGATTATTATGAAGCCGCTGAAATCGATGGGGCGAACAAGTGGCAGAAGGCAAGGTACATTACGATTCCGTTATTATTACCCGTTGTAATAATCCTTTTACTCCTCTCGCTTGGGAAGATTTTCAATGGCGGGCTTGGTGATTGGGGCGCATTTTACAATCTGCCACGGGAATCGGGAATTTTGTTTTCGACGACCGATGTTATCGATACCTACGTTTTCAGGTCATTGCGCACTGTTAACGATATCGGTATGTCAGCTGCAGTAGGACTGTATCAAGCAGTTGTTGGATTTGTGTTGGTGCTATTTACCAACTTTCTGGTCAAAAAATATGATTCCGATAGCTCACTATTCTAGCGTACTAATTTGAGGAGCGTGTAAAAGTGAAAATGATATCCTTCACAGGATGGAATATATTACCCAAGATTCTGATCAATTTAATGTTTGCCGTATATAGTGCGATGTGCCTTATACCTATTTTACTGGTGCTGTCCATTTCCTTTACAGATGAAAAATCACTCGTGACCGACGGATTTCACCTGATACCGAAACTATTCAGTCTTATAGGTTACCAGTATGTATTCTCCGGCACTTCAACCATTTTGAATGCTTACATGGTTACAATCCTCGTCACAGTCGTTGGCACATTTCTTCATTTATTTGTGACCTCGCTGATGTCCTATGCTATTTCCAGGAATGAAGTCAAATACAGAAATCAGATAGCGTTCCTTGTGTTCTTTACTATACTGTTCAACGGAGGATTGGCTCCATACTACATTCTGATAACCAGATACCTCCACTTGAAGGATACATTTTTTGTTCTAATCGTCGTGTTCCTTGTATCTCCGGTACATGTGATGATCATGCGAAACTTTTTCAAAACGCTGCCTGACGCAATCATTGAATCGGCGAGGATTGACGGCTCGGGGGAATTCATGACTTATTTCCAGATTGTACTCCCTCTGTCTACGCCTGTTCTTGCGACGATCGGGTTGTTTATTTCTGTCGCCTATTGGAACGACTGGTTCACCAGCTCGCTGTTTATAGAGAACAATAAACTTTATAGTCTTCAATATTTGCTTCAGTCCTTAATGACGAACATTCAGATTCTGGTAAGCAATGAAAACGCTTCTAGATCCATTGAACAATCGATTGGTATGCTTCCGGGAGAAAGCGCAAGAATGGCTACCTGTGTACTATCTATTGGACCGATCATATTAGCGTACCCCCTTTTGCAAAAATATTTTGTTAAAGGGCTGACTCTTGGAGCGGTAAAATCATAGAAGGAAATGCTGACTCCGTACATGTATCGGGGTCAGCTTGCAGATTTGGGCTTTTTTCAGCAATGTCCTAATCCCGAACTATATGAACAACCCTTTCATTTTTGTTATCGTATAAGCAAAATTTCAATGGATTAGCCCTCCTTTTTCATTTGCTTCTTAATGGTAGGCAGAGCAGTCGGCGTCAATTTAATAGTTCGCCAACAAGGCAGAACCACAGCAATGCTGCGGTTCTGCCTTGACGACGGCTTTCGCTCCCAATTAAACGCTATAAGTATTGGCTACCGATTGCCCAAGCGTTCTAAAACCGACACATAGCTCTCCCTCTAATGCCTTTGAAGGAAGCTGGTTGTATCGGTCTCAAGGAACTCATAACCGGCATTACATTAAACCCTTCCCCCATGAGCATTGGGAATATGGCGAATAATACCGCTATGCCCAAAGTTATTATTGTCCAGAAATCCAATTTAAACTTGAATTTAGCCAAATTTAATTACACCTTTGATTAAGCTCTGTGCTCCATCGTCAGTAAACACATTGATCTTATCTCTCTTTGGAGCCAGATAAACCTTATCTTGAAATTCGTAAAACTTGCTTGTGTGGCCCAAATCCTGAACAAATTCGCAGGTCAGACTCTCATCCATTGTGATATCTAGTTTCTAGTTGCTCGTGTAAATATCTTTGAATTTATCAAGCAAAACCTGGGTGTTCGCAAGTTCGGACTTGAGTTCTTCTTTAACAATCTTGAATTCCGATACTGTCTTTAATCCTGGCGGCGCAGGAACATCGTTTCTTGAAGCGCGCATATTGAGTTTCGTGGCTGTCATGGTTTGCAAATCTTTGGATGTCAGGAAATCAACAAACTTTTTAGCGTTTTCCATATTTTTTGCGCCCTTAATGATCTGAACAGTCCCTGGAGATACGACCACACCTTCTTTCATGTAAATAATCTCAACAGGAGAACCTTGTCTGACAGCGGCAGAGGCCAACTCTTCGTGAGTCACTCCAACCACATACTCTCCGTTAGTAACCCCCTTAGGAACTCCGCTGAACCTGCAAGTAGCTTCCCATCCAGATTAATGGTCAGGCTCTTGATGTAATCCCAGCCCTGGTTCTGATCTCCAGCTCCAATGGTCTGTAATATGTTCGTAATATGTGTCAAACCGGTTGACGATTTAGCTGGGGCGGGATTATCTTGCCTTTCAGCTTCAGATTAAGAAGGTCGGCATATAGCAGCTGTTTGGGAGCAACAACCGTCGTTGTGCCCCCCCCTAAGCTTTGGTTTATCCTCCATCCAAAGAGAGCGCCTTTTTAGAGTAGGGCTTATATGCTTAGCCTTAATGCAATCTTTGGATCAACCAATATAGGGCAAGCACAAAGATAAGACAAGACGTTGAAATCATCATCTTACGATACCAAGGGAACTTTCGCAGCCAAATCAAGAGAGGCAATAATAGGCATAAGATCATAATTTGCCCTGTTTCTACACCTAAATTGAACGTCAGGAGCGCGCCAATCAGATTGCCCTTTGGAAGTCCGGTTTCAGCCAAAGCCCCGGCAAAGCCCATGCCGTGAATCAGGCCAAATATAGCTGTCAATGCCCACCGCCATTTCGCCTTTTGAACAAACATATTTTCCACGGCTACATAACAGATCGTCGCCGCAATCAACGCTTCGACCCAAGACGGGATGACATGAACGCGGCCCGACGCCACCAAGAATAGTGTAAGGCTGTGGGCGATTGTAAAAGCAGTAACAATCTTCAAAGCTTCCTTGAAACGAGATGCGATTAATACCAAGGATAACAAAAATATCAAATGATCATAACCAGTCAAAATGTGTTCGATTCCAAGCTTAAAGTATTTCCACAAAACAGCACCAATCTTAGGCTGGGGAAGGTTGATCAGAATATCTCGATTAGCGCTATCAATTACATCATTCTGTAAATTTTCCCCTGAACGGACTATGAGTGTACTCGTGTGAGCAGGCGCGTCATCAAACACCAGATTGTAATGAAGATTAAATTGTTCGATCACTTCATCGGCGGTAAACCTCAGTTGAAACAACACAGTATTTGTGGTATCCCTTTGTGCCACCCTCATCGAAAGAATCTCCATCTTTAAGGGCTTTGAATCCACATCTATATGAAGACCCTTCTGTAAATACGGTTCGAGACTCTCTTTTTGCGAGATCACTTCCTCGTTCTCCAGCTTATTATCACCGTTGGAATCGAATTTTGGTATCAAATCACTTTGATCCAAATAAAGTGCATAGAGTATCTCGTTCCCTTCAACATTTAACGACGATAAGCCCGTGCTTGTAGTATGTGCAAGCGCTGTTGTGGCAAAGCCTAAGCACAAAAAGATAATGATCAAGGACAAGAGTGATGAACGCAGCTTCATAGCGGTACCCCTTTTTGTTTAGTCAAGTTCCTTAAGTGGATCGTAATTCGCGTGAAGATACGGCGATTCCGGAGCAGCAATTTTCTCAATCTGGTCAGCCTTTATCATGAAGATATCCTTGCCATTGTAACTGCCGCTTTGGACGGTGCCTGTGACCTTGACCCAAGTATCTTTGGGGTAGTTCTGAGCTTCCGGGAAATCGATCATGGCCCCATACGGCATGGCATCCGAGGAGCAGCAGTTTATGACAAAACGCCCGACGACAAACTGGTTGCTTTTCATGTTTTCTTCACGGTAAACAAAACCGCTAATCTCGATTTTTTTACCTATGAAATTACTTTTGAACAAATCAATCGACGAGAGAATTTCTTTATAAAGAGTCGATTTGACAACGATCAGATCTTTTTTATATAGATTCATCCCGATCTTGGATGATACCTTTTCCCACTCATCGTTGAACATTTGCTCGATCTCCGCATCGGTTTTGGCAGTACCTGTTGCGGCAAGGGACACGTTGGGGCTTGGGACTGTACTGGCGCTGCTCTTGGACCGCTCCTGCTTCGCAGTCGAGAGATTCATCCCTTTGGCCGAAGCCATAGCGCTGCCTAATGCGGCATTCGGAAGGCAAAAGCCGACGAGCAAAGGAAGAATCAGCAATCCGTACGACAACATACTTCGAACAGCAGACTGAGGAACAAGTTGTTCACAGTCACAGGCCACTCGTTTGCCCCGGTTGATACGAATGGCCGAATAACCTTGAAAACAGGCAATGACATATAAGGCAACAGCAGCTATTTTGACGTAAATCATCATGCGTGGCGCTAAGTAATATTGGAGCGCATCCGTTTTGGTCAAAAATACGATATAGGACGAAAATCCAAGCAAAATAATCGTCCGCAGCAAATAATGCAAGATCATTAAGCGATTTCCCTTCATCTAAGAACCTCCCAAAGCAGCGATCCCGTCAGTACGGTAATCGCAACAAGCATAGACAGGATGATTACGAATCGAGTTTTAAATACGGCGAGCAACATTAAAGTGCTTTTAAAATCCAGCATTGGACCTATCACGAGAAATGTCAACAAAGACCCCGCACTGAAAGTCGACTGAAAGGATGAAGCGACAAAAGCGTCTGAAGTTGAGCATAACGACAGTACATAGGCGAAGCCCATCATAAATAAATGCGAGCTTAGCGGACCTTGTCCGACGGCGACCAAACTTTCACGATGCATAAAGATTTGGATAACAGCGGTAATCAATGATCCGAAGACAAGAAACTTGCCCATTTCAAAAAACTCGTCCGAGGCATGAACAAAAACAGTTGTTAATTTATTACCTTGATGCTGATGTCCTTCCCCTGATGCATGCTCTGATAAGTGTCCGAGACTGTTGCGTAGAGGGTTGCTTTTCAGGAACCGGTACAATAGTACACCGATGACAGCAGCGACAGCAAAAGCAAGCCCCATGCGCGAATAAGCCATAGCAGGATGATTACGAAAGGCCAAATAAGTGGCGGAAAACACAATCGGATTGATAATGGGTCCCGTAAGGATAAATACGACGGCGACATATACGGGCATTCCTTTTAAAATCAGTCTTCTAACGACGGGAATCATACCGCATTCGCATACTGGAAAAATAATGCCCAATAAACAGGCGAATATAATGCCAAGTAATGGATTGGAAGGAATCCAGCGACGAATCGTTTGTTCGGAAACAAAACTTTGCAGCAATGCGGACAGCAATACACCGAGCAAAACGAAAGGGATTGCTTCCAATATAATGCTGATAAAAATAGTTTTGAAAGTTTGGATTTGTTCGGTAGTCACAAAAGAGAGCAACGGCGCGCCTTTGTTTATTATTACGAAGACGATAAAAAGGAAGCAGATTGCCGTAGCGGCGTGAATACTGACTCGAGTATAAGTGGATGGCATATTCACAATCTCCCTGAATGTAATTATCACTATTAAACTTACCACAGATGAGGCTTTATTTTGTTACATCCCCGATTTTACCATCCGGAATCGCATACTCAGAGCTGTTTCAAGCTGTCCAAGAGTGCTTTCACTTGAGGATTAAGGTTCAATGCATTCAGAATGATCGTAAGAGCCTCCGCACGTGTGGATGTGCCTTGCGGATCAAATATCCCATTGTTCTTGCCACTGATGATGCCAGCTTCCGCTGCATCTTTGATTTGATTCACAGCAAATGAGCTTACACTTGCCATATCCGTCAATTTGCCCTTGGAAATATCTTTGTCCAGCTTACTCAAGTT
>NZ_WHOA01000139.1 GCF_013141715.1 Paenibacillus phytorum | reverse complement strand
CGGCTTCAAACCACCTAGGGACATTTGTGCATTTTTTGATGACACAAATCTTCCCACATAAAAATAAAAAAGCCTGATTCCTCAAGCATTTACATTTAAAATATGTAGGCACATTTGTGTCATTGGACATTTTTTTTTTTACAGAATCTCTCTCATAGACTAAGTTCACAATATGTTATATAATAGACACTTTGTAAATTAAATTATAATCAGAAATATTGTATTTACAATCGACATTCTTTGACGAAATGTAAATGGAAATTACGGATAATAGCACGCCTCGCACAGATTTCCACATACTCCGCATGTGTCGATTGCTTAGAGAAGCCTTTGTTGAATTGCTTCAGGAAATGGATGTCGAGAAAATTTCGGTAAATCGCATCACAGAGCGCGCCACCATCAACCGCTTTAACTTTTTTCTGCATTACCGAGACATCCCGGATATAAAAAGTTCACTAATTGCATTCATTAGCTGAGCGGCTTGCCGATCTCCCAATGGTGGCCAAACGGGTCGATGACGCGCCCAATACGCCAACCGTGGCCTTCACTTATGGGTGCAACTTCGGTTGCTCCAGCAGCGAGGGCCCATTTGAATACCGAATCCGGATCTTTGACTGTAAAGATCATCCGAACTTTTTTCCTGAAACATCGCTAAAAAACTGGCATTTTTCTTCTGAGACAAATGCCCCAAATAAGCTGTTTGTTTCATGAATAGCACTTTTATCCATGTCAACGGAGATGGCGACAACCTCACTACCGCCTACAATGTTTGTTCTATAAACAGAATTCTTGTCCATGCCGATGCCCTCCTCAATATTCATCAAATTTTCTAACCCACCAGATTTATTCATCGTTTCCAAGGGCCAACTCACAATAAATATTCAATTTTTTTCCAAGTTTTCCTGCCTGTTAGTTTAATCGATGGGCTTCCAACTTCCTACAATCCTTCGTGAATGAGATAATGTTCTTGTCAACCGGTACCGGTAACCAGTACATATTCTTGGCCTCGATCGGCAATCGGAACAAATTCTTGTCTTTGAGAAATGACAAGAATTTATTCCGATAAAGTAAAAAAATCCGCAATTTCTGCGGATGCTTATCGGTCTATATTCTTGTCACTAGACAGCAGTCGTAAGCTAGACTGTTCACCCCCTACTTACTACTTTCAAATTTTGTTAATAGGTGCATGCCCAGTTCCCCATCCCCAAGCTACCGGCTCCTCCTCCATCCACTTCTTCATACTATCTACAGGATGAAATCCTGCGAATTCATGAGTCTGAGTGAGGAAACTGAATCATTTCGAGGGAGCGTAACGCGGCTGTAGCAGTTGTTTCATTTAGCAGTTGTTTCATTTCATGTAGCGATATTCCAGGAGATTCTTCAAATTTGAGATTTTCTGCAGCAGCTTCTCCCCGACATTGGTTTCCCTCACCAGCTTCCGCTCCAGTTCTTTGTCCACCAGCCTTTTTACAGACAATACGTCCGTTCCGTTACATAACACATCTTCTTTTGAATTAAATTTCTGATGGGCAACGAGCTGCATGCCAAAGGAATTATACAACAAGGTATATCCGGCGATGCCCGTTGTGGATTGATAAGCTTTGGAAAAACCGCCGTCAATGACAACCATTTTCCCGTTTGCTTTAACGGGGTTCTCTCCACGAATTTCTTTAACTGGCGTGTGGCCGTTAATGATATGTCCATGATCCGGATTCATATCAAACTCCAGCAGGATTTTCCTGCAGATCTCCTCATTTTCACGCAAATGGTAATAAGGGTTCTTTCTCTCCTTATAGGTTTCTTTATCTTGGATAAAGTACCGTTCAAAGGTGGTCATTTCTCTCTTTCCAAAGAGCGAGGAACATGCCCCTGTCCAGATGTACCATACCATATCCGTAGCCAGATCATCCGTCTCTTCCGGATGCGCAAAGGCGTAACGTAAATAATATTCAAAAACATCGAGCAGCTGACGACCCGAATACGTCATGTCTTCAATCTGCATTTCTTCCATGTTTCCTTCTTCATCCAAGGGAATACAGCCGTGAAATAACAAATTCCCGTTGTATTTTAAATAAAGGCTGCCCTTTTTCATAAGAAAATTCATATGTCTGGCCAGCTTTTCGGAATGCTGAACGGAGAACAGCAGCTTTTCCATCACCTGCTGTTCTTCCTCCAGCAATTGTTCAGGCTGCTGCGGATTTACGGTTGCGAAACAGGTATTTTCCAGCGGATAAGTTTTTCTGCCAATCTTGATTTCAGTTTTGTCGTAATCGATTTGCTCAAGCAAAAGCCTTTCAGACATATTAAAGTATGGGCGTCTCTTGATAATCGGGATTTCAAGCTTAAACTGGATCATGGCAATGGCTTGATGAATCTTGGTAATCTGCAGGATTTCCTGCTCCGAACCGTTATGGTCGGTCTGCAGCTTCGGTCTAAAGGCCGGATTGTCATCATAGTATTTCTCCGCCAAGTTCAGCAGTGGGCGAAGATTGATTCCATATACGTCTTCGATGATGTCTAGATTGTCGTATCTGGCGCAGATCCGGATAATATTCGCAAGGCAGACCAGGGAACCCGCATAGGCGCCTATCCACAGGACATCATGGTTCCCCCACTGAATATCTACAGAATGGTAGTTGATCAGCGTGTCCATAATTTTATCGGGGTCCGGCCCGCGGTCATAGATATCTCCGACCACATGAAGATGGTCAACCACCAGGCGCTGGGTCGTATAAGCAAGGCCGATAATGAGCTTGTCCGCCTGGTCCAAGGAAATAATTTGCCGGTATATTTCCTCATAATAAGGGTCCTTATTGTTGAACGAATCCGTCTTGTATAGAAGCTCTTCTACAATATATACAAACTGCTCCGGCAGAGCTTTACGCAATTTCGATCGCGTATATTTGGAAGAAGCATAAGAAATGAGCTTAAGCATTTGTTCAATCGTTTGTCTGTACCATCGGTTCAAGGCTTGTTTATTGTACAGGTCTCCTTTAACCAGCTGTATTTTTTCTTCCGGATAATAAACTAACGCCGTAAAATCATTGATTTCATGATCCGTCCAAATCTCACGGAACAAGGCTTTGATTTTCTCTTTTATGGTACCCGAACCGTTTCTTAGTACATGCTGAAAAGCCTGGAACTCCCCATGCAAATCACTGACAAAATGCTCAGTTCCCTTGGGAAGATTGGAGATCGCTTCAAGGTTGATGATTTCTGTTACAACTTTTTCTTCCGTATCATATTTCTGGGCTAATAAATCTAGAAACTGCGCATCCAAAACAGATGTCCCCCTTCAAGGAAATATGGTGATGTATAAGAGGCTTTTTAAATGGGGCTAGCCGCGTACCTTTAAGCTTAGTGTAAACAGTAAAGGGAAAAACATTAGGTTTCCGAGGTTCCCTTTGGTACTCTTACTAACAGCTATTATAACTGAATCGTCCCACGCTATCCTGCCCGTTCGTAAACAGACTACCGACCTGACAATCAACCTACACAGAATAATTTGATGAGAAGTGTAAAGGTTAACAAATCACCTCTTTTGTTGAACAATTTCACGCTTTGGCAATAATACTTTGTTCTTGTCCAAAAAATCATCTAAGAATATAAGTTCTTGTCTATATTTACGGCAATAGATAAATGTTCTTGTACAATAATTCGGCAAAAAATATATGTTCTTAGCACAAAATTAATTTTTCATTTCTTGAATGACGTCCCTAAATAGTCTTTAATGTGCTTTTTGACACTCTTTAAATGTGAAATATTATGCGTTGAACTCCACCACGGCAAAGGATTTTTGTTCTTGTCCAGTATCGGTAAAGGATGTAAGTTCTTGTCTTGCGAAAAAGACAAGAACTTACATCCATAACAATAATAAATCCGCGCTGCGCGCGGATCTCTATAGATATATGTTCTTGTCCTCTTACATTTTTTCTTTTTTTTTGTTGCTTTTATTATTTATTACTACTGTAAATAATCGTTAATAGCATTTCCGATCACCATTGTCTTATCATCTTGTTAATAATAGTTTGGAATAAATGGCTGTGAATAAACTTCACGGCCATTTGTTTAGATGTGATGCAAATGCCTTATCTCTGCCTGAACCGCCCTCCGATGCTTTGATGAACACCTCTGCGACGCTGTCCTCCTTGACGGCAGCCCAACCGACAACGCCGCGGTCGCTCTGATGGTGCGATACGTCGATTACCTTCCTATTGCTTGCCGATTTTGACTGCATCGTGTTCCAGCACGTCCTTTGCGTTTCGTCTTGCGATTTCACATCAGAGAACGAATGGCACTAGATCATACGTACCATTCGTGTTAGGGGTCATGCTTTTACTTGCTCACGAACTCGAAGCTGTCGAAAGCAGCCCAGTTGCCGCCTTTGGCGTCATTGAAGACCCCGACCTCGATCTGCCCGTTCGTGACCGGAATGTTGTCGATCGTGAATTGCGTATACGTCGTCACCGGACTTGTACCGATGTCCGCTCCCAGCTCTGCACCTCCGTAGTTCTTGACATACAGCTTCAGTGCGCGCTGGCCGCCACTGGAGCGTACCCACACGCTCGCCTTGTACATCCCGTTCGGCACATTGACCTTCTGCGCCGTAATTTGCTGATAATCGCCTGCCGCCCAATGCGTCAGCTTGAAGCTTCCCTTATGCGGTTGGTCCTGATCGACCTTCTGGGCAAGCTCGTTGTTATGCCACTCGAACCAGCTTGTCATATCGCCCGTATCGAAGCCCGCATTCTTCAACAGGTTCGGGCTCTCGGATTTCGCGAAGCCGATCCAGTTCAGGTTAAAGCCTGCTCCGTTCGCAAAAACGCACAAGGTGATCTGACCGGCATCGAGATTCACCGTCGCCGAGACTGTCTGCCAGTTCTGCCAGCCGCCCGTATTCGGAACGGCCGTCGTCGCGAGTACCGTCTCTCCAGCTTTCAATTGAATCTGGCCGGTCACGGCCGGACTCGCAACGCGGTACTGTACCGTATATCGGCCTGCTGCGGTAACGTTAAGCTTGTACTCCATCCTATCGCCGGCATCGATATAGCCAACGTTCTGGCCGCCGCCGGCATCGGTCGTGCTCTCCAGCTGAACGCCGTTCATCGCGCTGAAGTTCTCGGCTTCGATACGAGCGGGGATCGTCACGGGTGCCGGTGCCGCATTCGCATCGTGATCGTACGCACGCACATAATCGACGAGCATCGTCTGTGGAAATACGGTCGTGTTATCCGGATCGCCGTCAAAATTGCCGCCGACAGCCACATTCAGCAGGAAATGGAATCGCTTGTTGAACGGCGCCGGGCTGCCGCCGCCCGAGCTGTACCATTCCGACGATTTGCGTGTTTGGTGCAGGTTCCCGTCCACGTACCACCGGATTTCATCGGGCTCCCACTCCACGGCGTACACGTGGTAGCCGTCGTCCGGCAGCGTGTAGCTCGAACCGATATACTTCCACGGATTGCCGAAGTGGATCGTTCCGTGCACCTTTAGCGGATCCGAGCCGCGCTGTTCCATGATGTCGATCTCGCCGCTGACCGGCCAAGCGCCGTATTCCCAATCGGTCGGCAGCATCCAGATGGCGGGCCACAAGCCTTTCCCGGCAGGAAGCTTGGCGCGGACCTCGAATCTGCCGTACGTCCAGTCGCCCTTTTTATTGGATACCAGCCGGGTCGAAGAATATGGCATGCCGTTCGTGTTTTCTTTGATTGCTTTGATGACCAAGTGACCCGAGCCGTCCAAATACGCGTTTTTCGTGCTGTTCGTATAATACTGCTTCTCGTTGTTCCCCCATCCGCTTCCGCCGATGTCATAGCCCCATTTGGCGGGGTCCGGAGCCGCGCCGCTCGCTCCATCGAATTCGTCGCTCCATACGAGGCGCCAATTACCAGTACTCATAGTCATGTCTCCTATTCTCTGAGAGTATGCTGCCTTCGACAATTACGATTAGCAGGAAAGATTATTGCCCGGCGCGGCACCCAGAATCGAACAAATGCGCTTATACTGCTCGACCCGGCTTTGAACCGGACCCCCGCCTCCGCGGTTGCACTCGAGCGCTCCGTTGATCGTACGGATCGTTTCGCCGAATCCGCGCGACTTCACCATGACGTCATGACAGGTTATCGATCCGGCACCGGTCTGCGTGTTCCAGAACCAAAGCGCCGTCTTCCAGGCGACCGAGGAATCTTGGGCGACCAAGTCCGGATTTTTAAGAAGCGGAAGCCCCAGGGCATCGCCCGCTGCGCCGTAGTTATAGTTCCAGCTGAGTTGCAGCGGTCCCCGGCCGTAATATTGCTTGCCCGACGCGACAGGATATCGGGTGTTGCTATAGTCCGAATAATGCGGATAATTCGCGGTATTCGCCTCGTTGATATAGTACAAGCCGCCCGTTTCATGGTAGACGTTGGCCAGGAACGCCGCCGCTTCCTGTTTGCGCATCGTGTCGTCGCCCGTGTTCGCGAAGCCGGGATAGGCACCAAGCGCCGCGATAAATCCAACATACGTATAAAACGATTGACGGGATGGGAAGATTTGGCTGAATTCCTGCTCCGACACGATGAACCCGCTACCACTCGGGTGCTGCGGTTGGGAAGCGGAGGTATCCGCCTGCGCGATCGTGAATTCCTCCCATCCCGCTGCAGCCGTACGATTCGCGTACAACACGCCGCCTTTGTTTAAATCCGCGGATACGTACAGTTGATTGGCTACGGCTTGCAGCGCAACCTTGCCGTTGCCGCGGTCGATCTTTCTGAATTTCTCCCATTCTTGGATGACGGACGCGCGTGCGATCAGATTGGTCTCTTGATTGAGATCCGCCGTCACGTATTTATTGTTCGCGATCGATAGGAACGATACCGTCCCGTCGGAATTATGAATCTCATTGAACGTTTCCCAGGCTTGCGCGGCCGGCCGGTTGGCAACGAGCGGACTCGCCCCTTGATTTTCTGCGGAGACAAAGGTGTTATTCGCTGCCGATTTTATGGTAGATGTCATGATAAATCCTCCGAAGTTTAATTTGTTAATATTTTTTTAAAGTTACTATTTATTAATATAATAATGATTCTAATTTTTTATAATGCGCCAATCCTCCTGTCTGAAATCATGAGAAGTTTCATGATCATCCACAGGAGTGCCTTTATGTTGTTTAAATAATGGATTCGTTATAAGGATTGCATGAATAGGTTATTCGTTATTTTCCATCCATTGGAAGTGGAAGCTTCCCTTTTGATCAAGCCGCTCGAACGTATGCGCCCCAAAATAATCTCTTTGCGCTTGAAGCAAATTAGCCGGCAGTCTCTCTGTACGATAGCTGTCATAATAAGCTAAAGCGGAAGCAAACGCAGGAACCGGAATCCCTCTGGTTACGGCAATCGATATGACTTTTCTCCAAGCATCCTGATAGTTTTTAACGATTCCGCCGAAATATTCGTCCAACAACAGGTTTTTAAGAGCCGGGTCTCGGTCATAAGCATCTTTAATATTTTGTAAAAATCTTGCGCGGATAATGCATCCCCCGCGGAATATCATTGCAATGCGGCCATAGTTCAAATTCCAATTGTATTCGTCGGAAGCAGCTCTCATTTGCGCAAAGCCTTGCGCATACGAAGCGATTTTACTGGTATACAAAGCTTTGCGAACGGCCTCAATGAATTCCTTAGGATCTCCGTCATAGCTGGATGCCTCAGGGCCACTCAGCCGCTTGCTTGCGGCTACGCGTTCTTCTTTCATCGCCGAGATGAACCTCGCAAACACGGATTCGGTAATAATGGACAATGGAACTCCCAAATCCAATGCGCTTTGGCTTGTCCATTTTCCGGTTCCTTTTTGTCCTGCCGAATCGAGAATGACATCCACCATCGGTTTGCCTGTATCCGGATCTGTCTTTGCGAAAATATCGGCCGTGATTTCGATCAAATAACTATCCAGCTCGCCATTGTTCCATTCGGAGAAAATGTCATGCAGTTCGCTCGTATTTAAATTCAGTACATCCTTTAGCAGGTGATACGCTTCGCCAATGAGCTGCATATCGCCGTATTCGATGCCGTTGTGTACCATTTTGACATAATGGCCAGCGCCATCTTCTCCGATATAGGTCGAGCAAGGATCGCCGTTCACTTTGGCCGAAATGGCAGTCAAGATTGGCTCTACCAGTTCATACGCGTCTTTTTGCCCGCCTGGCATAATCGCAGGGCCATTCAGGGCTCCCTCTTCGCCGCCCGAAACACCAGCACCGATAAAGCGGAATCCTTTATCTTGCAGATCTTTATTTCTTCTTTGTGTATCAGGGAAATAGGCGTTTCCGCCGTCGATGAGAATATCCCCTTGACTGAGGTAAGGTACGAGCTGATCAATGGTATCGTCTGTCGGTTTTCCCGCTTTTACCATGATTAATATTTTACGCGGCGTCTCCAACGATTGGACAAATTCTTCGACGCTATAAGTACCTATAAGGTTCTTTCCTTGCGCTTCCGCCACAAGTTCATTCGTTTTCTCTGGTGAACGATTATATAAAGCCACCGAGAACCCTTTGCTTTCAATATTCAAGGCTAAGTTTTTACCCATGACGGCCAAGCCGACCACGCCAATTTGCTGTTTTTTCATTGTAACTACCTCCCTGTCATTTTCCGCCTGGTACAGATAAACGTTTGATGAGCTCGTCCTTTTGCGCTTCAAATCCAGGCTTGCCAAGAAGCGCAAACATATTGCTCTTGTATGCTTCCACGCCCGGCTGATCGAACGGGTTCACCCCAAGCAGCAAGCCGCTGATGCCGCATGCCTTCTCGAAGAAATACACCATTTCACCGTATGTATATTCATTGAGCGCATCCACCTCTACAATCAGATTAGGTACTCCTCCGTCAACATGCGCAAGCCGTGTTCCTTCGGCTGCCTTCTTGTTTACTTCGTCCATCGTCATGCCCGCAACAAAATTTAATCCGTCCAGATTGCCCGAGTCCTCTTGAATGGTCCACTCTACCCGTGGATTCTTTACCGAAAGCACCGTCTCGATGAGATCGCGCCGGCCTTCTTGAACATACTGTCCCATCGAATGCAAATCAGTCGAAAAATCGACGGATGCCGGATAAAGCCCCTTCTGGTCTTTGCCCTCGCTTTCGCCGAACAGCTGCTTCCACCATTCGGATACAAAATGCAAGGCTGGTTCAAAGTTAGCCAGCAGCTCGATGGTTTTTCCCTTGCGGTAAAGGGCATTGCGAACGGCTGCATATTGATAGCTCTCATTTGTAGCTAGATCGGCATTATTGTATTTCTGTGCAGCGGTGGCAGCACCCGCCATCATTTGATCGATGTCGAGCCCGGCGGCGGCAATGGGAAGCAGCCCTACTGCTGTAAGAACGGAATAGCGTCCCCCTACATCGTCAGGAATAACAAAGGTTTCATAGCCTTCTTCATCGGCAAGTTTTTTTAATGCACCTTTAGATTTATCGGTTGTTGCAAAGATGCGTTTTTTTGCTTCCTCTTTTCCGTATTTCTTCTCTATGAAATCACGCAGAATACGGAATGCAATTGCCGGTTCCGTCGTCGTTCCCGACTTGGAAATGACATTCAAGGAAACATCCTTGCCCTCCAGCAGCTCCAATAAATGGGCGATGTAAGTTGAACTGATATTTTGCCCAGCAAAATACACTTGGGTATTACCGTTCATCTGATTATGAAACGTATGGGATAGCGCTTCTATGGCCGATCTGGCTCCTAAATAGGAACCGCCAATCCCAATGACAATTAGCGCATCGGAGTTGCCACGGATTCTTTGGGCAGCGTCCTTGATTCTCGAGAATTCTTCCTTATCGTATTGAAGAGGCAAGTCCACCCAACCTAGATAATCGGAGCCAGGACCCTGCTTCTCATGAAGCATTGAATGCGCTGCTTTTACGAAATCTTTGAAGTAATCGACTTCATGCTTCTGCATGAAAGCTAGTGTGTTGGAATAATCAAATTTAATAGTCATGTTTGGTTCCTCCTCTTGGTGATCTTATCTCCATTCATGGTCGTTCAGCTTTTAACCGCTTTTTTCCAATCGGCTGCGAATTTCTCAAGCCCTTGATCCGTCAACGGATGCTTGGAAATTTGTTCAATTACGCTGAAAGGCACCGTTGCGATATGCGCGCCCGACATGGCTACGCGCGTGACATGATCAGGATGACGTACGGATGCGGCGATGATTTGAGTATCTAAGTTGTGGACTCGGAATAGCTCCGCGATCTTGACGACTAATTGTACGCCGTCTTCCGATATGTCATCTAGTCGACCCAAGAACGGGGATACATAAGTGACGCCTGCCCGCGCAGCCAACAAGGCTTGATTCACGGTAAAAATCAAGGTCACAGACAGCCATCTCCAACAAGTGCGTAAGTGTAATGATCAACGATGGGGAAGGTCTCTTTATTAAATTTCGAAGCCAAATGAGCCTCCGCCATTGCCATCCCGACGGCCATCGCAATTCCTTGTCCTAAAGGACCGGTCGTTGCGTCAACGCCATCAGTATGTCCGTATTCTGGATGACCGGGCGTTTTACTCTCTAGCTTACGAAATTGCTTAAGGTCATCAATCGACACCTTATATCCCGATAAATGCAGAATACTGTAAAGGAGCGCAGAGCCATGCCCCGCGGACAAAACGATCCGATCGCGGTTAAACCACTTGGCATGGCCTGGGTTATGCTTCAGATGTTTTGCCCATAATGAGTATGCCATTGGGGCGGCTCCCATCGGTAGCCCGGGATGCTCCCCGAGTTCGCCCGGTTGATTGAATCAATGGATAAAGTTCGAATCGTATTCACGGATAATTGATCAAGTTTTGTGTCCATAAGCATATAACTCTCCTTTGTTTGCGTCGTTAACCGACGCGCTTTTGAAATCGAACCAATGAAAGCCGTCTTGCTCAAGCAGCTTATCGGATTCGTTAGGTCCGTACGTCCCCGCTGGATAGATATGAAGCGGTAGAAGATTTTCTCTATAAGCGTCTAATATAGGCTGTACCCATTCCCACGACAATTCCACTTCATCCCAATGGGCAAAATAAGTTTTATCACCCTTCAACGCATCGTGGATAAGAATTTCATAAGCTTCCGGGATACCAGCTTTTATGGCGCTTAATTTACTTTGAACGGGTTTATCAACATCCGAACCCTCCTTGCCAGAGTTGCTTCTTTGAAAGGAGATTCCATCGTTGGGACCAATCTCTACGATCAAATGATCCTGTAGGGGACTCTCAGATTTGAATTCGATAACAATCCTCGTCAATTTCTCTTTCAATCGCTTGCCCGTTCGGATATAGATGGGAATGTCCTTCCAGAATGGATCATCGACTTTTAGTCTGGCCGCAATAAAAGTATCATTTAGGGAGTCCAAGGCAATTCCCGGTTCTGCTGTATAGCCGGCAACCTTCCCCCCATTAATTTCCCCCTCCCCATATTGTCCACGGACGATATGATGGCTAACATCCATTTTGTGAAGTGGCTTCAACGTCTTCATTACTTTTTTCTTAAGATTCCCAACCTCTACTACCGAGCTTCGATTCGGCAACTCGATCGCTAACATCATAAGCAATTGAAGCATATGATTCTGGAACATATCGCGGATCGCGCCTGCATGATCGTAATATCCTGCTCTTTCCTCCACGCCCAAGGTTTCGCTCGCCGTAATTTGTATGTTGGCAATATTTCGGGTCCCTAGATCTTGCTCCGAGAGAGCGGAGTGAAGCCGTTGCCCCATTTGCTGGACCATAGGTTTGCCTAGGTAGTGATCGATTCGGTAAATTTCAGTCTCATCGAATGCTTGGTTCAACTGAATGTTCAACTGTCTCGCAGATGGCAAATCGTGGCCGAAAGGCTTCTCGATCACCAGACGCTTCCAGCCATTCGCGGAACCAAGTCCGCTTTCATGAATGTTTGCTGCGATCGTTTCAAACAATTCAGGTCCAACAGATAAATAAAACATACGATTGGGCAAAATATTAAGCTCATCTTCCCGCTGTTCAACCAACTGCAGCAGTTTCGTGTAATCTTCTTTGCGGTTAACATCCAGAACATGATAACGGAATGCACGCAAGAAATTTCTCATTACTTCTGGATCTCTTCCTTCACTTTTGGAAAAAGTACTAAGAGATTGCTCTACATTTGCTTGAAATGTTTCATCAGACAGTTCTCTTCTTCCAAGACCAATCAAGGAGAAGGATTTCGGCAGCTTCTGATCGACGAACAAAAGATACAAGGCAGGGTAAATTTTTCTTTTGGCTAAATCCCCTGTCGCTCCAAATAAGACAAACGTGGTTGGCTCCAATTTACTTTCTCCTTCCAGCAGAGCTCTCTTGAAGGACCGGCATAGGCGACTTTAACAGTCACATAAGTGTTTTCCAATCCGAAGGCTCCGGATTCTTTTTTTTGTTCTACTATAATACGATTATCATCCATACAATTAATATATTTAACAGGAACTATAGACCAGATCTATGAATAATAATTACGAATTGTACAAAGTATTTTACTTGGCTGCGAAGACAGGCAACTTAACTCAGGCTGCCAAAGCCTTGTACCTCACCCAACCAAGCGTCAGCCACGCCATCAAACAGCTGGAAGACTGCTTTGGTATCACTTTGTTTTACCGCAATTCCAAAGGCGTTGCGCTGACGCAAGAGGGCGCCATCCTGTATTCCTATATAGAGAAGTCTCAGATCTTAATATCGCTGGCTGAAGAACAAATGACCGCGCTTAAAAATCTGGACAGCGGCGAGCTGCGTATCGGCGGAAGCGATTCACTGTTCAAGCATTACATTCTTCCGTACTTGGAAAACTTTCATAAGCAGTATCCCGGCATCAGACTACATCTGAATCACGGAACTACGCCGGAACCCCGTCATCCTTTTCTCGCGCAATAGCCGGGCTCGAATGGCCATCACGGAATTATTCCAAAGCTATGGTCATAGCCTCAAACCTGAAATCGAGGTCGGAAGCGTGGATCTTCTCATCGAGTTAGCGCGGAAAGGACTCGGATTCTCTTACGTGACCAGAGAATTCGTATCGAAAGAACTGGAAGAAGGAGCGCTCTACGAGATTCAATTAGACGTGCCGATACCGCCTTCACACGTAGGAACTATGATTATGCGCAACATGCCGCTTTCCGGTCCAGCAAGCAGGTTTATTGAGCTGGTTCATTAGACTAATTAACGCATCACGCGGATATTCCTGATAACCAGCCGACCGCATTGTGTATATCCTCGAAATCATGGTGATGCCATTTAGTTGTATCTTTTCCGATAGATTTTCTTAAGCCGATATTAGTAATTGTTTTATCTGGAGCAACTGTAGCCGTATATTGAATGCCAACATTCAGGAGTCTAGGAAGCCAATCTTCAGACAACCATTTAGCGTCTTCTGCTGAAAGTAATATATGACTGTTATCAGACAAGCCTTTTTTTACCTTTTTAATGACTGCCAGTTCAATCATTTTTTCCAGTGGCACACGGAAATCCTCGTTCTGAGCAAAGGAATTCCAACGAATCACAACTGCTTCAATCACATCATCCCAAAAAAGATGAGCTTTATTGGAAACATAATAGTGCATCATGTTTAATCTCTCCTATCACATTATTCTTTTGGCTAAATTTCTAGTGGGCTATATTTGCCTCTCTCCTTTCAGCATAGCTCTCTGAATCATTTATCCTAATTCTAGGATAATTTATTTTAATACCACTCCGGGCACCGGAAACGAAAAATTGTTCGGCTTTGGGACAGCAGCTAAAATCACATGACCGCTTTTCAATCCGTCATCTATGCTTTCTTTTCGTAGTTCCACTATAATACGATTATCAGCCTTCAAGTTCCTCCGTCAAACTCAGTTGGACATAGATCTAGCTCCACGTCTCATAAGTAGCAGAGATTATCGCGATTTTAACGATTGCACTGCGTGGATTGTATCCAAAGGATCCATTCGCTTGCTTTGATCAACATCCGCATAGCCGGCTGTGATTACACCGTTCTGATTTATTATATAAGTTGCCGTAGAAGGCAGCTCAAACGAATCGTCACTATTAAATTCTTCAAGTATCATACCCACGTTACGAAGAAATTCATGTATGTAATCTGGCAACTTATATTTCAAAGTGTAATCGGGTTACCTCTTAATGTCGCTACTCCTGTGCGTTCTTATAATCCAAGAACAGCGTGAAG
>NZ_WHOA01000138.1 GCF_013141715.1 Paenibacillus phytorum | reverse complement strand
ACTGTTTTACACATTAGGGCCCTTAGCTCAGCTGGTTAGAGCGCACCCCTGATAAGGGTGAGGTCGGTGGTTCGAGTCCACTAGGGCCCACCAATTAATAAACGAGGGGCCATAGCTCAGCTGGGAGAGCGCCTGCCTTGCAAGCAGGAGGTCAGCGGTTCGATCCCGCTTGGCTCCACCATATTCCCTGATAGCTCAGTTGGTAGAGCACTCGACTGTTAATCGAGTTGTCACAGGTTCGAGTCCTGTTCGGGGAGTCTAAACCCCAAAAAGTGAAGAGATGCTCCGATGAGTATGCCGATTACTTTTTGGGGACCCCATAAATACTTGGAGAAGTGTCCGAGCGGCCGAAGGAGCACGATTGGAAATCGTGTAGGCGTCACAAGCGTCTCGAGGGTTCGAATCCCTCCTTCTCCGTTTCTTTATTAAAGGAAAGACAGTATGGCGGCGTAGCTCAGCTGGCTAGAGCGTACGGTTCATACCCGTAAGGTCGGGGGTTCGAGCCCCTCTGCCGCTACTAGATAAATTTGGAGAGATACCCAAGTGGCTATAAGGGGACCCTCTGCTAAGGGGTTAGACTGCGTAAGTGGTGCGAGGGTTCGAATCCCTCTCTCTCCGTCGGTAAATTTTTTAAGTTTGGCCCGTTGGTCAAGTGGTTAAGACACCTCCCTTTCACGGAGGTAACAGGGGTTCGAGTCCCCTACGGGTCACCATCAATTTTTTAGTTCCATCCCATGGAGGCTTAGCTCAGCTGGGAGAGCATCTGCCTTACAAGCAGAGGGTCGGCGGTTCGATCCCGTCAGCCTCCACCATACTGCCCAAAAAAGTGAAGTGAAGCTTTGTAGCAACGCCGATTACTTTTTCGGGGCCCATAATGAAATTATGCGTTCAATGTCGCGGGGTGGAGCAGCTCGGTAGCTCGTCGGGCTCATAACCCGAAGGCCGCAGGTTCAAATCCTGCCCCCGCAACCAAACTCTTTCAGAGAGTTGTTTTATACAGTGTGGAGCTGTGGTGTAGTGGCCTAACATGCCTGCCTGTCACGCAGGAGACCGCGGGTTCGAATCCCGTCAGCTCCGCCATTTTTTCAAAATGAATATGCCGTTGTAGCTCAACTGGTAGAGCAACTGACTTGTAATCAGTAGGTTGGTAGAGTAACGTTTATTACTTTTTTCGGGTCCGGTAAGGTTTTATATGTGGAGGCTTAGTGAAGTGGCTAAACACGGCAGACTGTAAATCTGCTCTCTTCGAGTTCGGTGGTTCGAATCCATCAGCCTCCATTTCCAAACTACGTTGGGGATTAGCCAAGCGGTAAGGCAACGGACTTTGACTCCGTCATGCCAAGGTTCAAATCCTTGATCCCCAGTATTACACCCCATAAAGTGAAGGTAAG
>NZ_WHOA01000137.1 GCF_013141715.1 Paenibacillus phytorum | reverse complement strand
TTGTGTCCTCATATTCGTGATAGAAGCCAACTAACGAACTTTTTCGTAGTTGGCATTTATCAATTTGCCCTTATAAGGGATTTGAACTAGCCTTACTCATTTCGTCGAGCATACGTTTTCGAAAGTTCATGGGGTTGAGATCGGGAGAGGAGATGTGTTTCACATAGTGTAAGGCACTATTTTCGATTTGGTCATCCTTCGCCTTGACCGCACCATAAAATTTATAATGTGGTAGGAAAGTCATGCCGATTTGATTGGCAAACGCTTGGAAGGGTCGGATCAGCTCGCTGATTGTATAGCCAATCAAGCCGCCCGACTGGTAGGACGATTCATCGCCTCCAATCGACATGGCAAGAACTAGTTCTTTCCCTGCAACGGCTTTACCGCCGGCTCCGAAAAGCCAGGATGTCGTAAACACGTCATCGAGCCATTTCTTGAGTAAAGCCGGCATACTGTACCACTGGATTGGAAATTGAAATATGATGCGGTCGTGCTTTGCAACGAGGTCTTGTTCATTCTCCACGTTGATTTCGTAATCGGGGTATGCCTTATATAGTTCTTGAACTGAAATTTGATCGGGATATTCACGCAATTCCGCCAACCAGCGTTTATTTACTCGTGACTGTTCGATGTTCGGGTGAGCTACAATAACCAGAATTCTCATCAATTTTCTCCCTTTATTTCGGCCTCGATGGTCTCTTTCATAACCTCTGCTCCGCGATTTACACGAGCTTGAATCTCAGTAGTGAGATGCTCTGGAAGGAAATCGGTTGTCCAGACGAGCTTTGCGCCGCTTTCGCCATGAGGAAAGACTTGGAAGGATGCATGATGATGCAACAACGGCATGCGTCCTTCTTGTACCGCATAAGCCATTCGACGTTCCCTTTCATCAATGGAAATGATGAACTCGCGTACCATGCCGCCATTTGGCAGTATGAGTGTTCTTTCATGGCCGTCCATAAGGGTATTCTCGGTATAGCCAGGGACCAGACGATGATGGACAGCACCTACGTCGCTCACCGCGTCCCATACCTGCTCCGGCGAGGCATCAATCAAAATCTCCTTGTAAATTGTTGGCAAATAATCACGCTCCTTGAGTTTATTATATTTTTGATTGAGAACTCAGTCAACTATAAAACATATATTCAATCCGGCTTGAATAACGAAATTGCCGATTCGGCGATCTGTTGGAATTTTTCGCCCATTATGCTGTTAATTTCCGTCTCCTTCAAGCCCTGAGCGGCGAGATCCTGAAGCAGCTGATCCAGATAACTCATTCCTTGGGAAATAGCTCCCCAGTATTGCATGGCCATAAGGTTCGCGTCTCCCTGACGGATGACACCATGCCCAATTCCTTTGTCAATTGCATGGGCCATTGGCTTGATAAAGCTCTTCATCCATTCAAAGGGAGACAATTCACCAGGCTCATATAGATGATGCAGATCTAGGCTGATTCGCATATAAAAACGCTGGGTCTGTGGATCCTTGAGCACACGCTCACAGATAAGTATGGCATAGTCTTTGAATTGCGCGAGCACCGGCGAATCCTGTTCAAAATACATGGTTGTGTAGTGAAGGGACTGGTCCATCATGTTTTCGTAAAGCTCCCGAAAAAGCATCTTTTTATTCTTGAAGTAGTAATATACCAAACCATGTGCAAGACCCGCCTGATCTGCAACATCGCTCAATGCCGTAGCCGAATAGCCCTTTGCCACATAGACGTGAACGGCCGCCTTTAAAATCTCTTGCTTACGTTGTTCACGAATGAACTCGTTCTGTTTCTTAGTACGTGGAGACATGTCATCACACCTTGTTTTGATTTTTTATTAACAGTATACGTCACAGCGATCAAGATGGAAAACACAAGAATGATCTCTACCAATGGAGTACTTTAGTTCAATGACATCATCAGAAGGCTGTCGATATAATAGATCGACAG
>NZ_WHOA01000136.1 GCF_013141715.1 Paenibacillus phytorum | reverse complement strand
TTTGACACAACCGACAATGGCTGAATCCCATAAAAGATTCGTTTCTTACAGCTTTTCCATGAAAGCTAACAAATGTTCTTTCACCTGTGCTTTTTCTTCCTGGGTCATATTGTTTAATTTTAAATTCTTTGCATTATCAGGGGTTATAAGGATTGTGGAGGGTTCTTGAATTGTTTCTTTAAGGGTATTTCCTTCTTCAGTGAGCAACAGCTTAGATTTGTTTGAATAGGAATGGATTATTTCTGTTTGTAAATAATTACCTTCCATATCATAAAAATCCTCAATAGATTTAATATCCGATTTCATGTGGGTTTTCCCTTCCTCAATAGTGGTTATTGCATTCACTATTTTGTAACCCGTTCGTTCAAAGAATCCTTTATCATTTTGATTATCATCAAGTGTTTCTATTGTAAAAACCTCAATGGTTTCATATTTCTCGGTTTGACTACATGCACTTATAAGCAGAAAAGTGAACATGAATAAACAAATCTTCACTAAAATCATTAGCTTTTTGTTGAAATTCATTTCTTCACTCCTAACCTGGATTAGTTCAG
>NZ_WHOA01000135.1 GCF_013141715.1 Paenibacillus phytorum | reverse complement strand
TTCGTTTTTCAAAGCATCAACTTGCTTCCGAGATTAAGTACCTATGAGAATGTGGAGTTGCCTTTGATTTATCGGGGGATGAGCAAAAAAGAAAGAGAGCCACTCGTTTTGCATGCACTGGAATCGGTGGATTTATTGGATCGTAAGAAGCATTTTCCATCAGAGCTGTCCGGCGGGCAGCAGCAGCGCGTTGCTATTGCGAGAACGTTGGCAGGAGATCCGTCGATCATTTTGGCGGATGAGCCTACGGGTGCGCTGGATTCGAAGACAGGTATGGAGATTTTAAACATTTTAAAGAGATTAAATGCACAAGGTCGGACAATTATTCTGATTACCCATGACATTTCGATTGGGCAGCAGGCGAAGCGGATTGTGCGGTTTCGGGATGGACGGTTGAATGAAGTTGTTTAGAGTTTATAAGACCGGAATTCCAAATAAGGGGGTCCGGTTTGTTTATATTTAATAAATTGTTTAATTTTTGAATAAAAAATGGTATGGCATTCAACTACGCAGAACGTTAGCAAATTAAGAATTTTAAAGTAAATGGCTCTCCCAATTAGGTAATAAGGGGGAGTCATTGCTGTTATACGGTAGTAAATTAGCTTTAAGGAAGATTACTCTCGTATAACTTCAGAGTCTGAAAGTCTATAGATGGCTTTATATCGGCAAGTTTACTCCTTAAAAGAAGGACGAGTTCTTTTTCAACTGGTGGTTGTATTTCCTCAGGTTAGATGAATTTAATTACTGTTACGATATTGCTTTGGTGCCATACCAACATATTTTTTGAATAAACGAGAGAAGTAGCATTCGTCCGTATAGCCTAGTGCCTCAGAGATTTCCTTAATTTGCATGTCTGTATTTAATAGTAATCTTTTTGTTTCCGCTACTTTCAAACGATGAATATATTCGTTTAAGGGATATCCTGTATACTGACTCACCATTCGTCGCAAAGTAGGGACCGCGATATTATTGCGTTTTGCTATTTTTTCGGAATCAATAGGCTCATATAGGTTATTGGAAATATCGTGAATTAATTGTACAACATGTAATTTGGTTGCTTTTTCATGTGATTCGTTTGATTTAGATATCCATTCATAAATGAGTGACTCTAATAAAAGGGCGGCCTGGTCTACTTTAGAAGGAACACCGCTTTCAATTAAGAGAAAGATCATCTCTAATTTATTAATCGTGGCTTCTTCCCATCCGATGTATTTAATGGTTTCTGTCTGGAAGAGCCAGTTTTGTAGCCATTCTTGAATACGAGTACCCTCAAATCGAATATAATACTCATCCCAATTACCATTCTCCTCTGGGCCATAATCAAAGGTGGCATCTGGAAATACAAAAAACAGGCTTCCTTTTTCCACAGTCTGCTGAACTCCTCCATTGACTTTATAAAAGCCTCTCCCCCCCGCGATATAGGCTAAGGCCCAACTATCGAATGTTGCCTGATTCCGTTGTAAGGTTCTACCGGGCAAATGCCCTATTTCGGTAATAGTCAACGATTTGATGTTCAACTTTGATTTATCGACTTTCAGATCAACCACTCGAATGGGAAGGGGGCTGATCATATAGTCCAAGAACTTTGTCATCCGCTTCATTCCCTCCTATGAATAAAACTATTATTGTTAGTATATAAGGTGAAATGATTTATTCGAAATTCAGTGCAAAAGATTATATATGGCATGTAGCGTGCATTGAACAACATTAATTATAACGGAGGGATTTAGGAATGGAAAGAGTTGGTCAATCAATCTTGCTTCGCGATGTTGAAACAGCGAGCCAAATGATGCGGCGTTACTATTGTACGGTGAAAGAGACGATGAGGGCGATGGCGGGTTACCTGCCCACTATGAAGAACTGGCAAGCTAAAAAAATGCTAGCACGTCATATTTGGTTCGATGCCATGCATGCGGATATGCTCAGGTCAAGAACTTTAGATTTGCGCTATCCGAGAGTGGATGTTGATAACCAATCCGATTCTAACTTAATCCGTTTTCTTCGTCATCTTCCAACAGCACAATCGGATGAACAATTCCTCGTTCATATTTATTACGTGTTAAAACCTTTGCTTGTAGAAGCATTTAAGGATTACATGAAAGAAACGGATCCGCTTGATGATGCTCCTAGTCATGCATATTTAAAACGGATTGTCATGGAACTGGAGGAACAACTTCAGGAAGCTGCACCTCTTTTGGATAACTTGGTTAAATATACTCCGGAACTGGAGAACAGCAATAAGGAGTTCATTGATCTGTTTGCAAGGTGTGGGGCTGTTCATGGACCAGACCGGGATAACGGGTTTATTTATCCGGAAAAGCGCTATGAACTTCCATTAGAAGGTGGACGCGACTCTTCTTGGGAACCAGCCGTCATGCAAGTTCCACCACGAGATCCGCAGAATTCTCTCGAGCAGCGTTTGTGGATTGCCATTGATCATGCGAATGAGGTTTGGGCTTGTGAAACGGCAGCTGCCGTGATCTGGGAGTATGAGGACATGAAGTGGGACTTATACTATGGCGCGGCAAGGTGGACTTACGATGAAATGCGGCATGCAATGATGGGGGAGCAACGACTGAAAGAGCTTGGATTTGAAATGGGAATTGATGTTCCGATGGTGCCAGATCACTGGAGAGCTTTTCGAGACAGAGGAATTTTGTCCATAGTACTACTTCTTCACGGTTTGGAGCAGAAAGGTCCGCTTCATAAATCCAAATTGAGAAACGAATTGTTTGCAGTAAATGATTTGAATGGAGCTCAAGATTGTGATTATGACTGGGCGGATGAATCGAATCATATTTCATTCGGTCTTTCCTGGATCAAAGCTATTAGACCTGAATGGGACAAAGAGCGGATTATGGAGGAGACGCAGCAAATCGTAACCGAATGGGTAGAGTGGATTCAGCACCGGCATGAAAGCGGCACGCATGGTTATGAGAAGTTTATGGAAAGAATTGAAGCGAAATCACAAAAAATTACTGATAATCAACCGCTACCGCTAATTCAAGCTACAGCGACTCATTTAAACAATAAACTTAGAAAGTAAAGGTCTAGCATTCTATGGAATTAAAGCTGATTAAATCTACTTGGGGAATGCAGGGTTCCTATGAGGAGTTATTCAAGCAGATAGCAGACGCAGGATATGCTGGAGTGGAAACGAACCTCCCTAATACTCAGCAGGAACCTTTATTTAAAGAACTTCTCTCCAAATACAAATTGGATTTTATAGCGCAAATACAAACTGTGGAAAATCATTCAGAGACGTTCCATGAATTGGTTACTAGAGCTGCAACATTTAACCCCAAACTTATTGTTTCCCAAAGTGCAAGGGACTGTATGGGCTGGACGGAACAATTAAAGTTCTTTGAACAAGCGATAGTAGTCGAGAAAGAAGCAGGCATACCCGTTGCGCATGAAACACATCGACACCGTGCTATGTTCACACCTTGGACGACAGCTGCTCTATTGCGGGAGTTTTCGGAACTGAAGATTACTGCTGACTTTAGTCATTGGTGTTGCGTTTGTGAGTCCCTGCTCGAAGATCAGGTGGAGTCGCTTGAAATCGCAATGAAGCGAGCCATACATGTGCATGCTCGTGTTGGGTTCGCACAAGGCCCACAGGTTCCTCATCCGGGTGCTCCAGAGTATGCACACGAGCTTGCTGCACATGAAGATTGGTGGCGGCAAATTGTAAAATATCTATCATCACAAGGTGCTGAAACAGTAACGATGACAACGGAGTTTGGACCACCTGGGTATATGCCAACATTGCCGTTTACCAATCAGCCGGTGACTGATCTATGGGATATTTGCTTGTTGATGTCTCAAAGACTTCAAACGAAATTTCCAACTTGGGTCAACTTTGATTGCGCAGCAGACGAAATGGATTGTGCGGTTTCGGGAGGGGGTTTGTATAAAGACGTTTAGTATTTATAAGACCGGGACTCCGAATAAGGGGTTCCAGTTTGTATTATTTTCAATAAATTGTTTGATTTCCTTGGGTGGAGGAAACATCAGGCAAAATGAGCTATGGATCGCGTGAGAACTTAGCGGAGAGCAATCGCCCTGTCTTGACAGTCAGTTTGGTAGGACCGTCATACTTGGCCAATGACTCCTTTGTGAAGGGTCGTCAGGGCGGTGATTTAATCGCAAATGCAATCCAGGTGGCCCAAAACGAAGGCCGTAAGGATGACGGGCAGGGCATGTCATTACAAATTCTACAGACAAAGCCTGAGTTAACTAAAAATGGTTTGTGGATGGAGACAGCAGCCAAAATCATCACCGGCAAAGAACCACTCGACAGCTTTGACAAGTTCGTTGAAGACTGGAAAAAACGTGGTGGGGACCAAATCATTAAAGAAGCTACTGAATGGTATAACAATAAAAATAAAAAATAACTCGATGGCTCCTTCCTTTCTCTCGCTGGTTGGAGGGAGCATCTTCTATACTCGGGTTTAAATAGAAGGAGCAGATCTATCATCATGAATCCTAATAATCCAATAACAGCGGTGATTGTGGGAGCTGGCCACCGCAGTCTGATTTATGCTTCATATGCGCAAACTCACCCGGATCAACTTCAAATAGTTGGTGTTGTAGACCCAGACCCAATTCGTAGGAAGTTGACAGCTAAACAGTTTGATTTACAGGATACCAACTGCTTCGAATCAGTGGAGCAGCTTGTGAGCAAGCCCAAAATCGCGGATGCCGTTATTAATGGGACGATGGATGATCAACATGTAGAAACGACCATTCCCCTTCTTCAAGCGGGTTACGATGTCCTGCTTGAAAAGCCGATTGCGACGTCTGAAGAGAGTATGTTGAAGCTCTATCAAGTAGCCAAGGAGAATAAGCGAACGGTGATGATTTGCCATGTACTGAGGTACGCCCCATTCTACAAAGCCATTCGCGAAGTGGTTGCAACTGGTAGAATTGGCGAGATTATTAACGTTCAAGCGGCTGAACATGTGAGCTATCATCATATGGCCGTCGCTTATATTCGGGGTAAATGGAATTCAATGGAGACATGCAAATCGTCCATGCTGATGTCCAAGTGCTGCCATGATTTGGATGTTATAAGTTGGATGATCGGAGAGCAGCCGAGTAAAGTAAGTAGTTTCGGGAGTTTGATGCATTTCAAGCCGGAAAAAGCCCCGGAAGGTGCAGGATTTCGCTGTCTGGTTGACTGCAAAATCGAAGAGACCTGCGCTTACTCTGCTCGCAAACACTATATAGATCAGAGACGCTGGGGGATTTATGTATGGGACAACAATCATTTGGGGGTAACCCCGACGGAAGAGGAGAAGCTGGACATCCTGAAAACGAGCAGTCCTTATGGACGTTGCGTATGGCATTGCGATAATGATGTCGTAGACCATCAGTCTGTTGTCATGGAGTTCGAGAATGGCTGTACGGCGACTCACAATATGATTGGAGCTACGTCGAGGCCATGCCGCAACATACATATTATAGGTACAAAAGGAGAAATTCAGGGTGTTTTGGAAGATGGATATTTCGTTGTGAGACATCCTGATGCTACTGTGGGGCATGAATACTCTGAGGAACGAGTAGCTGTAATTGTAACTAATGATAGCCATGGTGGCGGGGATTTACTGCTTGTGGAGGATTTTATAAAAGTTCTGCAAGGTGAAACGCCATCGATCTCATCCACATCCTTGGAGAAATCCATTCATGGACACCAAATTGGTTTTGCTGCCGAACATTCTCGTCTCGAGAATAAAACGAAAGTAATCTCAGCAATTTTTTAATGGTATGGGTGGAGAGACGATCCGAGCGTTGAATGACATTTCGCTAGACGTCGCACAAGGCGAGTTTGTAGCTATTATGGGGCCGTAGGTATCAGGAAAGTCCACGCTGATGAACATCATCGGCTGTTTATTAACTGTCCGGTGGGCAGCAGCAGCGGGTTGCGATTGCAAGAAAGTTAGCGGGAGATCCGACAATTATTCTGGCGGATGAGACAACGGGAGCACTGGATTCGAAGACGGGCGCGGAGATTTTGGACATTTTCAAGAGATTGAATGAACAGGGCAGGACGATTGTCTTGATCACGCATGATCTAGCGATTGCGAAGCGGGTTGTGCATTTTCGGGATGGGCGATTGAGTGAGGTTGGATAGGTGGATGTTAGAACCGGGACTCCGATGGGGTGCCGGTTTTTTGTTTTTTTACACATAGACAGAGGCATACGAAACCATCTAATATCTTGTCAATATTTTTTGAAAAATGGGGAAGATGATGCATTACTATATACTGAGCATGCCAAATAACCCTCCAATATGGTGTTTAAATCTTTTCGTTTAAGCATGGCAAAGATCCAATGGAGTAACTTGTTAACACAAGCGATCATCGCTCCTTTGATTTCTTCTTGAGTAGACGTATTGTTATTTTCGTCATGCATTCGTTTTTTTCTTCTTCAGCTCGTAACCCCGAGTATGTCTAATTATACCAAGGCGCTCAAGCTATAGCTTTCTGCATCAAGCGATTTGGAACGGCAGATTCCGTTTTTCCCGATAACAGATGCTCAGCGGAAATCCGCATGCCGCCATTCCCGACGGTAGTCCTGCGGGCTTTGCCCTGCGGATTTTCGGAAAGCTCGGCTGAACTCGCTAAGCTCGCCGTAGCCTACACGCTGCGAGATTTCGCTGATGGACCAAGATGTCTGAAGAAGCAACTCCTTGGCGACCCCGATGCGGTAATTCCGTAAATACTGAGCAGGCGGTTGGCCGAGAGCATTCCGGAATAAGTAGCTGAAATGGCTCGGGCTCAAATAGACATGAGCAGCCAGCTTTTCCAGCGGGATCGATTCCTGCACATGCGACTGCATATAGATGCAGGCATTCACGACGCGGGGATCGATTGCATGAAGCCGCTCCGGCATTTGAGGTATCAGCAGGTTTATCAATTGCGCGAACCATTGATACAAGGCTCCTTGAATGCGTAGCAATGTAAGCGAAACGGTCAGGTCCGCCGACCCCCCACTATCTCCCACCGAGTCATGCTGTTCCTGCAGTGCGGCGAATTGCTCGAAACAAACAGCCGACTCTGTCCATTGGGAGGCAAGCGTATCGAATACTGCGCCGTCGGAGACAGCTGTAATCTTCGGGAATGGATACAACTCATGGAAATCGAACGGTCCGAGTTTCAAGTTGCAACTGAGTGATAAGTAACGAACGTTATTGCCGACTTCTGCAGTATGGAGTCGGTAGGGCAAGCCTGGCGGAAACACAATCAGATCGCCTTTATGAACGTGGTATCGTTCTTCATCGATTTGAATGGTACGAGTGCCGTCCAGTATGAGCCAGAAAACCGGGAACGGATTGGTGACCGGTCCGAAGCTGAAATCGTGCGGCTTATCCATGTGACGGATCCATCTGGGCTGGAGACTGAATTCGAGTCTTTGTGTATTAGGATGCAGAATAAACATCAGCGGATCTCCCTCTCTTTCCTTCATCGTAAGAAATGTCAAATCTATCGTTAATAATGTCATAGGTTCGAATTTCTGTAAATGATATTATATTGATAGGAAAGAAGCATGAAATAGATGAATAGTGAGGAGCGATGTTGCAATGGAAAATGTCAAACGGAAGCCGAACATCGTATTTATACTCGCAGACGATATGGGCAGCTGGGCGCTCGGCAGTGACGGAAACGACGAAATTCACACGCCCCACCTCGATCGGCTCGCTGCCGAAGGGATGCGATTCGATCATTTTTTTTGTACATCGCCGGTTTGTTCGCCTGCGCGGGCATCGATCATGACGGGACGAATTCCGTCACAGCACGGCGTTCATGACTGGATAAGTTCCGGAAATGTGAATTACGGCGATCTGCAGGAAGAGGTTCGCAAACAGCCTGTTTTTGCCGATGAACGTACGGCAGTCGAATATTTGGCCGGGCAGCCGACGTATACAGAGCTGCTCGCCAAGGCCGATTATATCTGTGCTCTAAGCGGCAAATGGCATCTCGGCAATAGCACGGTTCCGCAAAAAGGGTTTGGACGCTGGTTCTCGATAGCCAGAGGAGGCTGCTCTTATATGAAGCCGGACATCGTGGAGAATGGCGAGGTACGGATCGTCGACGAATACGTAACCGATCTTATTACGGATCACGCGTTGCAATTTTTGGGCGAGCTGGCGCAGCAGGAAGCCCCGTTCTATTTAAGCGTTCACTATACTGCACCTCATTCACCTTGGGACCGTTCGGAGCATCCGGAATCGTATGTGGCCATGTATGACGATTGCCCGTTCGAATCAGTGCCTGAGCTGCCGCCACATCCGAACCAGATCTCGACGGCGCCACAGGGGGAAGGGGAACGCCGCAAAGAGCTACTACGAGGCTATTATGCGTCAATCACCGCTATGGATCACGGAATCGGCAAAATCATGGATAAGCTGGAGGAACGCGGGCTGAGAGAACAAACGCTGATCATATTTATGAG
>NZ_WHOA01000134.1 GCF_013141715.1 Paenibacillus phytorum | reverse complement strand
AATTTGGAAATTTTGGACGATCGCGAGAAGGAAGTTGTGGTTGGGCGATTTGGGTTGGAGCTTGGCGGGGAAGATCGGACGCAGCGGGAGATTGCGAAGGAGCTGGGCATCAGCCGCTCGTATGTGTCGCGGATTGAGAAAAGGGCACTCATGAAGCTGTATCATGAGTTTTATAAGGCGAAGAGGTAAGGTCACAGTTTATATATCGCAGACTTCATTTATTTGGTTTCAGATAATGGGGGCGAAGACAATGACAGCCTTAATTCAGATCGAGCATGTCAGTAAATTTTATTATATGGGCGGAGAGACGATTCGGGCGTTAGATGACATTTCGTTAGATATCGAGCAGGGTGAGTTTGTCGCTGTAATGGGACCGTCTGGATCCGGAAAGTCTACGTTAATGAACATCATTGGATGTTTGGATGTATCGGACGAAGGAGCCTATAGGTTAGATGGAAAGCAGATTCACTCTCTGAAGGATTCGCAGCTAGCCGAGATTCGGAATCGAAAGATCGGATTCGTTTTTCAGAGTTTTAACCTGTTGCCTAGACTGAGTGCTTACGAGAATGTCGAGCTTCCACTGATTTACCGTGGGATGACGAGGAAGCAGCGTGAACCACTTGTGATGCAAAGCACTGGAAGCAGTGGATTTATTAGACCGGAGGAAGCACTTCCCTTCAGAGCTGTCGGGCGGACAGCAGCAACGTGTTGCGATTGCGCGAACGCTGGCGGGTGATCCGGAGATTATTCTCGCGGATGAGCCGACAGGTGCGCTGGATTCAATGACTGGTGCGGAGATATTGGAGATTTTTAAGAGCTTGAATGAGCAGGGCAGGACGATTGTTTTGATTACGCATGACCTCGCGATTGCGCAGCAGGCGAAGCGGGTTGTGCATTTTCGGGATGGGCGGTTGAGTGAAGTTGGATAGGTGGATGCTAGAACCGGGACTCCGATGGGGGGCCGGTTTGTTGTTTTTTACACATAGACAGAGGCATAAGAAACCATCTAATATCTTGTCAATATTTTCCGAAAAATGGGGAAGATGATGCATTACTATGTACTGAGCATGTCAAATAACCCTCCAATACGGTGTTTAAATCTTTTCGTTTAAGCATGGCAAAGATCCAATGGAGTAACTTGTTAACACAAGCGATCATCGCTCCTTTGATTTCTTCTTGAATAGATTTATTGTTATTTTCGTCATGCATCCGTTTTTTTTCTTCTTCTTCAGCTCGTAACCCGAGTATGTCTAATTATACCATGGCGCTCTGGTTGTAGCTTCCTGCATCAAGCGGTTTGGAACGGCAGATTCCGTTTTTCCCGATAACGGATGCTCAGCGGAAATCCGCATGCCGCCATTCCCGACGGTAGTCTTGCGGGCTTTGCCCTGCAGATTTCCGAAAAGCGCGGCTGAACTCGCTAAGTTCGCCGTAGCCTACACGCTGGGAGATTTCGCCGATGGACCAAGATGTCTGAAGAAGCAACTCCTTAGCGAGCCCGATCCGGTAATTCCGTAAATACTGAGCAGGCGGTTGGCCGAGAGCATTCCGGAATAAGTAGCTGAAATGGCTCGGGCTCAAATAGACTTGAGCAGCCAGCTTTTCGAGCGGAATCCATTCCTGCACATGCGACTGCATATAGATGCAGGCATTCACGACACGGGGATCAATTGCATGAAGCCGCTCCGGCAATTGAGGTATCAGCAGGCTTATCAATTGTGAGAACCATTGATACAAGGCTCCTTGAATGCGTAGCAGTGTAAACGAAACGCTCAGGTCCAGCGACCTCCCGTTAATTCCCTCCGCGTCATGCTGTTCATGAAGTGCGGCGAATTGCTCGAACCAAACAGCTGACTCCGTCCATTGGGAGGCAAGCGCATCAAATACAGCGCCGTCGGAGACAGCTGTAATCTTCGGGAATGGATACAACTCATGGAAATCGAACGGTCCGAGTCTCAAGTTGCAACTGAGCGATAAGTAACGAACATTATTGCCGACTTCTGCAGTATGGAGTCGGTAGGGCAAGCCGGGCGGAAACACAATCAGATCGCCTTTGCGAACATGGTATTGTTCTTCATCGATTTGAATGTTACGAGTGCCGTCCAGTATGAGCCAGAATACCGGGAACGGATTGGTGACCGGTCCGAAGCTGAAATCGTGCGGCTTATCCATGTGACGGATCCATCTGGGCTGGAGACTGAATTCGAGTCTTTGTGCATTAGGATGCAGTATAAACATCAGCGGATCGCCCTCTCTTTCCTTCATCGTAAGAAATGTCAAATCTATCGTTAATAATGTCATAGGTTCGAATTTCTGTAAATGATATTATATTGATAGGAAAGAACCGTGAAATAATAGAAGCGGAAGGATCGATGAACAATGGAAAATGTCAAATGGAAGCCGAACATCGTATTTATACTCGCAGACGATATGGGCAGCTGGGCGCTCGGCAGTGCCGGAAACAGCGAAGTTCACACTCCCCACCTCGATCGGCTCGCTGCCGAAGGGATGCGATTCGATCATTTTTTTTGCACATCGCCGGTTTGTTCGCCTGCGCGGGCATCGATCATGACCGGACGAATTCCGTCACAGCACGGCGTTCATGACTGGATCCGCTCCGGCAATGTGAATTGCGGCGAGCTGCAGGAAGAGGTGCGCACACAGCCTGTTTTTGCCGATGAGCGTACGGCAGTCGAATATTTGGCTGGGCAGCCGACGTATACGGAGTTGCTCGCCAAGGCCGATTATGCCTGTGCTTTAAGCGGCAAATGGCATCTCGGCAACAGCACGGTCCCGCAAAAAGGGTTTGGGCGCTGGTTCTCGATCGCAAGAGGAGGCTGCTCCTATATGAAGCCTGACATCGTGGAGAATGGAGAGGTAAAGATCGTGAACGAATACGTAACCGATCTTATCACGGATCACGCGCTGCAATTTTTGGATGAGCTGGCGCAGCAGGAAGCCCCGTTCTATTTAAGCGTCCACTATACGGCGCCTCATTCTCCTTGGGACCGTTCGGAGCATCCGGAATCATATGTCGCCATGTACGACGAATGCCCGTTCGAGTCAGTGCCGGAGCTGCCACCGCATCCGAACCAGATCCGGACGGCGCCAAAGGGGGAAGGGGAACGCCGCAAAGAGCTGCTGCGCGGCTATTATGCGGCGATCACCGCCATGGATCACGGAATCGGCAAAATCATGGACATGCTGGAGGAACGCGGGCTGAGGGAACAGACGCTGATCATATTTATGAG
>NZ_WHOA01000017.1 GCF_013141715.1 Paenibacillus phytorum | reverse complement strand
GACTTGACCGTATTTTCGCTGCCCTTTCACCAGTTCTTGATTTGAAGGGTTTTGTCAGAGGAAAGAGTTCCCATTGGCCAGCCACCCAGTGATCGAGGTCATTTAGTACAATATTCGAGAGCAGTGTTGACAACAAGCCCCCTTGAGGTACCCCTTTTGAAGGTATTCCTTCCCCCTCGATTTCTGCCTTTAGCATTTTGGAGATGCAGGCTAAAACCTTTCTATCTTGAATGCCCATGTTCCAAAGTTGCTTCACGAGCAAGGTATGGTTAACGTTGTCGAAGAACCCCAATATGTCGATGTCGACTACATAATGCATCGACGCCTGATTGATGAGAAATTGAACTCTTGCCATGGCATGGTGGGTCGATCGAAGGGGTCTGAAACCATAGCTATGATTGTAAAATTGAGCTTCAGCTATGGGTTCAAGGACTTGCTTGAAGCACTGTTGAATGATGCGGTCGAGGATGCATGGAATTCCAAGCGGTCTCATTTTACCGTTATCTTTCTCGATAAGCTTCCGTCTGACCTGTTTGGGGCGGTAGTTTTGCAGTCTATTTTGGATTTCACTCACTAATTCTTGCTCGGGTCGGTTTTCGGTGTCTCTGATGGTTAGTCCATCTGTTCCTGGTGTCTTTGATCCTTTATTGGACTTCATCGTACGGTATGCCAGCAAAATATTTTCTCTGGATGTGACGATCTCATAGAGATGTGAGAATGTTTCTTTGTTTGCTGATTTTTCGTACAAATCCGTAAAGGATTCCGTCATGCCGTAATACTCCCAATTTCGTAAAGCTTGCACTGTGGCATCCCTCCTTGACGAAGCGATGTCCCCACATTCCTACCTGATCGGTGCAATTCACGTATGGAAAATGATCGTTCTTTTCAATTAGACTTGGGGCTGTTCCTCCACCTCGATTACAGAGGCTTCATCAGTCGTTCCCCTGCCCTCACAAGGATAAATTCATTTCGGCAAGTGCCTTATTGCAACCGTTTCGGGTAACAGCCCTTACTGCAACGTCCCTTGTTTTCCAAGTCCCTTACATCCTAGCTATTCTTTCTGGACTTAGGTGCTTCCTCTAAGCCTGTGAGATCGATGCCGCCATGGTTCGGCATAGCGTATTTCATAGGAGAAAATTTTACTTTACGCCGCTCACCCCATCGTCTGATGGTACATACGTTTCCGCATGCTCTAACTTTAGACCTGTACATTCGGAAGTT
>NZ_WHOA01000133.1 GCF_013141715.1 Paenibacillus phytorum | reverse complement strand
AAATCTTCTTTTCATAATTTCAGATCGTTCTTAGCTAAATCCAAAGCTACGGCTATTTTAATCTGATTCGTTTTACTAAATCCCTTAATCAAATTGTCTATTGGATACAAATCAACTATCGGAGCTATTTTATTATCGTATCGATCCAAATCAATCTTAATAACTGTGGTTGTATCCACAAGAAAAGTGATAATATCTTCCCCCTGCTCCGGTGTCTACCTTCGCATGGATATATCATTAAAAGACGAATTCTTGAGGCTTGTAATTCTTTTCTATACGCCTCTTCTGTAAGAGTCCCTCTAAGTTTCATGATTTGCCCTCCTTTTCTAAAATGCTGAAGATTATTTGTACATTACTTAATCATGACTATTCCACGTTATCCTGCCCGTTACTTCAACGAGGCTGCCGAACCTAGTTTCATATTGAACAAACGTTCTGCTTGTTGGTAGTATACGGGGTCTGCTCACGAAACGGAATAAATCCGTACGCAAACCAGTCAGCCCCCCTTAAATTTTATACCCCTGTATCCTTTTAGCCTCCAAAATCAAATTATCTTTGTTGGGACATACAAATTGGTGAAGTTAACCAAATATATTCAATGGTATAACAAAGTGAAATGGAGGGTAAAAGGTTGTTTAGCTGTTTTCATGTCGAGGTCTCGGGAAACACAATTTTCGTGCGCCGTTATGGACAAGGACCGGCAATTCTATTGGTACACGGCTTCCCGCGCACAAGCCTGATGTGGCGATTCCTCGCGCCGAAGCTTGCGGAAAATCATACTGTGATTTGCGTAGACTTGCGCGCCTACGGCCGCAGCGGGATACCCGCCTCCAGCCACGATCACTTTCCTTATTCAAAGCGCGCGATGGCGAAGGAATTGGTTGAGGTGATGAGCAAACTTGGCTTTCCGACCTTCATATTGATCGGTCACGACCGCGGGGGACGCGTCAGCTACCGTATGGCCTTGGATCATCCGAAGAATGTGGAGCGTCTGGCCGTGTTTGATGTCATTCCGATTATCGAAGCGTGGAAACGGGCAGATGCGCGCTTCGCTCAAACCTACTGGCCCTGGAGTTTACTGTCGCAGAAACAACCGCTGCCGGAGTGTTATCTGCTCGGTGCTCCCGAGGCCGTCTTCCATAACCCCTTTGGCGAAGGTTCCTTCGGCCGCGAAGTCTTGCAAGAGTACGTTTCAACCTATTACAATCCGGCCCGCGTGCATGGTATCTGTGAGGAATATCGAGCTGCAGCGACGATCGATGTCGAACACGACCACGCGGACAAAGAAGCGTCGAAAAAAATTGAATGTCCGATGCTGCACCTGTGGGCGGAGGGCGGTTGGCTTGACACTTACTATGCAAAAGACGGCGGTCCGCTCGGAATATGGCGGCAATGGGCTCCGAAGGTGCAAGGGCAGGCGATAAAGGGTGGCCACTTCTTCCCAGAAGAGAATCCTGATGAAACGGCGGTTCTCGTGAAGCTGTTCCTCTCCTCTTAATGAAAGATGTGGTACTGCTTGCAGTTTCTACTTATCTGCTGAAGCAGGTGCATTTGGCTCCTTTCTTGACTGAACCGCCAGCCTACTGAATCTGTTTAAATGTGGCATACTCGCCGGGGTCTAATAGGGATCTGCTCACGAAACGGAATAAATCCGTATGCTAACCAATAATTACCATAGCAGACCCCTATACTGTTGTAGCCTGGGGTGGCGTTTGTGACCGAGGTTAAACCATCCGTTTAAAGGTTAGGTTTTTCAACCGAACCTTTGCGGAATATTCCTCTTTATCAAGGACTATCATAGGGTTCAAAGTCAGCAAAGATTCAATTTCGGAGTACCTACATCTACTTATACTGTTCTGAAACGTTGTGACACAAACAAAACATGCCATTATAAAATTTCAGGTTAATTCTAAAGGATACATCCGATATATTCCTCATTTATCAACGAACCCCCTAAAATAAAAAAGTGAATATTCACAAAAGTAAACTTTCACTAACGAACTCTATTTTCCACTAACGAACTTTATTTCTTATTAAAACTCAAAAAAGTTTGTTACTTGAAGGACTTTTTAAATGGTGGTAAGGGGAAAGCGGAAAATAAAGTTCGTTAATGATGTTTACTTTTGTAAAAGCTACTATTTTCCTCTGCCAGTATCATTATAGCCCGCCAAGCTCGAAAAAATGAGTTTATAAAGCTTGTTCACTCTTCTTGGAACTTTTTTGTCATGCTTAAGAAATAAGTTTTCTTGAGCGGTATCAATATCGTGGCCGTAAGTGGTGGGATATCGGATCGGCTACAGCTGCTTGCTGGAAGGAATAGTTGAAATGGGTATCTAAATGGGGGTATCGACCTAGTGCGGAACCATCCACTTGACCATATATTGATATTGCCAGCCAGCACCCAACTCACCCGTCACCCTCATTTAAACAACGAGAAAAAAACGGTCTGTATTCGCATCTATTTCGCGATAAGACCGTTTTGTTTTTTTGTGATGTTGTTTTAAAATGCAAAAGTCATTAAGATAATAACCAAAAGAATATAAAGAACCAAAACAGCTGCTGTGTTGTTAACACCATAACCTGCACAACTTGCACCACTCATATTTACTCATTCCCCTCAAGTAAATTTTCATTACGCTATAATCATACGCTCGGTACATAGTCATTGATTGGACATAAGTCTATATTTTGGTTCGTTATTCAATTATCGTTCTCCGTTAACGTAGCAAACCTAAGTCATCTGACCTTGTCTCTTTAATACCTAAAATTTTATAACTATTACTTACCAGCTGTTCATCTATTTCTCCATTAGTAAATAGAATGAATTCATTGGTAAAGCGATTAATTGGTGAGTTTTCAGCATTTAATAACGTAGCGTGATTAGACCAATCCTCAAACCATTTAAAGCCTTTAGACTGAATAAACCTCAACATTTCACTAACACAACGATAAACGGATTCTTCATCTTGTCCGAATACGAAATTATATTCGGGTCTAAAAAAGTCGCTATCAATTCCGTTTAACGCAACTGCCTCAAAAGAATCGCACAAGAATCTGACTCCTACATGTACCCTGAAACTCGTATCAAATGAAAACTTGTGTAAATGCAAAAATTCAATTCGATCCTTTTTTAATCTTGTATAGAAAGTTGGTTTGGTCCTCTTAAAATCAAATTGTTTTAAAGATAAAGCAAGCTTTTTTCTTATTTCCTCACAAATTTTCTTCTCTAACGCTTTATCCACTGAATTTATCCTCATTTCAGAATTTATCGATCGATTTAACCTTCATTCTACCAGTTACGGGTAGTCGCCTGCATTACATAATTGTAAGATGTCATTGAAGATTTCTGCCCGTCCCTCTAGCTCAATAGGCTACCGGCATGTCATTAGCCAACGTTAACAATTTCTTCTTGTTGATTCATTTTGCATTGTGGCAATAACACGTTGTTTTTGTCCAAAAAATCAGCATAGATATAAGTTATTGACTATATTTACGGTAATAGTTATATGTTCTTGTCCTCTTATATCAGTGCGATTACACTGCTTTTGAACAAAATCCGTATCCTGTACTTACTTTTGTGGTGATATCAAACGGCCCGGAATAACAAAAAAACAGGAGAAGATCCTATTGGGCCTTCTCCCTTGGCATTAATCTGTGAACCTGTACAGTTGTTCCCTTGTAAATGTCCACTCCGGGGATTTCAACTTCCCCTCAAACGCAGTGGAATACCAAGGATTCCCCTCCCCGTTATCCTCATTCTCCAGAATATGTATGTCTTGCGCAGGCGTGTAGCCCTGAGCTAAGATAAAGAGCTTTTCACCGGTCTTGGGGTTCTGAGCCATATCCAATACGACGATTGCATGTCCCGGCGTGCCCCCTTCCAGAAACACATCTCCAGCCTGCATCTCTGACAGCGGCACCTGCTTCATTTCCTTCGACAAGGACAACGTTCCCGCGTACGCAAATACCATGTTCAGATAACTTCGAAACACCTCGTAGCTGTCGGAGGCCGCTCCCCGTTTGGTCCATGAGACCTTGTTGCCGGAAACTTCAATCCGATTCCCTTTCCTCCATGTTGCATAGTCAGCTTTAAAGCCATTTGTAAAATTGAAGTGAATCTTATCATACTTGCCACTGCCATACAAGTATTCCGCCCGCAGCCTCATAACCGCATCGGCGCACTGCTGCAGATCCCGCTCCCCTACATCCACATCGAGCACGGCTTCGTAAACCTCTTTAGCCTTAAACTCCCCATTAAACAAATGGACCTTGGAGCCATGGGGCTTAAGAGGCAGATTCCGCAAATAATCCCCATATGACCCATCCTCTACAGGAACCCTCTCGTAACCGTTAGGAACGGCTATCCGTTCCATCACGTTTGTTCCATCCGCATGAATCAATTGTTGTTTGTGGGATTTGGTTCCCGTAAAAGCATCCGCGGCTTTCGACCGTTCCTCCCCTGCGGCGGAGCAGGAACTAAGCAGCAGCGCAGAAAGGGCAGTAACCGTTATCCATTTTTTCTTCAACAGCAGCAGCTCCGTTCATGGACCTTTGTCTATACTCTCTAGCCATTGGAAAATAGAGGCGTCGTTAAATAGACGATCCTCCGGAGCGAATAGTTGCTGCCTGAAGCCTGATTGAACAGAACTTTCAGCTGTGCAGTGCGGCTCCTTCCCGAACCGACTTAACGTCATATATTAGGGGAACAAGATGAAACTAAGATTAGCAACAATTCTTCTCTCTGTCATGATTATCTCGATCTTATTCGACGACAGAGAAGCCAGAAACCCAGTAACCACGCGGGTCAACCATCCCCCCTCCTCCACAAAGAGTGATGAGTAAGAAGCTTCTTCGTTAGCCGTATCAGGGAATAGGCTACTATCCCATTGAAGAACTGTCGTTTCGAAACGATCATATGTCTTGAGAAAATATAGTGTTAGACTGAACCCCTTGATGTTACGGGATTTGTGAATTGAATTATCGTCAGATTTATAAAATTAAGTATTAGACTGGCCCTGAAAATGAAACAGCGGCGGACTAGGACTCGAAAATAAAGTCTTAGACTGCCGCTGTTATATTGAGCTAATGTTCTCCGTTAGTGTGTAATGTTTCAGGTCTTTCTATCGTATCATCATTTCATTTATACTATGGATTTCTTTTCGATCTGCTTCTGTTCTGCTGTCAAAATAGTCATCCTCACTAATAATCGAAAGTTCGCCATTTCTAATGAAAGCTAACAGTCTGTCTGCTTCACGTTTAATCGGGAATATATATTCCTGTAGTTTCACGAGATCATTTATTAATGACGTTTTATACTCATCGCTAGTAGTTATGAAGTAAAGTGCAATGTATCGTAGAAACGTAAACCCGCCACAATAATCGTCGTATAATCTCTAGAAATGAAGTCAAGGTATTCGGTTTTATCAAGAATTCTTTCTAACTCATCATGACAATATATCCACTGTTCTAATTCAGACAAGGATATTTGATGTTTAATAAAGCGGTAAAAGAACCGATGTGCATCAATTCTGCTTAACATGCTATCCCCCCTTTCCAACAACACTCTTGTGCTAACCTGCCCAAGAGCCTAACGAGGCGGCCGGATTATCTGCCGATAACCTCGTCGGATTAGATATTGAGCTATAGTTTCTCTGAGGGAGCTGAGAAGGCTGCCGTTCCATTGCTGTCTGCAGCCTTCTCATGATGTTTATTGAACTATAGTCTCCGTTAGCAGCTTCCCGAATTACCTCGGGCGAACCAAGAAGCGTAAGCGACCGTAGCGTAAATACGTGTTAGGCGATACCGCCTTGAGCAACCCACAAATCTTATTCGTAACTATACTTTTTGATTAACGATTGATTTTTCTCATCGAGTTCTGATATTTTTTCCTTTGATTCTAGTAAATCTTGTTTTTCACTATCTGCAACTGTTTCAGAAAATTGAGTTGAATATTTATCAGAAGTTACTTCTGATTCACAGTCTCTAAATAGGAGAATAATGGTAATTAACAATAGAATAGTTCTCATCATAGGATTCTCTCCTCCCATCGTTTCATACATCTGGCGGTTTCGTCTATATCTTATTTACGAACTTCACGTATTCGTGAAGTTCGCTAAACTATCGTATCCGTTACGACTGCTCGCTCACATATTCCATTCCTCTTGAGGTCATTTTATATAATCCAGGATTTTTGTTGGGTTGGTATACAATAAATTCTAGTTGCTTATTATCAAAAGTCACAACACCATTCATGACCTGATTAAGATTTACGCTTTCAAATTTGTTACCGTTTAATTTTATTATTTCAGTTTCTGGAATCGTTCCTCCAGCGGATGTGATCAATTCTTTTTTACCGTCACTATCGATATCATATTCTTGGCAGTATTTTTCCAATTGAATAAATGATATAGGGAAGCCATTTTCAATTTTAATGTAGTGGGTAATCGGGGCGGATACTCCTTCTGATCCACGGATTTTAATGAGTGAAATGCCGTTGAAATAATTTTGAGAAATTTCGGTCTCGTCGGGATTTCCATATCCAATGATGCCCTCGATTTCGTAAATCTTGTCTCCAGTTTTAATACCAGCGTAGATGTTTTGAGATTCGCCACTTTTTTTGCTATATAGAACAACCGAAGCATCTTGTAGTTTTACTTCTTTAAGCTTCTTATTGACCACGTTCGTACCAATGGGTGATAGGCTAATAGTAGGTAATGTTACAGGCATATACTCTACTGGAACGATATTTTCTTTCTCTGGCTTAATGATAGTGCTTTCTTTTGTAGGTTTAGGTTGTACGGATGGCGTTATTTTTATGGTGGGTGGTTGTAATTGTTTTGGAGCGGTACAAGCGGTTAAGACTAGGCAAAGAAAAATCACGGAGAGTATCTTTTTTATAAATACACTTAAATGGTTAAGATTATTTGACATTTCGGTCCGCCGCCCTCGATTTTTTGAACTTCCTGCATCATTTCATTTACTACTTGACCATTGTTTACAATTGGTTCTTTATCAGGCTGTGTTTCGTGAGTATTGTTCATTGAACTGCCTCTTGTAAGGTTGTTTCTAATTATTTAGACGCTCAATACTCACAATAGTTACATCATTTTACAGAATTCGATTTTGGGTTGTTCAACTCTTCTGCCCGGTTTAATCACCCCCCCGGGTTGACTGATGACTTGCTTCCAAACGACTAAGGACTTCCTCAATACAAAAAAATATAATAAGCGTTCACCCAGTAGAGTGAACGCCTAATTACTTCAAATCTTTAATGTCTACTTCAAGACTTTATTTGTTACTTCAAAACTTATTTGTCATCCCACAGAGGGGGGGGGGCGGGAGACAACAAAGTTAGTTTTGAAGTGCAAGAAGCCAGCAAGCATAAGGATTTTCTGTTTTCTTTATGAAATATAAAAGACAAATAAAGTTCTGAAGTGGTTGTTTAGTTCAAAAAGGTTGAAATACAAGTAAGTTTTGAAGTACCTATTACAACCCTGTATTTATAGCTCTCATTCAACAAACGTATCCGTTAGTTCAATCTCTAACCCGACAACAACTTTTTCTCCCCCCATCGTGATTTTCCTTTTTTCAACTTTTTCCCGTTCGTTAAACAGGCTGCCGACCGGCAAAGCTCGTCGGCAACCGGACAATGTTCTTGACATTGACAAATGACAAGAACTTGATACGATCATAAATAAAGCCCGCAATTCAAGCAGACTTCATTCGGCTAATGTTCTTGTCATCCGACATCGGACGGCCTGTCACGTTGGTATAGTTTCCGAATAATGACCGTGACAACAACTTTATTCCACTAAACCCAAAAAAGCCGCGATTTACGCGGCACTTAATGAGATAAAGTTCTTGTCAACCGACACATGGCTGTGACAAGTCAGGTTAAGAGATCCTGAGCTCTTTACGTTTATAAAATTAAAAAGTATTATATACATTTTCACATTCTTTCGCCGTCGGTTCATAGAAACAGTGCTTCTTCCATCGTCCTACGAGCGGCTGATTATACCAAGTTGGCGGACATGGTCCGGGATTTTCGAACGTTCCTGGACGGAAATACCATAGGGAGAATTTGCCTGGCCAATTCCGCTCCCCATTCACAGTCCGTTGCGCCAGACGGCGTTCCCTCTCTCTTGCGTTTTGATAGTACATACCATGTTGCAATGCTTCGAACGCATGCGGCTGGTTGATCATTTGGGGAATTGTCCGGATTCCTTTAAAATCGGAGCAATTCGCTCTTATTCGGTTAATGCCAACATTTCCAACAAGGAGCATACCCATTTCGCCTTCGGTCTCAGCTTCAGCTCGAAGCAACCTAGCCAACATATCAATATCCTGTTTCCTAGCTTTTACGACTGCCATTGGCTCACCTCTTTAGATTTCTATACACATCATATTGTAGGTGAAGCGGATGTGTTACTCTGGCAGATAATAAATAGCCGTTCCACCACACTCTTCTGCCCTTTAGTTTAATAGCAAAAAGAGACCCACAGCAACGGGCTGAGGGTCTAAGTTTTATATTTTAAAGGGGGTCGAGTTTTATTATAAGCTTGATTCATTAATGTCACATGAAAATAAGATTTCAATTATGTTACATTTACCTAACTCTCTTTTCCCGGTAGTTGAGGAACGAAACCATCTATACACCATCCACACAGGAACCTCTTCTTTACATATACCATAGAAGTTCTGACTTCAAAGTACAACGTTAGTTCCGTCATTCTTTTTGTACACAATGTATCCAAAATCATCTTTGATAAAAGTAAAGGGGTTCACCACATTTTTATATCCCCCTGTTATTGTCCCTGGTTGTTGGAGTTCTTTTTGAGTCTCCGAAGCAAAGAGCAACTGTCCGTACTCGTATTTCTTATACGGAGAAAAATCAATACCGAATGTGTTTTGAACGTCTTGAATCACTGAATTTCTAAATACACTGATTTTAGTTTCCCACTCGTCTCCCTTGTGGTTGTAATCTGTAACGGTTGCCTTCCCTAGATCAACTCTGAAGGTAATTAGGTCTTGACCAAAAGAGGGACCATGGGAATGCTGAAATGTTTCCAACTGTACCTTAACCAAGAAGTGATACCTTCCTTGTTCCCTTATATCTATAATTTTTTGTTTCCAAAATTGTTTTCGTTCTCCATAGTAGCTATCAACTGCTTCAATTACATAAGGAAATAACATTGCAAATTGCAAATCCTCAAGAACTTCTTCGCTAGGAGCCTGCTGTATCGCTATGTTTGTCGACGTTGTTGCATTTGCGATGTTACCTTGTATTGGGTAAACAAGAAGCACAACAGCTAATAGAAATTGTATTCGCATAACCTTACCGCCCGCCCATGTTTTCCCAATAATATTCCATCAGAAACACTACATTATTCAACATTCCTGCCCGTTTAACTTAAAATAAAACAAAAAGAGCAGCTGCCGCTAAGCAAGCTCCTCAACTATAGTTCGCCTTTAGTTCAATCCTTTACCCAAAAGAAAGTCATCAGTCTTAATCGTCATCACGAGTATTATGGATAAGATACTTGTATTCATTTTCCCTGTATTCAACAGTGTGGTAAGAAGTCCAATAGTAATAAATTAGCCCTAATTCCTGTGCCATTCTATAGTAAGGCTTATTATCAAATAATTCGTCAAAAGTATGTGGATGTAACTGTTCAGATATAGGAGATGATTCACTGATCAAACCACGATTGAAAAATGGCTGTAAATCAAACTTGCTATCTTCGATACGAATTTCATCATCCCAATTGCAGATATACTGGCTAACCTCTTTATCACCATCAAACAACGTCATACTCCAACCATGGTCTTCTGCATAAACATAATGTAACAGAATTCCTGTATTATTACGTACAATAGAATCCAATGGTTCGAAATTACTATCCTTCACCACAAACGTTACTCAACCATTTTCCGCTGGAAAAATATATCCATCCTGATTGGATTTTTTCAGAAGATCCAAAACTTCTTGTTGTTCGTTACCACGAATATGATAGCTTTCACTAAATTGACTCATCCTTTATTCTTCCCTCATTTCATATAGTCCTGCTCCCAATAATTTCGACAATCATATAGATTTCACCTATCGTTGGGTTAGCGACAAAGAAAGTCTCATCATGAAGGCTCCAACTAGCAAGATTAGCAGTCTTGGTGTAAGGGGAACCTTACTGTAAGTTATCCTGCCTATTGAAGGCTGCGGTTCTATGCTGTCGGCAGCTTTCTCCTGATGTCTATTGAGCTATAGTTCACCGTTAGCGTAATGAATAAATTCAATCTGTTCCTCTTAAGAACTATCTATAAATGAAAATACATCAGGGCAATCAGCTTTTCCCGGCAAACGCCCATGTCTTGTTCAATTCAATCCTTTCCCTCCGATCGGTGAAGCAACCCGACCAGGTCTACAAAGTGACGCCCGCGCTCTTCAAAGTTACGATATTGGTCAAACGCAGTGCATGCAGGACTCAGCAGCACAGTGTCGCCCGGTACGGCCAGCTTGTGCGCCTGCGACACTGCTTCGGCCAGGCCTTCGCAGCGGACAATAGGCGGGCAACTCGGCACTCTGCGCGCCTCTGCCTCGATTTGACTGGCCGCTTCTCCAATCAACAGCAGCACCTTGACATGATCAGGCAGCAGCCTAGCCATCTCGTCAAACGGTACTTTCTTATCTCGCCCGCCGGCGATCAGCAGCACTCGGCCCACATGCGCATGCAGCGTGGCGACGGTACGGGCAGGGCTGGAGCCGATTGAATTGTTGTAATAATGCACGCCGCCCACAGTTGCTATCCACTGGTTTCGGTGCTCCACGCCGGCGAAGTTGCGCACCGTCTCCAGGATTGCCTCATCAGACACTGTCCCCCGCACGGCGGTCATGGCAGCCATAACGTTCTCCACGTTATACCAACCCGGCAAACGAATATCACTGATGGGTAATAGACCGTCGATTATGCCATCGTGGACAGTGTGCACGCCGAAATACTTGGTCCGTCCTCGCCCGCGCAGTTCGGCGGTCGCCGGATTGTCGCCGTTTAGGACGGCAATGTCGTTAGCACTCTGAAAATCCAGCAGGCGGCGCTTGGCGGCGGTATATTCATCCATGTCGCGGTGCCAGTCGAGGTGATTGGGCGAGAGGTTGGTAATCACAGCCACATGGGGAGAACGCTTCATGTCCATCAGCTGGAAGCTGGACAGCTCGACCGCGCACGCATCCAGCGGCGACATCTCGCCCGCGCGCGTTAGAAGTGGCGTGCCAATGTTGCCGCCCAGATGAACCGTACGCCCCCCGTCAGCCAGCATGTCTGCAATCAACGACGTGGTGGTGGTCTTACCGTCCGAACCGGTCACGCCAAAAATAGGACAAGGACACAGCGCAAAGAACTCCTCCATCTCACTGGTCACACGGCTGCCTCCAGCGCGGGCCGAGTCCAACGCCGGATGGTCTGGGCGCATGCCCGGAGTGCGGAACACTACGTCGCCCCCAACGCGATCCAGATAATTCTCCCCCAGGCGCAACCCGACGCCTAGATTGTCCCACTCCTCCCGGGGCAAGGCCGGGTTGCGGTCACGCACTGTGACGTGCGCCCCGGCCGAGCACAGCATGCGGATCAGTGGTGAATTGCTGACGCCGGCGCCGATGACGGTCACGTCCCGACCGGCCAGCGATTGGATATAGGTGTCAAAAGAAGGATTCATAAGCACCTCCGCTTAGAAAATGTCATTTAATCAAATATACCACATATTGGAACTATCCTGCCCGTTAGCTTAACGCCGCTTTTCAGTCAATCGTCAATCCTAG
>NZ_WHOA01000132.1 GCF_013141715.1 Paenibacillus phytorum | reverse complement strand
GATTGCGTTGCTGTACGAGGGGCTCGTGGGTATGGCTCCAACGATCGGCGCAATCGTCGGCCGGGCGGCAGCCGTTGCTGAGGCGCGTGGGGCCGAAATCGGGATGGCGCTGCTGGAAGAAGTGCCGGCCGAAGCGGTCAAGAGCTATCAGCCTTATTGGGCGCTGAGCGCCCATTTGTTCAAGCGGATGCAGAGGTTCGAAGAGGCCCGTGCCGCATATAGCCGCTCCATCGGACTGTGCATGGATCCTTCCATTCGCAAGTTTCTGGAGAAGCAAGCTGGAGAATGTTAGTTGTCAGGTCTGTCGTCATGGATTTCCATATCCAGGGACAGACCTTTTTTGGTGTTGTTCTCAAAATGCTTGGAATCGGCAGGGGTACTACTATTATCAATCATTAGCTCCCAACCAGGACCCATAGAAATTGTGCATCATTATGATAGAAAAATGAACATTGATGGGTGTTATGTTGATTTATTATAATTAGACTACAACACTAGAGATAATCGTTTATTAGACAGACAGCGATTTAACTCCAAGACCTCATCGTGATGGTGAGGTTTTCACGTGTATTGTCCTTTTGTCAGTAACAAATAATAACAATCATTACTGGCATGTTTACGTAGAGTGTTTACGAAAACTATTTGATCCGAAAGTGGTGAGCACCATGGAGTTAACAGCAACCAAGCAACAGAATATAGGCAAAATCGGATCCGTTCAATACTTACCGGTGAATTTATTCGCCGCTGTTATGGGAATTTCAGGTCTTTCCTCATCCTGGAGTCTCTCCCACCAGCTCTTTCACACGTCGGCTGTAATATCTGACCTCACAGGAGCTATAGCCATTCTCGTATTCATAGTACTATCTATGGGTTTCTTGGTGAAATGGATTCGTTATCCTCAGAAGGTAGCAGCAGAGTTCACACATCCGATAGCCGGAAATTTTTTCGGTACCATACCAATTGCGATTTTGCTGTTATCATCTATTTTGAGTCCATATCAGAAGGGGCTTAGTGAATCTGTCTGGATAATAGGTATGATTCTCACATTAGGGTTAAGTTATATAATCATATCCCGCTTACTTAAAGGTAAATTGGATCCAACTCATGCGGTTCCTGCCTGGCTAATTCCCTGCGTCGGCGTACTTGATATTGCCGTAACCGGCGGAACAATGCCCTTTGCTTGGGCGCATGAAGTCAATTTATTGAGTCTTGCAATTGGTGGTTTTAACGCACTCATATTTTTCACGCTGATTATCAATCGTTTAATCCATCATGAGTCGCTAGGCATTGGCTTGATGCCTTCGATGATGATCTTGATCGCACCATTTGAAGTAGGGTTCTTGGGCTATACCAATTCCTTGCAGCGAATCGACAACTTTGCAGCCATATTATTTTATTTTGGTCTTTTCCTCTTTATCGTGCTAGCTGTTAAAGTATTTAAGAAAACCATTTATTTTGGAGCATCCTGGTGGGCTGTTAGCTTTCCTATGGCAGCACTTAGTAATGCCGCGTTAAAATATGCGATACATGTGAATACTTGGCCATTAAAAGTTATTGCAGCGTTGATCCTTTTGATTTTAACGATTGTCATCATCGTTTTATTTGTTCGTACGCTCATTAATTTGTTCAACGGAAAGCTATTGCAAGGGTGAAACCCGAGGTGAATGAGGATGGAATTAAGGCAACTCGAATATTTCATGACGACCTGCGAAGAACTACATTTTACTCGGGCCGCAGAAAAGCTTGGTATTACACAGCCTACGTTAAGTCATCAAATAAAGGCAATTGAGAATGAGCTTGGTGTTCGATTGTTTGATCGAATTGGTAAAAAGACGATGATCACTGAAGCAGGTATGATCTTGTACCAACAATCCCATAAGGCTATAAGATCTTTGACAAGTGCACGCGAGCAAATTCAAGAGCTACAGAAAGTAGAACGCGGCACTTTATCGATTGGAGCCTTGCCGGGAGAATTAAATGAACTCGCTTCATCACTTTTAGTTGACTATCATCGCAAGTATCCGAATATACGCATAAAGTTGATTGCAAATGATGATGTTGTTGAACGGGTCCTGCAAAATGAACTAGACTTTGCCATTTCCATTTTACCTGTAGAACATGATAAATTGGCGTTTAAGCCTCTATATAGAGAAGCCTTCTTTTTCGTGACTACCGCTAACCATCCTTTGGCCAGCTATCCTCAAATTAATTTTGAGGAATTAGTAACAACTCCAATTGTGATGTTTCCTGAAACACACCGATGCCGACAATTGATTGATTCCACTTGTCAAAATGCAGGTCTAGAATTAAAGCCTTTTATTGAAACAACAACGATCGATTCTTTATTTAATTTAGTAAGGTCCGGGATAGGAGCCACTATTCTCTCTAAAACATTAATCGAGATGCAACAATATGAAGATTTAATCATCATTCCAATCGTAAACCCCAAGCTCTGCCGAGAAGTAGGAATCGTTTATCATAAAGATAAATATTTGGGACAGGCAGCAAGTGGTTATATCGATCTGATTATTTCTTACATTAAGTCCATTAAGAAAGAAGAACCTACAGCATATTGCGATCAAGCCTCGGGCGTGTAATACGCAGAGGCTTTTTACTATTTGCTATTTGTTTAGCGCTGTGTGGAAGGTACTGCCGCTTGAGCAGTGGGGCTGTCTATCGTTATTCTCGTCCACTGAAAGGAAAAAGTAACACGTAAAGAGAGTTAATACTTTGTTAATAATTCATTTAGATGGATTCAATAAGCGTATATTAAAATAAATGGTAAGGAAACGTTTCCCGCAAATTGTGTTTAAAGGAGAACAAAGATGAAACTTAGCAAAAAATCAATTACTGTACTTTCATTCACGCTTGGAGCCTGTCTATTCGTATCTACCGCTTTCGCCGATGCGCTGCTTGGATCCGGGTATGACCGGTTGAAAGATTCAGCCAAAAACACTGCTGCTCTGATGGAAAAGGATCTAAACAACTATACGGTCGAGGCGCTGTATTCATTGAAAGATAATGATCAAACCTTACTTCAATCTTCCATGTTCGCGAAAATGGACACGGTAAACCAGGTGTCTGAGGAAAATACGGTGACAAAAACCGCAAAGGGCGAAACCACCTCCAGTTATTCCTATTCCGACAAGAAGCTTTCAGTTAGGAAAAACGGTATGGATAATACCTATTACGTAACAGAATATCCGGCTGATGTGAACCGTAAAGGTCCAGCTGATTTCAGTAACCCTTTTAAAGAAAACGGAGCAGCGGAGATAGAAAAAATTGTTGACGCTGTGGTTGGCTCTTTGAAAGATTATGTACAAGTAGAGGAAGGGACTAACGGCGGGAAAATGTATTCGGGAAGCTTGTCCGAGGCACAGGTGCCGGCACTCGTGAATGCTGTCTCCTCCTTTGGTATCAAGCAGATGCTTAATGAGCAGAGAGATTTACCGAAAATAGAGAGCGATATTTTTGTGAAAAAGGTTGTAGGTACGGCCGTTGAAAATAAAGCAGGCTATCTGGAAAATGTGACAGGTGATATAACCCTGTCAGGAAAAGATAAAAACGGTGTTCAGCATGACTTAATCTTAAATGTCATTGTAAAGCTCTCTGAGATTGGCAATACGAAGATTGCCATGCCTGACCTAACAGGCTCAAAGGTTGAGAAGGTCAGTTATTCAGGCGGATTTAGCAGTAAATATGTGGGAACATATAAAAATGATATCATTATGGACAAAGACGGTAAGTTCGTGAAGATTGGCGAGAGAACGGTTGAAGTCACAAGCGTAAACGGTGATAAAGTGACAGGAAAGTATTCAGAGACCGTTTATCCTGGTTTTGAGAACGAGTATCCAAACAAGGATGCATTTAATTTTGAATACAATCCGGCGACATCTTCAGCTTTTACTTACACAGATGCGAAGGGTGAACAGAAAAACGGAATGATTCATCCAAACTCTGCTGGCAAGGTGTATTTTGAAATGAATGTAGAGGTCATCGATAAAAACTCGTGGAAATCTAACTCGAAACCATATTATGATGGAGAATTTAGACGCATATTTGAATAGAAATGATGTTCAGGAGGCTGCTGATGCGGCTTCCTGAGCATTTTTGGGGAGATGATGAATTGACAGTCAAGGCGATTGAAATAAACGACTTAACCAAGTCATTTAAGAATGGCCGGGGAATCAGCGAGTTGAACTTAGAAGTAGATCAAGGGGATATATTCGGTTTTCTAGGACCAAATGGCGCAGGGAAGACGACAGCCATGAAGATGATAACAGGACTTATGAAACCGGATCGAGGCGATGTGAAGATTTTCGGAGCGAGCATTTTAGAAGACTTTGTCAATGCGATGAAACACGTAGGCTGTATGATTGAAACAGCGGAATCGTATCCCTATTTGACGGCAAATGAAAACCTGAAACTGTTTGCGAGGTTCTATCCAGAAATTGATCAGCGAAGAATCGATGAATGTCTTGAAATCACAGGGATGCTGAAATATAAAAATGAGAAATCACAAAAATTTTCGCTCGGGATGAAACAAAGACTGGGGATAGCGGCGGCGATTCTATCGAGACCGAAACTGTTAATTTTGGACGAGCCTTTAAACGGACTGGATGTAGAGGGGATGCTGGAGATGAGGAAGTTGATCAAACAGCTTTCCCAGGAAGGCACGACTTTTTTTATTTCCAGCCACTTGATTCACGATGTGGAACTAACGTGCACAAGAATCGGGATTATTTACGGCGGCAAGCTGGTCAACGTAGAATATACCCAACATATTCTGTCATATTATTCGTCGCTTGAGAACTATTTTGTTAGTGAGGTGGACAGGAATGGTAGGGTTTAAAGCTGCATTTATTAATGAAGCCGTGAAGCTGCTTAAAAAGAAAAAAATGATGGCAGCCGCGATATTGTCCATTCTTGCCGTAATGATTGGTCAAATTGCCGTGACAACGATAAAGCATGGCCTTGGATTAAGAGTTGTAGGGAGTGTTGAATTTCCCATTGTAGTTCTGTCGTTTATTGCTTATACGCTTTTACCGTTGTTTGCTATCTTTGTAGCGATCGATATGTTTAACGGTGAATCCTCATCGAATACGATGAAAATAACACTTTTAAGACCGGTCTCCAGATTCGGTGTTTTTAGTGCGAAGGTTTTGAATTTGGCTCTATTTATTGCTGGGAACCTTTTGTTTGTCATGTTTCTTTCGCTACTGGCTGGTTTTATATTTAATCCTTCGTCCGCCAGCCTGCTTGGGATCGTAAAGGTCATTGTGTCATATGGCTTAACTTTTTTTCCTGTATTTGTGTTTGCGCTTATCGTTGTGCTGTTATCCAATGTGATTCAAGGAGGACTAGCCGTATTTTTCCTCTCCATTCTTGTGTTTATTGGTTTTAATTTTCTGGGCATTGTGTTCTCATCCTATTCGAGTTTTTTTATCACATCGATGTTTGACTGGTATACCCTCTGGATTTCTGAATCAATCAATGTCTTTAAAATATTCCGCCAGATCTTAATCATGTCTGGTTGTGGTATCATGTTATTTACTACGGGATATTACTTGTTTGACAGCAAGGATATGTAGAAAGGAATATACATGCACTTAACGAAACGTTTTTTCACGATGAATACGCTGGCTGTGCTGCTTTCCATTGGCTTGACGATCCTGGCTGTCATTATTTTTGTTGCTGCTTATACGAAAGTTTTTGGCCGCGAAGCCGATATGAAGGAGTTTCAGAAAGTGTTTGAGGTCAGGGCAGCGATCAGTGAGATCAAAAGAGAAGCGATGACCTTGGGGTTCGAGCAGCTCTTGGATAAGAAATATCAACAAGAGCTCTCTGATCGAGTGAACGTTTTGGATGCCAGTGCCATCATTTTAGTGGGTAGAGAAGTTTTGTACACCACTCAAAATTTCAATAAGATAGATATCGAGAAAAGCCTAATGCTGTCCGGCGACAGGTCTAATCGCGATGAGATAGAGCTTGATGGCAAAACGTATATGTTTACCCGAGCGGATTACAAACTTCCGTCCGGCGATACGGGCATTCTGCTGCTGCTTGCGCCAATCAAGGTGAAAACAAGCTTTTATTTGCTGCTTGGCATCTTTACGGTCAGTTTTTTTACGGTTGTTTTTTTGCTAATGAATTTTTGGATTTCGTATAAGTTCTCACGCGGAATTATTTTACCGATATCCAGATTAAAGGACGCCGCTATAAAAATAAGGGAAGGGGATCTAAGCGGCGAGATTTCCGAAGAAGGCGAAGGTGAGATTCGGGAATTAGGCAGAACCTTGGAGTTAATGCGGATCAAGTTGAAGGAGTCTGTCTATTTACAGCAAAAATATGATGATAACAGGAAGTTTTTAGTTTCAAGTATTTCTCATGACTTAAAGACGCCTGTGACTTCCATTAAAGGATATATCGAAGGGATTATCGATGGGGTAGCCAAGACGCCTGAGAAAATGGAGGAGTATCTGGAAACCGCCCGATCCAAAGCTATTTTGGTAAACGCGATGATTGATGATCTCCTTTTATATTCTAAGCTCGATTTGAACCAGCTTCCTTACCATTTTGAGAAGAGTGATTTGGCGAGTTATTTCGAGGATTGCGTCGCGGATCATAAATATGAGTGTGAAAAGGCTAATTTATCCTTAGAGCTAATCAATGAATTAAAGGAGCCTGTCAAAGTATTAATAGATCGTGAAAGATTAAAGAGGGTCGTACAAAACATTCTTGATAATGCTATGACGTATGCAGAAAAAGCAAATGGAAAAATTGACATTATACTCAGGGAAACTAGAACGTCTACTATTATAGAAATTAAGGACAATGGAAAAGGAATACCCGAGAACAAACTACCCTTCATATTTGAACGATTTTATCAGGTAGACCCTTCAAGAAAAAGCGGCAGTGGACTAGGTCTAGCTATAGCTAAGCAAATTGTAGAAGGGCACGACGGGAAAATATGGGCTAAAAGCAATGTAGGAGAGGGAACCGGGATCATGATATCTCTTAAGAAGTTCTAACATGTCTGGAGGTTATGATGAAGAGAATTTTGATTGTTGAAGATGACCAAAGTATTGCCAATCTGCAAAAGGATTACCTGGAGCTCAGCGGTTACTCGGTTAAGATGGTGAACAGCGGCTCAGAGGGTTTGAGAGCTCTGAAAGAGGAAGAATTTGAGCTTGTTATATTAGATATCATGCTGCCAGATATGGATGGGTTTGAAGTGTTGAAAACAGTACGTGAGCAGGATGATATTCCAGTGCTTTTGGTATCGGCGAGAGCAGAGGAAATTTATAAAATTAATGGTTTAGGCCTCGGTGCGGACGATTATATTACAAAGCCGTTCAGCTCGGGTGAGCTGGTAGCACGGGTTGGTGCCCATCTGAAAAAGTTCGAGCGGATGAAAGAGCGGTTTGGAAAGGGGAATGAGGGGAGCACGATCCAGATTAGGGGCCTTGAGATTCAAAAGGATGCCAGAAGAGTTTTTGTGAACGGAAATGAAGTCGTTCTAGCCCAAAAGGAATTTGAGCTGCTTCTGTTTCTTTTGCAGTATCCCAATCGGGTATTTGGTAAGGAAGAGCTATTTGAGAGGATCTGGGGGATGGATGCGATGAGCGACGCCTCTACGGTAACGGTTCATATTGCCAGAATCAGAGAGAAAATCGAGGAAATCCCATCTAAACCCCAGTACATAGGAACCGTTTGGGGATCCGGGTACAGGTTTATGGTATGATCCTAATTAAAAGAGCTGCCCCTTAAGTAGGGAGGTAATAAGCTTTATATCTGCAATAATATACTATATGGCATTTCATTTTAAGATGTAGGATATGAGAAGAGCTCGAAAGGAGTATTCTCATGGATATTACATCTTTTTTGATTTACTGTATGATTGCTACCTTTACACCAGGACCTACTAATATCGTCATATTGTCCACCGCGCATAATTTCGGGGCAAAAAAGGCAATGAAGTATACGTATGGAGCAACGATTGGTTTTGGTTTATTACTAGTTATTTCTGCTATGTTGAATACGATGCTTATAACGATCATACCGAAAATATTAATTGTGATGCAGATAGTCGGGAGCATGTATATGTTCTATCTTGCTTATCAAATTTACAAAACGGATACATCAAACCCAACTGTAGACCAATCGGCTACCTTAATTTCTGGCTTCCTTATGCAGTTTATAAATCCAAAGGTAATACTCTTTACAATGACTGTAATTCCAAGTTTTATTATGCCTTACTATAACGCGATCCCTGCGGTGACGATAAGTATTATTGCGATAACTCTGATTGGATTTTCAGCTTTTACTACGTGGGTTCTTTTCGGTACAATCTTCAAGGAGTTTTTACAGAAGCATAATAAGATTGTTAATGTAATGATGACTTTATTTTTAGCTTATGCTGCCATCATGATCTGGATGTAGGTAAGCTTTTGCAGAGGTGTTTGAAATGGACAAATTTGTCTATAAAAAATCGGCAGGTATTACTGCGTTATCAGCAAGTATGACTGAATTTAAGTATAAAAAGCACGCTCACAAGGAGTATGCAATAGGCGTAACATTGCGTGGTATTCAACATTATAACTTGGATGGCAGTCTACAATTATCCTATCAAAATGGAATTATGCTTTTTAATCCAGAACAGGCCCATGACGGAATGGCACATGATAAGGAAGGCCTTGATTATGTCATGATATATATTGAGCCACAATTGTTTTTAGAGGTTATGGAGAAAAAAGATATCGTACGTTTTTCAACTCCTATTGTGTATGATCGTAAACTTGAACAACGAATATTAAGTCTTTCTCATGCCATATTAAGCGAAAAAGATGAGGCGTTGTGCAGTGAATTGCTCATATCCCTCACGGATAGCCTGATTCAAACGAATCTTTCTACAGACGACAAAAAAGAGAACGCGCTAATTAGAAAAGCAAAGGATATGCTTCATGCTAACTTTGAACATGTACTTAAGCTTGATGAGATCTGTAAAGAGCTCCATTTATCGAAATTTCAGTTTATCCGATTGTTCAAGGCTCATACTGGAATTTCACCCTACCAATACTTTCTTAACTGCAAAATCGAACTTGCAAAGCAGTTAATCGAAAAAAATAGAGATATTTATTCAGCAGTAGCTGCATGCGGTTTTGTTGATTTAACCCATTTAAATAAACATTTTAAAAGTGTATATGGAACAACAGCGTTTGAATATATGTCACATATAAATTGAGGTTTCTGCCTAGATCATTTTTTATTTTAGTGATATAAGTACCCACGACGATGAATCCCACCCTCAAGCTTTGTCTTGGGGGTGGGATGTTTTGCCGTTTTGGGATCAAAATCGTCGAGCAATATCTGAGAGAAGCCTGACTCCATCGCGCAATTGCCCCTCATTGACGAAAGAATAACTTAAACGGATCCAAGAGCGCATCTCTCTGAGTGGATCACAGATCATACCCGGAACAAAAGAGACCGATTGCCTGATGCTTTCTTTCAAAAGCTCTTCTACAGGAAGTTCTTCGGGAAGCTTAAGCCACAAATTGAAGCCTCCTTTTGGACTGACCCAACTCCATCCGGTAGTGGATAATTCCTCCTCCACAATTTCTTTTCTTATTTGAAGGGCGATGCGCAGCTTCTCCAAATGTTGTCTTATTCGTTCTGACTCGAAGTAGTGTAGAAAAATTTTCTGGTTGACCAGAGGAGTTCCGTTATCAGCCAACGATTTTGCGGTAATGAGTGGTTGTATCACGGATGGACGACCGATGACGGCGCAAATACGCAGTCCAGGTGCCACATATTTACTGAAGCTGCGGAGATATACAACCCACCCATCTGTATCGTAAGAAAAAATGGGTTGAGGAGGCGGCTGATCAAAATACATCTCGTGAATGGCATCATCTTCTATTAGTAAACAGCGATATCGTTCAGCTAGTTCGACAAGCTGCTTGCGTTGGTCTGGAGGAACCGTATACCCTGTCGGATTATGAAAGGTAGGATTCATATAAAAAATACGGGGTCGGTGCTGTTTCATGAGCATCTCGACTTTCTCCAAATCATAGCCCTCGGGGGAAATGTCGACAGGAATAAACCGTGCACCCTGTTGGCGGAAAATATCAAGCGCGGCACTATAGGTTGGCCTTTCTACCAAGATGAAATCCATCGGTCTGATGTATACCCGAGAAATTAAGTCAATTGCCTGCTGCCCCCCGGTCGTTATTAATAGATCGCTTACTGTCAGTTGAATACTGTGATGGCGCTTCATGTACTGGCAAAGGAATTCACGCAGTTCTTCATCCCCTTGTACACTGGAGTAGGTTCCCATTAATTTCGGATAGATGTCGAAAACTTTCTTAACATATTCAGATAGGTAAAGATTCGGCAGTAAATTCGGATCAATCAATGATTGGGAAAATTGATAAATAACGGGCACCTGTTGAATTTCAGATAAAGAGTTTTTCAAGTGGCCGGAAGAGGTGATAGGGCTTCTATCCGTATACTCGGAAATAACATGTTCCGTGAAGTCAGGACTTACATAATATCCCGATTTCTCCTTTACATAGACCTTATCGTTTTGTTTCAGCAACTGATACGCTCGAAACACCGTTAGCCGGTGTACCCGGAGCTCTTGGGCTAGCAGCCTAATCGAAGGGAGCTTGTCATGTGCTTTTAACTCTCCGCGCTCGATCCTGGTGATGATATAATCGTATGTTTGTCTAAAAAGTAGTTTTGTATCATTCGTCGATGCGTGCATATTCTTCATACTTTGTTCACTCCCTAATTCACTTATTATATACCAAGCCCCCGTAATCTGTTCTGCTATCTTACATCTGTTCTATTGCCTCCCTTGTATAATACATATCAAGAGGGGGAACATCCATGATTATTTTCAATTACTTGCTCGTATGTCTCATTTTTGGTACCACGTTTTTAGCGATAAAGGTAGGTGTCGATGCTTGGGCGCCGCCTTTCTTCTCCGCGGGAATAAGGTTCTTCCTTGCAGGTCTGATATTGTTCTTTTGGATGGTTTGGAAGAAAAAAGCCAACTTATCGCTTTTAATTCACAAAGAAATGCTGCTTACGGGAATTGGTCTGACATTCGGTACATTCTCTACGTTGTACTGGGCCGAGCAATATGTCTCATCCGGTTTCGCTGCCGTTTTATCAGCTACGGCTCCAATGATGATGCTTGTGCTGCAAACACTTGTCCTGCGGCAGAAGACAACGTTACGATCTGTATTCGGCTGCATCCTCGGATTCGTTGGAATCGTATTGTTATTGCTTCCACACCTTACAATAACCGCTAATATAAGGTGGATAATCGGATGCGTCGCTATTTTGGTCGGACAGATCTTCTATTCCTCTGGTGCCTTATATTCCAAACGGGTTATTCGGAAATTCCCACAAGCATCGCCCATTGCGCTTAACGCGGCTCAAATGATTTATGGAGGTCTGCTGCTTCTTGTTCTTTCATTATTCACGGAACATGTGGACATCAAGAGCATGTTGACAACAAAGGCGATCGGGTCACTTCTATACTTAATTGTTATCGGCTCGATGGTAGGGCATAGTCTATTTTATTGGCTCGTCGCCAAAACGAATCCCGTATTTCCGACTACTTGGCTCTATATTTCGCCTACGATTGCCCTCACATTCGGCGTGCTATTTTATGGCGAGACGATCACTTGGGTATCGGCAATAGGGGTGATAACAATTATCACTGGAACAGTTTTTGCTAATTTGGACAGCTTGAAACAATTGATCAATAAGAAGAGAATAGACTCAATATCCGTTAGACAGGCTAAAGTTTTAGACTGAATATATTGGTAAGGAATGGAAAGGGCTAAGTTAGTTTTCTCTGACACAAATAGAAAAAAACCACCATTTATGGTGGCTGGGTTTCCAGAAGCATCTGAATAACTAAGCATCCGGCTATCTTTGAAGGCCGGGTGCATTTTTTTATCCATCACAGGAGCCATTTACTTGTTTAGATTATTATTTAACTGTGGTTGGGATTGGCTTGAGGGAAGAAGCTGTTTTCGATGATAAAGCCCGTAATACAGAATGGCAGAGCACGCGACAACCATGCCAGCTATGAAGTACATCGTATGGTAATTCGTTCTCGAAGCGACAGCGCCAAGCACATAGGAGCCAATCCCATATCCGGAGTCGAAAAGTAAGAAATACGTGCCTGTCGCAAGCCCTCTGCGGTGAGTCGGCGCGGCTTGAATAGCGATAGTCTGAAAGCTGGGAAGCATCGCCCCGAATCCAAGGCCCAGCATACCTCCTGCTACTAAAAATAGGATAGGGGAAGCCGCTATGCTTAGGGTTATCATCCCTAATGTGAAAAGGATGACTCCAGGATATACTAATAAATGAGGACCTGAACGATCAAACCATTTGCCTGTAAAGGGTCTGGATATAACAATCATCAAAGCGAACACCATGAAGAAGTAACTCGCATATGTATCCAACCCAATGGCTTTGGCATACACGGAAAGAAACGTTGTAATAGCTCCATAAGAAAAGGCCAACACACTGCCGGCCAAAGAAATTGGCAAAGCCCGCGGCTCAATGAACTTTCTCCAACCAGACTCTGATTTCACGGCCACTCTAGAGATAGCTTGAGGAATACGAATGGTCACTCCCAACAAGAAAGCAAGAAGCGCGAACACAATGCACACACCAAATAGAAGACTATTATTGTGAGTCTGCATAATGGTTAGCCCCAGAAAGGGACCAACAACCATAGCCAAGCTCATGAAGAGGCTGAAATACCCAATTCCCTCACCTTTGCGCCGATCAGGAACAAGCTCGATGGCAACTGCACCGGCAGCCGTTGTCGCCATCCCGAAACCTATGCCATGAAGAAACCTTAAGCCTAGCAAAAAAGTATATTGATGAACGAGTGGATACAATGCCGTACAAATCATAAATAGCGCAAGCGAGAAAAGTATGATCTTCTTCCGGTTCCATTCATCCATCCATTTACCGGTTAAAGGCCGTAAAATGACGGTTGAAATAATGAAGACGGTCATGACCAGACCAATCTGCTGCTGTCCACCATGCAGCGTATCAGTTACGAAGATTGGCAGCGTTACGGCGAGGATGTAAAAAGTCATAAATAAAAAAAAGCTGCTGAAACAGACAGCAACAAAATTACGATTCCACAATTTCTGATTCGTATTCACTGTGAATCCTCCACTTCCTTGATACATGCATTGGCTTGGTTGGTCAATTGGATGAGCATTCCCCGCAAAATCGATGTTTGTTCCTCCGTAAAACCGTTAAGCACCGAGTCGATTACCTTCTGCTCAATTGGTGTCAGAACATCATTCAAAGCTTTGCCTTGCTTCGTAATAAAGGTAAGAAACGATCTTCGATCCGTCTCATTGGCCCGTCGTTCCACAAAGCCTTTGCGCTCCAATTGATCGAGGATTCGAGTGATATTCGTCTGATCCTTTTCAGCTCGAACCGCCAGTAACTTCTGTGTAATCCCATCTTCATCAGCTAAACGATTGAGTACAGCCCATTGCTCTGTTGTCATATCATAAGGCTGAAAATGGCTGTTCAATAACTGTGTCAAACGTCTTCCGGCATGGTTCAAAATAAATCCAAATGAGTTATCCAATCCCAAAATCATTCACCTCACGAAATTAGTTGCTATAGCAATTATATTCCTAGCAAATAAATTCGTCAATAAAATGAATCCCAAGATGTATAACATTTTCGAGAACGGACATATTACTTTATGACGGTGATTCAGCGAGGTGTTGTGTCGCATATTATGCAGCTAACTACCAGGGAAGTTGTTATTGAATCTATATAGAAGCGAGGAGATGTGCCGCAGATTCATTAATGTAGTCAAGTACTACAGGAATGTGATGAGGTAGAGACCCAGCTAAGTAAGGTTCAAGGCAAAAGTACCATCAATCCTATCACCGTCGAAAAGGACCCTGAAAGGGGTCTTTTTACTTTGAAAAAATTAAATTGATTTTTAGGACTAGTATCTGTAGAATCCAGTAACCGTGAGGGATAGGTAAATTTAGGTGGAAACACGTGAACGATAGCTTTCGTCCTTTTTGAGGACGGGGCTTTTTTTATTTTTGAAATTTATTTGAGTAACAGGGGGAATTGGAAATGAGCATTACTAGGAGTAGCTGCCCAAGGATGGATCGGTGACCAATTAGTATTAACGGCAGGAATACGTAAGAGAGCCTGCGAATTATATTGTGAGTATGTTCTAAGGAGGTCTTCTATGGGGTCCCGTGTAGTAGTTGTAGAATACGATCCTAGTTGGGTTCAGATGTTTGGACAGTTACGAGACTTTGTACTTCCGGTTTTAAGCGATCTCGAAGTCAGGATAGAACATGTCGGAAGTACATCCGTCCCAGGGTTAGCAGCAAAACCAATTGTTGATATTGACGTGGTGGTATCAAAGCAAACAGATGTCCATACAGCCATACAAAGGCTCGCAACTCTAGGGTACGTACATGAAGGCGATTTAGGAGCTACAGGGCGAGAGGCTTTTATTCCTCCCGATGGCATGACTTGGCATCACCTTTACGTATGCACTGTTGAAAACGCCGAATATAAGCGTCATATCCTTTTTAGAGATTATTTGAGAAGTCATCCAGATGACGCTAAAATGTACGGTGACTTGAAGATGGAACTTGCGCATCGATTCCACAATGACCGTTTGGCATACTCAAATGCTAAGAGTGATTTCGTAAAAGGGATATTGAAACATGCGGGATTGAAATAACTTGAATTTAGACTGTGTATGTTTCGCAGAAGGTTATACAATGTTGAAGATGGGGGCTATCATCTTATATTGTCACTGCAACTAACGAAAGGGTTGATGATTTGGATACATGCTTTTTGTTAACTGGGAAACCTCGCGTGGGGAAATCTACAGCAATAAAACGAATTATGCACCGAATTGGTCCTGAATTTTTTGGTGGCTTTTACACAGAAGAAGTACGTAACTTGACGGATCGTATTGGATTTAATTGTGTAACTCTTAGTGGTGAGAGTGAACGTATTGCGAGTGTTGATAGTGAAAGCTCGGTAAGAGTAGGGAGATATGGGGTTGAAATAGATATTTTTGAGAATATCGCTATAAAGGCAGTGAGGCAATCATTTGATACAAAGAGGATTACAGTTATTGATGAAATTGGTTTCATGCAAATGTTATCCGTTCCCTTTAAAGAAATGATCCATGAAATTGTTTCGAGCTCTCAACATATTATTCTAGGGACAATTTGCGTTGATAGACATCCAGATATAGACAAGATAAAAGAACTAACTGGGATCAAATTTTATCCCATGAATGAAGATAATCGTGACTTGACAACAGAAGTAATAACTAATGATATTCTTAAGTTATGTTAATTTTAGATCAAGATTTTAGAGGGGAGTATTTCCTTGACTCTACAACAATTAAAGTACGTTATTGAGGTTGCGAATCGCGGCTCCATTAACGAAGCCGCCAAGCGGTTGTTTATTTCTCAGCCTAGTCTTTCAAATGCGATTAAGGATCTGGAAGAAGAAATGCAGCTTGCGATTTTCGAAAGATCTAATAAAGGGATCTCGCTTTCAAAGGAGGGTATTGAATTCTTAAGCTACGCGCGACAGGTAGTCGAGCAGGCGGAATTATTAGAAAGCCGTTATCTCAATGCCAAGCCTTCCCCGCAGCATTTTTCGGTTTCCACTCAACATTACGCTTTCGCGGTGAATGCATTTGTGAGTCTAGTCCGGGAGTATGGCCAAGATGAATATGAGCTAGCTTTGAGAGAGACCAAAACTTATGAAATTATTGAAGATGTCAAAAATTTACGCAGCGAGATCGGCATCCTATATCTGAATGAGTTTAATGGGAAAGTCATCAATAAGCTGCTCAAAAGCGCGAATTTGCAATTCAACAGCTTATTAACGGCTAAGCCGCATATTTTCATCAGTAGTAAGAACCCGCTGGCAAAGCAATCGATCGTAACTATTGACCAGCTTCAGAATTATCCGTATCTGTCCTTTGATCAAGGGGAATATAATTCTTTTCATTTTTCCGAAGAGATTCTCAGCACGATGTCACATAAGAAAAGCATTCGTGTTAATGATAGGGCAACGCTTTTCAATTTATTGATCGGATTGAACGGATATACCATATCGACAGGAGTATTAAGCGCTGATTTGAATGGAAATGAAATTATTCCTGTACCTTTGGATTGTGAGGAAACTATCAATGTCGGTTGGATTTCCCATAGAAATGCTTCACTATCCAAGCTAGGAGCGGCATATATACAAGCACTGATGCAGGCGATATCCCAATAAAACTTTGCTATAGCCATTAGCTATGACTAGATATAGTTTATTCCAGTTACACTATATCCACCAATCCGTGATATCTTTCTTGTAACAAATTGTAGAGGAGTTTTACAGATGGTGAAAAGCAGTGTGTTGGGATATCCGCGTATTGGTGCGGATCGAGAATGGAAGAAAGCGCTGGAAGCTTTCTGGTCAGGCAAGCTCGAAGAATCGGAGTTTCACCGTCAGTTACAGGAGATCCGTTTGAATCATTTGCGTAAGCAGCAGGAGAAAGGCATCGACTTCATCGCGGTCAACGATTTCAGCTATTACGATCATATCCTTGATACATCCACGATGTTCGGAATTATTCCGAAACGCTTTCCGTATGAGGGCGGCACGATACCATTATCGGTTTATTACGGTATTGCTCGTGGGACGAAGGATGCAACGGCTAGCGAAATGACCAAATGGTTTAATACGAACTATCATTATATAGTACCAGAACTGGGCGAGGCATCGCCGGTGCTTACCGAAAATAGACCTCTTAAGGCTTATCGGGAGGCTAAGGAAAAGCTCGGTATCGAGGGCAAGCCGGTAATCGTTGGACCACTGACATTCTTGAAGCTGTCAAAAGGATACCGTATTTCGGAGACCGACGGCTGGCTGGGACGTTTGCTTCCGCTCTATGTGCAGATACTTCAGGAGCTTGCGAGAGAAGGGGTTCAATGGGTACAGATAGACGAACCGATACTCGTAACGAAGTTAAGTGCAGAGGACGTGCAGCGATTAAAGACAATTTATGAGACGTTTGCCGCCTCAGTGCCAAACCTGAACATCATGCTGCAAACTTATTTTGAATCGGTAGAGAACTACAGTGATATTGTCGCGCTGCCCGTCAAAGGAATAGGGTTGGATTTCGTGCATGGTTTATCCGGCAATTTATCGTCGATTAAAGCGCTAGGTTTTCCTGTGGACAAGGTTTTAGGTGCAGGGGTTATTGACGGTCGTGGTATCTGGAAGGCGCCACTGCGCGAGAAATTGGCACTCGTAGAAGAACTCGGTGAAATCGTAACGGCTGAGCGACTCATCGTGCAGACGTCGTGCAGTTTGCTTCATGTTCCGGTATCGGTAAATCATGAGACGAAGCTCGGAGCTGAACTTAAGGATGCTTTAGCATTTGCAGATGAGAAGCTGGATGAGCTTGTACTTCTGTCAAAAGCAGTCTCTCAAGGCGGCGCCGGAATCACAGGCGAGCTGGAAGAACGTGATCGTGCTTTACAGGCGCTCAAGCTGTCAGATGAGCGCAATCGTAGCGACATTCAGCATGCTGTCGCTGCCATCAGTGCTCAAAGTCCAGTGCGCAGTCAACCTTTTTCTGAGCGTCATATTGCTCAACAGAAGAAGTGGCAATTGCCGGTTTTACCGACGACGACAATTGGCAGCTTTCCACAATCCCCAGAGGTTCGCAAGGCCCGTCAACAGTGGCGCAAGGGTGAATGGAACAATGAACAGTATGCTAACTTCATCCGAGAACAGATCGATATCTGGATCAAGCTTCAGGAGGAAATTGGATTGGATGTTCTCGTGCATGGCGAATTTGAGCGAACCGACATGGTTGAGTTCTTTGGTGAGAAGCTCGCGGGTTTCGCGTTCACACAGAACGGATGGGTGCAGTCGTACGGTTCTCGCTGCGTTAAACCGCCAATCATATTTGGGGATGTAGCGTTCAAAGAAGCGATGACCGTCGAAGAAACAAAGTATGCTCAAACGCAGACCAAACGCCCCGTAAAAGGAATGCTGACTGGCCCGATTACAATAATGAATTGGTCCTTCGTTCGCGAGGACATCACGCGTGAACAAATTGCCTACCAATTGGCCTATGCGCTTAGACAAGAGGTGGAAGCGCTTGAGCAGGCGGGCATTGGCATGATACAGGTCGACGAGCCAGCGGTTCGTGAAGGGCTGCCACTCAAGGGGGATGACCAAGCGAAGTACTTAGCATGGGCGGTCAGAGCATTCCGCATGGCCACCTGCACGGTACAGGATACGACGCAAATTCACACCCATATGTGCTATTGCGAGTTCCATGACATGATCCATTCGATCGAAGCGATGGATGCTGATGTAATTTCGATCGAGACATCTCGCAGTCATGGTGAACTGATTCATAGCTTCGAATTGAACACATACAAACTTGGCATAGGATTAGGCGTTTACGATATCCACAGTCCTCGTATTCCGCGTGTGGACGAAATGACCAGTATGATCGAACGTGCCTTGCGTGTGCTGGATCCGAAGTTATTCTGGATCAATCCGGACTGCGGACTTAAAACTCGTGGAGTCGAAGAAACAGTCGATTCCTTGCGCAACATGGTTGAAGCGACGCAGATCGCCCGTGCGAAGCATGCCCAAGAAACTATAACCAATAATCGCTAAACTAAACATTCCTGTAAGGAGTAAGATTTGGACTTCGGACTTCGTTAAAAGGAATGCATAGGTCGTAGAAAAAGAATCGGACAGCGGCAGTTTAAAACTGCTCGCTATCCGATTCTTTTGGCATGGATTTACTCTTTTTTGGACAATCCATAAGCTTCGCGAATAAGTGTGAAATACTGATCGGCGTTTACGATCTTATATTCCTCACCAAGTGATTCAGCGATGGCCTGAATATCATGTGGTCTCATCCCCCATGCGTTAATCCCGACCGAAAGGAACAACGGCGATTTACCGTCCCAGCCTTTCTTGGCCTCGGCTAGAATATTGATTCCATCCTGAACCGTTCCAATTCCTCGCATCATCGATACTGGAAGCGTGCCGTTCATGATTTCGAGGCCGAATTGATCGCTTACAAGCAGGATGCCGGGAACTTTATAATTTTGCTCGTATGCGGCCGCTTCGTATGCGCTTATTGGAATGTCTTTGGTGACATCCCGGTTTATCACCATTGGTATGGTCATACCGGTCTGTTTGAGATATTTATAGGTATCCTTCATGAAATCCGGTAACGTTTCTTCCGGCCATGGATGTGGGTTGAAATAACCAGCACCGGACGGTCCGGCGATCAGCAGGTCATTCTCTGTCGCCGTTTTCCGGTAATAATTAAGAACCATTGGAGCGGCATCGTAGAGTAATGGACTGGAAGTCCAGTTAATGGGTACTTTGCCGCGCGCAGGATCTTCCCATAGGATCTCGCGCATATGGTTCAAATCGTATTGCAAATTGTCTCCTTCACCGAAAGTGAAAGTCACATAGATTTTGTTTTCCAGCTTGAGCGGATTGGGCTTGATCTTAGGGGCCGCTTCCACCTTTGTTCCCGAGAAGACGGTCATGTTGTGGAACCAATCAGCTGCCAATACAAAGACGCTATGCCTGGAGAGTAGGTCGACGGAGGCGGCTTCGCCTTCGAAGTCATTGCTGAACCAGCCTAGATAAGGTGTTCCCGGCTCGACATCGGACAGAATCTTCTCTAAGAGTGCACGCTGATCCGGCACATCCGTCGAAAGCCAGAAAACCATCGCTTTGTTCGCGACTGCATAGTCGCGCAAATATCCGTAAGGCTCTTTCTGCTCGGACGAGAGAGGGCGAATGTTACCGACCGAAACTTTGTATTGATTCCACATCTCTACGGAGATCGTCAACAGTTTTGTGCCAGCAGAAGGTTTAAATTCATACATGAAATAACTTCCATTATCTGCGAAGCGGTGGTCAGCACCAGGTAAATACTTGGAATTTTGCCTATCATACAAGTACAATTCTTCTTCAGGTGTGCCGGCATCGAATTGAGCGATGACCTTTCCATCTGCCTTTACGGTGATGGCATGAACGGCCGGTCCCCAACCGTCCTGCGTGAAAGAGTCGTCGAAACGAACATATATCGCCTCTTTCCCTAAATACGATGAAAGGTCGTATTCATACGTTCCTCGATTACTGGCATCCCGTATTTGCCTTTTCTCTTCTGCGATCGTCATGAAGGATTCGGGTAGACCGGGAGGGAGCGAGATCGATGTGTCCGGACTTAGCCCAATCAACATCCGGTGGGTCGTTTGATTCCATAAGTGTTCGTACTGCCAGGTGTATGCGTCAATTTTATTTTTGAATTTGCCCCGGAAATCTTCAATCACTTTCAATTTGTAGGGAGCTGCAGTTAGTTTGCCTGCCAGATCAGGGCTGACGACAACAGCATTCTTCAGTCCCGCCAACGTGGTCGCGACGTTGATGGAATCCGGAGTTTTCGGATCGTAGATGATGATTCCTTTTACTTCATTTTTATACAAATCGAAGACATCCATGCTGTTATCGTGGAGCTTATACGGTATGGTCATTTCGTTATACCAAGGGTCCACCTTGTTCTGAATCAGATAGATACGCGGGCGCTCTCGATTCACAATGCCCTGAAGAGTAGTCATCAGCAGTTTGACGTCTCCAGGTGCATTAGAGACATTGACAACGTCCAAATGCTTGGGTTGATTAAACGTTGGAAGCGCTTGATTTTTTGGCCATTTAATCCCATCAGGAGTCACACCATCAGCCTGAGCCGCAGAAATGCTGAAAGGCAGCATTGTCACACATAGTAATACCATGCATAAAATTCTTAATTTCCCTATCAATCTGCTCACCTCATTTAGAAATTTTAAATACAACGAAGCTGTCTTTGTTTCGAAGTAACCTCCTTCATCGAAGAGTAGCGTGCTTTTTAATGTCATAACATATCTGTATGAATATATTTAACATGATGTATATGATACTTCAAGCGTTTCGATAAACAATCTTATAAATTTACAAATTAATAGCGTATTCTACACGATTAAACCACAGTTATGACATATTTTGCGGTTGAAGGAGTCTGTTTAATGGCCGGAGAAAACTTTATTTGATATATCATATAATACATATAAATTTTTTCCGAAAAGGATAAAGCAATAGGAAGAATTATCGTTTCGGCCATGTTAAATTCGTAATGGAAAATAAAGGATACTCAGTTGAGTTCCCCGAATTAAATTTGGTTTTACGATTTGAAGGCTCATACATTTCAAGGAAGAAAGTTGGTCATACGAATGAAAAACCGGATTATTATTACATTAATAGTGACAGTGAGTACAGCCATAGGGATATGGCTAATTTCTGTTTTGGGTCTATTCCCTTTTGATCAAGTAAAAGATTCCCCTGTTACAAAAGATTTACCCAACCCAAGCACACCAGTAATTATTAATGAAACACAGATTAAGAAGGGGACTGAGAAAACGGTTAAAGAGTTAGTTGAGCAATATCGCAATTTAAAAGTCATCGATTCCCACAATCATGATGCATCTGATTCAAAGTATCAAAATATGCTGGAAGTTTGGAAGCGTAATGCCGTCAATCAAGTTGTTCTCTTTGGAGATGTATCAGAGCCAAGTGCATTAATGACCGACCAGATGTCTTGGATGGCTTATAAAGATAACCCTGATGTAATTATTCCTTACTTTTCAGGCTTCGATATGCATGATAAATCGAGTCTCGATGTAGTGACACAAAACCTGGAACAAGGATACTTTGGTTTAGGTGAAATTGCAGCAGCTTCTTTGTATTCACCTGTGGTATCAAAAGTGGCTTGGAAGGGTGATAGCCCAATGGACGGTTATTTACCGGACATATACGAAATATGTGCAAAATACAAAGTCCCCATTCTGTTGCATATTGACCCACCAAACGGAATGGTTATAGATAAGTTAGAAGAGGCGCTTGACAAACATCCAAACACAATAATCATATTCGCACACGCCAACGCGTTTAATTCACCGGAAAATATCAGAAAACTACTCGAAAAGCACCCAAATTTGTACGCGGATTTTTATGCGGGTTTCACCGCTCTCAATCCTGCTAGTACCAATAAGTTGGAGGATTTCGTACCTGTGATGAAGCAGTTTCCTGATCAGTTTATGTTGAGTACGGACTCTGGATTTGATATTGGTGAAGAGGCTGCAATTGGTGCGATGTATCAGTTATTAGATAAGCTTGACGACCTTAAGTTGGCACGAAAAATTGCACATGATAACCTAGACGCCATTATTCGTAACCAGCCAGCTACTGAGACTCAGATTGCGGAAATCCGTAAGAAATCCAAAGAAACCGGACAAAGTTATGAATGGAGTCATCTATCTAAGGTAGAGGCCGGACAAATTCTTTGGAGTAAATAAAGATTTCGATTTTCTGTTATTATGTAGTAAATAGCTATTTCTGAGGTGTTTATCTATGAAAACAATTGGGCTAATAGGTGGAATGAGCTGGGAGTCATCCTTGCTTTATTACCAAATCATCAATCAACGTATAAAGGAAAAATTAGGCGGACACCACTCCGCAAAAAGTCTTATGTATTCGGTGGATTTGCACGAATACGATGCACAAGATGGCAAAAGAAGTAGAAGAATCAGTCTCAATACCATTACTACATATAGCTGATGCAACGGCAAATGAAATTGTTAAATGTGGAATTAAAAAAGTCGCTTTACTCGGTACTGCTTATACAATGGAACAAGATTTTTACAAGGGTAGATTGATTGAGAAATTTGGTCTTGATGTTATCGTTCCAAATGAAGCCGCAAGGAAAATTGTACACGATATCATCTATCAGGAACTTTGTCTCGGAATTATTAATGATAATTCTAAACAATCCTACTTTGAAATAATTAATAGTCTTGTCCAAGATGGGGTAGAAGCTGTTATCCTTGGCTGCACAGAAATCACCTTATTAATATCTCAACTGGATTGCAGCGTTCCTATATTCGATACAACGAAAATCCATGCTGAATATGCAGTTGATTTTGCTTTGGAAGATTAAATAGACAGTACATAAAGGAGCTGATCTACTTAATGAAGGTTACTGTTTTAGGTTGTGGAAGATGGGGATCATTTTTGGCTTGGTATGCAAATAAAATAGGACATGATGTCATTTTATGGGGAAGAGAAGAATCAAAAAATTATCAAAGATTAGTTCATAGTAGAACAAATGAATATTTACAATTACCCCAAAACATACATTTAACGGATAGAATTGCTGAAGCAATTGAGTTTGCCGAAATCATTTTTATCGCTATTAGTGCCCAGGAACTTAGAGGTTTTGCAAAGCTGTTAAATACCATGGGAATTACAAATAAGATTTTTGTCTTATGTATGAAAGGACTTGAAATGGAGTCTGGAGAAAGACTCTCACAAGTTTTTATGGAAGAAATAAAATCAGCTGTACATTTAGCAATTTGGGTTGGACCTGGGCATGTTCAAGATTTTGTTAAGGACATTCCAAACTGTATGGTTATTGATTCAGATCACATGAACATAACTCAATTGCTTGTAGACAGTTTCGGAAGTGAGATTATAAGATTTTATTATGGGCAAGATTTGTTAGGTAATGAGATAGGTGCTGCAGCGAAAAATGTAATTGGAATCGCAGCAGGTATGCTGGATGGATTAGGTTATACAAGTTTGAAAGGAGCCTTGATGGCTAGAGGAACAAAAGAAATTGCGAGATTAGTTAAGGCAATGGGAGGGAACGAATTAACCATTTACGGTTTAGGACATCTTGGTGATTACGAAGCAACCGTGTTCTCTAATCATAGTCATAATCGACGTTTTGGTGAAGCATTTGTAAAAAAAGAACCATTCGAGAAATTGGCTGAAGGAGTAGCAACCGTAAAGGCATTATTGCAATTGTCCACTATCTATAATGTGGAGCTACCCATCTGTCAGGCTGTTCATTCCGTACTTTCTGAAGGTAATGATCCAAAAGAGCAACTAATAAGATTATTTATGAGACCCGTGAAATTTGAAGGTATCTAATGAACTAGTATAATTATAAAGACACAAATTAGAGAAGATGATATCCTTATTTAGGTAGACTTTTGTCGAATTGGCCCGAATGGCGGTTCGAAAGTCAATTGATTTAAGGGAGATGCAGCCGTGGACACAAGACAATGGATGTCGGTAACGCTTTTTCTCGCAACGGCGCTGATGGTGTTCGTCTCTTTCTTGTCTTATCGGAAACGCCATATGCCTGTTGCCAAAACGATGGTTCTGATCATGCTGGCAGCGGCTTGTTATTCGCTTGGCTACGCGTTTGAGGTGCTGAGCCGTAGCCTGAACGATGTGAAGCTGTCGCTTCAAATCGAGTACTTGGGCATTCCATTCGTTACTACACTCTGGCTCTTTCAGGTCATCCAATTTACGGGGACGGCGTCTCGCTACCGCAAGCGTCTCGCCCTATTACTATTCGTTGTCCCAGCAGCGGTATTTTTTCTCCATATGACCAACGATTGGCATCACCTGATCTATGAGCGTTATATTCTAAATGAGAGCAATTCGGTTCCTTTGTACACGACAGTCAAGGGGCCTTGGTATAAGGTGCACACCATCTATAATTATTCCGTACTTCTGTGCGGAATGTTGCTGTTTATCCCCATGTATTGGCGGGCTTTACCGATCGTGCGAAAGCAAATCGTCGTCCTCCTTTTGGGCGCAGTCGCGCCTATGGTGTTCAATTTGTTCTTTTGGTCCGGATTGGACGTTGATTTGACGCCGTTCGGATTCGCCGTATCGGGTATTGCGTACGTGTGGGGGATATTGCGGTTTAATTTACTTCGCTTAACACCTCTTGCGATGGCTAAAGTATTCGAAACGATCCGGGACGGGGTCGTCCTGTTTGATTATGAGGACCAAATCGTTAGTTACAACAAAGCAGCCGAAAAGGTCCTTCCCGAACTCGGCTTGCCGAAACGCTACCCCATCGATATGGGGGTGGTTTTGTCGGAAAGTCCTGAACTGCTTGAACGTATTCGTGCCGCAAGTGATGGGGACGAACGCTTCCCGTTTCACAGATTCCAAGCGAACCGTAACAAGCATTACAACTGCAGTTTGTCACTGATTTATGATTCGGGCAGTGTCTTAATCGGCAAGATTCTGATGTTCAATGATATTACAGAGATGAAGGAGAGCGAAGCCAGGTTGCGTGAGAACGCCCGGCAACTGTCTGAGCTAAATGCGTTCAAGGATAAGCTTTTCACCGTCGTGGCGCACGACATTCGCGATCCGATCGCACTCCTCGTGAGTTTGACCGAGCTGCTGGGGGATGAACTGACTGCCGCCGACTTTGAGCATGCCGAATTGGTGAGGGAGCTTAAAGGACAAGTGCAAAGCACGTTCCATCTCGTCGAAAATTTATTGGATTGGTATCGCAGCCAGAAAGGGAAAGTGGTGTTTCGTCCGTTGAGCTGGAATTTGCAGCAGGTCGTCCGGCAGGCTTTATTGCTTTCAGGCACGAAGGCTGGCATGAAGCAAATTCGGATGACTGAGCGGATCAATGAGAAGCTAACGGTTAAAGCCGATAAAGAGATGCTGGATCTAATTCTGCGAAATTTGCTTTCGAACGCGATCAAGTTTACCGGAATTGGCGGGGTTATTGAGATCGGAGCCGTTCTGGAAGGCGATCAGATCATCGTGTCTGTAAGCGACAATGGTGCGGGAATCGACGATCAGACATCGGAATTTCTGCGTCTAGAGGAGCCGTTCTTAAAGGCCATGGTTAACGCGAACGATTCGGAGGATATGAGATTCGGACTTGCGCTGATCCGCGAATTCGTTCGTATCCATGGTGGCAGCCTTTGGTTCGAGAGCGAGCCAGGTGTCGGGACGACCTTCTCATTCACCTTACCCGGCTCAGCTGATGTGCGGGAAGAGTTCGATGACGGGGGAATGGAGGAAGAAGTTTATGAAAGTGATTTTGGTGGACGATGAGCCGACAATGCATTTGATTCTGCGTAAAATGCTGGTCAAGCTGCCAGGGGTTCACGTGGCTGGCGCTTTTACGGATACGAAGTCCGCAGCCTCCTTTCTAAGTGAGAACACTGACATCGGACTGGCTTTCGTTGACATCTCCATGCCGGGCGGGAGTGGAATGGAGTTCGCCGCCAAGATGGAAGCGTTGGCTTCTCCGCTGCAGATCGTCTTCGTCACATCGCACAAAGAATTTGCCTTGAAAGCATACGAACTATCTGTGGTGGATTACCTGGTCAAACCCGTTTCCCAGGAACGACTTCAGCGGACGGTAAATCGTGCGCTGGCCAGCCAGCGGGGCATTCCTTTGCAATCGCTGTCTGCTCCCGTTTCCGAAAATTCTGGGAGGATCGTCCTAACGATGTTGGGTGATGTCGTCGTGAGTAACGATGCGGGCCGTGTCAAGTGGATCTCGAGGAAATGTGCGGAGCTTTTCGCGTACTTACTGTTATATCGTGGCAAACGAATTCCACGTTCCAGGCTGGTTATGGATATTTTCGGAGGCATGCACCAAACCAATGCGGAGAACTACTTAAATACGACCGTCTATCAATTGCGAAAGTCTTTGGAACCGCTTGGCATGCGCGAGGTCATACGATCGGAGAACGATGGCTATGCGCTTGAATTAAAGGATTCCGTTATTGATTACTTGGAATTCGAAAAGCAAGTGGAGGAGATGCCTTCCATAGACGTCGGAAATGTAGAGAGAGCGCTGCACATCGAACGACTGTACACGGGCGATCTGTTCGGGGACAAGGCGTATGTGTGGGCCATTCACGAAATGGTGCGATATGCGGAGTTGTACACCTCTTTCGTAAAGCGGCTTGCCGTAGTGCTTATTTCGTTACGGGATACGACTTCCGCGTCGAAGCTGCTGCTCAAGCTGAACGAGCGCAATCATCTAGATGAATCCGTTATACGCCATCTTATGACGATACGCGAGATGACCGGGGACAAAAAAGGTTTGACGGCTCTGTATACCGACTATGTTCGGCTTCTCAGCAGGGAACTTGGCATACGTCCGTCCGAGGAACTGATACATTTATACGACATGTTGATAAGCCGATTAACCAACAAAAAATAAGCAAGCTACCGCAGGTACATAGTGCGATAGCATGCTTTTTTTCTTGTGATATTCATGAAATAAATGGAAACATTTACCTTGAAGTTACGTCTAAATTAAGGAGTTATATTTGAAAGAATAGGGATGGTGCAGAACTTGAAAAAGTTTCTTTTCGGATTGATATGTGGAATCACTGTAACAGCATCAACTGCTGTTTATGCATCGGACACGATTCAGACGTACTTGTTTCCAGTTAGATATGAAATTAATGGCCTAAATAAAGAAATGGAAAAAGAATATGCAACTTTAAATTACAATGGACATGCTTATGTTCCTATCCGTTTCATCGCCGAAAATTTGGGGGCATTTGTGGATTATAATGAACAAGATAGTGAAATTAAAATCAATCATTTTCCAGCAAGCACGGTTTTACTGACAGATAATAAGTATCCAAATATCCATTTTGGCCTAATAGATCTTTACTTGGATGGCGGTTACACGGGAATAAGGGGGTTATTATCCTTAGATGATATAGAAGAGTTGTTAACAAAAAAAGAGTATAAAATAGATTTCAAACTAAATTTTTATGATAAAAAAAATGATTTAATGGGGTCAGCTTTAGGTTCAACCAAATATGGATCTTCAGGTGAAAAACGAACCATAGGTATGGGGGAAATAAAATATGTTGCAGCTGGTGAGGTAGGTGATTTTTCTAAGTATGATTATGTGAAACTTGAAATTTTAGACATTGAAGAGCAGAAATGAATTAGTAATGGATTGAAGCCCACTTATTCTGTCAAGACTAGTTAGCATGACTTTTATAAAGCAGATGAGTGGTGAAAATGAAGGATATTACTTTTAAGGCTATGGCTGTCACAAATGAAATTGATCTGAACAAAATCGCCATCCACTGCGGCATACCCAAAAAATACACATGGGAACAGCCTTTAATCCTAAGAGGCGATATACTTAAATCGATCCTTAAAAAAGATATTGATGTCTTTCAACAAGTGCTGGTGTTTTCTTTTGGCAGTGTAGTTTTTGTAAATCACACACACAAGGATGAGATCACTGGCTTTTTGTTATTCATCCAATCCTTCGAACCAGATATTGAGCTCCAACCTGCTGATAGATACACGGACGATTACAGCCTTCACATCGAAGAAATCGATAGCATGGAGTTGACTGACAAGTATGTAGTGGTAGCTGAGTATGAGTCCTTTTACCCTGAATTAATCTCCACTGTCCTTGCCAAATCTGTAGCTCTTGAGAAGATCGAGGAACAGCTTGGGAAAATTCATGATAGCCTAGAAATTATGATTGAAAGACTTGAAAAAGGAAATCTTCGTGTTGGCAACAAAGAATTGGCACGAACGACCGCAAAAATCGTACGTCACGAGTACAACACCCTTGCCTACATCATGATCTTGGATAAACCTGATTTGACTTGGACCAACAGTACGGCTAGCCAATTTTACGATGGGATGATGGTTTTTTTTGAGTTGAACGATCGATTTAAAATATTGAAAAGCAAAACGGATATTTTGTATCATATCTTGGAAGGGTTTTCAAATATCAGTCATTCCATCCGAGGGCTATTCGTCGAATGGATTGTTGTGATACTTATTGTGATTGAGGTTGTATTAACGATATTACAAATCATAGGTTGGATTCCCTCACATTAGAATCGGATACTATGACGGCTTTGGAACGGAGGCGTGTATGAAAGCACACGGAACAGTCAAAAGCGAAATTGAACTGCTTGTCAATGGGAAGCGACAACATGCGGTAATCCGTTCATCGGATACTTTATTGCGTGTACTGCGCAAACAACTAGGGCTCACTGGAGCCAAAGCCGGCTGCGAAAACGGTGACTGCGGCGCATGTACGGTCATCGTCGACGGGGTACCCATCAAATCTTGTTTGATGCTAGCGATAGAGGTTCAGGGTGGCAGCGTCACAACGGTCGAAGGTTTGGGGGGAGATGCGCTGATCCAACGAGCATTTGTTGATAAATTTGCCTTTCAATGTGGGTTTTGTACGCCTGGATTTATTATGGTATGTCACGCCTTAGTTAACAGATACCCGAATGCGGGCGAAGAAGTGATTCAGGAGTGGCTGCAATCCAATATTTGCCGCTGCACGAGCTATGAAGAGATTCATGCTGCTGTCAGGTCAGTTATTAACCATGAATGATTGTTAGCGAGTGCTTCAGAATATGATGAAAAACGATTGACATAAAATTTGCATCAGCTTTTGTAATTTAATATTCCTTCATCCAAAACAAAGAATATCTTGAAAAAAAAGACGACCCTATCGCGAAATAGATGCGAACTCGAGTCGTTTTTTCATTGTTCCACGAAAGTAACCAAGTTGTAATTGCAACATTGTCTTGGAAGACAAGAATTTAATTTCCTAAATTAAAGCTGGAGAAAGTCATCTCGGTACTGTTCAAAATCGGATACGCGGCACTCCAACTTAAGACGGGTACCATTCAGCTCATAGTTCGTTGAATGAACATGGGCATGTTCATTGAAATAGGCCACTAATCGGCCTTGTTCATAAGGAATCACGATTTCACATTGCATGTAATTCTGGAAAACACGTTCACGAATCAGTTGAGTGAGCTCCTCGATTCCGCGCTTCTGCTGGGCAGAGAGGTAGACGAAATCATCTTTTAACAGAGGGTAAGGATGTTCAGTCAAGTCGGATTTGTTATAAGCAAAAATCATCTGAATATGATCCGCTCCCAGTTCCTTCAACGTGTCATTTGTAACGTTAACGTGCTGTTCGTATTCCGGGTTGGCAATGTCTACGACGTGAATCAGCAGATCGGCTTCTGCGACTTCTTCCAACGTAGATCGGAAAGCTTTAACCAAATGGTGGGGAAGCTGGCTTACGAATCCTACCGTGTCAGTTAATAAAAATGATTTACGGTCTGGTAAGTTGACGTTTCGAACGGATGTCTCCAATGTGGCGAACAACATGTCTTTGACAAAGACATGCTTATGCGCCTGCGGACTATACAACTCGATCATGGCGTTCATTAAGCTTGATTTGCCTGCGTTCGTATAGCCGACCAAACAAATAACAGGGACCTCGTTCTTACGGCGCTGCTTTCGTTGAGTTTGACGACGGGCTACGAGTTTCTCCAGTTCGGATTGCAAAGCCGTGATTCGGTCTTCGATTTTACGGCGGTCGAGCTCAAGTTTGGTTTCACCAGATCCTCGGTTTTTAAGACCAGCCCCACCTCCTTGCCGACCTAACGATTCACGAAGTCCTACAAGTCTGGGAAGCATGTATTGGAGTCGAGCAACCTCTACTTGGAGCTGGGCTTCCGTAGTTTGAGCACGTTCCGCAAAAATGTCTAAAATTAGGATCGTCCTGTCAATGACTTTGCATGCAAGTGATGATTCCAGGTTTCGAATCTGAGAAGGGGACAGCTCATCGTTACAAATGACGACGGATGCGTTCCGCTCAGTAATTAGCTGCGACAATTCTTGGATTTTACCCGTTCCGATGTAATGGGAGGGAACCACACGGGTGACTTTTTGGCTTAGCTCACCTACCACCTCAATGTGGCATGCTGCGGCCAGGTTCTTCAGTTCTTCTATCGAGTATGCAAAATTAGGGTGGTTCAAAATATGGACACCGACGATAATCGCTTTCTCTTTCAGTTGTTCCATCGTTCATCATCCTTTCAAGTTAAGGAGTAAAAAAGAAACAACACAAGCAAGGTGCTTGTGTTGTCTGTAGTTGAGGACAATGACTATCGTATCGGACGAAAGAAAACAACCACGATTTGGTCGATAAGGATGTTTCACCTTACTTCAAGCCGCGTTGTTTGATCACCGATAGAAGTATCAATTCAGGGTTATTAATGGACAAACTTATCCTGAGTCCTCTGTACACAGACAGAATCTTGAGCGCTATTCAATTAGCCGCGCAAAGATCTAACTCGGATAAAATGTACCACACGTAACCCCTCCGTTTCCTTAAAGTACTTTAAGAGTATCACAATGAAGAGCGTCCTTGCCTCTGTAAGAATAAGTATAATCATTTTTTACCTATAGGATTGTTTCATTTAAATAAAATTTTCAATAAAGATTTTCACTGTTTGATGATAAACTCTAGATACGTTAATCAAAAAAACAATATCCTTAACATTTGGCAGAGTGAGAAAATAAGTTCAAGATGGGAGTTTGGCTAAATATGAAACAGAATAAATATGATGATCTGGGATTCTTCGAAAAATACAGTGAGATGCCTCGCTCGGTTGGTGGACTAAATGCTGCTGGGGAGTGGCCCGTTCTCCGTGCGATGCTTCCCGCGCTGCGAGATAAAAGAGTTCTTGACCTTGGATGCGGCTTTGGTTGGCATTGTAAATATGCACGAGAACAGCAAGCCCGGTCAGTAGTTGGTGTAGATCTCTCTGAGAAAATGTTAGCGTACGCTAGAGAAAATAACAACGATTCTGCGATTGAGTATCGAAGGCTTGCGATTGAAGACATCAACTTTGCAGCAGGGGAATTTGACGTTGTGATAAGCTCGCTTGCCCTTCATTATGTGGAGCACTTTGAAATCGTTTGTCGTAAAATACATCATTGTCTTGTATCAGGAGGTACTTTTATCCTTTCGGTTGAACATCCGGTCTTTACCGCACTCGCTGCACAAGACTGGTACTATGGTTCGGAGGGTGAGCGATTGCACTGGCCTGTCGATGACTACCAGAAAGAAGGTCTACGGCAGGCGAGATTTCTGGACAATGATGTCGTCAAATATCATCGAACTATCGCTACCTATGTGAATGCGTTAATTGACTCAGGATTTAGTCTTATGAAACTTTCCGAACCTCAACCAACGCAAGAAACATTGGACAAGTATCCAGAAATGAAAGATGAAACCCGTCGTCCCATTTTCCTCTTGATCGCAGCGGTCAAGAATTAATCAGTTCAGTTCGTGTTCCTACTATGACGGAAAACGATAGCATCATAACAACAGGCTGCCAGCATCTTTGGCAGCCTGTTGAGTTATCAGCAGACTTATGAGAATGGGATACAGATCTTTTTATTTAAATTTTTTTTGCAGATGTGTCGATATTGTTATCAGCGGTTCGTCGTCTTAATAGAGGTTCGGATATTTGGTGAAAAATTGAATCCGTTCTAAGACAAAAACAATTCGTTTTAACTGCAAAGGAGACATACCATGTACGCAATATTTTCAAGAGACGGTACCAAGATCGTCTATGACAAAGTTGGTCAAGGGCCAGCACTCATACTGGTAGCAGGTGCGTTCAGCTACCGAAAATTTCCGGGGCTGGTGCAGCTGGCTAATCTGTTGTCAGAGCACTTCACGGTCTACAACTACGACCGCCGTGGTCGCGGCGATAGCGGAGACACACAGCCTTATGACACAGGACGTGAGATTGAAGATCTACAGGCAATGATTGATGAAGCTGGCGGCTCGGCAAATGTTTGGGGATTGTCATCCGGGGCGGTTCTTGCCCTGCAAGCAGCATCAAGAGGGGTAAACATCACGAAATTGACCTTGCATGAACCACCATTCGTGGTCGATGCTGCCGATCGCAAGCCGCCGGAAAATTTCGTCATGCACATTACTGAGCTTATTACAGCTAATCGCCGGGCCGATGGCATCAAGTACTTTATGACTAAGGGTATGGGTGCTCCTTCATTCGTTGTCAGCTTGATGCGCATTATGCCAGGTGTGTGGTCTAAGCTCATGGCCGTTGCTCACACACTCCCCTACGATGCGGCTTTGGTGGATGGATTTATAGACGGAAAGTCGTTGCCTACCCAATTATGGAGCACTGTCACGATGCCAACGCTGGTACTCGAAGGCACTGAGAGCCCGGCTGGGCTGCGACATGGTGCCCAGGCTTTGGCCAACGTGCTGCCCAATGCGCAACTTCTGAGTAAAAAGGGACTCGGACATACAAAGAAACTAGATGCAAAAATGATTTCATCGGAGCTTGCATCATTCTTTATGGGCAATCTCTAAGTTGCGGCATACCATTTCAAAGCGCCAACAATGGCGGCAGGAATTTTACTTCCTGCTGCCGAAAAAATAGTGTACACATAAGTAATTAGGCGCCCGAAAAAATAGGAGGTAAACACATATGAGATTTATGATGATTGTTAAAGCTACAACAGATTCAGAGGCAGGGACAATGCCTAGCCAGGAGCTTATTGATGCCATGCAAAAGTATAACGAGGAATTGGTGAAAGCCGGTGTTTTGCTCGCTGCGGATGGACTGCAGTCCAGCTCAAGCGGAATTCGGATTTCTTATCCGGAGCCCGGAGGCAAGCCGAAGGTGATAGATGGTCCGTTCACGGAGGCGAAAGAAATGATCGCGGGATATACGCTGATCGAAGTCAAATCCAGGGAAGAAGCTATTGAATGGGCTCTGCGCATGCCGGATCCCCACGGATATGGACAGGGCGAGATTGAGCTCAGACAAGTATTCGAGTTTGAGGAGTTAACGGACGATGCCGAATCGCAGGCGAAAGAAGCAATCCTTCGCAAACAGGCTCAGGAGCAGAAGAAAGCGTGACGTTGTCCAATACACAGCGGACCATAGATGCAATATGGCGAATTGAATCGGCAAAGCTTATCGCAGGATTGACGCGAATGGTACGGGATGTGGGACTTGCAGAGGATCTTGCCCAGGATGCACTGGTGATTGCTCTTGAACGATGGCCGGAAATCGGCATCCCAGACAATCCGGGTGCCTGGCTGATGACGACGGCCAAGCGGCGCGCGATCGATTTTATGCGCAGGACCAAACTGCGCGACCAGAAATACGTAGAGATTGCCCAGGGCATTGATTTGTATACAGAGGAAGATATAGATGGTACTTTGGACGGGGAGATCGGCGACGATCTCCTTCGTCTGATCTTTATGACCTGCCATCCCGTGTTATCACAGGATGCCAGAGTTGCCTTGACGCTTCGCCTGTTATGCGGGCTTAATACTGATGAAATCGCACGTTCTTTCCTTGCCGCCGAATCAACGATTGCCCAGCGGATTGTCCGGGCCAAGAGAACGCTCAGCGCCGAAAAGGTCCCTTTCGAGGTGCCTGTAGGGGAAGAACTCAAAGAACGCCTGTCTGCTGTGCTCGAGGTAATTTACCTTATGTTCAATGAAGGTTATGCGGCAACCTCTGGGGATCACTGGATACGTCCGCTGCTATGTCAGGAGGCGCTCAGACTGGGACGCGTACTTGCCGAGATCGCACCTTATGAGCAGGAAGTTCACGGACTAGTTGCCTTAATGGAGATTCAATCCTCGCGTTTTAAAACCAGGGTTAGCTCCACGGGGGAACCCGTACTTTTGATGGACCAAAACCGGGCGCAGTGGGATCGCTTGCTGATCCGCCGCGGATTGGCGGCACTTGAGCGCAGCCATAAGCTTGGACGTCAGCTCGGTCCATATTCGCTGCAGGCTGCGATTTCTGCTTGCCATGCACAGGCACCTACCGCAACTGAGACCGATTGGATCCGCATTGCAGCGCTTTACGAAGCGCTCTCTAGGGTAACGCCATCGCCGATCGTCGAATTAAACCGGGCGGTCGCCATATCTATGGCGTTTGGTCCTGCCTTCGGGCTGCAGATTGTCGACGAGCTGCGTGCCGAACCTTCCCTGAAGGGATACCATCTGCTGCCGAGCATTCGCGGTGATCTCCTAGTGAGGCTGGGGAGGTACGAAGAAGCCCGTACAGAATTTGAAAGGGCTGTGTCGATGACCCAGAATACTCGTGAGCAGGAGCTTTTAATGAATCGGGCTGCTGAATGCGAGTCTGAAGCATCGAAATAATTTTTTTCAGCCTCCTTGTCGATTACAGGGTTTCCCGTTCGTCGTCATAGTAAGGGAAGGGTTATAGCAGCTAACTGCTGCTTAGAGTCATCTTCCTCACAAGGAGGGAAACGATAGTGCGATTTATATTGATATTCAAGGCAACAAGGTACTCGGAGGCGGGTGTAAAGTTTAGCCGGGAACACAACGATGCAATGGTTGCGTACAAGAAGTCTTTGGCCAGAGCCGGTGCGCTCTTGGCAGCAGAAGAGCTTCAGCCTAGCTCCAGCGGGATCAGGATATTGTATCCATTACATGGGGGAGAGCCAGAGGTAAAGGCAGGACCTTTTCCGGTAAATCAAGAACTCATTGCCGGATATACACTGATCGATGTGAATTCAGAAGATGAGGCTGCAGATTGGGCGCTTCGGATGCCGTATCCAAGAGGATGCGGGGCATTTGAAATCGAGATGCGGGAGCTCAAAGAGAATACGGATTCTACGCGAGATCCAAGAATACTGGCCATGAAAGCCGATTTAGAGGACCAAATCAACATGTTGAAAAGAATATAATATACCATTACGTACATAAAGGAGTGTATCAAAATGAATCAGGAAGTAACCGATTTTATTGAAGCGTTAAAAGAACCATGGCAGGGGGAACAGTCCAATAATCTGCGTGAAGTTGTTCACCAGGCCATACCTGATGTGCAAGAACGTATTCAGTATAAGAAGCCACATTTTTTGAAAAACGGAAAATACGCTGCTGTCATCTCGACGTCGAAAGACGCGGTCAGCTTTACGATCTTTAATGCTGCCGCGCTGGAGCTTCCGGAAGGCATGTTCGATGGTCCCCCGGAAAGAAAAACACTGAAGCTGCGTAAAGGTGATTCATTTGATTCCGGGCAGCTGCTGTCATTGGTCAGTCAAGCTTCAGGCTCACTTTAATCGCTGTTCTTTTTTATTTACTTAGGAAGACCGTTGCATGTTCCATGCAGTGGTCTTTTTTGTATGCGATGAATGATTCAAAGACTCCTCATTTTACTACAGTTAAAGATCTTATAAGAAATTCTTAAAATATAAGAAATTTAATCTCGTTTGGCACGCTATGATAGGAACAATTGGAGGAATGTCTCCAAATGATTGTAATGAAAGGAATGAGATTCATGCTGAAAAAAATCAAGTCGCTCATCTTTATATGTCTCATCACAGCGATGATTTTTCCTTTTGGTGGAGTCGGAATTATGTCTGCCTCGGCAGAGGTTTTGCCGCCGTTAACTTCCATCGTCATTGATGATGGAAATGCCGGCTACACAGCATCAGGCACTTGGAGAGTATCTACGGGTGTGAAAGGTTATAACAATTCAAGTACCCGATATACGGATACAGTGAATGACACCATTACATGGAATCCGAGATTGGAAGCAGGCAAGGCGAGAATATCCTTTTACAAGCTCAATTGGCCAGATAAAGCAGATACCAATGTAAAAATCGAAATCGTACATAATGGCACGACGGATATCCGGTTCTTGGGATACGAGCAATAACATTGTGGGTCAACCGATTGAAGTGACCTTCGCCGATGACACGGCATGGCGCAGCACGCTCCGCAGTCTCAAGGTGGACGGTCAAACCGTGAGCGGAGCTGTGTACAGCTTGGAAGCAGGGAAATTAACGCTGTCGGCGTCTTTGTTTCCTACAGCGAAGAATTACTCGATCATATTAAGTGCAGACGGCTATGCATATTCCACGGTAATCCAGACGATTTTGCCTTATTCTTCAAAGGGTCATAACAAAGACGATGATACGAATGATAGTTCGGATTTCAACAACGATGACGACGAATAGATATTAAAAATTATCCCCTCAAGTAGGCAGTATAGAAAAGAGTCTCTGGCACAATGAACTCTATACTGTGATTCTTGGGGGATTTTCTATTGATTAAAGGAGGCAATATGGATGAATCTACTATGGAAATGCATTGTTTGCTTTGCTGCTACGTTGACTTTTGTCATTCTGTATCAATTGACGGCTAAAGGGAGTGCCACAGCTTATGCACAAAGCTATTATGTTGATTCCGTTAGCGGAAACGACAGCAATAACGGCACTACTTCAACAAGTCCATGGAAGACGTTGGGGAAAGTGAATGCGACCTCCTTTGCACCAGGAGACACCGTGTTTTTTAAAGCGGGAAGCACGTTTTTCGGCTATTTGGCTCCTGCAACATCGGGCAATAGTTCGGCTAGCATTCGATTTGACATGTATGGTTCGGGGGCGAAGCCGGTCATCGATGCTTCAGGTGTTGCCGATCCCATAGGCGGGGAAGGTGTCGCTGCCGTCCAAATCTACGGGAAGGAGTATCTTGAGTTTACTAATCTCGAGGTTACTAACAACCCAGTAATCGATACGACGCTCGGGCGCGTGCCGGACAACAAGGATAGCTATCGGCTCGGTTTTTTGATCGCGAACGACAACATCGGGCGGACGTTAAACCACATCGTTATTAAAGATTGTGTTGTTCGTGACATTAGCCGAAACATTCCTTACCAGAGCAAGCATTACACGATGGGTGGCATCTCGATTTATCATTATGGAGCCAATTCCACCTGGAACGATATTTTAATTGAAAATGTATCCATGTCGAACGTTAGCGTTACAGGCATTTATGAAATTTTCTATAACTGGAATTCAAAGATATGGAATCCAAACGGTCCCAATGGTGAGCCTGCAAATGATTATAATTTGAGAAGCAGCAGCATCGTTGTTCGCAACGTCAGCATGACAGACATCCAAGGAAACGGCATTGCCATCGGACACACGAATGGGGCACTCATCGATCATAGTAAGGTGAGCCGTTTCGCCATGATACCAGATGAGTATTTTGTTGGGATCTGGATACATAATACCGATAACACCGTAATCCAATACTGCGAGGCTTCCGGCGGCGAAATGAACGGTGCATTAAGGGATTCTGAGGGCTTTGACTTTGATAAGCGAGTCAAGAATTCTATCTTGCAATACAGCTACAGCCACGACAATGCCGGTGGATTCTTGCTTAATGGGCTCGACGACGAGAGCACAAATAACACGTTCCGATACAATATCAGCCAAAATGATAAGACGGTATTAGTGAAAAGGTTAAATGCAAACGATAAGTTTTATAATAATACACTTTACATTGGGTCTGGCATCACTTCCAAGCTGTTCGGCATTGCTGGTTCAAGTGGAACTTTCGTTAACAATATCGTCATTGGTAATGGAACGACGAAATATAAGGATACTACAACAGTGGTCGGAGGCACTCACGATTATAATTGCTATTACGGTTTGACCAACGTCCTGACAGAGGCTCATTCCTTAACGGTTGATCCGCTGCTCGTCGGAGCAGGTACTGGCGGTCAAGGACTTCATTCGTTAAACGGGTATAGGCTCCTATCGACCTCATCTTGCATCAATATAGGGATATATTTGTCCGGCAATGGTGGAAAAGACTATTTCGGAAATCGGCTCGGGATGTACGATACGCTGACGGATATTGGTGCACACGAATATGGGGACGGTAGTGATCTGACATTCAGTAATTTCGAGAGTGGAACGGCTTCAGAGTGGACGGCAGTGAGCGGCACCTGGTCAGTCGAAAACCTGGATACTTATGTATACAAACCTGCAAGCTCATCCGATGCGATTACTTACACTGGCAATACAAGTTGGGCAAATTATTTCGTGTCTGCTAAGGTTAAGATCACCTCCGCTAATACGGTTGCAGGTGTTTTGGGCAGGTATACGTCGAGTGGCGATTACTACATGCTGCGGCTGAACAAGGTTACGTCAAACGTAGAGTTATACAAGAAAGTAGGCACTACGTTCACACTGCTCGGTTCGAAGGCGTTCACCATCACAGACGGAACCTGGTATTACTTGAAGCTAGTCATGAGCGGTTCTTCCTTGCAGGGCTATGTGAACGGCCAATTATACATGGACATCACAGACTCGATTATCGGGTCGGGCAGGATTGGACTAAGGACTGTAAACGGAATGGCGCAGTTCGACGAGGTCGGTGCTGGACACAACTGATGAGCGGGGATATTAAATTGCTGCCTTAGGATGCGTAAATCCTAAGGCTTTTGCGCGCTTAAGATCTTATAAGAAATTCATGAAATAACAGAAATTTAACGATTTTTAGCATGCTAATATGAAGATAACAAAAGAAGAGGTGATGAAATGCAAACGAAACTGGCAGCGGAAGCCATCCCCCTTCTTGATGCGCGCAGGCTGGAACCTTCAGACCAGCAGAAAATGAAAGAAGTTGGCGGAGAGGTGCCGGAATGGGTCGTCGAAGCATACCCTCATTTCGCATACGGCCTTAAAGGGATTCACTGGGACATGGTGGACGGCAAGCCAAAAAACAAAACCCCGGATTTAACGAAAGAAGTGAAAGATAAATACTTGTGCTTCCTTGACAGCAGACCCGAACGATTCTATGGCTGAAGAGCTTGTACGTTACATTAATGAATCCTTGGTTAAATTCATGAGTGGCAAAGAACCGCTTGCCAATTGGGATAATTTCCTGAAAACATTGGATACCAAGTTTGACGTGCAGAAATATAAGGATTCGGTAACTATACAGTTAAAGATCAAGGTTTAATCAAATAAAGGGTGAGAGGGGCAAAAATTTATGTCCCTCTCTTTGTTGCACTATGCTATCCTTGTGATAAATACAGACTTAAAGGGAAGATGGCCCATGCGGAGAAGAATTAGCTTACCTCTGAAATTATTTCTCATATGTTTTGCGTTTGTTTTAAGTTGTATTATTTTGATAAGCCAATTGTCCTACCGATATGTTCAAAAGGAAATAAGAACCAACGACGCCTATTACACGAAACAAATTCTGGCTAAGGTGGACCAATATTTAACCGTTAACTTTTCATCGTTTCAGACGATTCTTTTCTCGTTCGAAACATCGGTGAAAGCCAACATTAACAATAAAGAAGTGATCCAGAAGCAGTTAAGGGAACTGTATGAACTTAACAGCAATTATGTGAGTAACATTTACTTAATCAAGGATGATTTATCCATCATTGGCGGCAGCACGCCAACCCGAATTTTCGATGAACCGCTGCCTGACAGATTACCTCTGTTTGATGCGGCAGGCAAGAACAGAGGGACTACAATTGTCAGTGAACCATATAATTCCAAGTATTCCGGCTGGACGGTGACGATGGTCCGGTATTTGAACGGTTCGCCGTCACCAATGGCTATTGCGGTAGATTTGGACCTAAAAGCGATTGAGGAAACACTATTCAAAATTAATAAACAAGAGCATATGAATCTCGCGCTTATTACTGCTGCTGGTAAAATCATTGCCGGGTTTTCTGAAAATATAGGACCTCTAGATGTGCAAGACCATTCTTTTTCAATCGGGGAAACGTCGGGGGAACAAATTCTTGATGCCAACGGAACAAGCTTTCAATTGCATACCCGAGAAGGGGTACCGGTATCCATTCTGAAACAGCCTACGGAGAAATTCAATTGGTTCATCATCTCGATTAACGATGAATCACGTATGGCGGCGGCTTTGACTAGACTAGAAACCTATTATATTTGGCTACTGCTTGCCGGTCTCTTATTAAGTCTATTCATTTCCTTCATTATTGCCAAGTACATACGGACTCCGCTGTATTCGCTCAAAACGAAAATGAAACGCGTGGAGCAAGGTGATCTCGAAACCACAATTTCCATTAATCGTAATGATGAGTTTGGCGATCTTTCCAGAGCATTCGATCGGATGCTGCTGCAAATTGTGGAGTTGATTCGACGGTCGGAGCTTCATAACGAGCTTGAACGAAAGCTGGAAATCCAAGTGCTGCAATCGCAAATTAATCCTCATTTTCTGTATAATACGCTCGGCTCCATCAGCAATGTCATACATCTTGGGCAAATCGATAAAGTGGATGTTGTGATCGGGTCACTTATTTCTATATTGGAATACGGAATATCCGACGCTTCGGAGAAAGTTTCACTGCGCCAAGAACTACAGAATGTATCGGATTACATCGAGATCCAGAACATCCGTTATAATCGGCAATTTATGCTAATAGAGAAGATCGAAGAAGGGTTATTGGATTTCCCGGTTTTTCGAATGCTCTTGCAGCCCATGGTCGAGAATAGTATCTTTCATGGTTATAATGGGGGGCAAATTGAAGGTTCCATCACCATTCAAGCCTATCGGGACGGAAATTTTGTCATGGTTGAAGTCATTGATCATGGCGAGGGAATTCCGGCTGAACAGATAGCGTCTATTTTAAATGCCGAGTCGAGTGATTTGGAAGTAAAAAGGAAAAGAATTGGGCTGAATAATATTCATGGCCGAATAAAGCTTCATTATGGTGATGAATATGGCCTGCAAATCATCAGCATACCGAAGATGGAAACTTCCGTTCGTGCGATATTCCCGGCAAGTCTTATGAAAGGAGATGCATGATGGTGAGAACGTATACTTGCTTCATTGTTGACGATGAAGATCTGATTATTCAAAGATTAGAGCTGTTCTTTCGAGAGCTTACAAATAAGGATCAACGATTCCGTTTAGTGGGAAAAGCAAATAGCGGGTTGCAAGGAATTGAAGAGGCTCTGAGGCTTAAGCCTGATATCCTTATATCTGATATTGTCATGCCGAAAATGGACGGAATTTCTATGATCGAGCAGCTGAAACCGCAGCTTCCCCATACGCAATATATCCTTTTGACAGCTTATTCTTCTTTCGAATATGCACAGAGAGCTATTCATGCCAACATATTGGAATACATTGTTAAAGTTCCCTTGAGGGAAGCGGATGTAGAGCGGGCTCTGGATAAAGCAGCCGGGGTTCTGGATGAGATGAAGAAAAAGGAAGAGGAATTTCAATCTTTACATGTTTCCGTCCTAGAAAATAAATACAGAGCACGCAAGCAATTTTTTAATGAGCTGATCCGTGGTGAGATTCCATCTCATCGGGCATCCGATTTTGCAAGTCGTATGCAATTTCATTTTTTTCAATCCTACTACTGCTGTTTTATTGTTGAAATGAACCATTATGAAAGTTTTCGACATGAATATTCGGCGGCTGACCAGAGCATTTTGAAATATGCGATTGCCAATGTCATTGAAGAAACCGTGTTGAGTTTTGGAATGGGTGTCGCTACAGATTTGTTTGATAATCAGTTTATTGGTTTTCTTTCTTGGGAAAATAACCGCAGTGATATGGATACGGAAGATGCTTGCCAGACGCTGGGCAGCCAGATCGTGAGCCATTTAAATCAATACTTGAATCAAACGGTATCCGTTGCTTTTGGCGGGACGCACCGAGGCTGGGAATCTATCAAAAAAGCATACACGGAAGCCACAAATGTGAGTAAGGACTTGTATTATTCGACTGTGAAAATAGTTAAAACACCTGCACACCGTTTCCAATATCACGACGAGAAAAAGGTGGAATTTCAGCAAATGCTGACTGAGTTCCTTGCATGGATGCAGAGGGAGGTTACCAAGGAAGAACTCGAGCAGAAAATTTCATCTTTATACGATTTTGTTACGGCTAACAAAATTCAGAAGTCGATCATGGCACCTTTACTGCGTCAATTGTACAGGGACATTGCAGTGAAATTTAATTCAGGAAGTGCTTTAACGACAGAATTAGAAGAGTTCCCTATCCATTTCATGACATTCAGGGAGCAGCTCACTTATATTTGCGACTTCACTTTCGAATATTTACAGGCCGGAAAACCTTTGCATCGTGTAGAAATCATGAGAGCCATGCGGTTTATCGAGCAAAATCTGAAGCAACGATTAACGTTGGAAGCCATTGCGGAAGATGTGAATTTGGCTCCATCATATTTCAGCAGCCTATTTAAGAAAACCATGAACGAAGGCGTGATCAGTTACATCAATCGAAAAAAAATTCAACTGTCGCTTGAGCTGTTAAATGTTAAGGATTATTCCATTTTGGAATTGTGCGAGGAAGTAGGGATTGTGAATGAGGGTTACTTTTGTAAACTTTTTAAAGAATATACGGGGGATACGCCAAAGCAATATCGCATAAAAATGACGCGGTATGAATTGAAATGAAGCAGCAAAAAATCGTATGAATTTTTCTCGAAATGTTGTAAAAAACCGGGTATGAAATGAACTAACATGATGAGAGTATCTAATCATGGAGGTTATCAAAATGGAGATTATCAAATCGGATGTAACCGTTGTAGGCGGGGGAATTGCTGGTGTTTGCGCTGCCATTGCTGCCGCACGGCATGGGTTGCAAGTTTCACTCATTAATGATCGGCCCGTTCTTGGAGGGAATGCAAGCAGCGAGGTTAGGGTTCATATCAACGGATCGGCTTATCTTGGAAACAGTCCATCTTATTATGCTCGCGAAGGCGGGTTGGTGGATGAACTTAAGCTGAAGATTTTCCATTATAACCCTTTATATAACAAGAAGCTTATGTTCTCGATTTCGGATATGGCCTTGCTGGATATGGTCTATGGAGAGCCTAACATTTCACTCTTTCTGAATACATGCGTGCATGAAACGGGGATTGAGAACGGCAGAATCAAATGGGTGGATGGTCTGCAATTGGCTTCTGAAAGAAAATTTCGCTTTGAAAGCCCAACTTATATCGATTGTTCTGGTGACGGGGTAGTCGGTTATCAAGCAGGCGCTCTCTTCAGATGGGGGAGAGAAGCGAAGCACGAGTTCAATGAAGATTTGGCTCCTGAAGTGGCGGACCATTATACCATGGGAGATACAATTCTTTTCCAAGCCCGTGATGTGGGGTATCCTGTTCCGTTTAAGAGGCCTGAATTTGCCTACGATATTACAAAATTAAGCTTTTTCGAGAGTATTATAAAAGGTTTGAACCATCGAGCTATTCCAAGGAAAATCAATGGATTAGGCGGTTTGTGGTGGCTGGAATACGGCGGTCACATGGATATTATCAAAAACAATGAAGATATCGCGTTGGAGCTTCGGAAATTGGTTTACGGGATTTGGGATTATATCAAAAACAGCGGCCAATTCGACGATGTGGATCAACTGATCTTGGATTACGTATGCCCAATTCCAGGGAAACGGGAATCAAGACGTTTTGTCGGGGATTATATGTTGTCGCAGAACGATCTCACAACAAAGCCCCATTTTGAAGATGCCGTTTCCGTTGGGGGCTGGTACATGGACTTGCACGCCGCTAAGGGCATTTATGATGACGGACCAGCTACGGCATGGAATTTTGTACCTGGCTTGTACAACATACCTTTCCGCAGTTTGTATTCCTGTAACATTCCCAATCTGATGTTCGCTGGCCGCAATATCAGTGCTACTCATGTCGCATTCGGATCAACTAGGGTAATGGCAACGTGTGGATGCATGGGACAGGCGGTTGGAACGGCTGCTTCGCTTTGCTTCAAATACGGTGTTGATCCAGCTGCGATAGGTGAAGAATATATCGGAGAGCTTCAAACGCTGCTGCTTCGAGACGGACAAACGATTGTAGGGCTTAAAGAAGAATTGATCCCTTACTTCGCTAACGGGTTAAGCGTTCGGGCTTCGTCTCAGCGCAGCTTTGTCAATGAGCATTCAACAGAAGCCATTCCGCTGGAGAAAGGATTATGTTTAGTTTTACCGATTCAAACGGACTCTGATGAGAGTGTACGGATCAAAGTCAAGAATGATTCCGAGCGGTTGGAAACATTGAGAGTGAAGCTCTTTGGCGGGGATCGGAAGGAAAACTATATTCCTGTTGATGAGTTGAGTGGTTACAGCGTGGATATCCTGGCTGGTTATGATGATTGGATTACGTTGGACTTGGGCTGCAAGAAGCCTGCGGATGATAAAATTTACATCGTGTTGGAAGGCTCTGCGAACCTTGCCGTGTACGGTAATGAAGAGAAAATCACAGGAGCGGTCAGCTTCCATTATAGACCGGAAGAGCCATCCAAACTGAAGAAGTTCAATAAGAGCATTTGCTTTAAGGACCTGCTGCCTGCTCATAATATGTATGATCCTATGAATGTTATCAACGGTTACTCCAGACCCTATGGGTTGCCAAACGGGTGGATTTCTGAACGTACAGAAGGACATGAATGGTTGGAATTCACTTTTGCTGAACCAAAGAATCTCGAGGAAATTCATCTTGTTTTCAATTCCCAACTGGATTTGGAGCATTTCGATGATCCGATTGAACCGCTGATTAAGGATTACGCTGTTATGTTATTTTTTGGAGACGGAACCGAGAGGGAAATTAAGGTCAGTGGGAATTATCTCACATTGAATAAACATAAGGTGAATGCGAAAGGTGTAGACCGAATCCGGTTTGATTTCATAGCTACTTATGGTTCGCCTTACTTTGAAGTGTTTGCCGTCAAATTATTCGCACCTAATGGAATAGAGGTGAAGCGGTGATGAAGGAATGTTTCCCTCGTGAACGACAGCGGAGATCCCGAGTCTAAGGCAAGGATCGAAGGGATTGTCAGGCAAATCCGCAAACGCAGCCGGCTTATCGATATCCTATTCATTTATACACTGACAGAGCGGGATGTGCCTGTTTTTCAGGGCGGGGAATACCAGAAAGGAGCTCTCCTGCAAGAGGAAGTAGCCGACTACAATGGCATCCCTTCGATTCATCTGGGTGTAACGGTTAGTACATTGGTATCGGAAGGTAAGCTGTGTTTACCGCGCAGGCGGAGGAGGAAACTCCTCGAGTGGCTGTTTTTACACATGATGGTGTTCATCCGACAGTTCCGGAAGGGCACCGGATATACTCGGATACGATCATCCAGTGTCTTAATGAGATTCGAGTGTATAGTGGAAAGGTCGAGCATAGTTTGCCTCAGGAGCTTTTGGTTCCTGGGAATCCATGGGAATATGCAACTATGCAGCATTTGGCTGAGATTGCGGATTTTTCGGCGGGGTGGACCTATGTTACTTCCGAAAATTCTGAATTAGCACGGGAGTATCAATGGTTATTTCCCGGCTTGTGGCGTGCTGTCAATCCCGGTGAAGCCGTCACGGTTCAGTTCGTCGGCACTCAGATTGGGCTGTTCTATTGGGGGGCCCGATTCCGGCAGGCTCAATGTGACGGTGGATGGTGGAGAACCTTTCCTCATCGACCGATTTACGCCGCATAACGATCACAATCGGAATCAGTACGTGTTTCTGCCGGAGATTCCGAACGGGAAGCATACGGTCCGCTTCGAAATCGACTCCGAGAGGACAGATAAAGCGGGAGTATTTGAGGCTCGTAAAAAGCAGTAAAGTTAAAAGCATTATCGACAGCATCAGGAATGGTATGAACAAACGGTGATTCAGCTTGGGAGGCTTCTGCTGGTGCAGCCGCCAATAGAAAGCGTTTGAGTGGGAGGTACGAACCGATATCCTGGCGAGATGCTACAAATACTACGATTTTCAGAAGAACCCGCTTTTTGTCATCGTCCTTTCTCGATCGCAGCTCGCGAATCAGTTAAGCGTTACGGAACGAAGTGTAAATCGAATCATGAAACAATTGAAGGAAGAACAAGTCATTGTTACAGCAAAGAATTGCATTATTTTCACCGAACAGAATCGGCTGCTTATGGAGCGGGAGCTATCCACGATGAAAGCTTGATCCTTTGAGTCAGCCAAACTAATAGAAACTATTTTTCTAAAAAGGACATGTGTCCTTTTTTTGTTATACAAATCTTTTATTTTAAACAAAAACCAAATTTGCAAGAGGAAGGGATTACTGTATATGGTCAAAGATCCGATGGCCGCGAAGAGCATGAGCGCAACATTCACAGTGTATTACAGCATAAACCGCAGCTATTAATGGATAATGGTGCTGATTTAACAAGGACGCTGATTCAAAATTATGGTGTTGGGGACTTGATCGGCTCCACGGAGGAAACAATAACAGGTGCGAACCTGCTAAGAGAAGATTTAAAGTCTCAAATTTCAGTTCCGATTATTGTAATAAATGACAGCGCTTTGAAGCAAATTATTGAGACCGAGCACGGTGTAGGACAGACGATTGTCGAAGGTTTTATGCGTACGACGAATTTAATTGTACCTACCCGACGGTTTGTTATTATCGGATATGGAACGTGCGGCCCGTTACAGGACGGCCGAATGCAATAGTCAAGGAGCCTGTGCCAAACGTAGTCAATATTGAAGTAGCCAGTAAAATGCTAAAGCAATTAAGCCATCGAATTTAAGGATGCAGTCTAACAATCGAGGTGTCTAAAGTATGAAGGAGCTTCTGTTGTCATTAGGAGCAGGTTTAATTATTGGTATTTTATTCAAGCTGTTGAAGCTGCCTTTGCCCGCACCGCCTGTACTGTCGGGTATTCTAGGAATTGTAGGTATTTATGCAGGCGGCAAAATACTGGAACTGTTTCTGAAATAGGAAGCAGGACTAAATGAAAAAGGAGGAGGAGGCTTTACACGTTATGCATGGATGAACTTGGGTGGAAGCACGGAGATTTTACTCTCGTCCCTTTTTAGGGATGGGAGTTTTTTTAGTTTTCCAAGCAAACAATAGATTCCGAATACTTTCAGCTACACTTAAGAAATTTTTAATGTTCGCTCCATATAATGAAACTATCGATGAAGGATTATATGGGAGGGATTCACATGGCAAAAATGAACAAAAAGTGGGTCGCTCTGTGTTCAACAGCCATTGGGGCTATTTATGCCGCGGGATATTTCGCAACGGAGACTCAAGCAACAATACAGCAACCACAACAACAAGTCCAAGTGACTCAGACTAAGAGCAGTCAAATAAATAGACTTTATAAAGAGGGTACCTATATGGGTACAGGAAGCAATCGACGTGGATCGATTCAGGTGGCCGTCACCATTAAAAGCGATAAAATTACAGATGTTGAAATCAGTCATTTTGCCATGCATTATACAATCGATGACGTTGTTGGACTGCCCCAAGAAGTGGTGCAAAAACAAAGTGCGCAAGTAAGGAATGTTTCTGGAGCAACGTACAGTACACAAGCATTTAAAGATGCCGTACAAGATGCGCTCTCTCAGGCGAGAAACTCATAATGGGCAAAATCATGAAAAAAACGAAATTATTTATGGATACTGTTGTAGATATACAGGTCGTTACTCGGAAATCAAAGGACCAGACAGAAGCAGCCATTGATAGGGCTTTCGAGGCATTTCGGAAAGTTGAACAAGACTGCAGTCGTTTCAGTCTGGACAGTGAATTGATGGAGGCATGCCGAATAATTAAAACTCCCGTTCGGATTAGTCCGTTTTTATTTGAGCCTTTGAAGTTTGCTTTGGAGGTAGCGAAATGGACGAATGGCATTTTTGATCCTGCGGTGGGAAAAGCGATGGAAGACCTGGGATTCAATCAGCATTATTTAACTGGGGAGTCTATCCAAAGCTCCTGTTCGGGTTCCGCTTCCTATCGGGATATCATTTTAAATGATCAGGATCGAACGTTGTATTTGCGGAAGCCGCTGGTGATTGATTTAGGAGCCGCGGCTAAGGGCTTCGCCATCGACTTGGCTGTACACGAGTTGAAAGAATTTGAAGGATTTGTCGTCAATGCCGGTGGTGATCTCTATGCTGGGGGGCTAGACGAAAGCGGCAGCAAGTGGAGAATTGGTATTCAGCATCCCGAGTACAAAGAACAAATCATACAAACGGTTGAAATATCGAATGAGGCGGTCTGTACCTCTGGCAGTTACGAGCGCAAGAGTGAATTAAAAGCCGGTATACATCATATCATCGACCCAAGAACTAAACAATCACCGGTCGAATGGGTCAGCTGCAGCGTCATCGCCCCTTTCGCTATGATGGCGGACGCCTTCTCGACGGCTTTCTTCTTATTGGGTTTAGACCGCGGGAGAACGTTAATAGAAGAAGTTGATCTCAAGGGAATCTTGATATCATCCGATTTACAAATATATAGAGTAGGGGGTATATAAATTGACAGTTAACCAATGGATTAAAACACCAAAGGGATATGTCGTAGTTTCCTTGGTTGCCTTTCTATTATTAGCCTCCATATGGTCACTCGATATTAGAGGCATTTATAATGGCATCATTGCCGTCGTTGTTTCTTCAGCCGTGGATACCCTTTGTTCCCGCATTGCCAAAAAGAAGCGAATGATGCCGGATGGTGCGGTGATAACAGGGTTAATCATAGCTTTAATCTTAAGCACAACTTCCTCATGGTATATTGTTGCTGCAACTTCCATTATCGCTATTTTGTCGAAACATTTACTTGTCCATAAGAAAAAACCAATTTTCAATCCAGCGGCATTCGGACTGCTACTGTCCATCCTTTTCTTTCGAATAGGACAAAGCTGGTGGGGCGCATTCGGGGATCTTCCCACATGGACAGTCGTGTTTCTATTGATTGGCGGATACATGGTGACGAACCGAGTGAACAAATTTCCTCAAGTTTTTTCATTTCTAGGAACGTATTTCATCTTATTATTTATTATGGGGATTATTAATGTCGGAGATGCCACTGATGCACTTCGATCACCTTTTATTAATGCTTCCCTTTTCTTTGCCCTTTTTATGCTTACAGATCCGCCTACTTCACCAGCTAAATATAAGGATCAAGTCATTTTTGGTATCCTTAGTGCGATCGTGGGTGCAGTTATTTATGGCATTTTTGGAGGTTTGATGTACTTATTTATAGGATTGCTTATTGGGAACTTATACCACTTACTTGTACCAAAGCTTAAGAACGCCACTATCATAAAGCCTGGCAGACTAATTAAATGAGGGATTATTTACATGCGAACAAATGTACTGTATATTTGTTCGTAAAGAAATACAGCACAATTATAAAACAACTAGGCATGAATTATTGAGAAGTTTAAAGGAGTGTTAATCATTAACGGAACAGATCTTGTTATATTGAACTTGGAAGAAGTCCGACGTAGAAGTATTAAAGTTTGGAGCGTTATTCCTCTAACTATGCTGGATTGGAGGCCTGATGCACAAGCCTTAAGCATTAAAGAAATGATCCGGCACATTTTGGACGGCGAGCATTATTATCATCTTGCAATACTTAACAGAGGAAGTCTATCTTCATACGATTCTCCTTTTGACAATCGGGAATTTTCTTCGGTGGAAGATGAACTGATATTCGCACAAGTGTACAGAGAACAATTCTTGAATACCGTTAAAACGTTCACCCCTGAGGATTTGTCAAATATTAAAATTAATCGAAGTGACGTAGGGTATGTTCGAACTTTAGGAGATATGTTAATGAGGATCGCATACCACGAATCCGTTCACACCGGGCAAATGCTAGATTATATGCGAACGACTGGAATCGATCGGCCACGAATTTGGGATTGAATGTGGTTTTCAATGGAATTTCAAGGAATTGAGATATTTTTATTAGATAATATTTTGGTCAAGAAGTAACGGCTGATACCGCTTGCAAAATATTGCTGGAAAATTTTGAGTCATGTTCTCTATGATTTCACATGTTACAATTTGTGAGATCCATATGGATCAAATAACTCAGAAGGCCGAAGTTTCATGTGAAGCACGGGGGACCCATTATTTGGGGTGAAGCCGCGTCAGCGGCCGGGTGATTACTCTTTGATCCGAATCCGACAGCTAACCTCGCAGGCCGCAAAAAGGAGAGGTTTATTTTGAAACGTTACAAAAAGCTTGTGGTTACCGGCGCAATAGGATTGAGCGTCCTCGTAGGTTCGAGTGCTGCAATTGCCGCACCAGCAACCCATATGGTATCAGGTAATGATACAATGTGGTTAATATCCCAGAAGTATGGCATAAGCCTATCTTCGCTTATTAAGGCAAATCCTCAGGTTGCCAATCCGAACGTGATTTGGTCTGGTATGAGCCTCAACATTCCTGGCAGCACGAGCACAAATGCAGGTACTAAAACGCCAGTTACGACTGCGCCATCCCAAACAACTTTTGCTAGCCAAGTCGTTAACTTAGTTAACCAAGAGCGATCAAAGGCTGGACTGCGTCCTTTAACCAGCAATAGCGCACTTACCGCCATGGCTTTGGACAAAGCGAAGGATATGTACAACAATGGTTATTTCGATCATACCTCGCCGACTTATGGGTCGCCTTTTGATATGATGAGCACATACGGCATTCGTTATTCCTACGCAGGTGAAAACATTGCAAAAGGTCAACAAACGCCTGAAGCTGTCATGAAAGCTTGGATGAACAGCACGGGTCATCGTCAAAACATTCTAAGTCCTAACTTCACCCAAATCGGTGTTGCTTTTTACAACGGCGAATGGGTACAGGAATTCATTAGCAACTAACGTAGCAACATTTGTCTGCAGAATATTTCAAGTAAAACCAGCAACTTTTTGTTGCTGGTTTTTTCGTTTTTTTAAATTTACTGTAGTATTTGGGTGTAAGTGGTTCTGAAGAAAAATTGCAAATAGGAAGAGAAACTTATTTCTTGTCTACTCCGTCTAAATTTTAAACGTAATAATCAGAGTGAGTATTGGTAATTGGCAGCTTTTAGTTTACCTTTTCTTCGTGTCAGGTCTCATCGATACCAGTTGAAGAGATAGGAGAGTTTCTATGTTTAAAAAAATAAGTCTTTGCCTAAGCGCTATCGTCATAGGTTTCTCGTCATCCGGGCTGCCTCAGGTATCACAAGCGTCTTCTTCATCGGATATTCAAGTGAATTATCCCATTTTTCCAGTTACCGTGAACGGCACGGCCATGGACGTGAGTCACAGCGAGTATCCTTTGCTGGTTTATAAGGATATCACGTATTTTCCCATGACGTGGAACAATACGTCCGCCCTTGGAATGTCTGTTCAATGGGACGCCGTTAACGGATTATCGTTGCAAAAGAATGACACCTGCGTGCCGCTAAAGCAAAATTTGTCGCTGCAAATCAATTCCAATGTCGGAAGCCAAAAGGCTGCGCTTCTCCCGTTCCCTGTCAAAGTGAACGGACAATCGATTATAAATTCAGAAGAACCGTATCCAGTGTTGTTTTACCGGGACATTACTTATTTCCCGATGACATGGAGATTCACACATGATGTGTATGGGTGGAGCACAAGTTGGGACGATGGACGCGGATTCGGCATCGAATCATGCGGGGGAACATCGAATACCCAAACGAAGCAATCCGATGATTTGAATCTTGCGAATGGCGGCCAGGTTGCGGTTCAAGGGGATTGGATCTACATGAATCCTGCTAATAATTATGAAGGACCGAATCGGCTCGTGAAAGTGAAAAAAGACGGCAGTGGAGAAGTGAAGCTGGCGGATGATAATGCCAAGTCTATTAATATCGTAGGGGATTGGCTCTACTATACGGTTTCCGATCCTTCAAAAAATAAAATGGAGGGTATTTTCAAAATAAAGACTGACGGAAGTCTGCGTTCACTAGTATCTGCCATACCGACCACTCAAATATCGGTTCAAGACGGTTGGATTTATTATATCCGCCAGACCTTTCAACAGAGTGCAAGCATTAGCGGTGGCGGTTATTTTGTGCCAAGCAGTCTCTATAGAATGAAGCTCGATGGATCGGCTGAGAAAGAACTCGTCGGTGGCGAAGGGATATCCCAATTTTTTATAGACACAAACGAAAACGGAATCTATTTCCTAATGCAGGATACCAAAGCGGAACCCGGTAACTTGTATCGAATGAACCTCGACGGCTCCGCTCGTAAGAAACTTCAAGACAACGTAACCAAAGCTTTCGTCATAGATAAATGGCTTTATTATATTCATAATTACAGTAAACAACTAAGTAAACTAAGTGAAGATGGCTCTGTTAACATTCCGCTATATACTTCGGACGAATGGATAAGCACGATTCATTACCGCAAAGGTGAGATTTACATGGTTCGCGGATCGTTTGGTATTCACGGCTCCGCAGTTATCGATAAGCTAAAAATCGACGGAACAGGGCTTACGAGACTTGGGCAAGCGCGCGCAACTGCGCTTTATTTTGCTGATAAAACACTATACTATCCGCAGTCTTGGATGGGGAACAATCCTCTCGAACATATTGAAGTTAATTGACCACAAAAGGGAATGACCGAGCGATAGGGAGGCGATTGCATGAATCTATACTTTAGGGATAATTTTTTTAATAGCGGTATTACGGAGATTCTGGACGAACAGGAAGAAAACGTCGGTCATCTAGATTTGAAGAGCCCTTTTGGATCTGCGATCGAGGTGTATGGGCAGAATGGCCAACTTTTGTGCAAAGGAAGTTTTCCGATCTTCTCAAGCAAATGGGAGGTTACGGGTGCAAATGGTGGGCAATTAGGCGTGTTGAGAAGCAGAGTTGCGTTTTTCACCAAGAAATTCACATATGAAACCGAAAGGCGAGGTAACTACGAGATTATATCCCCAGTATTTTCAAAAGAATATGAGATATCTGATGAATCCGGCGCGCATGTTGCCCGTTTCGAACAAGTAAACGGAAGGTTTTCTTCAGGCGCTTTTCTTCTAAACAATCAATGCGAATATTTGGATACTTACGAACTTGTCGCGGTGATCATGGGAATGCACGCGATTCAGAAAAGGCAGAACACTGGGGTAAACAACGCAATCTATTGAGTGAGCTATGATCTATCCATTATGACTAAGAGGTGATCTCATGGATTTACGCAGCACAATTAGTGAATACGAACAGTTTTGCAAATGGACAAATATTTTACACCAACTTAGTGATGAGGATTGGCACAGCCCAATTAAAGAAGGAAAAGTATCGATAGCCGGAATCATCGCACATCTTAGAAATTGGGATCTTCATCTAATGAATGTTGTCATTCCTTCCATCAGGGAGGGAAAAGGAATGGAGTTTCCCGATTTCAACTCATTCAACAGTAAAGCATATCAATACGCAAATTCGGGTATTTCGAAAGATCAACTCCTTCAAGAATTCTCAAGCGACAGAATGAAACTGATCGATACATTAAAGTGCATGAAATCAGAGGAATTACGGTTAGAAGTATCAGCAAATGGTGTGTCAAATTGTCCTAAAACAGGTACGCCATACTCGCTGCTATACATAATTCAAGAATTTACTGAGCACGATGATCATCACAAAAAGCAAATTATGAGTGTTCTTGATTGAGTTAACGTGCAACGATAGTGAAGGAGCTTGCTTCGCAGCAGCTCCTCTTTTCTTTTAAACGGGCTTGTTAAGAGAAGTCCTTCCTGCCAATCATTTTCTGCGCGAAATCGGGGTCTTCCAGCAGCGGTCGCCCGATAGCTACGGCATCCGCCAGCCCGTCCCCGATGATCCGGTCCGCAAAGCTGCGGGTATAGATTTTGCCAACGGCGATGACTGGCACGTCTAAATGCTGCTTAATGACTGCTGCATCAGGCAGTTGGTAGCCTGGATGAGTATCCGTTGGCTGGATGGGCAGCAGGCCGCCAGATGATACGTCAATCGCGTCAAGAAGATTGTCCGCTACGAGTGGTTTGAGCATCAGCGCAAGCTCCTGCGGATTAAGGCCGCCATCGACGTAATCTGTCGAGGAGATCCGCACGATAACCGGATAATTACGGCCGGTTTCGGAGCGGATTGCGGCAAGTGTGTCTTGCAAAAATTTCGCCCTGCCTAGAGGCGATCCACCATACGCATCGCCGCGGAGATTGGAAATCGGCGACAAGAACTGGTGAATCAAAAATCCATGAGCCGCATGTACCTCAATTCCATCAAAACCCGCCTCAATGCTGCGTCGTGCCGCCAAACGGTAATCCTCAATGAGGGCCTCAATTTCGGAGATAGACAATTCCGAAGGTTTTCCGTACGTGTCGTCATAAGGAATCGCACTTGGAGCAATGAGCCGCTTCGTTACTTCCGGATCCGACTTTCTTCCTCCGTGAGACAATTGAACGAATATCGGTGTATGCTTGGTGTGAACGGCTTCAGTTACTCTTTTTAGAGCATCGGTGTGTTGATCCGAATAAATGCCAATGTCGTTAGGCACCAGTCTGCCGTTATCGGACACAGCCGTCGACTCCACGATAATTAATCCTACTGCATTGGCCCTTCTAGCGTAATGCTGAACATGATGCTCTGTCGCATAACCTTCCGGCGAACCTTTGTATTGCTGCATAGGCGCCATGATTAACCGGTTACGAAGCTCGACGCTGCCAATGGTGATAGGGGTGTCGAGGGTAAGTGATTTTGTAGTGATCATTTGTTATCCACTCCTTCAAATTATCTTATAATGACATTGTATAAAGTTAGAGTTATAATTTACATACATAAATCATGTTAATAATAACATCTGTCCTTCATATTAAAGTTAAAAGTACGATCTGAGTATATAAAATGAAGGAGGAATCACTTTGGACGGAATCGATAGTAAAATTCTATCATTGCTGCATGAAAACGCACGAATGCCGGTTGCCGAAATTGGCCGGACGATCGCGATGACACAGCCTGCCGTTACGGAACGGATACGCAAGCTTGAGGAACAAGGGATCATCGCCGGCTACAAGGCGGTTCTCTCACCCAAGAAGCTCGGCAAAGACGTCACGGCGTTCGTGCTGTTCAAGACGAGCAATTGTCTGGATTTCCAGGAATTCTGCTCGCAATCTCCGGATGTCATCGAATTGTATCGCATCAGCGGGGAGTATAATTTTATGATGAAAATAATTACCGCATCGATGGAATCGTTTACCGTTTTTCTCGATTCGTGCAGCCCACACGGTTTCTCTTCAACGCTTATCGTACTTTCGGCGGCGATTGAAAATAAGCATTTGATCGCTGACAATGGCGAATAAAGGGCTTCCTCCGAGGTTTCATCACCTTGCCGAGTATTGAAAGTTGTTCAAACATTAATTAAACTAATGGAAAGAAGAGTTAATTAGAGGAGTGATTTTAATGAATATTAAAATAGATGATTTAACGGGATCTAAAGTGGTTGCATTAATCGGGGAACATCTTCAGAATATGGCAGCTCTATCTCCGCCAGAAAGTACACATGCCCTAAATCTTGATAAATTGAAAAAACCAGAAATTACCTTCTGGAGTGGTTGGGAACAAGATGAATTAGTTGGTTGCGGGGCAATTAAGGAACTTGATAGTCAACACGGTGAGATAAAATCAATGCGAACTTCTTCATCACATTTAAGAAAGGGCGTTGCAAGACGAATCCTTGAACACATCATTGAAGAAGCCAAGCGACGTGGCTATCAACGGCTAAGTTTGGAAACGGGCTCAATGGATGCTTTCGAACCAGCTAGACAACTGTATGAAAATTTTGGATTTCAATATTGCAAGCCATTTTCGGATTACATAGAGGACCCAAATAGTGTATTTATGACAAAGGAATTATGAGATGACACAATGGATAATCATATAACAATTCAGGCTTTAAAATATGGAGATTTACTACATTATGAATGGAACACAACTTTATTAGAGAAGACCGATTCACACATTTTTGTCTTAAGCGAGTACGGAAGAAAATTAAATCATTACACGAAGCAAAAGGTATTTACCATAAAGGCTTGGACTATTGAATATTTCTCATTTCATTCATGGTTTACGGTTAGTGCCGATGTAGTGGGCGGTAAAATTCAACAATATTATTGCAATATAAACCAACCTGCGAAGATTAATGGTAACATTGTTTCTTTTGTGGATTTAGATCTAGATTATGTACAAAGAAACGGTGAATGGAAAGTTGTTGACGAAGATGAGTTTGAGAGCAATGCATTAAAATTTGCATATCCAGAAGCTCTAATTCATAAAGCTAGTAAAGAGTTACTGGGCCTAAAGGAACTTATTAGAAATAAAACGTTTCCTTTTGATGGATCAATCGAAATGTTTATTGACCGTATTCCAAAATAAATTTATGGAGGGTATTGGTGAAAAAACACTTCTATGGGGTGGCATCTCCGCCACAATACTCAGTTTAATTATTTGGAGAATACTTGACGTGAATAAGCTATTTACAGTGAGGAGCTGGCTGTGTGGCAGTTCCTCTTTTTTGTTCAAATCTTTTGAAAACGCTATTATTTTTGGCCATTATGTAACGGTCATAACAGAAATTATTAATTTAATTGGGAAAAAGGAGCGTTTGTAATGACTCAACAGGAAGATATTATTAGGACAGGTTGCCAGCCGTACAAAAGCAGCACAATAAGAGATATATCTGTGATTTCGAATATGGTGATTACCTCACCCCTCTGATAAGATACTACCAAAACAGTAGAGACGAAAGGGTGGAATATATGCCATTTTTATCATTAACGAGTTGGAGCTTACATCGGAATCTGGGACCCTTGCGGTGGACCCGTTGGGATGATAACACACGTACTCAAATAACGGTTACCCAAGACCAACCTGAACTCATCTCTCTGCTTGAATTGCCGGAGATTCTTGCGAAGAAAGGTTTTAGATCACTGGAAGTGTGTCATTTTCATTTTCCAGATACAAGCGAAGAATATTTGCAAGAATTAAAACATGCATTCACAGAAGCGGGACTCCAGTTTTACACGCTGCTAATTGAATACGGTGATATTTCCAGTTCGGATGATTTGCGCAGACAATCGGACATTTCTTGGATCAAAGGATGGATCGATATTGCTGCACGAGCAGGAGCTGAAAGGGTGCGCGTGATAGCCGGTGATGCGGAACCTATGGATCAAGAAGCTTTGCAGAGATCAGTTGATGCACTACGAGAACTAAGTTCTTATGCTGCTGTGCAAGGAGTACGCGTTGTTACAGAAAACTTTCACTCACTAACATCAATTGCGGATAATTGCCTTGCTTTATTGGAGGGATGCGGCGAGCTCCTTGGGCTAACCTCGGATTTTGGAAATTTTAAAGGGACCGAGAAATATGGTGAACTTGCCAAAACGATTCCACATAGTGAGTCGATCCATGCCAAAGCACAAACGAATGCGGATGGGTGTCCGGATGAAGCTGAGTTTATTCGCTGTATGGAAGTTGCCAAGCAAGCTGGGTATGAAGGTCCTATAACTCTTGTATATGACGGACCTGGCGATATGTGGGAAGGCATTGAGCGCGTAAGGAAGCTTGCAACACCTTATTTGATTTAAACTCAATTGTGGGTAAGAGAAGAAATTTATCACCATACAAGCCGCTTATATTGCGGTTTTTTTGTTTATTATATGAATACTAATCATATGATTGTTTATGTAGATGCCGTAAAATGGGAGTTACAGGAAGAAGATCAGGATCTATTCAAGAACTAACCAAAGGGGATGGTTTGTTTGATAAGACTTTTAAAGTACGATAATCTTGCATTATTTAAAAAAGAGGTTATCTCTTTCTTAGTACAATATGAAGCAGAAAACAATTTAGTATTAGGTGTCTTACAATCTTTAAGTGAAAAAGATGAAATTCCTTTTTTTATGGCTACTGTACTAAAAGATAATGAGTTAGGGTTGGTTTTACTACAAACAAAACCTAGTCAAATTATTTTGTCAAAATCTGTTTCATTTACGTCAAAGGAAATTCACGAAATAGGAGAAAAGCTGATTACCGCAACTCAAGATATACCTGGCTTTATTGGTGAAAAGAAATTAGCTACTGAATTAGCTATGTATATTTCGAACGTTAAAGGGATTCAAGCAAGTGTCCTCATGTACCAAATCATTTATAAACTTGAAAAAGTTAAGAAAAAACCTAATGCAAATGGAAAAATTCGGAGTGTTATAGAAAGTGATCATCACATTATTAAAGAGTGGGTTTATCAGTTTTGTAATGAAACAAACCAACCTATAAGTTTAGAAGAAGCAGATAAACGAGCTTCAAGAATGATTGATAAAGGAAATTTAGTTGCATGGGAAGTGAACGGAGAGTTGGTTTCCATGGCTGCTTCTACACGACCAACCCCAAATAATATAACAATCAGCTATGTTTACACACCAATTAGCGAAAGAAAAAAGGGATATGCTTCTGATTGTGTTTCAGCTTTCACTCAAATCTTGTTAGATCGCGGTTATAAAACAACAAGTTTATACACGGATCTCAATAATCCTACTTCCAATAAAATTTATATTCAAATTGGCTATCATGCGATAATGGATTCAATCGTTCTTCTTTTTAAATAATTATACAGGGAGGAACCTATGGAGGATTTCAGTCAAATGTCTGACCGTTTTGTGAAGGCACATTTCGGTGACCGTGCCCAAAATCTTGTGTCCCTTGCTGCCGGTGATTGGTCGAAAGCCTATTCCTTCATGCTCGACGGGCATGCAATGGTTATCCGCTTCGGCACTTATCTGGACGACTTTGAAAAGGATCGTGTGATGGGCACACTTTCCTCGGACACACTTCCGATTCCGAAGGTTCTTGAAGTAGGCGAGACGGAGAGCGGCTTCTACGCCGTATCCGAGCGAGTCTCTGGAAAGCATCTAGATGAGCTGAATGGGCCTGAGATACGACTTGTCCTTCCGCAATTGCTAGATGCTCTCTACGAACTTCAAAAACTTGACCTCACAGACACAGAGGGAGTTGGCCTTTGGCGTCCAGATGGGGCTGGTCCGAGCTGGGGGGCCGAGCTACTCTCAGTAGCTGAGCCCAGGGATCGACTCGCGGGCTGGCGCGAGCTACTTGACGCCTCGCCTCAGGAGGCACGGGTCTTCGATGCTGGGGTAGAAATGCTGCGTCAGCTCGTATCAATGCTTCCAGAGTACCGCGGAATCGTCCATAACGACCTCTTGAACCGAAATGTGCTGGTTGACGAAGGGAGGCTAACGGGGGTAATCGACTGGGGAAATGCGTTCTATGGTGATCCTCTTTACGATAACGCATTGTTTCTTTATTGGTGGCCTTGGTTTCCGCAATGGCAAGAGATTGACTTGCAGGAAATTCTAGATAATCACTGGGACAAACATGGAGGCGAGCCACCACAGATGGAAGAGCGTCTTCGCTGTTGTCTCATCCACATCGCTCTCGATCATATTGCCTACAGCGCTTTCAGGCAACGTACAGAGGATATGAGACGCCACGCCAAGCAATTGATGACCTACATACGTACGCTATAATTAATCATTGAGTCAAAAACATGGAGGGAATCTTCACAATGTATGAGTTGAATGAACTATTTCGTAAAAGAATTGGCATTCCAGAAAATCAAAAAATTACATTTGAATCATTAGATAACATTCTTAGGAAAACAGCAACATCGCTTCCTTTTGAAAATTTAAGCATCATTTCAAATAAAACAAGTGCTATAACAAAAGAAAGTTTGATAACCAAAATGCTCGTAAAAAATGAAGGTGGTCTATGCTATCAATTGAATCCACTGCTTTATTTTTTCTTAGTTGAAAATGGGTTTAATGCAGCGTTAGTTCGCGGAGAAGTATATAATTATGCAATGAAGGACTTTTCAAAACTTGGGAGAACTCATGTTACTATTCTTTTGCAGCATAAAGGTCAAACGTACTTGGTTGATACCGGATTTGGTGGAAACCTACCACTAAAACCTGTGCCGCTAAATGGAGAAACTACTTCCTCTGTGAATGGAGAATTTCGAGTCAAAGCAATGGAAAGTGATTATGGCGACTATCTACTTGAAATGAAACTAAAATATAAAGATACAGATTGGAAAATAGGGTATGCTTTTGATACCAAACGACCATTAGAGAATTTATCTGAATTGAACGAAGTCCAAGGAATCATAGTCCAGCACAAAGAATCACGATTCAACAAAACCCCACTGATTACCCAACTTACAAGCGATGGTAATGTAACGTTAACCGATACTTCTTTCACACAATGGATTAACGGTAAATCGGAAAAAGAACAGATTGACAACATTAAATTCAAAGAGCTAGCAAAACAGCATTTTGGATTTCAAGAACTATGAGAAGCCGTATTGAAGCGGTTTCTTTTTTTTGATTTTCTTGTTCACTAAAATTCGATGATAGAGTAGATGAAAAGGCTGCCAGATGCCCAATTGGACGATGGCAGCCTGCAAGAAAAAGCCTAATCTTTTGGTATATAAAAGCGATTATTCCCTAACTGTATGTCCTGCAGAGTATCAATGCCGTCGACGTCATGGTCGAAGAAAAGCATACGTGCCGTGGTACCGTCCTTATACTTGAGAATTATTGTGTTACCCGAAATGGTGTATGTTCCAGTATCGCTCTTAGAAGTGGACGATTGGGTATCGGATACGATAACATCCAGGCTGGCTATGCTAAGGTCAGTGCTCTCGAAAGTGCCGTCGCTTGCAAAGGAAAGGTATTCGGTCGATGATGTGGAAAAAGCATTGATGCCAACAAGGCCGCTATAGCTGATATATTTGTACGTTCCCTGTAACGTCAATCCATTCGTAACCGGTGCAACAGGGGTCATGAAAACACCGTCAATGTACAGTTCTCCATTTTTTGATGTTTCGATGGTACGACTGTATCCCGCGCTTAAATTGATCTTACCTTCAGAAATGGTGTAAGTGCTGCATTTATCCCGGGTACAATCAATCGTTTCCGGCCCGCCTTGCGGAGGTGCTCCGACCAAGATGTGGTTGTCGGGGAGAAATGTATAGATATCCCAGCATGCACCACCGCATTGATATCCTCCGAAGTCGTCTCTAAAGCCGTAGTACATGCCTTGCAGAGCTGACAGATCGATGGGTTTACCAACCGGCTGAACAGGAGTAATTGGTGTAGTTGGCTTGGGCTCTTGGGCCCCGGGCGCCGGTGTCTGGGGCGTAGTTGGTGGGGTCTGCTGCTTAGCGGCATAGTCGGCTAGCCGTTTTAGCATCTCTTCCTTTGTGAGGCCAAGACTCGCCAATAAATTTTCCGTAACAACGGAGATTTCCCGATTTACCGGATCCCAATGAACGAGTGCCCCGGTCGCTTCCCCAATAAAACGCAGGGGCACCATTGTACTGCCATTCACAATCAATGCGCCTTGGCTGAGCTCGACCTTTTTTCCGTTCACCGTGGCATGGGAATCGTCAATACGAAGCTCAATTTTTAGCCCTGACTTGGACCCCGTTACAAGTCGCTGTGCTTCATCCCACTTCACGTCCATACCTATCGCTTCAAAAAGGGGTCTGAACTGAACAAGTGTAGTGCCGTCTGTTAGAAGCGGATCCACTTGAAAAGAGATCCTCGCGGTATCGACGAATACTTTCAGCGGCGGCTGGTCGGCAGCGTTTGTTTTAGCTGCAGGATACACGGAGAGGAGGATGATGACGAAGAGTAGTGAACATATAAGCATGTGACGTGACAAGCGCAATGCAGATACCTCCTTGAAACTCGATTTTTATGTGAACCATACATAAGGCTAATCGAATTTCCTATATTTCCCAAGGTGCAAAAGTATCGTTTTCTACGCGTTTTTCCTCGAATCTGCTCGAAGGAGCATGGATTGCCCACGCCACGACTTGCTCCGGACTTCAACGTCCGGAACAGCCGCTCCTATATTTAATAACTAGTGTTGACCGCTTGCAAGATTTTCAACGAAACCAGCAAGCAGAACATCCAACCCGAACGAAAACTCTTCCTCCCAATTCACAGAAGTCGTGTAAGCGGCTAGCCGGATAAAGTGGGGATATCGCTCCTTAGGCAATGCCTCAATCTCTTTGTATCTTGTCTCCGATTCTTCTCGGCTTTCCTGCGAAAGCTTCGCGCGATCACGCAATCGACATTCTTCATCGACAAAGCCGTAGATGAAGTTCTTGAGCATGGAAGCAAGCCACGGCACTTGAACTTCCTGAAATCCGGCTTCGACGAGCGCACGAAACAGAAATTCGATATGGGCCAAACGGTTAGGGCTTGCCGCATGCGTCGCATTCATGATGTGTACAGCGTCCGGGTATTGCAGCAGACTTAGGCGGAAGCTCATCGACCACAGCCGCAGCTGCATTTTCCAATCCAAAGCGGTATCGGGAAAATCAATCTTCGTGCTGATCTCTTCTGCCAAGAGATGAAGCAGCTGTTCTTTGTCCTTCACATGGTAATACAAAGATGAGGCTTTCACGCCAAGTGAATCGGCGATTTTGCGCATGCTGATGCCATCTAAGCCCTCAGCTTGCAGAAGTTCCAGCATGATCCCGACAATTCGGGCACGATCGAGTGGCGTGTGAAGCGGCTCACTCCGATTTGTGTCCTTATCTGTCGTTAAGGGATGAATTCGTCTTCTTGCCATATGGGGTCACCTTCCATTTTATCTCTTGACAAGTATAGCACAACAGTTTAATCTAACGGTATTATATTATTATTTATCACTGTTAGATTAACCGAAAAGAGGAGTGTATATACATGCAAACAACCACATTAGAAAACATTGCCCGTACTGCCGGGGATATTTTATCCCATGCGTGGAAAGCAGTCTATGACGAGGAGAAGGATGAACTGACCGAGATGTTCAAGAAGTTCGGCGATCGCGCCTATGGTGCGTGGATTCAAAAATTTATGACGCCGGTCGCAGAGCGGCTTGCCGCTGATGGTTTCATCATCAGGGGCGGATTTAACTTAAAAGATTCCATTGAGAACTGGGGTCCGCCTGAAGAACGGGAACGGTGTGTATGGTATGTCGTAAAGTCATCGGAAGGTGAAGAACTGGGTACGTTGGTGCTGCAGGCCTATCATTCGCACCGCTCGTTCTTCATGCCAAGAGCACCGCGGATATTGGCACTTGAAGTTACGGATCGGGAATCCATTATCGCCGCACTCTCAGATGCTTCAACCCGAATCCGCTGGGATTTAAGGGAGGAACGAATGCCTCAGCCGCAATTACAATCCTTCCCTAGTCAGCGGTTCGAATACGCGACAGATACCTCAATCGGAGATGGACTTAAGCCCGCAGCAGACGGTCAGCTGTACAGCTGGAATTTGGACAATGCGCTAGGCCATTGGGGGAGGTACGGATGGGAACTTGTGTCCGTCGTTCCAGCTGGTGGCAAAGTGATTGCGTACTTCAAACGCCCGCTGATGGACTAAACCAACCTGTAACAACGGGGAACTCATAATAAATTAAAAGCTGACGGAGATAAAGGGTTGTCCCTAAGTAG
>NZ_WHOA01000131.1 GCF_013141715.1 Paenibacillus phytorum | reverse complement strand
GTCTCCTCTCAAATGTAAGCATGTTGTATGTCTGCTTCGTTCTTATGTCTTTATTGTAACTTCTTTGAATTTCTACGAAAACAGACCGTCGACGGTTATGGAAGCTGTACTAAAGTCGGGGAAGGTCCACTACTTAAGGGGAGTTTAGGCATGGTCGATAATCTTTTCATTATAACGACCCTGTATGACCGCTAATTCGGTTATTTTCCATCCCATTCTTTATGCAAGACCTCTTCGCTGTTTATCGCATGTTGCATTAACCGCGTTCATAAACATATAAGGAGTTCTGTATCGAAGGGGGATGCAATGACAACTAACGTATTGTTTTTCTCCGATATGGGGGTCGATGACGCTGTCGCTCTTATGTATGCTAGCTTTACGAAAACAATCAACATTGTCGGAATTGTTTGCAGCTACGGGAATGTTCCAGTCGAGGATGCCGTCCAGAATGCACACTTTCTTCTCAATTTATTGGGACTGAATGATGTGCCGGTTATCAAAGGGGCGGAACGGCCAATGACAGGTGAATCTCCGACTTATATTACCAAAGTCCACGGGACGCATGGGCTCGGTTCGATAGTTCCTCCATTTGCTTCGGAGGGGCAAAATTTTGGAATCGTGAAATCCATCATCGAACGATATGGTGGCGAGCTCATCATTGTCGATACCGGGCGACTGACTTCTCTTGCAATGGCAATTATGCTGTATGGTGAATTGATAAAAAAGGTGAAGGGTTATTATATCATGGGTGGTGCCTTTCTTGTTCCAGGCAACGTTACGCCAGTGGCTGAAGCGAATTTTGCTGGGGACCCAGTCGCAGCTGATCTTGTCATGAGGCGCGGCGGACCCATTGCCCTGTTTCCGTTAAATGTGACCTATAAGGCTATTGTGACGCAAGATATGAGTGATTCAATCAACAGGGTAGGAAAGGTGCCCCTCTTCAAACCAATTTTTGATGTTTATTACGATTTCTATAAGACGTCTATGCCCCAACTTCAAGGTGCCCCGCCGCATGACTTACTTCCAATGATGGCTCTTGTTAATCGACATATGTTCCAGTGGATGAGACGACCGGTTCATATAGTTACCCAAGAAGGAATCGCTAGGGGGCAAAGCATTGCCGATTTTCGACCAAACGCCACCGCCCATCCGAATACAATTAGGATCGCGCTAGATTTGGACTACAGACAGTTTTATTGGAATTTTATGACTAACATGACAGATGAAAAAGGATAATCCATAGCTCCATTAGAGCCGGATTATCCTTTTTTGTCTTTTTCCAATGCCACCTCTAGATTTCTTATGCTCTTTGCAAAGGCTCAACTGAAGATTCAGAGGTAGCCTTGCTTCTTACGCTTGATCTTCTGAAAGATAAGATTGTGATGACCGTAGCAATTCCAACGCCGATCGCTCCGATCCAAGTAACGGACGCCAGAGATATTTGTCCAACTACAACACCACCAACACCGGCGCCAGCAGCCATCGCAAGCTGCATAACCGAGCTGTTCAGACTGAGCATAATACCTGAAGATTCTGGGGCTAGTGTAACTAAATTATATTGCTGTGTAGGCCCTGACGACCAAGCGGCAAAAGACCACAAGATAAGCAATGGAAATACTACGCTGGGTGAGTGTGCGGCCAAAGTTAACAAAATAAGCGTGATTACATGTAACAGCATACCCGACGTTAATGTTCGCTTAACTCCCCAACGATCGGTGCTGTAGCCCCCGAGCTTGGAGCCGATAAGGCTGGCTATACCGAATGCAAACAAGGCAGTACTCAGCGTTTTCTCACCCATACCGGTAATCGTTACAAGATAAGGTGAAATGTACGTATAGGCAATTGAATAACCACCCAGCCAAAAGAAACTAACTGACAAGGCCATAGCTATTTTTGGATTTTTCAAAAGAGCCAATTGTTTACGAAGGGGTATGGCTGCCTCTCCCTGTAAAGATGGAATAGTTAAGGCGATAACGACCATCGCTAGTAGACCGAGTGCGCCGATTCCGCCAAACACCATTTTCCAATCGTATGAAGCAGCAATCATTCTACCCAGCGGGACTCCGACGATCAAGGAGGCAGTGAAGCCCATGATGACAGTTGCGATCGCGCTGGCCTGTCTTCCTTGAGGGGCAATCATAGCTGCGATACTCAATGAGGTAACAACGACGACCCCGGCTCCAAGAGCCATTAAGACTCGAGCACTGACGAACAGTCCGAATCCCGGCATGACAAAGGCCAATCCATTAGCGATGACGAACAAACCAAGCGCATAGAGGAGCAGCTTACGCCGGTTCCAGCCTGAGGTTAAGGCCATGATGATCGGAGTGCCGATCGCGTAGACGAGAGAGAAAACGGTAATCAGTTGGCCTGCAGCCACTAATGAAATATCCATCGAGTTCGATATTTTATCCAATATTCCCGCAATAATGAACTCCGATGTTCCCACTAAAAAACTAAGGAGTGCTAAGATGTAAATTTTCCATGTTTTTGACATTCAGATAACCTCTTTCATATTAATTTTTATATTTCTAGATTTATTGAAATATGGATCAAAAAAATACATTTGCAGCAGATATAAGGGATATTTTTATATTTCTAAATATGTAGAAATATAAAACGAAAAAATTAATCAAGCAAATAAGGTACGAATTTTTTAGCATTTTCCCAATTCACGGTGAAGTATACGAACGTTCCTTTTTTTTTGGAGTCAAGCAGTCCGCAGTCTGTTAATTGTTTCAAATGATGAGACAGTGTGGATAAGGCCACAGATTCCAAGCGGTTTTCAAGTTCCGCGGGGCATAAATTGCTTTCTTTGATCAGGATCTCAAAAATTTTGTAGCGAGTAGGTTCGCCTAACGCTTTATGAACTTTCACCGCTTGCTTGGCTTCCATACTGACACCAACCATTGTAGTTTGCTCCTTTCTGTTGTTTCTATACTTATCGAAATAAGAATAGCATGCCTTTTTGTAAAAGTAAATACCTTTGCAACCAGCTCTGTGTGCTTGTACCGCTGCATACGCTAGTATGGGAAAAAGGCTGAGAAGCCGATTTATGAGCTTAAAGTTGTTGTAGGTAAGCAGCATATGTGCGAAAGCACGGATGCCGAGCTTTCAATTTGTGTTAACTGAAATAGGCTCGAAAACCGAGCCTAAAGTAATCACGTTTCTGATAATAACTCACATCCCCTCCCTCTTTTCTCGATCTAAAATAGCTCTCTCTAACGGGAATTCCGCTTCTTCAAGCCTGCACCTATCAACCTGCTTTCTGACCTCGCTTCTTTGTCCCTCTTTTTACGACTCCATGCCGATCATATTATACTTATCCACAAAGTTATCCACAGTATCAACATGTCCACAGAGCAGGCTGTGTATAATAAATCAGACAATCTATACACATATCCACAGGACAACTTACCCACAGCCATGAAGGTTTCTAACATTGAGGAGAACTCCTTCCGATGAATTCCATAGGGGGGATTTTGGATATTCTTTAGTATGGTCTTCACTAATATGGCAAATAAGTGTATGGTAACATAGGTGCAAGGTAACATTAACCATATCGTCGAAAGTTGTGGAGGTATTATGAAGAAAATTTTGAGTATTTATTTAACGGATCTTAGGAACTTGTGGAAAGTGCCCACAGGTCTTTTTCTTATGATAGCACTAGCTATTTTACCATCCGTGTATGCTTGGATTAATCTAGAGGCGATGTGGGATCCCTATGCCAATACGTCTGGTATCAAAATTGCGGTAACAAGCAAAGACCAGGGGGCAGTTGTCGAGGATAAAGCCATTAATATCGGTAATGAAGTTGTGGATAATTTGAAAAATAATCATTCCCTGGGTTGGACGTTTGTGAACGAGCAAGAGGCTCTGGACGGTGTTGAAAAAGGGGATTATTACGCAAGTTTGATTATTCCGGATGATTTTTCGCGAAAAATAACAAGTATTGTGGATGGATCGATGGAAAAGCCGGAGATTTTATACACGGTAAATGAGAAAATTAATGCGGTCGCTCCTAAAATAACAAGTAAGGGTGCTTCTAGTGTGACTGCGCAAATCAGCGAAAATTTTATTAAAACGGTGAGCACGTCTATTTTGACGCGAATGAAAGCGTTGGGTATCGATTTGGAGAAAGAGCTTCCGACGATTCGGAATATGGAGTCAAGAATCTTTGAGTTGGAAAAGCGCTTGCCGGAGATTACGGCTATGGGTGATAAAGCGCTTGAGATCGAGCAGAAGCTGCCCGAAATCAAGGAAAAGGGGCAGAAAATCGTCGAGCTCGAGAAACGGATTCCCGAAATGGATCGGGCCGGTGATACGATTCTAAAGATTGAAGAGCGTTGGCCAAAGATTGAATCAGCTGCGCAAGAGGTATTGGTCATTCAGGAAAAACTGCCGGAGATCCAGCGGGCCGCTGATCGTATCGCAGAACTGGATCAGAACTTCGGCAAGGTCGAAGAGGCTCTAAACACAGCGATTGATAAATCTCGCAAGGCGGATGAAATTGTTACCGCGGCGTTAAACGCTCTGCCTAAAATAGAGACCATTGCTGCGCAAGGTGGTGCGTTTGCAAGCCAATTGGCCAACTTTTTACAAAATAATGATGCGGCGTTCCAAGCGCTTATCCCTGTCGTTAAGCAGAATTTGATATTGCTTCAGCAGACAGCGGATGCGGTAACGCAGCTTACTGGCTTGCTCCAGGATGCTAATCTTGACCCGCAGAAAGCTTTGGCTGCAATAGGGCTGTTCACGGATCGCCTTACTACAGGCGTAGCGGTCATTGACCGAACAGTCGACCTGCTTACGCGTTTGAACACTTACTTACCGAATGGCCCGCTTGCCGACTCCATAGACCGTTTGAACAGTGTCAAAACCAAGTTCAATAACCAACTTCAAACGTTAAGTAAGATCCAATCGGCCATTCAGCGCGGGGAGAAGCCTGCGAAAGACCTTGTGGATAATTTGAACACATTGTCCAAAGAGGCGAGCAGCGCATTAGGCAATATCTTGTCGCGCTATGACTCGGAAATTGTTCCTAACATCACCAAAGCACTGGATCAGATGAAATCAATCGCCCAAAACTCAGCTACTGTACTGCAGACACTACAATCTCAACTGCCGAACATCAAAGAGATCTTAGTGGATGCGCAGAGCGGCATTCATTTCGCGCAAGCTCAGCTCGATATGCTGCAAAAGGATCTGCCGAATATCCGCGCGAAGGTACATGAAGCGTCAACGACCCTTCAGACCAAAATGAACGAGTTCACCAACGCGATCAATGAAGCCGCGCCGTTCGTTCGTAATGATCTACCCAAAGTCGAGCAAAAACTGCATGAGGCAGCAGACTTTGTGCGTAATGATTTGCCAGCGGCTGAGGATGAAATCCGTAAATTATCCGATCTGTACCAGACGAAATTTCCGGAGGTCGAGAGTGCCGTTCATTTAGCAGCTAACCTTGTGCGCAATGATCTGCCAGAATTTGAGGCGGCTGTCCGCAAGGCTGCGGATCAAATCCGTAAGGTGGAAGGCGGGGGTAGTATCGAAGAAATTCTCCGACTGCTGCAAAATGATATTCAGAAGCAAAGCGATTTCCTCGCGAATCCTGTGCTGATTAAAGAGGATAGGCGTTTCCCTATTCCGAACTATGGGTCGGCGATGTCGCCTTTTTATACAACGCTATCCCTGTGGGTAGGCGCTATGCTGCTTGTTTCGATGATGAGAGTGGATGTGGATAACCCAGACGGCTTGCTGAAGCCGCACCATATCTACTTTGGACGTATGCTCATCTTCCTGACGGTTGGATGTCTCCAAGCCATAATCGTCACGCTCGGCGATATGTACCTCCTGGGCACATATGTTGTGGATAAGTTCTGGTTCATAATTTTTGCGATTCTCATCAGCAAAGTGTTCATAACCATCACATACACATTGGTCTCTGTGTTCGGGAACATAGGCAAAGGCATTGCGATCATCTTCCTTGTGCTTCAGTTTTCCAGCTCCGGCGGCACGTTCCCGGTTAGTACGGCATCGCCATTTTTTCAAAAGCTTAACCCGCTCGTGCCGTTCACTTATGCGGTAGGTATCATGCGCGAGGCGGTTGGTGGTATGCTGCTCTCCGTGGTACTTAGAGATGCGTTCTTCCTCTGTTTATTCATTGCGATTTGCTACGTTATTGCTCTAGCACTAAAAAAGCCGCTCAGCGGCTATACCCAGAAAGTTGCGGAGAAGGCGAAGCAGACGAAGCTGATTTCTTGAAGGAAGTTATACAGCTTGTACTAGGCATAGGCTTGATGCCGATCCTAGTCTGTTCGTAAAACAGGTTTTTACATAATTTTGCAACAATTACCAGTCAAATCCGTCTTATTTAAAAAAGGCGGTGTTGGCTTGAATAAACTAATCATATGGATAGCTCTTCTTGTGTTTCTATTTCCCGTAAATACCTATGCGCTATCCTGTGCGCAAATGCCATCGATGGAGCAGGCTTATGAACAATATGATGGAGTCATTATTGGACTTGTTGAGGGCGTTGTTCGCAAAAAGGAGAGTAATCAAATTCAATTAACTGTCGTAAAAAGTTTTAAAGGTATTGAGGAACATACAATTAATGTGGATGAGGACATCACATGGGGATCACTTAACGGGCCAAGTGAGAAAGGAGTGCACTATCTCCTTTTTCTAAAAAAGAAAGGGAACGAATGGGTAAACCCGCTTTGCTCACCTTCCAAAAAGCTTGCCGATGCCTCCAAAGAGCTCGACTACTTGAAAGACAAAGAGGTCCCGTTGAAAGAGGCTAAAGATACAACGGAATCTTTCATAGGAGACAATATGTCTAATCGTTGGATTGCTATCGCCGTCTTTGTTGGCTTGACCGGGGCTATTTTATATAAAATTCTACGTTATAAGAAGCGATCTAACAGAAATAAATAAGCATTTACTTACTTCCATAGCCTTTTAGACTTGTGCCTTAGTCACAGGTCTTTTCTGTGTATTTTTCCTTTTTGCAAAAAATAGAACTTAGACTTTGGTCTAGGTTTTTTCGCGACCTTTGGCTAACGAAAGACAGTACCTTAGTGCGTTAAGAAGTTATTGGATCTCTTTTATAATGAAGATAACGTAAAGGAGAGCGAGGAATTGATGTGAAAAAAACTTCGTGGTGGTCGTATATAATGGCTTGCAGCGGCTTGCTATTGATCCCCCTAGTGGGTCTCATCTACATTCATCTGAATCAGGCGGACGGGGTGGCTTACAGCTTAGTTACGGATTTGGATCGGCAAATTCCATTTATGAAGAGCTTCGTTATACCTTACCTGTCTTGGTATGGATTTCTGTTGGTTGGGTTCTTATATTTGGCTTATAAGGATCGCAGCATGTACTATAAAACACTTTTTCAGTTCATAATGGGTCTGCTCCTGTGTTATGGGGTATATGCTATATATCAGACGACTGTTCCTCGGCCGGAGCTAACCGGAAGCGATTGGCTGCTGCGGATGGTACAGTGGGTGTATCGCTCAGATCAACCGTTTAACTGTTTTCCAAGTACACATGTATTAACTTCGTATTTAATGATGAAAGCCTATTTAAGATCAACAACTATATTTTGGTCCTATAAAATAGCCGTTACAAGCATGTCATTGCTCATTATTGTATCGACGTTGCTGGTAAAACAGCATGTTCTTCTGGATATCGTGGGTGCTGTATTGGTTTCTGAGGGTGTTGTGTACGTCGTGGAACGTTTTAGAATTGGTTTGCTGAAAGAATCGGTGGCTGTGAATACGCAGCAGCGAAAGTTCGAAGGGGGACTTAGAAGATGAAACGTAGGGACAAACTATTAATCCTGACAGGCAGCCTAGGGGACGGGCATAATAAAGCAGCGCAAGCGATTCTGGAAGCTGCACGGTTTTATAAACCAGATGTGGACGTGAAGGTGGTTGATTTCCTGGAGTGGACGCATCCTTACCTGCATTCGGTGGGCAAATACTGCTATATGCAATGGGTGAAAAGTCTGCCTTCGGTTTACGGGTATTTATACCGCAAGACGCGAGAGGATAATACATTGTCCCATATGTTCAAAAAGATGAAATCGTTCAGCACCGATAGGATGCTGGAACTGCTGCAAGAAGAGGAACCGACGGAAGTGGTATGCACTTTTCCAGGAGCGGCCGCGGCGATGTCATACTTAAAATGTAACGGATTGACCACGGTGCCTACGGTGACAGTGATGACCGATTATACGGATCACAGCTACTGGGTTCATCCCGGTACGGATCGTTATCTCGTTGGTGCGGAGCATGTGAAGCAATCGCTTCTACGTTACCGGATTCCGGAGCAGCGTATTATAGTGACGGGTATTCCGATTCGAATGCCTTTCACGCAAACGTATGATCGGAACGAGCTTCGTGATAAGCATGGTTTGCATCGTGACATGCCTACTGTACTGGTGATGGGCGGCGGACATGGCTTGATCGGCAAACAGTTTAAGTCTGTGCTGCAATCAGACGATTTGGCGGTGCCGGTGCAGTTTGTATTCGTATGCGGGCGCAACGAGAAGCTGAAGCAGCAGCTAGAGGAGGAGCTGGGTGGCGAGAAAACGCGTCATCGCGTGATGGTCACAGGATTCGTGGATCATGTCCACGAGCTGATGGCTTTATCCGATCTGATCGTGACGAAGCCGGGAGGGCTTACCGTATCCGAGGCACTCGCACTCGAGCTACCGATGATGCTGTACAAGCCGATACCTGGTCAAGAGCAGGATAATGCGGCATTTCTTGTTGGCCTTGGAGCGGCGATTGAAGTGAAGAATGCGGTGGAGCTGAAAAGGCAATTGCTTGAGGTTATCGCCAACCAGTCTTTGCTGGTAAGACTTAAGAAGAATGCCAAGCTTAGTCAGCAGAACCAAGATGCTCTTCACACGCTGAATGCGATATTGGATACTCACCATCATTTCATACCTGCACTAGATGGCCTGCAGCTAGCCTATGCAAATGTGTAATACTTTGAGCCATCTACAACGTATGTAAAGTTAGCTTTGTTTTGGGAGCCCCTTTGTCCCTCTTTTTCCCCTTGAAAAAGCACCGTATTTTGGCTAAAATTGTACAGGTGCTTTTTTTCTGTCAAGTTTGGTGTCAATGTGGGGATTTCCAGATTATTCATATTTTAAATCTGCAAATCGGGGATTTACTTGACATTTTGTTGTCGTCAACGGACCTAGAGGGCTCGTTAACTATACGATCCTATTTATCCTCATGCATCGTCACCACAATGTCTTGCTCATAATTTCCAAACTGCTTGCCGAACAACGTAATACCGCCGCAGTTTGTGGAGTCTTCTAAGGAAGCAATTCGAAAATGTATGTCTTTTGCGAAAGAAATATCTAAGTCTTGGATGGTGATGTCGGAAATCTTCGTTCCGTCCAAGAAAGAGCCTTGCGGATTGACGGTGATGATTTTCAAAAGACCGTGCTGAGTGAAACCATTTCCCCACCAATCCGGGGATAGCACGCCCCTTTGCTTTCCAAAATCACCAGGACTCGTCCATTGACCAAGGGGAGTTTCGTTGATAAAGAAGGAAATATCGGATGGCCAATTCTCGTTAAACCCGGGTGCCTCGGAACAGATTTCAAAAGATATCTCCATGGAGCGAAGCTTCTGATTGCTGTGAAAGAAGTTAGGGATTCTATATTCGACATAGCCGCTCCCGAACCAGAGGATGCCGGCATGCACATGTTGGGGATCCGCGAAATATCTGGGGTCATCAATGACGCCAATAATTTGCGTAGGCGAAGCAAGGCCGCACGTAGGCCTCACTTCGAAGGATGAATATTGGCCAACCGGAATTGAAATCGTATTCGTCGGATGTTCATACGGTTTCTTTGCTTTGAACTGAAGCATCGCTTGCTCGAGCTGCAAGTAACATACTTTCTGTGTCCCGCGAACACCTGTCATACTTTCGGACGTAACAATTCCGGCTTGTTCTAGCTTCTGTATATGCTTAGTCACAATAGCGGATGAAATCTCCAGCCGCTGTGATAATTGCTTGATATTCAAAGGTTCTTCACCCAGCAGCTCAATGATTTTCACTCGGGTCTCCGAGGAGAAACATTCTAGGAAGAACATATTTTTGGTCGAAACCTCAATTTGCATAGTGGGACCTCATTCTTATGTTTTTATTCATTGTATAATTTGTAGGTTAATTAAACAACGTTAAAATGGTGTTTAAACAGCGAGTTTAGCTCAACTTGCACCGTATTGTTGTATTTTGTGCATCTTAGCAGGGCGCAGCGGCGTTTTGCTCAACTCCGATTCTCAACTAATATCTCCCACTCGCCGGAATGATGTATTTTGTGCAACAATATGGCGGTTTCTTTGGACAAATTGGCTTTTTGTTGTACCGCGTACAACATTTAGGTGGGAATCGCTCGGAAATAGGCGATTTGAGCTCAAATTGTTGTACGAAATACAATAGTAGTAGGCTACAGTGGCGTGAGGAAGGTGTATTGTTGCACAAAATACAACTTAGACTATCGTGAACTAGGGGATTTCAATTGGCGGGTGCCCATCTGGTGGTGGACACCCGACTGAGAGACCGAATAGTGGAAGTGAAAAACACTTGGAGAGTCTATACATCATTGCTTAAGTAATAATGCATCACACCCATGTCACTAAATCAAATGCTGCCACGCACCTTCCTTAAGCTCATAGTAACAGGTATATTTACCGCGAGTTATTGAGCGCAGGATGCCCTTTTCGACTAAACAATACAACCATTTACGTGCTGTCCGAAAATTTACATCACTATGCAGGATGATATCCTTGTATTGCGATTTGCGATTCCAGTCGTAGATCTCATATTCCGGATGCAGGTTGTCGAAGTTACCGAATAGCGGCCACCATACCTGTTGGAGCAGCAGCTTTTCTGCATAGTTGTGCCCCCTGAGTAAACGTCCCTTTCTTTCACCAGTTCTGCGTGCATGATGGTTTTCTATGAACGACTGATGTGCTTGTTCAAATGGCATTTGGCAAACGCCTCCTTATAATAGAATAAAAAAACGCCCTTGCGCCACAGGGCTCAAGGACGTTCTTCGTCTAACAGATATTATAACATTTCCAGTGGATAAGTGAAAAGACTCTTACAGAGAGTGTAAGCATTGACTAACAGGGTATCTTTTTAATTTTCTAACCTAACGCTTTACAAGAATCACGCTCAATGAGTTCTCCATAGATGGAAATCTTCGCAGGACTTCCGCCGAAGTCGATTTTGCGAATGAGAAAATCTACGGCTTCATAGCCGAGTTGTTCGCGCTGCACTTGGATCGTCGTTAAGCGAGGAGCGATCATTTGAGCCGCTTCAATGTCGCCGAATCCAACAACAGAGATATCCTCCGGTACCTTGTAGCCTTTGGAAATAAGGATTTGAATGAAGGAAATCGCAACGCGATCATCCGCACAAAACCAGGCTGTCGGCATGGAAGTCATCGCATCGAGAAGATCTGCTAACTGGGCGGGGGTGGAATTTAACGCCTCCAGTGGTGAGGGATTGACGATATTGTGATTCATATCGACTGTCAACCCTGCATCAGACATAGCATTTTGGTACCCGGACCAGCGTTCCCTGAAGCTCTTCGTCCTACTAATCGCACCGATGAAACCAATTTGCCGATGACCTTTGTCAATGAGATGAGTGACGATTTTGTAAGCCTCTTCGGCATTCGCGGTCACCACAGCGTCAAGCTGTAAGCTATCGTAATAATGATCGACCGTGACGAGAGGAATTCCTAAATCCACAAGCTTTCGAACATAGTTAAGATGAAGGACGCCAACGAGTAATATGCCGTCAAATACAATTTCATGATAAAGCTCCGGCAGGATGAGTTGATCCTCCATCTCTTGTGTAACACCGCAGATAATGGCGTTGTAGCCATTTTCTTTGGCTCTTTTTTCTATGGACCAGAACACTTCGTAGTAGAAGATTTTATCATTCCGAATGTTTTCAGGGATTAAGACGAGCAGGTTGCCGCGTTTCTTTTTTGTTTTTGTATCTGTCCGGTAGTTCAACTGATTAGCTGCTTCGAAAATACGAAAGCGCAATTCTTCGCTGACGCCAGCTTTATTATTGAGGGCCAGGGAGACGGCATTCTTGGAAATGCCCAATTTATCGGCGATGTCTTGCATGGAAGTTTTTGAGTTCATTTTATGTTTTGCCCCTTGAGAAGTATGTAGATCCTTTTTGTATTCTATAATTACAGAAGTCAATTTGTAAGGTGAAATCAATTCAAATTTTACTTTACAAACAGATATTGTCAATGTTGTTATTTATATCGTTAGCTTCTGTAAATGAATTGCTCAAGTACATCTAGCTTTACAGATGAAAGTGGTCCTGAATTATCGAAATAGAGAATCGAAGAGGGATCAATTAGCCATTTGATTTCCCTACGAACGAGCGACTGGCTAAAATGCTTCCAGTTGTCCAGTTTCCAAACATCCAAAGCGGAGCCTCTAGTCCGTATTCGTTCTTGGTAGGCATTCTCGCTTGGTAAATAGACAAAAACAGCCCTAACGCAAACATCGTTAATCGTAGCACCGACGTTTGAAAGTTCCTTTTCCAGCCAAATCGGATCTGCTAGTTCTTTGGTGAAAGGTCCGACTACAATAGCATCCAAGCCTAGTTCGAGATTCTCAAGTGCTGCGTCCATCGTTATGCGGTATCCTAAATCGCGACAGTATGTCTTGTATGTGGGGGAATCCCGGTCGTTCGGGTCTTGTCCGGCAATGGTCATGATCGCTTCTGCCGCGGGTCGGAGCAGCGTATCCATATCCAGAAAAGCACCGCCGTGCTTGCGTGCCCATGCTTTAGCAAGTGTCGTTTTTCCTGCACCGGCAGGACCTAAGAAAAATATGAGTTTTCGCATGCCTAACCTCCGAATATAGCTTCCTTTTAAGGGGATTTGTACGATTATTGTAACATATGGGGCTCAAATCACAGGAAATTCAGCAAACGTTCAGCTAATATTAAGGTTCTATTAAGGTTTAAGCCATAATTAGTTCACACTTATAAAGTAAAATACTTAGCACAGGGGGCTAAAAACCATACTGGAAGGAAAGATAGAGATGAAAAACAAAAATAAACCACTTGTCGGAAGTGGAAATAAAACAGCGGCCCTTTCTTTGTCAGCGTCTGGAACCCAAAATAATCAAGTGCCTATTCTGAACAAATCGTTTCCTCAAATATCCAGCAATTCTGATAGTATTTCTGAAATAAGGGCTAATGATTGGCCTACCCAAGGTTGGAAAACATCTACGCCAGAGGCGCAAGGGATGAACTCAGCTGCACTAGCCAAGATGCTCGAAGTTTTTCGCGACCAGCAGGTACATAGTGTAGCGGTTATTCGTAACGGACATTTGGTTGCTGAAGCTTATAATGAGAACAGCCAAGCTGATTTACCGCAAGATGTGAAGTCCGTGACCAAAAGCGTGACGTCCGCATTAGTCGGTATTGCCTTATCTGAGCGTAAGCTAATAAGTCTGGATCAGAGGCTTGCTTCGTTTTTTCCTGAGCTGGAAAGTGATCCTCTGAAGTCAAAGATCATGTTAAAGCATTTGCTTAACATGACCTCGGGGCTAGCGTGGAACAATGAAAACGAACAATCCTCAACTGAAATGATGTACTCATCGGACTGGGTGCAAAATGTTCTGGAACGTCCGGCTAAGAACCAGCCTGGTGCAATGTTTAATTACAGCAATGGTGATGCACATCTTCTGTCTGCTGTACTGCAAAAGGTAACAGGTGAGTCCATGTTTGACTATGCCAAATCCCGCTTATTCGAGCCGCTCGGTATAACAGACGTCAACTGGAATCATGATCCTGGGGGCTGCACGATTGGGGCTTGGGCTCTGGCATTAACGTTAAGAGACATGGCCAAAATTGGCTATCTGTATCTGAAGGAAGGCCAGTGGGAAGACAAGGCCATTATTCCGAAGTCATGGATCCGGGAGTCGGTGACTAAGCGCGTATTCCTCAATTACAGTAATGGTACACAAGGTGGTTACGGCTATTATTGGTGGTCCAAGCCTTTGACTCAGGGGCTAGTCAGAGGAAGCAAAAAGCAGCATGAAGTGTTCTATGCATCTGGTTCAGGCGGAAGACGCATATTTGTCGTCCCTGATCTGCAAGTAGTCGTTGCTGCTACAGCACACTCTGCGGATGTGGACATGCCGGAAAATTTGCTGAACCATGTGGTTCAAGCTATTAGATCAGATAAGCCGATTCAAGAGAATTCGGATGCTTTTGCTGGGTTGGGTCAGGCTATTGAGGCTTTTAAGATGGGATTAGAGTAGGCTTAAAAAGATTAAAGAAATAATGAAGGAGCTGCCGTGGCAGCTCCTTTTGTTTTTGTAAATTAAGTGAGTAGTAGTTCGTAAAAGTGCAGGGATTTAATGGGCTTAATTGAATTAATGATTAAGGGAGTAAAGGATTTTTTTATAAGGGGACAACCCTAACCTAGAGAATAACTGGAGTTGATCATTTTGTCTGTAAATGTAACACACAAAATATATACAATGTGTATGGTACAGGACGGAACTAAAGTGCTATTAATGAATAGACCGGATAAACTTGGCTTCCCAGGATACATAGCACCGGGAGGGAAGGTTGATTTTCCTGAGAGTATAGTTAATGGGGCCATTCGGGAAGTACGAGAAGAAACTGGATTGATTATTAAAGACATTATTTATAAAGGTCTGGATGAATTTTGCGAACCTGAAAAAGGACTAAGATATATGGTATTTAATTATTTGGCCACATCATTTGAGGGAGATATACTCGAAAATCCACCTGAAGGAGAGCTATTGTGGGTAGAAATTGAAGAAGCATTAAAGTTACCTATGCAGGATTGGTTTAAGCGAAGATTTCCTTTGTTTTTTGAACAGGGAACTTTCGAGATGAGTTTCGTTTGGAATGAGAAAAGCAATGAAACATTAGAAAAGACGATTAAGAACTATGGTGTGGGCCAATTCAATCATATTAATGAGCAATAATAATCACAAAAGAACTGAGGTCAATATATGAAGGTTCCATTTAAAGAAATTTTAACATCTGAAGATGAAATTAGGGAACTTATAGGCTCTCCGAGTGAACTTGTAAAGCAAAAAGTTATTGACAGTTTAGATAAACATTGTCAGGATTTAATAGGATTATCACCATTATTATTTTTATCTACTTCAGATGAGGCCGGTTATTGTGATGTTTCACCAAGAGGAGATGCTCCCGGTTCGGTTCTTGTTCTTAATGAAAGATATTTAGTTATTCCAGAAAGACCTGGGAACCGCAGGATTGATTCACTTAGAAATATATTATCGAATCCTCATGTTGGAATCATATTTATTATTCCCGGGCTGGAAGAAACATTAAGAATCAATGGACGAGCATTTGTGATTAAAGATGAAGGAATTCTAAAGCGAATGAAAGCCAAGGAAAGATACCCTTTATTAGGAATTGGAGTAGAGGTTGAAGAATGCTTCATTCATTGTGCTAAAGCATTTAAACGTTCTGGTATTTGGGATAGTAAGTCTTGGGCAGCAGAGGATTCTTTACCATCAATTCCAAGAATATTATCAGAACATGTGAAATCAACTCAATATACCATTGAAGTAATCACTAAGGGATTACAAGAGAGCTATGAGAAGAGACTGTATTGATATATATTTTGAAGATAATCTTGAATGATATGAGGTGAAATTTATGCTGGACGAATTCACAAAGAAACGATTAGAAAACATTTTGCAGGAATATATTGAGAAGAAGATACCCAAACATTTAAACAACCAGATTCGGATGGTGTATAAATTTAGAGGGAATAATGTGACACTCATCGAGGAAAGAGAACCCTATATTGGCACGGAATGGACGCAATATGATATTGCGCAGTTCAGATTAGAATCAAATGCATGGAAGGTCTATTGGAGAGACAGTAGGGATAAGTGGCACTGGGTTGATCATATTGACCCCGATAGTAATTTTGAAAAACAATTACAATTAGTTGATCAGGACAATACGGGAGTATTTTGGGGATAAAGATTGCGAGAGTTTGAAGACCTTCGATAGGGCATTTATAGAACCGAGGTAACCCATGAGGAGAATAATTTGTCTTGTTCTTTCTGTATTCTTACTATCAGGCTGTAATACATACACTCTTCAAGACGCAAAGAATAATGGAGATATTATTGTAGGTCATCTAGGGCCAATGAACTTTGAAAAGATTGATTCTTTTATTACTGATTTTGAAAAACAGAAAGCATCTAAACTCAGAATTACTAGTTACTCAGTGGAAGGGGATCCAGTATTAAGTGATCTCATTTATGATGGGAAGCAAATTAACTATATATTTGATAACTCAAGAGATAAACACGGTGGAAAACAAAAAGGGAAAAGTAAAACCTCGTGCAATAAAATTGAGAAGAGAAGTGTAACGAGAGAGGGCAGTACAAAAGGATTAGAATATATTTTAACGGATTGCAAGGAGATTATTGGTTTCCATTCTGCTGATAAAGATGAAATTTACTTAATGTTTAAAGCGCAGTAATTTTCTTGGTCTGTTTCCCTTCAAGCCCTCTTTTAAGGGCTTTTTTTGTTCCCGAGGCAAGATGTAGTAATATAGGAAGAACAGCAAGAAGAAGGGGAGTTTATTCGTGGGTATAAGAAGTTTTACGGATTATAATTTGAGTGAAGATATCGTACGGGCGCTTCAAAGTTTAGGATACGAGCAGCCGACAGATGTGCAGAACGAAGTGATTCCAATCGCGCTGCAGGAGAAGGATCTCACGGTTAAGTCACGTACGGGAAGCGGGAAGACGGCGGCATTCGGTATACCGATTTGTGAATTGGTGGAGTGGGAAGAGAACAGACCGCAGGCGCTGATTTTGACACCGACGAGAGAGCTGGCCGACCAAGTGAAGCAGGATATCACGAACATCGGAAGATTCAAGCGGATTAAAGCGGTGGCGCTGTATGGGAAGCAGCCTTTTGCCAAGCAGAAGATTGAGCTGCACCAGAAGTGCCATGTTGTTGTTGGGACACCGGGCCGCGTGCTGGATCATATTCAAAAAGGGACGCTGGACCTGGAGCGGCTGAAGTATCTCGTCATCGATGAAGCGGATGAGATGCTGCGGATGGGCTTCATTGAGCAGGTGGGAGCGATTATTGATGAGCTGCCGACGGATCGCATGACGATGTTATTTTCGGCGACACTCCCGAATGACGTGGAACAATTATGCCATCGATATATGCATAACCCTATCGATATTGAAATTCAAACGCCGGAGGCGTCCAAGGTTCAGATTGAGCATTCCATCATAACGGTTCGAGAAAACGATAAGTTTAACGTGCTTAAGGATGTCTTCGTGGTGGAGAATCCCGATAATTGCATCATTTTCTGCCGGACGCAAGAGCATGTCGACTACTTATATAGACAGTTGGAGCAGCTTGACTATCCGTGCGACAAAATCCACGGGGGCATGATGCAGGACGATCGATTCCTAGTCATGAATGCTTTCAAAAGAGGGGAATTCCGGTTCTTAATTGCTACGGATGTCGCGGCGCGAGGGATTGATGTGGAGGATATCACGCATGTCATTAACTACGATCTTCCGCTTGAAAAAGAAAGCTATGTCCACCGAATCGGAAGAACTGGACGTGCAGGGAAAACGGGCAAGGCGATTACGTTTGTAACGCCAAATGAGGACAAGTTTCTATCTGATATTGAAGGCTATCTGGGGTTCGAAATACCGAGAAAAGACGCTCCCACGGCGGATGAGGTTGATCTTGGACAACCCGCTTTTGATCAGAAAATGCAGGCCACACCGGTCATTAAGAGGGATAAAAGTGACCAACTGAACAAGGGCATTATGAAGCTTTATTTTAACGGTGGGAAAAAGAAAAAGATTCGGGCTGTAGACTTTGTAGGAACCCTGGCCAAAATTGAAGGTGTGACGGCTGATGACATTGGAATCATTACGATTCAGGACAATGTTTCGTATGTGGATATTTTGAATGGTAAGGGCCCGTTGGTGCTCAAAATCATGAAGAATACGACGATTAAAGGTAAGCTGCTCAAGGTGCATGAAGCGAATAAGTAAGATCAAGGATCCGGTTAGCCTCTGAGGCTTATCGGATTTTTTTAGTTTGATGAAGAAGTGGGAGCAATTAAGAAGTCAGTCTGTCTTTTCTCGGTTTATAAGAGCGAAAGTTGTACAGCGTACAACAATTTCGGTGGTTTCTACTCACCCAAGCTGAAGATGTTGTATGTTGTACATCAATTTTGCCGCATTTCCTTCAAAAGAGCTGCTTTTGGGAGAAAATGTTGTATTTTCTGCAACAATCGCAGGGATTATGTGGATTAGCCAGCCTAATGTTGTACAAAATACAATATTGCTTGCGAGAGTAGAATTGTTTTGATCAAATATGGCTTGGACCGCAAAAAGGGGAGCCGACGATCAATTTACGTGTTAAATGGTTAAAGTGTGCAACTTAACTTGCTTCGCACATTTATCCTTGTAACCCGCCATATTACCTACCCACAGGTTAAAATTTTACCCAAAGGGGTCAATTAATTGACTTACCTATGCTTCTCCACCAAGGTAGACTAGAGAAAACACGACATGGGGTGAATTTCATGGCTACCAAAATACATTCACAAGCAGGCACTATTCCCTCCGTAAAAGTGAAGCGGAAGCAGTCCATGCAGCAGGTGCGCGAGGATCTGGTCGGATACGCATTCGTCAGTCCCATGATACTTGGGTTATTTATTTTTACACTATTTCCAATCGTAGCTTCCTTTTTCCTCAGTTTTACGAATTGGAACTTTGTTGCCGGATTTTCCAAGGTGAAATTTCTCGGCTTAGATAACTTTGTTAAGCTTGTGCATGACAGCGTATTTCTTCTATCACTCAAAAATAACTTGATTCTTATGATTGTAGTACCGTTAACGTTGATCTTTTCGCTCGTTCTGGCGGTCATCATCGATAAGAAAATTCATTTTAAAGACCTATTTAAAGTTATTTATTTCATTCCTTACATCTCAAGTATTGTTGCTGTAGCTATTGTGTTTCAGGTATTGTTCCATCCAACCTATGGACCGATTAATCAAATATTAATCGACTGGGGGATGGCGAACCCGCCAAAATGGCTAGCTGATCCGGATTTTGCTTTATATTGTGTAATGGGACTTATGATCTGGGTGAGTATCGGATATAACATGATTATATTTATGGCCGGTTTGCAGTCGATTCCGAACGATCTTTATGAGGCAGCAGACATTGACGGCGCATCGAAGTTGAGACAATTTTTCAGCATAACCGTGCCTCTCTTATCACCAACCACATTCTTCTTGCTCGTAACCGGCATTATAGGAACATTTAAAGCGTTCGACGTTATTTCCGTTCTAACAGGCGGCGGTCCTGCGAATTCAACCAGTGTAGTCGTATATCGTTTGTATGAAACAGCTTTCGTTAATCTACAATCCGGTTATGCCTCCGCTATGGCTATTGTGCTGCTGGTGTTTGTCCTCCTGATTACACTCGTTCAGTGGTTTGGACAACGTAGATGGGTTAATTACTAGAGAAGAAGGAGGAGTAACCGATGGACAAGTTTAAAAATGTAAAAAAAACGCTGCTAACTATACTCATGTTTATCATAGGCCTATTATTCATGTCTCCCTTCTTATGGATGATATCCGCATCTATGAAGCCGGAAGCAGATGTTTTTCTATATCCCATTCAGTGGATCCCGAAGCATTGGAATTTGATTGAAAATTATAAGACGGTGTGGTCGACGAAGTTCTCCCTGTATTACTGGAATTCTATCAAGGTTTCCGTTTTGACTACGGCGCTTTCCGTCCTGCTTTCCTCCATGGCAGCCTATGCTTTCTCGAAGATCAAGTTTCGCGGCCGTCATGTACTCTTTGTTCTCGTGCTGGCGATCTATATGATTCCCAGTCAAGCGATTCTCGTTCCGCAGTTTCTATTGTTCCGCTGGATGGGCTTGTTCGACAGTCACTTTGGCTTAATTTTGCTAGGTTCCTTCAGTGTTCTCGGGACTTTCATGCTTCGCCAGTTCTATATGGGCATTCATGAGGAGTTTATCGAGTCGGCGCGAATGGATGGTGCAGGTCATGTCCGAATTTTCTTCTCTATCTGTACTCCGCTTGTACGTCCAGCGATTGCTACTTATGCGATTCTGCGTTTTATCTGGACATGGAACGATTATCAGAACCCGCTTATTTTCTTAAGAACGAAAGATTTATTCACACTGCCTCTTGGCATCCGATCCTTCGCTGATTTAAATGGAGAGTTCTACTCACTCATCATGGCCGCTTCTGTTTCGGCAATCGTACCTTTACTTATTATTTTCATCATTGGTCAAAAGCAAGTTATCGAGGGAATTTCGATGGGCGGGGTTAAAGGCTAGGGAGTAAAAGGTCAAAAAATGAGTGCATGAGGTTAAAATAGTGCCTCGTGTGCTCCAAACAAGTTTGTTACGATCGATCATGTAAAGGTTTTCAAAATAACGAATACAACTTGGAGGGGTTCCTATGAAAAAGAGTTTATTAGTACTAAGCGGTGTCCTAGCGATCAGTACTGCACTTGCAGGCTGTGGTAAAAGTGATACACCGGCAGCAGATAAAGGTAACGATGCAACGGCAACGGCTAAGGCGCCAGTTACCATTAAAGTACAAGGCTGGTACACCGAGGCTCAAGGGAACTGGAACGCAACGGTTGAAGCTTATAATAAGACACACCCGAACGTGAAAGTGGTCTATGAAAGTATGTCCGAAAAGGGTGACTCCCTAGAAGGGATGAAAAAGCTTGACCTATTGGCTGCATCCGGTGAGCAGATGGACGTTGTTATGTATTCCAGTGCACCCGACTTTGCACAACGCGTAGGAGCAGGTATTTTGGAGCCGCTTGATGAATACTTGAAGAAAGATAACATCGTTGTAAAAGATGAATATAAGCTTGATCCTGTTGTAAACGGCAAATATTATGCGCTGCCAGGTAAAATGGCTGAATGGTTCGTTCTATTGAACAAAGATAAGTTGGATGAAGCTAAACTGCCCGTACCAACAGAGTGGACTTGGGACGATTATGCGGAGTATGCTAAGAAATTGACCAAGGGTGAAGGCGCAGCCAAGCAGTACGGTTCCTACTTCCATACATGGAAAGAATACGCCGAATTGGCACTGAACAGCGACATGGATAACGCTTACCTTGTGAAACCTGACGGTACACAGAATATCGATAATCCAAAGGTTCGTTTCTCCCTCGATTTACGTAACAAAATGGAAAATGTGGACAAAACATCCGTTCCTTACTTTGAAGTTATATCGCAGAAAATGGCTTACCGTGACGTTTTCTATGCCGGGAAAACAGCGATGTTAGCAACAGGGAACTGGATGGTAGGAGAACTGGCGCTGAATGCGAAATTTAAGACAGTATTTGCTCCATATCCGAAGTACGACGCGAAAGATGCGAACGGTCTAACAATTGGAGGCGCGGACTTCGTGGGTGTCGCAGCAAATTCCAAGAATAAGCAAGCGGCATATGACTTTGTGAAATGGTATACGACGGAAGGAATTCAAACACAGGGTCTGTTCTTCTCGGGTTGGAAGAAAGCCGATTTGGCTAAGAATGTAGATGCGATTCTGAAAAATGGTAAACCAGAACAAGCTGCTCTGATCGATAAGGATTCATTGCTAGCTACGTTGAAAGTAAATAAAGCAACAAAGCTTGTTATTCCTCCGACATATGCCCTGCAGCAAGAGAAGGAATTCTTAACGCAAGTTGAGCTGTTCCTGACAGGCAAGCAGGATCTAGAGAAAACGATTCAGACGGCAAAAACGAAAATTGAAGATATCCGTAAGAGCAATGCCAAGTAGTTATTAACGAACGGCGCACCATTCCTGATATAATTGAAAGAGGAGGCCTAGGGCTCCTCTTTTTCCCATTTCATGATGCAACCGAAAGGCAGGAGAGTGCAGTGCCGAGCTGGCTTCGTACCTTATCACTACGCAATAAATTGGTGCTGACGATTCTGATTTGTCTCGTTCTCCCTTCCATCGTTTCCATGAACGTCTCCAGTCTGCTAACACGGGATGCAGTGAGGTCGCAAGTGGCTGATAATTCCCAGGAATCGATGCGGATCGTCAATCAGATTGTAAACGGACAAATGAAAAATATGCTTTATGTGATGAATTTCATTCAATTTGATGAGGATCTACAGCTTTCTATTCGGGAATTAGGCCGAGCAAATGACCAAACGGATAAAGGGGATGTCTTGGCGTATAAACAGACGATATTCAAGAAAATGTCAACGGTCATCAACTCATTTGGTAATTTATACGTCACACTGCTTTTGCCCAATGGTGAGTATGTTGCTTCGTATTCAACCTTTGCTTTTAACCCGAATGAATTCCTGCAAAAAAGTTGGTTTAGCGATGTGGATAAGGCGTCCGGTTATAATGTCAAATGGATAGGCGCTGAGCCCAATTATAGTCAAGCAACCGATCAACCTTATATATTGGCGGCAGCAAAACCGCTTCGTATAAATGGATTAACATACGGATATGTGATTGTTGGAATGGAACTAAGCACAATCCAACAGTTATTTGATCAATATAAAAACAACGAATCGATGGTCATTGTTGACGGTCAGGGGCGTATTCTGGTCGATAAAGACTCCACCACAATTGGTCATCCGTTTCCTTACTATGATCAGCTTCCGGCGCAGGATGGATCTTCGTTTGTGAAGGTAGATGGAGAAGACTACATATTGCATAGCAATCATTTAACGCCCGAATGGAAGCTTGTTAATATGAGTCCTTATAAAACCGCTGCCCAGAAAATTGAGTCCTTCCGAAAGACGGATTTCCTGATTCAGTTATTCTTTTTAATCCTATTCGGCGTAGTGCTCCTTTATATGGTGCGTACGCTTACGAAGCCGATTGCGCGGCTTGTCCAAACCGTAGTCCGTATTGAATCCGGCCAACTGAGTGAGCGATCTAACGTCAGCGGGGGAGATGAGGTAGGGCGGCTAGGTTATGTATTCGACCGAATGATCGACCGTATTGAACGGATGTTAGAAGAGAACCGCCGCGAACAAGAGTTAAAGCGTAAGGCAGAGTTAGCGATGCTGCAGGCGCAAATTAATCCGCATTTTTTATTTAACGTGCTTAATTCAATCCGTCTGAAAATCATGATGAAGGGTGATTCTGAGAATGCGGAGCTGATCAGTTCATTATCCTCTCTCTTGCGGATGACGATCAACCGCAACAATGAATACATTTCACTGCATGAGGAGATTGAGATTAACGAACATTATATTCGACTGCTAAATTCTCGGCACGGTGATCGGGTACAACTGCAGATTTCTGCGGCTTCAGACACCCTTCTTCTTGAAATACCTAGGTTTTTACTACAGCCGCTTATTGAGAACGCTTATATACATGGGCTTAAAAGTAAGGCAGGGGAAATTACCATAGCCTCGAGAATTTGTGAGGATGGTAGGCTGCAAGTGGAGGTAAGAGATACGGGGGTCGGGATGCCTCCTGAACGTCTAGCTGCACTTCGCAATCATTTGGATGTCGTTCCTACCCAGAAATTTCAGGAAACAAGCAGCCCTTCCTTGTCGGGCATTGGTTTACACAATGTATTTGAACGACTTCGTTTAATATATGGTCATCGTTTTGATTATGAAATCGAAAGCGGACCAGATCAGGGAACGCAGATTGTGCTGCGCTTTCCACAACAAGCAGGAAAGGAGGGGTAACCATGTACTCCGTTGTTATAGTGGATGATGATTTACCTGTGCTTGAATTTCTGAAGACTTCAATTCAGTGGGCAGAATTAGGGTATACATTGACGGGCGCTTACGAGAATCCATTGGATGCGCTCGAAGCCGGACGCCAGGAAAAGACGGATGTGCTTATAAGCGATATTGGCATGCCTGGCATGAATGGACTGGAACTCATTGGGCATCTGCGTGAGGTTCATCCTCGCATGAAGGCCGTGATTCTTTCCTGTCACGATGATTTTCACTATGCGCAAACAGCGATGAAGCTGTCGGTAAGCGAATATATCTTGAAGGAAACGATGAATGTTGGCAACATTTCTGAGTTGCTCGGAAGGTTGAAGGAACAGTTGGACGCGGAGGTTCAAGTAGTGTCGAAGAGCCGCAATCTCGAGAAGGAGGCTTATCAACACCGCGGTGCGTCCAAGCGTCAATTTATCCGCAGTACGGTGAATGAGCCCTTGTTTGATGCGGAAGAGTGGACTTTGAAAGCTGAAGGTTTCGGCATTCGACTTGGAAAACAAGGAGTACTTCCGGTCTTTGGTTACGCGAATCGTGTGAAGGAGGCAGACAATCGCTTTCAATCCAAAGATTTGTTTGAATACACCATCCAGAATATTGTTGAAGAGCTGCTTGTCGATCAGAAGGAGACAGCACTTTTCACTTATGATACCGGAGAATTTGTTTTGTTGTTTCCACATTACTCGGAGCTTCACGTCAACAACAGTCAGAAGGTGGAGCAGACACTAAGGCAGCTGCAAAGCAGCTTACAGCAATACTCGAAGCTTTCATTCACCTTTCTAACGGGAAGCCCAATCAAAGATGCACGATCTTTGAAAGATCAATTGATTCGAATGGTCGAAGGGAAGAATCTACGTTTTTATTTGCCGGAGTCATCTATCATTAAATCGGGGCATGTTAGAGAAGGATTCGGGGACGGAGGGTTGCTGTTAGCGCAGTACTCCGAAGCACTAGATGAGTTTCGGAGTGTTGTTTTCGATGAGCGATTGGATATGATCGATGGGTTTGTCTCGAAGTGGATAGATTTTATCCAATATAACCGATTTCGCCCGATGGAAGTAAAGGAATGGCTGCTGAAGATGATTCTCGACGTACGGATGCGGCTCAAGTCTCTTCAGCACTATCAGTCAACCTTTTCTTCGGAGCTCTTGCATCATGATGTTCATGATTTGTCATCCCTCCGTGAGCTTGAGTTATGGCTCAAGGATTACCTTCAGCAGGCCATTCAATGGGCAGGCCAGGTGTATCGCGAGTCCCACAACCGTGAAATTCTAGAGTGTCAACGCTTTGTATATAATCATCTACATATGAAAATTTCCCTCGAAGATGCTGCGACCCATCTTCATCTGCATCCAAGCTATTTAAGCCGATTGTTCAAGCGGGAAACCGGGGAGAATTTCATTGAATACGTCACACGGCTGAAGATGGAGAAAGCGAAGGAGCTCTTGGAAATCACAGATAAGAGCGTTGAACAAATTTCCGATTCGTTGGGCTACGAAAATAAGAATTATTTCGGTAAGCTGTTCAAAGCGCATACAGGGTTTGTGCCGAATGCTTATCGTGGACAAACGAAAGCGAATCAGCCGTCTTAACGGAGAAGAAACAGACTTGTTCACATGTGAACAAGTCTGTTTTTTTGGAAGAATAAGATACCCCCATAACGATGCATAACTTCTCGATCCGGTACTTTGAACGGTGTTTGTAAACAAACGGATAAATCAGTCCCGGTCTTTAGTGAAGAAGTGCAGTTTTGTGCGCTAAGCGAGGCTGTAAAGATATTTTTCATCGTTACAGATGCGAAGGGATATGGAATCGTGTCTGTAACGATATAATTCATCATTACAGACGAGAAGAAGGCGGATTGGTATCTAAACGAGCGAGTGATAGCAAAGAGAAGTTCGTTCCCCATGCTCAAACGTAGGCTTTCGACAAGAACCTGGCCATCGGCCAGGTTTTATTTGTGTGTGGATCCATTATTATTCCAGGTCTCATTTTCATTGATTTTAGATAATCATCTATGGCGGTTGTAAACCTGCACAAACTTCCTTATCTTTACAAAAAAATATCACTTTTTCCTTTTAGATCATGGTAAAATTTAGAGGTATTATTGGGCTTGTCTGTCCATAAAGCCTCTGCTTATGAAGAAATTTTTTGACTCAGCAAATGCTAAGGAGGAATTGTAATGAGTAGGCTAGCAGGATGGAAAGCAAAACTTTTGAAAACAACACTTGCCGTAACAATCGCGTTACCGTTTCAAGTATTGGCCACAAGCAGTTGGCAAGCTGTTATGGCGGAAGGACCGAGTGATCCAGCTCCTTTCATTGAAGCCAAAGTTGTGAATGAAAATGCTGGCAAGAAGGTGCTTTTCGACAATACGCATGAACAAACGGCTGGGGCTGCCGATTGGGTTATTGATGGCGCTTTCTCCGATTTCGCCAATGCTTTAGCGAATAATGGTTATTATGTGAAAGAGCTGCGCAAAACAACACCAATTACTTTGAGTGATTTGAGTGGTTACGATGTATTCGTCGTTGCGGAGTCTAATGTTCCTTATAAGACGAGCGAGCAGGCCGCTCTGGAGCAATACGTGCAGGGAGGCGGCAGTATCTTCTTCATCGGAGATCACTACAATGCAGACCGCAACAAGAACCGTTGGGACGGTTCGGAAGTATTCAATGGCTACCGCAGAGGCGCATGGACGAACCCGGCTAGCGGCATGAACGCAGAAGAGATCGCTTCGTCGGCGATGCAGGATGTAGCAAGTTCGGACTGGTTGGCTACACAGTTCGGTTTGCGTTTCCGCTATAATGCTTTAGGAGATATTACGGCGAATCAAATAGTAGCGCCAGAGCAAGCTTTCGGGATTACCAGCGGTGTCTCAACAGTGGCTATGCATGCAGGTTCTACATTAGCCATTCTTGATCCGACAAAGGCGAAGGGGATTGTGTACCTGCCGCAAACAAGTGATGCGTGGGCAAATGCAGTTGATCAAGGTGTTTATAACGGAGGCGGCATTGCCGAAGGCCCTTATGTGGCTGTTGCTAAAGCGGGTGCAGGAAAGGCTGGATTTATCGGCGATTCCTCACCGGTTGAAGATGCGACACCGAAATACGTCCGCGAGGATACGGGCGCGAAGAAGACGACCTATGACGGCTTTAAAGAGCAGAATGATGGTGTGCTGCTTGTAAATATGGTGAACTGGCTTTCGAAGAAAGAAAGCTATACAAGCTTATCTCAAGTTAGCGGCTTGCAATTGGATCAGCCGACGGCACTTCTGCCTTTTGAAAATCCGGCTGCGTCAACGGAACCACAGCCAGAGCCTTGGGCTGCGCCAAACGCAGGCTACAAATGGTATGACCGCAGTACATTTAAACCGGGGTCATACGGCGGACCAACAGCAACAGCGAGCGCAGCTTACAGCTTTGTGCATCAAGCAACACTACCCAATGCAGTCGACTTCCCCGTACGGGTAGTTGTGGATAACCTGCCTGCGTCTACGACGGTAGCTGGGTTCAGTGTGGGTATCTATTTGGTCAGCGGGGGCGCTCAAATTGCCATGATTCAAAATGCAGACGGCACATGGCCTACTGCATACGCGTACAGCTCCACGTTTAGCGTGACCTCAGATATTAACGGACATGCTACAAAAGATTTGAATGTTAGAATTAAGCCGGGAACGACGGCTGCGGCCAACTTGAGGTTGCGTCAAAACGGAACGAACTTGAAGACCGAAGGCGTTACACTTGGCAACGTTCCGGCTGAACCATTACCGGAAGAGCAGAATCCGATTCCAGCAAAGATCACCGTCGCTGAAGCACGGGGGAAAGCTGCAGGAACATTGGTGACTGTTGAGGGCGTTGTAATTACGGAACCGGGCTCTTTTGGCGGGCAATCATTTTACTTGCAGGATGCTACCGGCGGTATGTATGTGTTCCAGAGCTTAAGTGGATTCCATCTTGGAGATACCGTGAAAGTGACGGCTTCGACAGCGCTATTTAACACAGAGTTCGAGTTGACGGATCCAGTGGAAATTGCCAAAACTGGGGTTGCTGCTGTACCTACACCAGCTTCTGTATCGGCTGTAACAAGCGATAATCAAGGTCAACTGGTCGAGCTCAGCAATGTAACTATCAATAATATCATTAGTGCTACACCGACTGGCTCTTTTGAATTTGATGCGGTTAGCGGAGCGGTAAGCAATCATGTTCGGGTAGACGCACGGACTGGATTAACACAGAGTACGTTCCCGTACCAGGCAGGTCAAACCGTGAATATCAAAGGTGTGGCTGCTATTTTCAAAGGTGTATTCCAGTTGAAACCAAGAGGATTGAGCGACTTCACCAAAGTGGCTGACACAGTGGCACCTGTGACGACGGCGGCATTGTCGAGTTCTCCAAATAGCGAGGGCTGGTTTAAAGAAGATGTGACGGTTACCTTGACGGCTGTGGATGAATCAGCGGGTGCGGTGGGGACCGAATACAGTATCAATGGTGGGACAGCAGCTGCTTACGTTGCACCAATTGTAGTTCAGAACGAAGGTACGAGTACGATCGGATATTTCTCAACAGATGCCGCAGGGAATGTGGAAGCGGCGAAATCTTTGCAGGTAAAAATAGATAAAACAGCACCCGTCGCTGTGTTGACGGAGTCCGGTCACGCAGTAGCGAATGTAACAGATGCGGATACGCTGAGATTTGATTTGAACAGTACTGATGCACACTCCGGTGTGGCTACGCAGACGTTGACTTTGGATGGCAGTGTGATTAACAACGGTCAAACGATTGCTGCGGGAAGTCTAGCACTAGGAGCACATACGGTGCAATACAGTGTAGTGGATGCAGCGGGCAATTTGGTGCAATCGACACAAATATTCAACGTGAGTGCTAGCGTTACGTTCAGTAAAGCTACCCTTACTGCTGACGTGGTGTCTCTGAAACCGGGTGAAACGACGGCTACTCATCTTACAGGTACATTAAGCAACGGAACGCCAGCTGATCTCAGTGGTGCAATAGTTGCCTACAACACAAGTAATGGAGCGGTAGTTACTGTAGATGCACAAGGTAAAGTTAGCGCTTTGGCAGAAGGTACTGCACAAATTACAGCTACCGTCACCCTGAATGGAAAAATAGTACCAACAAACGCAGTGACTATTACGGTTGTGAAGCCGTTATCGGTTGGGGCGCCAGGTAAGCCAGTTTTGTCAGATAACAGCGGTCAGGCAACTGGATTAAAAGATGGTAATTATACAGTCACAATGAACATGTGGTGGGGAAATAACGGCTCCGTGTTCAAGCTGTACGAAAATGGCGTACTCATTAGTACGCAAACATTGACAGACGCATCTCCAGCAGCGCAAGTGGCTAAAGTAGATGTGAAAGGTAAAGCGAACGGCACTTACACGTATACAAGTGAACTTATTAATTCCTTCGGAACAACAGCTAGCAGCCCACTTGTGGTCAAGATTACAGACGCATCTCCAGGTAAACCGGTACTATCTCAAGATAATTGGGATGGAGATGGCAACTACAAAGTGACAATGAACATGTGGTGGGGCACCAACGCTACCGAGTATCGCCTATACGAGAATGGCATCTTGATCGAAACGAAGAGCTTGAATGCAGCTTCTCCAAGTGCACAAAGCGCAGTGTCGACGATTGCCGGCAGAGCCATTGGCGTGTATGAGTACCGCAGCGAATTGGTCAATGCGGGCGGAGTCACTTCGAGCGACAAGATTACGGTGAAAGTAACGAAGTAAGAGATGACGTTCTGGAAAAAGGGCCTTTAACGATTCCGGCTGGAGTTGTTGGAGGCTCTTTTTTCGTCTGGGCGCAGCTTTGTAAAAGTTACCTACTAGACAAAATCACATCTCGATGGTAGCGTAAATTTACTACGAATGAAAGTTTGTGATACGTGATGTCTAATCCTATTGCTTCCCAAGCAAGGCTATCTGTAAGTCGTTCAAACCGTTTATGGATTGTGCTCGTGCTCGGTTCACTGGCCTCTTTCGGCCCGCTCTCTCTCGATATGTACTTACCCGCGCTGCCTGTGCTCGCGAATGATCTTCATACCACCACCTCGCTGGCACAAATGAGTTTAACCGCCTGCATGCTCGGTTTATCGATCGGTCAGCTCATCGCCGGTTCGGTGAGTGATGTGCGCGGAAGGCGAATGCCACTGCTGATTGGGCTTGTTGTTTATGCGATTTCCTCGGTCCTATGCATGTTCTCGCCAACGATCTGGGTATTTCTGGGTCTGCGTTTCGTTCAAGGCATGGCTGGTGCAGCTGGCATCGTTATCTCCCGTGCGATTGTTCGTGATATGTATGAAGGTGTGGAGCTGACGAAATTTTTTGCCCTTCTAATGTTGGTCAATGGGGCTGCGCCTATACTTGCTCCCATCGTAGGTGGACAAATTTTGCAGTTCACCTCGTGGCGTGGCGTATTCCTTGTCTTGAGTCTGATCGGTGTGGTTATGCTCTTTGCTACTGTGTTGGGCTTGAAGGAAACACATCCGCCAGAGCGTCGTTCCAAAGGTGGACTCACCAACACGCTCCGAACGTTCGGAGGACTGCTCACAGACCGTATGTTCATGGGCTATGCGTTAACGCAGGGACTCGTTTTTGCCGGCATGTTCGCTTACATTTCGGGGTCCCCGTTCGTGCTGCAGGATATTTTCGGCGTTTCCCCGCAAATATTTAGTCTTTGCTTCGCGATTAACGGTCTAGGTGTCATCATAGCCGGTCAAATCACGGGCAAGTTAGCAGGTAAAGTAAGCAATCATCGATTGCTAGCTGGTGGTCTTGCCATTGCCGCTTTCGGCGGCTTGTTACTGTTCATTTCTACCCTAATCGGGGCAGGGTTATATATGATTTTGGCGGCTTTTTTCTTTATCGTTTCTAGCGTTGGACCTGTTTCTGTGGCAACTTCCTCCCTAGCTCTTCAAAATCAAGGGAAAACAGCAGGCAGCGCGGCAGCATTGTTAGGTTTGCTTTCTTTTATAATAGGAGGCCTAGTTGCTCCGTTGGTCGGTATTGGCGGCAGCCAAACCGCGGTTCCGTTAGGCATCATCATAGCCGTGATGGAAATAGGGGCGATCCTATGTTTTATTTTACTCACCCGTAAAAAAGCAGCGGCATAATAAATCAAATAAGGTTGCCTTTTCGATCTTACTAAGACCGAAGGGGCAACCTTTTTCGTATATAAAATGATTTAGGCATCTGCTTTATTGAGGCTTTTGCAGCCCCGTTTTCAAACGACTACGCCATTTGAAGAGGAGAAAAACAGCCACCGCAATACACAACCCAATCAAGGTGTAAATCAAAAACTTTTCTACCCACATAAAAATGATAAGCCACTGATCACCGAAAAGGTAACCGATTCCGAAAAATACAACCACCCATAAAGCGGAACCTGTGAAGGCGAATAAAGCAAAAATTCGGTATGGAACGCGGATGATGCCTACAAAATAAAAGATAAATTGTCTGATTCCCGGTATGAAATAACTGAAAAGTAGCAATTTGTTTCCATACTTCGCGTAATATTCTCTAGATTTCTGCAGATGCGCGGGCTTCAAAAACAGAAGTTTTCCATAACGTTCAATCAGAGGCGTGCCCAGTTTATATCCGATCCAATAGGTAATCGTCATGCCTATCAAACTTCCGACCCAGGCCGCAATCATGGCTAAAAACCAATTAAGCACCCCTTTATAAGCTAAAAAACCCGTATACGTCATCGTCGTATTTCCCGGAGGAATCGGAAGCGCAATAGCGTCCAATGGCAAACCGATCAACAATACCCAATAGCCAAATTGTGCAAATAATTGTTCAATTAGTCCCATAAACTTCATGACTTATGCTCTCCTTGTAACAAAAAACCGTATATTTTTTGTGGAAATTTGCATGAATATCTCTAATTTGCGCAGCAGAAATGAACCATCTTACATAAATTATACCTGTTTCAAGTAAAGCTATGAACCGTCAGAAAGTCAAGTTTTGGTCAGGACCTTAGTCTAGTTATCTGTAGGGTAGTCTCACGTAATCGCATCATTTTCGGCTAGTATAATACACGCCATAAATAAAAAGTCGCATAAGCTTCCCACCCATTCCATCCTTCAGCAAGCTGTCGAATATGAGGAATAGTCGGTTTCTGCTCTAAGCCAAGCACATGCTTCAGAGCATTGTGTAAGCCAACGTCGGCAAGAGGGAAAGCAGCTGGGTTCCGCAAGCAGCGCATCAGCACATAATTGGCCGTCCACGGGCCGATGCCGCGAATACTTAACAGCTCTTTCTCCATATCGGCAAAATCGTTCCGCTTCAGCAGCTCCTCTTGAACAAGCAATCCCTCAGTCATCAACTTGGCAACGCCGATTAAGTATTCTGCTTTTTTACCCGTGAACTGTAAGGCGGTCAAAGCATCAGACGTAAGCTCGGCGATTCGCTCTGGTGTAGGAAATGCCCAGTACGTCCGTCCTTCCCAGTCTAGCCGCGTGCCGAAAGCTTCAACAAGACGTCTTTTGAGCGTATAGGCAAAAGTCAGGTTGATTTGCTGTCCGATAATGCCCCAGCTCATCGCCTCGAATAGATCTGGAATCCCCATCAGGCGCAGCCCATAAAAGTCCTGAGTGACTTGCTTCAGCAGAGGATCACCCTTGGCCAATTCGTAGAAAGGCGTAAGGTCGGTGCCAAGGTCAAACCACTCCCACACATAGCGAGCCACGTCTTCACGAGTGGAGGAGGTGAGGGTACCGTCGGTACTATGGAGTAGTTGTATACGCAGCCGGGAATTATCCTCACTGTTGACAGCGATTAGGACATGGTTATCCTGGGCCGGAAGCAGCTTGTAAATAGCCAAGTTATCCACATGGAATAAGCATTCATTGGTTGATCGGGATAGATAACCGAGATTTTGCTCATATCGAAAAGGATCAGGAAGCGGCAGTGTAAGGGAGCTTGTCTGCTCGCACCATTTTAGGATAGAAGGGTCGAATGGTTGAAGATGTGGCATGTTAAGTTCTCCTCGTATCTGATAAAGTTTCTTCCTCTATTATCGCTGAAGGCGGCTTTCGTAATCTTGCTTTCTCATCCTCCATCCCTTACAAGAGCAGCATAGTTTGGGTATACTGAGCTAGTAGGGAAATGGAGCTGAGAGGAGCGGTAGTCATGCAAGAACGGTTTTGGAAAGCGATTGTTGCGAATGATGCGGCTTATGATGGTACGTTTTATTATGCGGTGACGACAACTGGGATCTTCTGCAGGCCATCTTGCAAATCAAGGGTGCCTAAAAGGGAGAATGTCCGGATTTTTGGGAACCGACAAGCAGCTTTCTCGGAAAATTATCGTCCCTGCAAAAGGTGCAGGCCAGACGGCGTGAGGCTGCCTGATGAAGAATGGGTGTCGCTCATGACAGCTCACATCGATGAACATTATGCTGAGCCGCTGACGCTGACGATCCTGGCAGATCACTTTTATGCAAGTGTCTATCATCTGCAAAGGACTTTCAAACGTCTGCAGGGAATCACACCTCTAACGTATCTTCAACAAGTACGCATCGAAGCGGCCAAACGGCTGCTTCTAGAGACGAATGCTCCTGTGAATGCAATTGGTGTTCAAGTGGGGATACCGAATGCGGCGCATTTTGCCACGATGTTTCAGAAAAAGACCGGTTTTTCGCCAACGGAATTCCGTCAAATAAAATCATTCTAAACATAACCGAGGAGGGAACGAAGATGCAAACTATGCGGGTGAAAGCCGGGGAGCAATATAAGCAGGGAATGTCTGAGATGCAAACCAAGCAGACGAAGTTGATCTACTGGGGAGTCGTTCGTTTGTTGGAAAATAACTTTTTGATGGCGGCAACGGATGAGGGGCTTTGCTATTTACAATTTCAAGAAGGAGATCCTGCAGGTGGTGTAGATGAGGGTTCGTGGTTGGAATTAGCGAAATGGGCTCGTTCGCAGCTGCCTGAGCCTAACTGGGTAGAGGATACTGAGAAGCTGCAGCCCTATATCCTTCAATTAGAGGAGTATTTGAAAGGACTACGCACGACATTTACATTGCCGTTGGATCTGCGTGGTACTGCTTTTCAGCAGTCGGTGTGGCGTGTGCTTCATGAGATTCCACATGGGGAAACGTTTAGTTATTCACAGGTAGCCCAGGAGCTGGATAAAATAAGTGCAGTTAGGGCTGTGGGCACTGCTATTGGGGCTAACCCCGTGCTCATCGTGGTGCCGTGTCATCGTGTTGTGGGGAAGGATGGGTCGCTAACTGGTTACCGCGGTGGACTCCAGAACAAGGAGAAGCTGCTGTTGTTGGAGCGAGCAGGATTATGATTGGATATGGGTGCACTTAACTCTAATCCATTGGAGTTTTTACAGTACTTTTAAATTTAAGCCTATGGATAACCGATTCTATTGGAGTTTATCCAATTAAAACTCGTAGAATCGACAATTTTCATAGAAAATAAAAAATTCCATTGGATTATTCCAATGAAAGTACAAAAGCTAAAGTCAAAATTGAGATTTCATTGGATTTTCTCCAATGCCGATACATTCATGATGCCTCCTCACTACGGGTAGGCCGTGACACCAAAATTTGATTTTAGAATCGTTCAGCAGCTTTGTGAAGGTTATGATGGGTATAGTGGTGCCAATGTTGTAATTTCTACAATAATTCGCACACCTAGAGGCTATTTTGCAACAACGAAGTTAGCAAGGCGATATCTAGGCAGCAATTGTTGCACATTCTACAACATCATTCAACAGAGATAGGGATTCATTCATCCGGCAACCTCAAGCGAGTATATATAACATTGGATTAAGACACCTCAATGTAGTACTAGATTGGATGAAATGAATCGATGGTCTCTATCCTCCAATGTAATAGATGAAATTAGATGATATTTAACTAGGTTATCGAGGAGATGATCTCGAAAGGGAAAAGCGGAGGTGAGTCTATGAAGATTGACGTAAACCGGAAGACGGCGAAGCAGCTGCTCACGAAAGCGAGCGGCTTTCTTAAGGGGTATACGCACACGCTAAACCCCTATACCGGCTGCTCCTTCGCCTGTTCCTACTGCTATGTGAGGCAGATGCCGGTCGCATTATTCCGCAGCGGCGCATGGGGCGATTGGGTCGATGTAAAAGAAAATGCGGCCGCGCTTCTAGCGAAGGAGCTGACTAAAGCGAAGAGCAAAGGGCCGGTTACGATCTTCATGTCATCGGCCACGGATCCCTACCAGCCGATCGAACATAAGGAGCGAATCACCCGTTCGCTCCTTGAGGTGATGTCCGCGAATCCGCCGGACTTCTTGTTCGTTCAGACCCGCAGTCCGCTCGTGACACGGGATGCGGATCTATTAAAGCTGCTCGGCGAACGCGTAAGAGTCAGCATGACGGTCGAGACCGACCGCGAGGATATACGCCGAGCGTTCACGCCGTCCGCGCCGCCGATTCCGACGCGGCTAAATGCCCTTCGCAAGCTCGCAGCTCGCGGCATTCCAGTGCAGGCCACGATAGCGCCAGCGCTGCCGAGCTCGGAGCATTTCGCCGAGCTGCTTGCGGGCATCGTGGATCGGGTGTGCATCGACGATTACTTCATGGGCGATGGCAGTGGGGGCAAGCGCACGGAACGCATCGGCGTGCGCGCTATCTATGACGCGCTGGAGCTGCCAGACTGGTACAGTCGGGATGCGTACGAGCGTGTGCGCGAACAGCTCCTGCGGCATTTCCCGCAGGAGCGTGTGTTTGTCAGCCAACAAGGCTTCCTGCCTTGATGGATATAACAAAGCCTCCTGCGGGATCTCCCATGGAGGCTTTAAGCGCGCTAGTCCGCTTGCGCAAGCAGAGGCGTCAGCCCTGATTGACTGCGCATGCGTTGTTTAAATTCTTTGGGCGAGCATTGATTATGACGCTTAAACAGCTTGTAGAATTGCGCCATATTCAGTATGCCTACTTCAAAGCTTACTTCCATAATGCTGAGGTCGCCTGTGAGAAGGAGACGCTCGGCTTTTTTGATCCGCTTGTAATTAACGTAATCGACGAAGGATATCCCCATCACCTTTTTGAAATACTTAATAAAGTAATGATAGCTCAAATTGAGCACACTGCACATGTCTTCAACCGAAATCCGTTCGCTCAGATGCTCGTCGATAAAGTCTAGTGCCGGACGCACGCGAGAAATGCCAGAGTCCTCGGCAAGAGCCGAGAAATCTCGGTTGTCATTGCGCAGCATCAAGAGTAAGAGATTTTTGATCGCTGCACTGATCGCCAACTCGTACCCAATCTTACGGGATTGCGACTCTTCGTAAATCTGCATGATGAAGTTGTAAGCAGCTTGCTTGACGGCTGTATTGCCTTGAAACAGCTCATTAAATTGCTCAAGTGGATGAGTAAGTTCCGAAAAGCAGTGCAGGTAGGGCATGGTGCTAAGGTCAAAGTGCTGCTTTAGATCAATCTGAAAAACGATCTGTCTCAAGGCATCCGCTGAATGCTTATACGTACGATGCGGCTGGGAAGAGCCCAAGACCATGACATCTCCAGGGGCCATCACCGTAAAATCGTGCTTCGTTTGGATGCCGAGTTGACCTTCTATGACCACAAGAAATTCAACTTGCATATGTGAATGCCAACGCCAAGGAGTAGGAGGCCCGAACTGCGGGGTATCAGAACTCATTTCCCATATTTTCAAGAAGAGCAATGGGTTCTGGTAAATGACTTCTTCATTAACAATCTCGGTGAAGGTGCTAGAGCTATATATAGGGTCCATGGATATGTATACCTCACTACTGTAAAAGACATTTTTGAATACGTAAAAAGTGGTGAAATGTAAGGTTTATCAGTAATGAGTATATCATTGTTTGAAGAGGAAGGACACTATTGAATAAGAATTAGGCAGGATCTTGCCTTTATTTTCGGCGAGGGAGTGACTATACTCAAAAGTATGAATGAATACGCTACCCTGGAGGGAATAAGAAGATGAGTCAGAAGCTTAGAGTAACGGTTTGGAACGAGTTCCGTCATGAAAAAGAAAACGAAGTCGTACGCGCAGCGTATCCAGATGGTATCCATACGGCGATTGGTGAAGGTTTGAGCGGAGCCGTTGATGTCACGTATGCGACATTAGATGATGCTGAACACGGCTTGTCCGAAGAAGTTTTGAATAATACAGATGTACTCATTTGGTGGGGACATAAGGCACATAACGAAGTGCAGGACGAGATCGTAGACCGCGTTCAAAAACGTGTATGGCAAGGCATGGGGCTTATCGTGCTGCACTCCGGACACTTCTCCAAAGTGTTCAAAAAGCTAATGGGCACTTCTTGTGACCTCAAATGGCGTGAAGCTGATGAGAAGGAACGTCTTTGGGTTGTTGCTCCTGGCCATCCAATCGTTGAAGGCATCGGTGAGTACATCGATCTTGAAGCAGAGGAAATGTACGGTGAGCACTTTGATATCCCTCAGCCGGACGAGCTGATCATGGTTTCTTGGTTCGAAGGCGGCGAAGTTTTCCGCAGCGGTTGCACGTTCAATCGCGGAAATGGGAAAATTTTCTACTTCCGTCCTGGGCACGAGACGTACCGTACGTACTACAATGAGCAAATCCGCCGCGTTATCAGCAATGCGGTTCACTGGGCGGCTCCATCCACACGCGAGTATCCGAAATATGGTAACCACAAGCCGCTTGAAGAGATCAAAGCAAAAGTCAAAGCTTAATAGTGAAATGATACGAATGCTCCCGGTTATCGGGGGCATTTTTTGCTTTGCGATGGTTGCTAGTATCCATGAGGACTTCCGCCATCAGGAGGGGTCATTTTTTTGGCAGTTGTTCTTAACGGAACGACGGTTCGTATAAAGGAGTCTACCTTTGGTAGAAGGCTGCATATATCCGTGAAGCGGTTACCAGCTCTAAAACCATTAGAAAGAAGACCACCCTCTGGATGGTCTTCAATAGAATCGCTTATTTCTTTATAAGATTCAACTTAAGAGCCTGCTCCTCAGTTAATATAAACTCCTCCTGAGGCCATATTTCCTCATCTTTATCTCTCCCGAAGAGACGAAGTATCTCTGCCCAGACCCCTTTTTCCATGGCTTCCGAAGCTGAAATCATGATCTTCAAAGCAAACACCTCCTGGGATTAGTTACTTGTATCACCTTAGCTTAATGAGTTAGTATGGGAGCCATATCTTTTTCTTTCATATGCTGCTCCCCCCAGTTGCACATGGCATCCAGAATGGGTTTGAATGACCAACCATAATCGGTCAAGGAGTAGACCACTTTCGGTGGCACTTGATCATAACTTGTTCTTTTCACCATTCCGTCTTGTTCCAACTCGCGTAATTGTTGGGTAAGCATCTTCTGGGTAATTTCGGGCATTAACCTTTTTAACTCACTTGTTCGTTTGTCCCCTTTGTCCAAATGGCACAGGATGACGACCTTCCATTTACCACCGATCACATCAAGCGTGGCTTCAACTGGAATATTATAGGGCATAAAGGTAAACCTCCTTTTGAAAATAAGGGTACTATATAGTACCTATATACCTTAAATGTATCTATACTACTTCAAAGTGCGTACTTATCAAAAAGTTCTTATACAAATATAATAGCACTCAGAGCCGAAATGTTAAAGGGTAGAGCCGTTCATTCGCACAGTCCGCTACTATACAAAAAGAAACATCGAATTCAGGGAAATGGGCGCTTCTTGCCCTTGCCATCAGTGCATTCGGTATTGGGACAACAGTTCCATCCGCAGTAGATGTGGCTTCAGCCCTCAATATAGGGGCCTTCAACATCGGATTTGCCATTGGCTCTATAATTGGCGGTGTGGTTGTAGGCTCTATGGGACTTGTGCATACGCCATGGATTGGGGGACTGATGGTTTTAGTTGCCGTCTTACTCACTGGTATTTCCGCCAAGCTCGAAAAAAAATCATAATCGTCCCATTTAGATGAGCATCTATGGAACAATGGAAGAAAGCACAAGCGATCAGGAATCGGTTTCCTGTTGCTTGTGCTTTTTTGTCTTTATGAAACTTTTGGGACGCTAGTTTTGTCCGCATGCTTTCCTGGTTCGATATAAAAGGATACGCCATTTCTCTGGTTCGCCGCGCGAACCGTCATGCCGTGATGGTCCATAATTTGTTTCACAATGGCGAGGCCAAGTCCGAATTGGCCATCGCCACCGGAGCGGAAGGGCTCAAACAGGCTGTCCGCGATGGCTTGATCAAGAAGCGGGCCATCATTACTTATACAAAACTCAGATAAGGAGGGTTGCCCTTTTATCGCATTTGCATTGTCGAGTAACTGTGATTTGATCAAGACACGAATGCAGCTTTTGGCATAGCGGAGCTGGTTGTCGAGCATATTTTCCAAGGCTATTTTCCACTGTTCCTGGTCACCAAGTAGTGTGGTGTGAGGAGCGAGATCCATCTCCCACTTGATTTCTGGACGACGATACCGCAGTCGCTCAACCACATCTTCAATGACTGCATTAATCTCAAAAGGCTGAAAAGGCTTCTCTCGGGCCGTTAAATAGTTCAATTTATTCAGCAGCAGCAAGTCACGAATCCGCTTCTCCAACCGCTCGCCCTCTTTCATAATAACGCCAACGCTTTCATTGAGGGTTCCCTTTGGATAAACGCCGTCTTGTATGGATTGCGCATAGCTGCGAATCACCATCACAGGCGTCTTCAGCTCATGAGACGTGTGCTGCAGGAAGAACTGCTGCGCCCGATCTTGGCGCACTAACCGCTGCCGCATGGATTCAATCGCTTTGGCTAGCCGGCCAATCTCATCCTTGCGGCTTGTTGAGATAGGCTCGTGCCAGTCACGTTCAGCCATTCGCCCGACATGGCGCTCCATCTGAACGAGTGGACGTGTGAAGTAGCGAGCAATTCCCAGACAGGGGAGCCAGCTAATGACAATAAGACCTACCATCAGCAGCATGAGCCGGCCAAACATCGTCATCACGAGATCGTTACGATAGTTTCCCCAAGCATACGAGACGATGAAGTTGGGCTTCGTTAGATCACCTTCTTTTCGAATCACATAGAAGATACTCTTATTCTCAATACTCCGTGTATATTTTTCTACGGGCAGTTGTTGTGCGAAGGCATCATGCTCCATAGCCTGCATGAAGGGCTCGCTTATGGTAGCGCTCGAAGCAAATGTTTGATTGCTGGCAGCAGTACCGCTTATCATGAAATGCTGAATCGCGGGTCCGCTCAATGTCGTCGCTTGAAGAGGCGAGATTGCTCGTATCCCCAAAGTTTCATTAGGGAGGATATTGCTTGTTTCATTGGGGTCCATTTTCGGTACGACCAAAATGCGCTTGTCCATAGGTATGCCCTGTACAAAACTGGGAACCGGAAGTTGAATGATTGGCTCCGCGGGGATTGCCAAAGTTGATGCTTTGCTGCTTTCCACACGAAGACCGCTCTGAGTATCGAGTAAAATATCATACAACTGCTCAGTGAAAAATCCCTTCAATGTCCAAGGAAGCAGAATGGCGAGCAGCGTAAAAATCAAAAGTGTTAAGGAGGCGAACGCCCCCCATAGCTTAACCGCAAGAGGCCAATTTCCCAGACGCATTCTCATGCTTTCACCATCCTATATCCGTAACCATATACGGTTTCAAGTCGCAATTCCGGCAGCTTCCGGCGTAATCTTCGCACCAAATCGTCGACGACACGATCCGTACCGAAGTAATCGATGCCCCAGACAGCGGTAAGCACCTGCTGACGTTCAAGCACCTGTCCATGGTGGTTCACCAGGTAAAGCAGCAGCTCGAATTCCTTCGACGTAAGCTCCGGATTCGTTCCATCGGCGTCGGTCACGATGCGGCCTTGCTCATCGATCAGATAGGGTCCAACGGTCAGTTTCACGCGGCGTTCTTGGGCGGCTGCCAGCGATCCACCAAGACGTTCCCCATAGACACGTTCAAGCAATTTACGTGTGCGAATCACGAGTTCCCGCGGTAAAAAAGGCTTGGCCAGATAATCATCACTGCCTAGCTCCAGTCCTATAATCCGATCAATATCTGCATCCCGCGCGGAGATAAAGATAACAGGCTGCATCGGTTGATCCGCCTTGATTTCCCGCATCAGTTGATAACCATCTACGCCGGGCAGCATAATATCGAGGACCCACAAGTCCGGCCGCTCCGAGATTGCTTCTCGGGCTGAGGTTCCATCGGGGAACGAGCGCACTTGCCACCCCTCTTTCTCTAAATATGCTGCCAGGACGCCTCTTAAATCCTCTTCATCTTCTACCAGATAAATGTGATACATTTGCATAATCTCCTACTCTCCTGATTACATAGGGAAAAAGTGGAGCCGATCCGCTTAAAAATGCGATCGGTTCCACTAGATTCAAACAGCTAAACAATCTTTATTTCTCAGCGGGTGCTGGAATTTCTGTTTTCAATTTCTTCGTCAACTCGCGAAGCTCTTCGGTTTGCTTCACATAATCCTTCAACAATTCAGGCAATAGGCTTTTAATCGCCGCGGTATCATCAGCTTCCACCGCTTCTGTTAATTTCTGCTGGCGTTTGAAAGATTCCGGTAGCTCCGCTTTCATTATATCACCAGCTACAGCACCCTCAAGTGGAAGTGCTTGGGTAACCAGTTGTTTGATCATGATATCTTTGGTAGGCGGCGTTATAACACCATCTGAATTGATAGCAACAGAAGGAAGGGCAGGAACGGCAGTAACGGAATCTGTGAGCCCCTCCAATTGAAGCGCATCGTCTTCAGTCAGGACTTTCTCCTCTGTTTTACCAGTCTCAGCATCTTTTTTAAAGATCACTTTTTTAGCAAAAGTAGGCTTTGGAAACTCATTTTCTACCTGTTTGCGATCTTCCAACGCTTTCTTCCAGTCGGATAAAGTTTCTGGTGAATAGGTACTGGCAAGCAGTTTCCAGTAGTTTCGCTCATGCGATGGCTGCATTAGTAGACCTGAGCTAGCACTAGTCGCACGGAACATCATGGCTGGTTTACTGCCTTCAGGTTGTGAGATTTGAATACCTTGAATCAATTTCGTATCTTTGTTCGTGTCTGCTGCGGATGCAGTTACGGCTCCGAATGCGATAGTTGCGATTACGGCTAGCAGGCTAGTTTGAGCTGCGCGTTTTTTCCATTGTGTTTTCATTTTAGAAAACTCCTCTCGGTTATATGTAGCTTGTAGGGAATGTTAGTCATTTCCCTTACACTCTTACTGTACCGAAAGATTATGGACATCCTATCGTAACATTGTGGGAAATTATGTGTAGAAGCCTTTGGATTGCGATAAACTGTTAAGACGGAGTAATCAACATTTTGCTAGGAGGATTAGGATGAAAGAAATTGAACTGGGTCCGGAACAACGATTCACAGATCTACCCGCAGAAGTTGAGATTGAAAACCAAAAGTACTGGATTTTGAAAAACGACGAACCAGATAGCTACCGTTTAGTGTCGCGCAAATGTCCGCATGCTGGGGGAATGGTAGAAGAGGAACGTGGAGAGCTGGTATGTCCCTTACATGGTTGGGAATTCGATTCTCATACAGGTGTGTGTCTGAACGTGCCTTCGAAAAGTCTAACTGCGTTTACCGTTATTGTAAAAGATGGGCTGCTCGTCGCCCAAATGTGACCGCGATTTATTGATCCCAGAGGAACTTCAGAATGCGATGAAGAATGTAAAAAAGAGCGAAACAAATAGCGAGAGAATGTTTGCCGGTTACATAAAGGGCTATAATGGCAACTGCGAAAATAACGAGTTCGATGAAAAATTGAAGAGGCTGAGAGACGGTTATTGAAGCTTTCGGTGAAACGAACATGCCCCATAGGATGGCTGCCAGCAGCGGAGTGCCAATGCCCAGAACGCCTTTGAGCAGCCCTCCTTTGCCAACGTGAAATCCCCAATAACTAAGGGAAGCAAGGATGCAAAGTTCTAACAGAAAACGTAAGCCTAAATTGGCGGCTTTCATCACGATCATCATGATAACAACACTCCCTTTCACGGGCAAACTAATTATAATAATATATTAACTAATGTTATTAGTTTATGCAATTTTTTTTTTGGATTCAAGGATAAACGACTCCGTCGTCCTTCTGGGACGAGCGCGTTTGTCAAGGTAGATGCGAAGCAAAAGTATAAATCTTATACTTTCTTATCTACTGAAAAATACCACTGCAGAACGTTGTGACGTTCCGAAGTGGTATTTGATTTTTACCTATTCAAATGCAGTTTACGAGTGTTGAGCATGCCGTCCAGACCAGTGGGATCTTGACTCACTTTATATTGGACGAAAGCTTCCGCAGCTTCCGATGTTCGAATGCGTAATGGCTTCGGATCCAGCTCCGTGACTAATTTAACCATCACCTCTGCAACCGATTCTGACGTTTGAGGCACCAAATTCCGCTTGGTGAAGGTGTCCAAATACTGCGTGATAATCGGCTTATATTCATCTTCTAGAATGCCGCCGGTTTTTTGAACGTGACCGAGGACGGTGCTGTTAAAATTGGTTGCAATCGCGCCGGGCTCAAGCAGCGTAACATCGATATTAAATGTGGGCTTGTAGTAGGTTGCTAAACTTTCTAACAAACCCTCAACGGCAAATTTAGCCGCGCAATAAATCTCATTAAAGGGTTGCCCGACCAAGCCGCCAACACTTGTTGTTGCAATCAGATGTCCAGCATCTGACTTGCGAAGCAGCGGAAGCCCTGCGCGAATCGTATGCATAACTCCATAAACATTCGTATCAAAAACGTTATGAATCTCCTCCATAGTCGCTTGCCCCAAGGCTCTCAAAAATCCAAAGCCCGCATTACAGAACAAAACGTCAAGGTGACCGTGGTTCTTTTCGATAACGGCAAATGCATTTTCCATAGATTCAGGGCTGGTGACTTCCATTTCGATAAAATGAAGATTAGCCTGATGGCCGTATTTCTCTTGATCACGCTCCACGTTGCGCGTTCCTGCGTAAACCGTCCAACCAATCTCAGAAAATTGCAGTGCAGTCGCTAAGCCTATACCCGATGAGGCTCCGGTGATCGCTATAATTTTATTCAATCAAAACACTCCTTATGTGTTTATGTTTTAAACTGTTTATTAATTAAACAATATATTGATTAAACAAATTAGTCAAGATGAAAATAAAAAATCCCAACAGGAACGTTGGGATTATAGTGGCAATTTTTCTAAAAGCTGTTTGAGCGCAGCCAATTCTTCCTTGGAATAGCTGGTAAATAGCTGTTCGATTTTTTTATTGTACGCAGCTAAGATGCTAATTATCAGTTCATTTCCTTTATCCGTCATTTGAACGAGCTGACTTCTGCGACTAGTGGGATGCGGCTTGCGGATGACCAAACCCTGCAATTCCAATTTATCTAACAGCTGAGTGATAGCGCCTCTGGTTAGCCCGAATTCATTCGAGATATCCACCGCGATGCACTCAGGGTGTTTGCGCAGAAACTCCAAGACATACATCATAATCGGTGAAATCTGAAAGTGAGGCAGCACCTGCATCAAATAAGAGGAGATGACATTTTTAATTTCGCGAAATTTGGTCGTAATCAACTCTAGGTCATTTTCCATAAGAAGCCGCCCTTTTTTGTTTAGTTTCTATACATTTCTATACATTATAACAAAAAAGTGACCCACAGCAACGGGCCGCGGGTCTAAGTATATATTTTAAAGGGGGGTCGAACTTTATTATAAGCTTACTTCATTAAAATCAGATGAATTTCAGATTTCATTTTCATTACATTTTTGCTAATGGTAAAATAGAGCTAATGAACACATCTAAGAATAGTGCTGCTAGAGCGGAGGAACCCTGTTTTGAAACATTATTCTATGCGATCGCATTTGACCATAACTTTCGCTATTATGGCGATGATTCCGATACTAATTCTAGGCAGTTTTCAAGTTTCTCAAATTACCCATATTACGCAGGAGTCCAATCAGAATCAGCGGCAGACAACCTATCGACTGGGGGATGCCATCCAAGATTACATGTACTATCATCGAAATGCGGTTGAAACGTTGGCTGCTACAATTTCGGCGTCTGATGCTGCCTTCCGTACACGCGAGAGCTTAACGCTAAAGCTGCAATCGCTGCAAGAAAACTTGGCAGGCTTCACGGGCATCTACGTTGTAGATCAAAATGGGATCATCAAAGCGACGCACACTGCAGCGAATGCTTCACTCATTGGCGCCGACGTCAAGGAGCGAGATTACACCAAACGTGTACAAGCCGCACAAAAGACCGTCATATCCTCGCTATTCCGGGGACCAGAAAGTTTGAATCAGTCGGCAGTCGCGATTGCTGTACCGATATATAAGGGAAATAAGCAAGCTGATGGCTTTGTGCTCGCCGTGCTCGAATTAGCTCCCATTAAGGAGCTCGTTACTAAATATGATTATGGCAAAGAAGCGTATCCAGTTGTTCTGGATCATGCGGGTAAACCCATCTATCATCCGAACGCAGCACTGACTGAATCCATGGCGGATTTATCGAAGGAGCCTGTTGCCGAAGATGCACGAGTCCAGCGACAGGGGGAAGGAACTTACCAATTAAGCACCTCCACTCACAAAGAACTGATTACCTATAAGGCCATTCCCGAAATCGATTGGATCGTGTGGGTAAGTAAGTCCAAAGCCGCAGTCAATGCTGCTTTCATCGAATCTCTCCGTATCACGATATTGCTGCTGGTGTTCACACTCATTTTGACCGTACTGCTAGGCAGTTTTCTGGCGAAACGGCTGAATGGAACCATTCATGCCTTGGTTGGCTACACGCAGCGTCTAGCAGGAGGCACCTTCGCCAAGCCGGACAGCAAAGTCGTTCCTCAGGGTTCACCTCTGGAACTACAATTGCTGGCTGATCATTTCTTCCGGATGGCTGAGCAAATTAAGGAAAATCAAGGAGCGCTGCTGCAGCTCAACAGTGAGCTTGAGAATCGTGTTGAGGAACGAACCCAGCGGCTGCAGGACGAGCATGCGACCTTAAATGCCGTTCTGGAAAGCATGTCCGATGCGGTTGTCCTGATCGACGTGAAGCATAATGTTGTGTATGCCAATCATCGGATGGCCGAAATCTTCGCAATTCCGATGTCGGAGTTGGGGGCAATGAATGAGGCTGCGCTGTTTGAAAGGATTGCTCTTTTGCTGCCCGAACGTCAAGACGAACTGCAGATGCTTACTGCTGAGCCGAGGGTGCAGGGTGCTTTTACGGTGAAATCCGAGCAGGGCAAAGAGCGCTTTATGATGGTTTCGGCGTTTCAAGTGGCTAGAGAAGGGCGAGTTTTTGGCCGCGGCTATGTGTGGCGTGATATGACCAAGGAGCATGAAATCGATGCGCTTAAGAATGATCTGATTTCCCTTGCATCCCATGAATTTAAAACCCCAATTACTAGTATACGCGGTGGTGTCGAGACGCTTCTTCGTGTGGATGCTCAGTGGGAAGAAAGCTTTAAACAGGAGCTGCTGGAGGGAATTCATGAAGACATCGGGCGCATTCAGGATCTGATCGATGAGTGGTTGGATATATCGAAGATCGAATCGGGTGCCATGCGGATCAATCCGCAGCCACTCCGATTGGAAGCAGTCGTGGAAAGCGCCAAAAGAAGGCTCCCGCAGCAAGCGAACTATGAGCATACCCAATTCGAGGTGCATCTGGCCGATGATATGCCTTTGGTCTACGCGGACAAGCTGCGCATGGAGCAAGTCCTCGTGAACTTGTTCACGAACGCAGTTCGCTATAACGAGCAGCATCCGATAATTCGAATTACCGCTGAAGCGGATGAGCGTTATGTTCATCTGGAAGTTCAAGATAATGGCATCGGGATATCTGCAGAGCAGGTGGATAAAATATTTGACCGCTTCTACCGAGTTGATGTGTCATCAAGCCGTCAAACCGGCGGGACCGGACTCGGTCTAGCGATCTGCAAGGGGATCATGCAAGCGCACGGCGGAGAGATCCGCGTATTGAGCAAGCCTGGTGAGGGAAGTACATTTATCCTCTCCATACCGAGCTTCCAAGGGAAGGAGAGCTGAAAGTGAACAAGAAGAAGATTATGATCGTTGATGATGAGCCGAAAATCGTGCGTTTCGTTGCAGCGAACCTCAAATCGTTGGATTTCGAAACATTGGCCTGCCAAAGCGGCGCTGAGGCGCTTGAGAAGATTGAGGGATTTGATCCGGATTTGATTTTACTTGATCTGATGATGCCGGGCATGGACGGATTCGACGTGCTCAAAAGGCTGCGCTCCTACTCCAGCGTACCAGTCATCATGCTGACTGCGCGAAGCAATGGGGCGGATAAAGTGCAGGGACTCAACCTAGGAGCAGACGATTATTTGACGAAGCCATTCTCATTAGATGAACTATTCGCTAGAGTGAATGCAGTTCTTCGCCGGATGGATGGCCGAATGGCGACGCCCGTCACAACGAGCGAGATCACGCTCGGACCCGTGACGGCTAATCTTGCTCAGCGTAGAATATGGCTGGGAGATATTGAGGTTAAGTTTACGGAGACCGAGTATAACTTGTTTGCTTTGCTCTTGCAGCATGCGGGCAAAGTTATGACCCATGAACAGCTGCTAAGTGAAATCTGGGGAAGTGAATACCGCGATGAAGTTGAATATTTGCGGGTCACGATAGCGAGAATTCGCCAAAAAATTAAGAGCCTTGCAGAGGGGCAGGAGATTATTGTCACCTACCCTGGGGTGGGCTACATGGCGAAGCATGGGTGAAGGAAGCATGCGGCCGTTTGCTAAGCAACTTCCCATAAAGCAAGATCCCATAGAAAAAGCCCCTTGCCCGTTTATCGGGTAAGGGACTTTTGGTTTTACATTACATGCAAAATAAACTGAGAGAGGCGAAATGGACTTCTCACTATCGGAAAAGTTACACGTCAGAGGCTGAAACGATGTTTTTTATCGCTAAAGTAGGTGTTTTCCGTTAAGAGGACAACTTTAGTGATGTAAAACATCATAAAAGAGTGTCTGAAGGCCATCATTTTGATGATAAAGCCGCTGAGACGATGATTTGCATCATTAAAGTTTATTTGTGCTGTGTTCGGCATCAAATAAGAGTCTCTGGAGACTCTTATTTCCCACCAATAGTCACTTTTTCTCGAAATAGAAGCTTCTAGGGGCTCTTATTTCCACGGAATGTTCCAGATTCACTGTGTTCGGCATCAAATAAGAGTCTCTGGAGACTCTTATTTCCCACCATTAGCTACTTTTTCTCGAAATAGAAGCTTCTAGGGACTCTTATTTCCGCGCAATGATCCAGATTATTTCAAGCTGGCATGAGACTATTTAACGATGAAAAACCACCTTACCGACTCAGCAGCTGCACATCCAAAGGGTAATCAGGGATCTCGAAGTCGCGGACTGCGCCAGACGCCAAGTCAACAACGGTCATGCCGTTCCAACCGGTATCGGCATAAGTAACGCCGCCTGTGAGGTAGGCGTAACGACCGTCTGCGCTGGTGGCGATCATTTGGTGCATACGGGCCAGAAGAATGATTTTCTCAGCATGAGTAGCTATGTCCAGCACTGTTAAGTTAGGCTTGCCGGTTGCGCTGCCGGCAGAGCCGATGCCGAAGATGAGCAGCTGTTTGCCGTCAGGTGTGAGGGCAACGCCCTCCTGATGCGTGTTGCCGGTTAGCGGCTTCGTCTCATACTTGCCGCTGACAGGGTCAAGAACGACGAGGCCGCGGCCTTGGTAAGGCAAAAGTAGACGGCCATCGGATCGAACCGCCGCATAATGGGGCTTCTCGAATCCGCCGCGACCATACGGAGCTACCTCAAGGGTGCGAGCTTTGTTACTGGCAAGATCGATAGCCGTCACGGAGTAAGAATCATGGTCGATGCTGTAAACTTCACGGCCATCAAGGCTGGCAATGACATCGAACGGTCGGATTCCGACGGTGACACTGCCTGTCATGGCGAGATTCTCCGTGTCCATGATTTCTAATTGGCTTCTGCTTCTGCCGGGTAAGTAAACACCTACATAGACGTATCGGCCGTCGGGCGACACAGCGATACCCATGCCGCCGGGACGATATTCGCCAAATTGAGGTTTACCTACATCTGCTTGGTAGGGCACGAGGGCTACGCGTCTACGTAACTGAGTATCCACCACAGCGATACCTTCCGCTGTTGATACATAGGCGCGATGATTAGGCCCTTCCGCAATAGCGAAAGGAGATTGACCGACGATGAGTTTCTCGAAGCTGCCGGAAGCTGGGTTTAAGAAAGATAGATAGTCACTTTTCGAGTGTGTAACCATCAAAATGGTTTCGGAAGCATCGGAAGGAGTGGTATTTATTGGTTTTGGACTAACGACAGGTGTTGTTGAAGGTACTGACGGTGTGGGAACAGGTGCTGAAGTTGCTGTGATGTTGGAACCAACGGCCGCGTCGGGACGTGACCCGCAGCCAATTAATAGAAGAAGCAGTGTGAGCGGAGTCAGTAATGTCAGGAATGAAAGGTTTTTACGTAACAAGGGAATTCACCTCGGATTTGTGGGATAGGGATAAATAATAGAACGAGAGCACCTCATTCAAGGTACCCTCGGATCTCTATCTTAATGTGAAGATTATTTTGTTAAAGTCAAAGTGACGCCTGTTGCATTAGACCATTTGCCTACTGGAGCAATGGTATAAGAAGTGCCTGGAACGAGTTGAGCGTTATTAAGAAGAGCGAAAGTACCTACAGCGCCTTTACGTGAAGTCAGCGTGTATTCAGCAGTTAACACAGTACCGTCAGTTGCGGTAAGTGTAACACGGCGGGAGACGAAAATTTCATCCTTAGGATCTTGCGAAAGAGTCACAGCAATGGTTTTCGTATCAACCGCGGCAGCAGATTGGATCGTCAATGGTGCGATTTCTTTGGCTGTAAAAGTTGGATTCGCGAGAGTAGCCCAGTCAGCCGAAACGGTATATTTGACACCAGCATGGAACGTTTCACCGTTAGGTAGGATAAACTTAGGTGCTTGTCGGCCATCAGTTGCTTGTGTGAATGGCAAGTAGTTCGCTGTCATTGTTGCGCCGCCCTCTGGGGTAATTTGCACCTGACGGTTACGCATGGATGAAAGAATTTGATACGTTTTGCCATTATAGGTGTTGTTTTCGTCAACGATGAATGAACCTGGGCGGCCTTTGCTGTAAGCAGCAATCACATAACCGTAATCAGCAACACCATCAGCCAAATGGGATTCAACTTCAAACAAATCACTCGCTACCTGCGCCGTGGATTTCAGGGCAATTTTTTCCGTGCTCGCTGTGAAAGTTCCAGCAGGCTTACCTTTATAAGTCAGCGTGTAAGTTGTCCCGACTTTTTGGGTAGGTACTGGTATGATGTAGGTGGATTTGGATCCTGTTTTTAACCGTGGAACATTATTGATCGCTAGGCCGTTGTCAAAAACAAAGTTTTTGGACGCTTGATCCAGTTCCAATTCTGCCGCCGGAATAGGTGCCGAGAAAGTAACTTGCAGTGTTATGGCATTCAAAGCTTGGAGCTTAGTCACTTGAATAGGAGCTAATTGCTGCGCTTCAAAGATAAGAAGAGCGGCTTGACCACGAGTCACTTGACTGCCTGTGATAGATGCAAAGCTTGGCAGCTTTTCTACCGCTGTTTTTTCAACTTTTAACACGTTCGCAATCAAGTCAGCAAGTTGATCGGAAGTGATGGATTGACCTCCCCGGAATTGTCCGGAAGTATCTTTCATGGCACCTAGAGTCTCAAGGGCAACTGCATAGGAATAGAACCAATCGCCTTTCGTTACATCGTTAAAATGGTTGGCTGCAGCTGGGTCCATGCTCACATGAAGCGCTAATGCGACTATTTTGGCAACCTCTGCGCGAGTCACAGTCTGATTCGGTTTGAAGGTGTTATTCTCATACCCGGATACAACTTGCTGCTGTGCTAATTGTTCGATCGCTGTTTGAACTTGAGCTGTGTTGGCAGAATCCGTGAAAGGACTAGCTGCTAGTGCATTGAACGGAAGAATGGCTGATAAACCTACGGTTGCTGTGATCGTTAATGCGGCTAATGTCTTTTTGCTGTTTTTCATATATAACACTCCTATTCGATGATGTTTGGATTGCGCTGTTGTTTGCATCGTGCTGTTGTCTACAAGAACTAGCTTACACGTCAGGGCATTACAATCGAATAAAAATTCCGTGCTGCACATTACAAAATCGTAAAAATTTGATATCCCCACTCGGAAAAGCAAAACAAAAAACGGCCTTCCAGCTGTAAAAGATTTGAGTATGTGCTCAGATCTTCTACGGCTGTAAGGCCGTTGTTCGTTAATTTTTAGTTAGGTGAACGGTCCCACCTTCATGGAAACTAGAGTCTTAAACGCTAAGATCTGTAGGACTATTACTTTTAACCACGCTATGTGAAGAGGAACCCGTAAGTCTTTGTGGCGGAAATACTTGGCGAACAGGAGCAATGATGAGTGCTGCAACCACGGCTTTGATAGCATCCCCTAGTAAGAATGGATAGCACGCTGCTGCCATAGCTTTGGCGAATGTATAAGTTGGTACTTTGTACATTAACCAAGGAACTCCAGCCAGATATAGAATGAGAGAGCCGAATACTTCAAGGACAAAGAATGCTGCGATGTATCCCATGATGCCATTCATCCGTATACGAGGTAAAATAAGACCGATAAGCATGGCCGAAATAGGCCAAATCATAATGAAGCCGCCAGTAGGTCCGAGGACGACACCTAAACCGCCATTCCCGTGAAGCAGGGGAAAGCCGATGGCTGTGAGGACGACAACGAGTGCCATACTAAGGAATCCATAGCGTGCTCCCAGAAGTCCGCCAGCCAGCATAACCGCGAGTGTTTGCAATGTAATAGGCACGGGTGTCATAGGAAGAGAAATTTTCGCAAAGCTGAATAAAACGAGAATAGCGGCAAATAGTGCACTAAAAACAACGCCGCGTAGAGTGAGTTTCATATTGTTCATCGCTCCTGTTTCTGTTATTGTTGATGTATTGTCAACCAACTTGATCAACAATGGTTAACAATTCAGATGATAGCACATCTTTTGTGAAAGTGAAAGGAACATTTTACATATGGCAAACAGTGAGACTTTAGCTTCTTTGGAGAAAGCCTCCGTGATCTATCGAACAGAATCGGGAGAAGGAAGGCAAGTGTGGTCTGATGTCTCCATGGATATTCATCAGGGTGAGTGGATTGTAGTTATAGGACCCAATGGCAGCGGCAAAAGCACACTAGCCAGCGTATTACTGGGCTTAAGTCCGCTCTCTGATGGGCAGTTCGTGCATAAACAAAACCAGCATAGGCTAACCCGAGGTGTGCTGCAAATACCGGATGCCCAGTTTGTTGGAGATACGGTTCAGGAAGAGCTTGACTACCTGCCGGATGGGCAGAATTTAAGCACAGAAGCACGTAAAGAATGGTACATTGAAACCTTGTCTGCCGTTGGACTGACGATCCCGATCGAGCGTACGCTTAACACGTTATCCGGTGGGCAAAAGCAGTTGGTGAATCTCGCAGCAGCGCTTGCTGCTCAACCAAAGATTCTTGTATTAGATGAGCCGACCGCGATGCTGGACCCTGCGGCAAGGAAGGAAGTACGCCAAGCGGTACGTGAAGCGAATAAACGTGGGATGACGATTGTGTGGATTACCCATCGTTTGGAAGAGTTGGCGGATGCCACCCGTGTCGTTGGTTTTGGAGAGGGACGGATAAGCTTTGATGGGGAGCCGAGAGCGTTTTTTTATGGAGAAGGGGGAGAATTACCGGTCATGACACCATGTATGGAATTAGGGTTTGATCCGCCTTTTGTGGTCAAGACAGCCATTGGTCTACTGCAGCAAGGTTGTCAGCTTGACCTCCTCCCGCTAGATATGGAAGAGCTGGCTAAGGCGGTGGCAACCTTATGTCCATAGCTCTGCAGGACATTCGGGTAGATGCTCCGGATGACCCTAACAATCAACTGCTGAAAGATATCAACTTCACCTTGTCGGAAGGATCGCTGACCTTGTTGATTGGTCATACGGGTTCTGGGAAATCAACACTGCTGCAGGTCATGGCCGGTATTCTGGAACCAACCTTAGGAACGATTACCCTTGATGAGCAGCCATTGTGGCACAAACGGAAAGTAGACCAAGCCCATCTTCTGCGTCTAGGTCTGATATTTCAATTCCCCGAGCAGCAGCTGTTCGCGCGCAGTGTACGCCAAGAATTCGCGTACTCCTTGCGTCCTTACCGGCTCGGGGCGAACGAACGCGAGCGCCGCATTCGCGTTGCTTGCTCTGATCTCGATCCACGTGGCGTCATCGCCATGGATCGCTCGCCTTTCTCGCTGAGCGGCGGCGAGCAGCGCCGGCTCGCGCTGGCCACAACCTTCGCCACTGCGCCGGATTGGCTCCTCATGGATGAGCCAACTGCCGGCTTAGAGGCGGCAGCCGTCCGCGAATTGCTGCGCATCATTCGCGTGCGCGAGCGTGGCGGCTTCGTCATCGCCACGCACGACCTGGACACGTTCTTTCCGCTAGCGGACCGTGTCCTCGTTCTAGACCGCGGCGCGCTCGTCTTCGACGGCTCGCCGGAAGAGCTTTGCCGCGCGCCGGAGGTGCTGACGCGCGCGGGGGTCGGCCTCCCGAGCTGCGTGGAGGCCGCTATAGAGCTGGCGCGCTATGGCATCGCCATCGCGCCGGACCGGCTCACGCCGGCGCTTGCCGCGCCGGCGATCGCAGAGGCGCTGCGCGAATGCGCCAGCGCCAGCCCTAGGCCGGCGCCGCAAGCGGAAGCGCCGATCCAGCAGGCCACGCGCGAAGCGGGCGTGGCCTCGAAGCCGCCGCAGGCCGCGATGCTGCGGCTCGACCCGCGCGCGAAGTGGCTGCTCTACCTGCTGCTCGTCATCGGGACGATGCAGCAGCAGCAGTGGAGCGGCCTCGCGGCAGCCATGCTGCTCCTCAGCCTCGCGTTTCTCGGCCTCCCGCGATCCGTCCTTCGCGGCAGCATGAAGATCGCCCTGCCATTCCTGATCTTCATGTTCATTTCGATCCTTCTGGCAGGGCTGGACTGGTCAACCGCTGAAGGGCAGTTTCCGCTTGGTTTCTCGTCGGAGCGTGGCTGGAGCACGGCACTCACGTTGACACGTTTGTTTCTCGTCCTCATGGCAGGCTATTGGCTAGCCGTTACGACGCCTTATGGTCAGCTCGTGCAAGGGCTCAATTGGGCCTTGAAATATTTCCGCAAAGTTAAGCTGCCGGTTGAATCGTTTTCTTTGGCCGTTTCCTTGATTTTCCGCTTCATTCCGCTCATCCTGCGGGAGTGGCAGCGGTTCTCAGCCATCGTAAGAGCCAGAGGCAAAGCATCAATCCGACCGGGGATTGTTCGTTCACGAGATATCCCGGCGCTGGTCGTCCCCTTGCTGCTCGCTATGTTTCATAAGGCAGAGCAAATGACCATTGCGATGGAACTGAAAAAAATCGACGGCAAACAGCTGCTGCTGAGGAAAAACACTTTACAGTGGCGAGGTATGGACACCATTCTCGTTATCACGGGCATTCTTTGTTTTTCATTACTAATGTACATGCAATCATAATTTCCGGGGGCTGTCCCAAATGTAG
>NZ_WHOA01000130.1 GCF_013141715.1 Paenibacillus phytorum | reverse complement strand
TACAGGTGGAAGCAGCGGTATAGGAAAAGCAGTGGCAATTGAACTGGTGAAACGAGGAGCAAATGTAATTATTAATGGCCGCCGCGAACAAATGCTGGTAGAGGCTGCAAGTGAAATTGATCCGACAGGTGCACACGTCGCTTATGTTGCCGGCGACATTTCAGACACTCAAATCGCAGACAGGTTAATCGGCGAAGGGCTTTCTCGCTTTGGCCGGATCGACACACTGGTGAACAATGCTGGCATTTTTATTGCGAAACCATTCACGGACTTCACTAAAGAGGATTTTACATCGATGTTGTCAATCAATTTGGCAGGATTTTTCCATGTTACGCAGCGTGCGGTGACTGAGATGATGAAAGTGGGTTCCGGCCACATCGTAAACATCACAGGAAGTGGGATTGTAGTACACCCACACAAGTCTTTGCCATCTGTACTTGCCGCACTGACCAAAGGAGGTTTGAACTCAGCAACAAAATCGCTAGCGATTGAGTATGCGGATAAGGGTATTCGTGTGAACGCTGTCGCGCCTGGGGTAACCAACACACCTATGCATGCGGTTGAGACACATGACTTTCTGTCTAAATTGCACCCTATAGGCAGAATGGGCGAGGTTCAAGATATTGTTGACGCAATTGTGTATCTGGAGTCCGCACATTTCGTGACAGGAGAGATTCTTCATGTCGACG
>NZ_WHOA01000129.1 GCF_013141715.1 Paenibacillus phytorum | reverse complement strand
AACGTGTATTGTCGCGGTTTTCTTTATTCTTTTTAACTAGGTGAGGATTAACAAGTACAGCTTCAATTGCTTTGTTTTTGAGCCACGCAGCAAGGTTAAGCCAGTAATGACCAGTCGGTTCCATACCAACGACTATTTGAGAAAGTTTATATGAAGCTAACAAGTCACGAATCCAACGGTCGAGGGATTTGAAACCATCTTCGTCATTACTGAACTCTAAAGGATTACCGAGAGCGACACCACGGAAGTTAACTGCTCTAGCAACATGGGCCTCCTGAGCAATGTCTATACCAACAACAATATGATTAACGGTAATGTTTTCAATGAGTTGATTTTGCTTATCTTGTGATTTAAACTTCATAGTAGAGCGTCCTCCTGGATGATGGAATTAAAGGGCATTTGACCCGTAGCGTACTTCCATCGTACTGAGGCGCTCGTTTTTTTACAAAGCCGAAATTTATCCATCTACAGGAATCTAACGGAAACTATAGTTTAATATTGGAAAATAAGATTAAACCCTCCTATTTCTAGCGAAACTAGAATCAACAAAACTTGGGAGGGTTTTTATTATGAATTTAAAAGATCTATGGATGCTATATGAGGCTGATAAACGTATTCTGGGATTTAGTTCACACACATTGAAAGCATACTCTCTACAATTAAAGATGTTAGTTCTTGAACTTGGTGATCTTGAACTAGAGGAAATATCTCTAATCATACTTAAAGACTATTTGGCGAGGGTATCTGAGAGATTAAAACCTAGTAGTTTAGGCCATCGAATTCGATTTGTACGTACCCTTTTTCGGTTTGCATTTGAGGAAGGACATCTTACACGGAATCCTTCTATTAAGTTGAGAGAACCAAAGATGGACAAACGAATTCCGGAATTTCTGATTGAGGAGGACGTAATTCATCTTAAGATCTCTTGTCACTCACATCGTGAGCACGCATTATTAGAGTTTCTATATTGCACAGGATGCCGCGTTGGAGAAGTACAGAAAATAAATCTAGAAGACATTAACTGGGAGAATTGCTCCGCTATTGTGAATGGTAAAGGATCCAAGCAAAGAGAGGTTTAATTTACTACGGAGTGTAAGGTTTGGCTTAAGCGGTATCTGGGGATCAGAAATGATACTTGTAAAGCATTGTTTGTCACCGAAACGAATCCTATTCGTCGATTGACGATTCCAACAATACGTTGGTCTTTGAAAAAGCTTGCCAAACGAGGTGATATTACTGCGAATATATATCCACATCGATTCCGACATACTTATGCCTGCCAATTGTTAGATAACGGAGCACCGCTAGAATTCATTCAGGGTATGCTTGGGCATGAGAAAGCATCTACAACTCAGATTTACGCCCAACTGCGCGGTGAGCGAAGGAGAGAATTCTTTAAAAACACAAAAGGAGAACTAACTAAACTTGGAATATAATACTAAGCTTTTATTTAATAAAGGAATATCAACATTACTCATTATCTCAATGGTATTTACGTTTTCTACATGTGTTCAAGCTACATCTGCAGACGTGTACAAAGATGTTAAATCTGGAGATTGGTACTATGATGATATAGTATGGGCAACAGAGAATCATATGACCAGCGGCTATGATGATGGCACGTTTGTACCTGATGCCAAAATAACGGAAGCAGAATTTTTGAAAATGCTTGTCTCAGTATATAAGGGGAATATAACACAAAAAAATGATCCGCATTGGTATGACGCTTATTATAGATTCGCTGAAGATCACAAATGGAATGTGTATGGATTACTTTCGTATGCATCAAATTTTGCACGGGATAACACGATTGCTCCTGTTCCGGACAAGCCGTTGATTCGTCTTAAAGCCGCTATGATTTTGTTAAACGCAACAGGAAAGGAAGCTGACGCTCCAGACGAGTTGATTTGGGCATTGTATAACAGTAAATTATCGGATGGGAAGACGAGTAGGACCGTTTACGGTTTTCAACCTAACGATTTGCTTACGCGTGCGGAAGCAGTATCCTTTATAAGAAACTTTAAGGCAAAAAACTCTATGAATGATTTACTTCCAGTAACTCAGTCTTTAGAAGCAAATCGTGTATTATCCATGACAAGAGTTGTTAAAACACTTATTGAGATGGCCGAAGAACATGGATATCAATTTCAACAAAATAGTAAATTAAACAGATACGTAAAAGAAGAAGGAAATATTTTAAAAGGATTTAGAATTTTTTCAAAAGAAGATCCTAGCATAGACCTTCAGTTTTCTGTATCAGCAGAGCATCATCAAAGGACTATTATTAATAGTAATTTAAATAATGAAAGTTCACCTTTAATGAGAGAATTTTTAAGCAGGATATTAAACAATCAAGGCTACAAGCTTTCAATTCTTGAAGCATTTGATATGATGCCAAAAGCAACTCCTCGAAGCATTGATATGAACATACCCTATAATTATTCGTTTGTTAAATTTAGTACTTCATCTTTTAATTTAAGTTTAGACGAGTCAGATAAAACGCCATATGGTTATGAAGGTAACTAAAATAAGTCCAAAGGATAGTATGCATAATTATGCATGCGCTTTAAACCCAGTAAATAATTTTTTCTAACGAATTCTGCAACAAACAGCGGTTTTTACCGTGGAACATTTCAAATTCTAATTAATTCTGAAACAACAATAACGGAGCCGCGCGTGTTTGCGGGCTCCG
>NZ_WHOA01000128.1 GCF_013141715.1 Paenibacillus phytorum | reverse complement strand
AAGATAATGTCCTCGAATATGCGCTCAATCTCGTTCGTCGTGATTCCCGGTTTGATGAGCGGGGCGATCGTGCGATGGCATTCGGCCACCACTTGGCATGCCTTACGGATAGCCTCAATTTCATGCTTGCTTTTTAAGATGACCATGTTCGTATCAGGACTCCTTCGTAATAGCTTGCATCGCGAGTTTGGCGATTCGATCGACGTCCAGATCGGAAGTGCCCGCATAGTAGTGCAGCCCGCAGCAGCCGACCAGCACGGCAAGCATATGGTCGACGCTGTCGTCTTCGCGCTGGGCGATCGATTGGAGCGGAACGTACAGCCGTTCCATGAATCGTCTCTTGGTGGAGTTCCGATCCCTCTCAGGCAAGCCTGCATAATGTTCCGCCGCCATTTTGTAGACGAGATATGCGCGGGCGTCCGACTGCCACAGCCGGAGCAGCGCCTTGCAATACGTCAACATCTGCCTCTCATCTTGGCCGCCGCCGTAGATGTTTGCCCATTCTGCCAGGGCTTGCTCGCATCGCTCGAAGCCGCTGCCCAGCACATCTTCTATTAATAAATGTCGGTTGGGGTAATAATGGTATACCGTGCCGTAACCGATCTCGGCCTCGCGGGCGACGTCGCGAATATCAAAGCTGCCGCCCGTGTGGAAGTAGGTGCGCGCGGCGGCGTCAAGGACCTGTTCACTGCGCTGCATGCGGATGAGCTCATTTTGTTCTTTGGTACGGGGGCACATGGACGCGTACACCTCCTTGTATAGACCTGCAAATTTGTCGATATAAACATAGTAACGCATGGGGCGGGGATATGCAAATTATCTGTTAGAGAAATAAAGAACTGAACAAAGACAGAACTTCAGGCAAGTAGTTTCGGAGGAGGTAGGGTGTGCGACGGTAGCAGCATTAACGGATAACGATAGTTGAAAACCCTAAAAAGGCTGCCGCTTGCAGCCTTTTGTGCTAACGGGCAGTGCGCGCCTAGCCAAGCTAGGCACAACTTACTGATGCAAGTTCAGTCGGGGTAAGGTCCAAGCCGCCCCGTAGCTAGCAGGCAGACGTCGGCGAAATCCGGCGGCTGAAGCCCTGCGAAAAGTCGCGATTTGCGCGATGAAGCAAATCTGCAGGCCGTAATGAAAATGAATCCTACCGCATCGTGAAAGTGAACCCGAAAGGGACAAGAGGGAGCCGAGCCACGACTGCCCCGGCGAAGGCCATGGAACGCGCGAAGAACTTGGAATGCAGCGCAGAAGAACCCTCCGGTGTAAAGGGAGCGGCATGCAGAGAAAGTTGTGTTTGGAACTAGGGAGACCCTCCCCCGCACGAAGTTTTTTTTTTCGTAACGAGCAAACCTATAAGCCCTAAAGGTGAAATGGCGAGCTGCGGGAAGGGAGTCGGAGGGGGCCATACTACCAACGATCCGGCGGACAACATAACCCTGGGGAGGGAAGGGCGCCGAAAGGCAATACCCCACTTCGTTTACGGGATATCAAGGAGGTAAGAGCAAGTGAATGCCGATTACACGGCTAACGCCACCAATGAAAACGCTCGACGACTCCAAAATACCCTCTATCTTGCGGCTAAGGAGAACCCAACGCGTAAGTTTCATGCGCTGTACGACAAAGTATTCCGGAAAGATATCCTGCAAGAAGCATGGACAAGAGTGAAAACCAATCGTGGAAGTGCCGGCATCGATGGACAATCAATCGAATTCATCCTTCGAGAGATTGGTGAAGAATTCTTCATCGAAGAGATCAGGCAACAGCTAATGAATGGGGAATACCGACCGTCTCCGGTCAAACGGAAAGAGATTCCGAAATCTGACGGAAAGACACGTCCCTTGGGCATTCCAACAGTCCGTGACCGGACTGTTCAGATGGCAACCAAACTGGTGATCGAAGGCATATTCGAAGCGGATTTTAAAGATTGCTCTTACGGATTTCGCCCCAAGCGGTCGGCTCACCAGGCTATAAAGAGCATCCGGGAAAGCATCAATTGGGGAGCCGCCGTCAACTGGGTGGTCGACGTAGATATTGCTGGCTACTTCGATAATATCTCCCACAGCAAGCTGATGAAACTGGTCGAAGAACGCATCTGCGACAGGCGCATTCTAAAGTTAATTAGACAGTGGCTTGAAGCAGGTGTAATGAAGGATGGCGTATGGCACAAAACGAAGATTGGAAGCCCACAAGGCGGTGTAATATCTCCTCTTCTGGCCAACATCTATCTCAACTACCTCGATACGATATGGGAAAAACGGTTTTCTCATCTGGGCAAGCTAGTCAGGTATGCAGATGATCTTGTCATTCTTTGCCGGTACAAGCCGCAGGCACTCGAAGCTATTCATGTACTCAAGGCCATCTTCGGAAAACTAGAGTTAACCATGAACACGTCAAAATCAAAGTTAGTATGTCTATGGAAGAATTAGGATGGGTTTGACTTTCTTGGTTTTCACCACAGGAAGATGCCGCACCTCCATAAAAAAGGGGTTATGTATAGACTTCGAAGCTTTCCATCGAAGAAAGCGATGAAGAAGATGCGCACTCGTTTGAAGGAAGAAACGGCATCCAGAGGCCGGTTAAACTGGTCGTTAAAACTGATGGTCGAGCTACTGAATCCTATGATCCAAGGATGGCGTAACTTCTACGCTCATCAGGATGTGGATCGAAGTATGGCAAACCGTTTCCTTACAAAAGTCGACTGGTACATTCTGAGGAGATTGAGACAGTTCTGGAATAACAAACACAGGAAGCGCAAGCGGAATTGGTCGGAGATGCATATTCTGCTTCAACGTACAGGACTGAAAACATTATGCACTTGGAAAAACCGTACTGCCCAAGATGAAGAACGTCGGAAAGCCGTATGCGGGAAAACTGCATGTACGGTTTGATGAGGAGGGGCTGGGATCCCCAGTCCTTTACTCTACTTAACGCAACTTCCAATGTATGGAAACGTATAATAATAATTAGGTTGTAAATGGAAAACACTTGTTGGGGTGTTTATCTAGTGGATGCTAACAATCATTGAGTAAAGGTGGGTAATCAATGCAAGGAATTATCTTAAATATAATAAGCTTTTTTATTGGTAGTTTCCTTGTGCTGCGATTGTTCAGTCCATGGGCGAAGACTTATTGGAAAAATGAATTAATTATTGCCCTAATACAGGCAGTGGTTTTCACAATCATTCTTGTCTCCATATCTCATCATAACAATAACAAGACCAATAATTTTCCGTTAATCATCAATACATTGGCAAAAAATACTACGGAATTAAACAGAGAACCAGGTATCATTCGCTCTGCTATAGCAAGTGATCCAAATAAGAATTTAATAAAAGTGGGTATAGGTATTGACCACACAAAAATAACGGACTATCGTCTAAAACAAATCGTTGAATCTTATCTAAGTAATTCTGCGGCATTAACCAAAGAACATGATTGGAAGAAATTACTTTTACCTTACACAATAATAATAGAAGACATCGGCGATAGCAATAACGGTAGAATATTAGCCCAAAAACAGTCTGGAAAGACAGATTTGTCTTGGTCAGAATAAATAAAAACGAGAAAAGAATTATGAGAATTGGTAAGTATGATTCTTGTAGTATTGAGGGAGCTTTTTTAAGCTAACTAGAAACGATAGTTAAATACCAGAGGGGCTACCGCGTGGCAGCCCTTCAATCCGTTAACGGGCAGGATTGCTAAGTGAATGGTTTCCGATTTATGGTAAAATAAATTTGGTATAGTTTTCGCTAATAACACTTGAGGTGACAACAAATGCTCGATGTAATAAGGAAAAAGGCTGATGAATGTATTAACGAAATAGATGGAATTTCAATTGAAAGTTTTATTTCATACGGAGATAAAAAAGTTGAATATTCACTGTCATTTAAAGAATTTATGGCATCAGTCTCAATCTTATCAGATTTCACATATGACTTTTTTGCGATTGAAATTGAAACGGAACGAGCATTTATGTTTAATACAAAACAGTTCCAAAGGCTTGAGGATGTTGTTTCAGAGCTAAAAAAAGACCTTTTTTCTGTATCGAACTTAGGAAAAGGGAATATTTGAGTTAATAATTTCTTCGCTCAATTGTCGGGCATTACGATCTCAACTACGTTGAAACTATTGGAGTTAACCTCTCTTCAGTTGTGCTGGGATATTGTGAAGCGAAAAATGATTTCTTAGAAATAAAACTAAATAGAACGTATCTATTCCAACATTTATGGGGGGGCCACAATGATCTATTATGTTTTTGGAATATGCGTAATTATCTTAGCAATAACAATATTTAGGATGATTCGATATAAATTCAAAAAATACACCAGAGAAAGTATTGGTTTACTTGTAATATCATTAATTTTAATGTGGGAAGAGACATCGAAATTATTAATTAGCCCAAAGACACCAGAGTTTTTATATGTGCTACTTCAAATGTTCCCAATCTTACTCATAATTGTATTTCTGATTGGACTATGGAGACTCCGTAGACGCTAAACAACTTGGTGGTATTCAGATTGTAGTCATCCGATGTAGGGTGTTAAGAATATTATCCGACTGCCTACAAAGTCACAAAATCAATATATGGGGCATTACGCTAACGAGGAACGTTACTTCAATATACTACAAAATGAGGCTGCCACCGCAAAACGAATGGCAGCCTCATTAAGCTATTGGGCAGGATACTTCCAATATGTGCTAAAATATAACTGCATTTTTAGAAGGCTACAATGGAGGAGCGAAATGAAATTTTACATAGCGTCCAGTCTCAAAAACATAGAAAATGTGCGGTTATTGGCTGAGAATTTGAAATCACTTGGATTTCAACATACGTACGATTGGTCAATACATTCGAACATAGACTCTATCACCAAACTACGTATGATTGGCGAAGAAGAAGTTTCAGGGGTTTTGGCTGCAGATGTAGTAATTGTCATGCTCCCAGCAGGGAAAGGGAGTCATGTTGAACTAGGAATTGCTTTGGGATCAGGAAAGAAAATCTATTTGTATTCCTCAACAAATGAACTGAATGAAATCGGGAATACATGTACGTTTTATCATGTAGATTCAGTTGAACAGAGGATTGGCTCTTTAGAAGAATTGATAAATTCAGTCCGTCTTGATTTCCAGGATCATCATTAAGTTATCGAGGAACGTTTGTTCAATACACAGTAACGGGAGGCTGCTGGCACGATCGGTAGCCTTTCGCTCACCTAAATGGCAGGATAATTTGGTAATATTATAGAATAAATGTATATTCGAAATTATACAAATAAGGGGATTCTGCTCATGCAAGGGTATAACGTTCTTATGATATACAATAAAGATATGGCTCGGCTGCTAATGTGCAAACGATTAAAGAACCCATATGAAGGTTTAAGTAATCTGGTTGGCGGTAAAATTGAGAATGGAGAAACGGGGATTGAAGCAGCTTACAGAGAATTATTTGAAGAGACCAGCATATCAAAAGAAGATGTAACTTTGCATCATTTAATGGATTATAAATACTATTTGCATCATTGCTATGTTGAAGTTTATGTCGGCAGATTGAAGCGTGATGTCTTGGTCTCTGGGGATGAAAATGAATTATATTGGTCAGATTTGGATCAAGATTTTTTCGACATGACCCTATTTGCAGGCGAAGGAAATATAGGACATATGATTGAACAAGTGAAGATGAGCAAAGGTTTATTTCTAACTGATTAAACACTTTCCGCCCAACTAACTGGGAACTATAGTTCAATCACGACATTACGGCAGCCGGCAGACACTGGGCTGCCGTTGTCCGTTGTTAGCGAATTCGAAGGGCAGGAAATAAAGTGTATATTACGAATATACTTAGTAGCTCGCTCCCAGCAACATACATGTTAGGGGTAAAATGATGATAAAAAATCCTAAAGATAAATTTGAAACACTTGAAGAGTTTTATGACAACTTAAATCGAGGAGGAGAGATTGAATTCGAATACCATGGTAAAGAATACGCTATCACTCACTCTAAGGTGGGTATTTGTATTTACGAAGCCGAAAAAATAGGAACTGAAGTAATATGCAAAGATGTTGAAGATATTGGCGAGTACCTTGTTGGGACAGTAAAATTAAAAACCATAGTCATGGAAATAAACGTAACTTTCCGTTGTTTTTAAGGTAGCTCGATTAAACAAACGGGAAACGATAGCTCCATAATATTGTAGTACCGAGGCTCCCGGTGATTCACTCGGCAGCCTATTCCG
>NZ_WHOA01000127.1 GCF_013141715.1 Paenibacillus phytorum | reverse complement strand
GTCAAAGACATTAGTGCACGGCTGTAAATAACCGGATCATTAGCAAACATGAATTCAACAACTCCTTCACATCACAGCGGTAATCTTCTTCATCTATGTACTAAAACAGATGGTGAGAAATTGATAATAGTAAGATAACTGCAATGACCAAACACAGAATAATCAACTTTTTTTCCTGCTTTTGATAACGTTCCACAACAATCCCCTTTCAAAATTCGAATGTTCCTTAGTATCATCGAATTCATGAATATTATGTATAAATTACCAATTAATATTACAAAAGGGTAATATTAAGAAACAGGATTACATTCTTGGTGAAAGAAGGAAAAGACAGTGCTGCGAATGCTTGGAAAGTTGTTTTTGAAGTTACTGTTAAATGGAGTCTTTATAGTCCCTCTTTTGATGTATTTAACGCAAGCCACACTTATAGAGGCATTCTTTGCCACTTATACTTTTTCTTATGTCTTATGTTGCAATTGATCAATTGTTTTTAAGAGTCTCCAGCAATGTGATAGCTACCGTAGCAGATGTAGGAATGGCCTTTGTATTCTTTTGGCTGGTAAAGAAATTCTTCTTCGATTGGTCCATAAACTTTATGAATGTGGCGATAGTTGCTTTGGTTTTTGGCATCATAGAGTTCTTTATGCATAGCTATTTTCAGAAGGACAGGGGCAGACTTGATCGACATAGTTTTAGTGATAACTAACTTAAAGTAGTGTCTAGGTCCTGTAAAATAAAAAGCAGAAGGAAAACTCAGATTCTGAGTTTCCCTTCTGCTTTTTTAACAGTTTGTTTCAAGACTCACTATTAACTTTACAATTTGATATTCCCAAAACAGCATTCAGTGGACAATAACGAGTCGTTCCCGTAATAATTGGTGCTATTCCAATTAAGCCCCACCAATTTTTGTAATATAACCCAGCAAGAACAATTGCGGAACCAATTGTAATTCTTATAACTTGCTCCGTTTTCCCAACGTTACACTGCATGATAAAACCTCCTAAGTATTGTTAATGCTGTTACGTTCACAGCACACATTGAATATGTTGTCCTTTCTAAGTCAAATAATCACTTAAATGAGTTTGTAATTTCAGGGGTTGACTCAAATGAAAATCTTTATTATAGTATCAATATACCCATACGGGTATTAGTAATGAAGAAGATTGTAAAGGTGGTGTAAAAAGGAATTCTTGAACCAGATAGGTATGATGTAGGAGATTTTTTTTGCAATTTTATATACCCCCATGGGTATTGAGTGAACTTAAATTGTTTAATGAAAAAGGAAAGGCAGTGCCTTATGGATTTATCATGGATCATAACTATTTTCACTATTGGATTTTTGGGCTCATTTATTTCGGGAATGGTGGGAATCGGCGGTTCCATTATTAACTATCCGATGTTGTTATTTATACCGGTAGCATTAGGATTTGCGGCTTTTACCCCGCAGGAAGTATCTGCAATCAGTGCAATTCAGGTGTTCTTCGCAAGTTTAATGGGGATGCTCGTGTTTCGAAAAGGAGGATTTCTAAATAAAAGCATAGTGCTATACATGGGAACTTCGATTATCGTTGGCAGCTTCATAGGGAGCTATGTGTCCAACACGTTACCAAGTTCAGCTATCAATTCCGTTTATGCCATTTTGGCGCTGATTGCTGCGATTATGATGTTTTTACCTAAGCAAGGACAAGATGTCCAAGACGTAAGCAAAGTTACATTTAATAAACCACTAGCTGTTATTTTAGCTTTAATCATTGGGATGGTATCAGGGATCGTAGGCGCGGCGGGTGCCTTCATAACGGTGCCGGTAATGTTAGTGGTTCTTAAGATCCCAACGAGGGTTGCTATCGCTTCATCCTTAGCTATAACTTTTATATCCTCCATTGGCGCTACGACCGGAAAGCTATTAGGAGGGCATATGCTTATGGTTCCATCTATAGTGCTTGTCGTTGCAAGTACAATTGCATCACCGATTGGAGCTAAGCTCAGTAAGAAAATCAACACGAAGATTCTTCAATGGATTCTGACTGCTTTGATAACGGCAACTGTCTTTAAAATTTGGTATTCTATTTTACTTTAGAATCAACTGACTTTTACCTTCGGAGGGAACTATACATGAATGATAAACAGGTACATGGAATGAATGCTGCAAAGCTAGCAAAGAAGGTTTTGAACCAAACGTCTATTTTTATTTTAGATGTTCGGAATGAAAGTGACTTCAACGATTGGAAAATAGAAGGTAAGAATGTCTCGATCCTCAACATGCCATATTTTGAACTTCTTGATGGCGTAGATGAGATTCTTGATCAAATCCCGGATGATCAAGAAGTTGTGGTTGTTTGCGCGAAGGAGGGCTCATCTAAGTTTGTTGCTGAACAGCTGCTCGAAAACGGAAAGCAAAATATTTCTTATTTGATTGGCGGTATGAAGTCCTGGAGTGAGCATCTTGAGCCTGTGAAAATTGCCGACTTGAAAGACGGGGGTACCCTGTATCAATTTGTACGGTTAGGCAAAGGATGTCTGTCTTACATGGTGATTTCTAACGGTGAAGCCGCCGTTATTGATGCAGTTCGGACTACCGCGGTGTTTGAGGATTTTGCCAAAGAAAATCATGCCTTCATCAAACATACCCTGGATACTCACCTTCATGCCGATCATATTTCAGGCGGCCGGCAATTAGCTGAGAAAACAGGAGGATCTTATTGGCTTCCGCCAAAGGATGCGACCGAGGTTGTGTTCCATTATGAAAAACTTGAAGAAATCAGTCATCTTGTCGTTGGGCAAACAGAAATCAACATCCAGCCTATTTATTCTCCCGGCCATACGATTGGAAGCACATCACTTATTATTGATAATCAATATTTGCTATCCGGAGATATTTTATTCGTGAAGTCAATTGGCCGCCCTGACTTGGCTGGGAAAGCAGAAGATTGGGTCGCTGACCTCCGAACGACATTGTACGAGCGTTATAAGCAGCTATCTGACGATCTAATCGTACTTCCTGCCCACTTTGGGGCAATTGCCGAATTAGATGACAAAGGGCAAGTAGCCGCACGTCTTGGTGATTTGTATAAAGAAAATCCTGGTCTGAACATACACGACGAATCCGAATTTAGACGCACCGTTTCGGAAAATCTGCCGCCACAACCGAATGCCTATCAGGAAATACGCCAAACGAACATGGGGAGAATAAGTCCGACAATGGAAGAACAGCGAGAAATGGAAATTGGACCAAACCGTTGTGCCGTTCATGATGACAAAACAAAATGAATATTTGGAGGAAACCAAGTGTCTAATAAAACCTATAAAGAACTGCTGCCACATGAAGCTCTAGAGCGAATCAAACAGAAAGAGAATGTAACCATCCTTGATGTACGGGAACACGACGAATGGGAATCCGGACATATATACGGCGCCAAACATATTCCACTCAGCCAGATCGCTCGGGCGCTTAATGAAATAGAGTCAAAACAAGAAACGATCATTGTGTGCCGCAGCGGTAATCGAAGCGGAATGGCTTGTGATTATTTATCTTCTATGGGATATCACGTTGTAAATATGTCTGGTGGCATGTCCCAATGGTCTGGCGAAGTGGAATACGGAAAATAAACCAAATTCAAATAAGAATAATGGAGGTCTATAACCTATGACAGCATTACATGTAGATCGCACGCTGGAGTGTGAAGGACTTGCTTGTCCACTTCCAGTGGTTCGTACCAAAAAGGCAATAGATGAGATGAATCCTGGCGAAGTATTGGAAGTTCGTGCGACGGATAAAGGCTCGATGGCAGACCTAAAGGGCTGGGCAAGCCGCACAGGACACCAATACGTTGGGTTAAAGGAGGAAAACGGCATTTATCGTCATTTCATTCGCAAAGCTGAAGCGTCCGGAACCAAAACAGAGATGAAATTTCCTCATATCGCAACCAATGATGAATTACAGGCTAGAGTAGATTCGGGAGAGATACTCAATATCCTTGATGTAAGGGAACCGGTAGAATATGCTTTCGGACGTATTCCAGGGGCAATATCACTCCCTTTAGGGGAACTCGAAGAAAAGATGACGCAACTTGATCCAAATAATGAGTATTACGTTGTATGCCGTACTGGAAACAGGAGTGACATGGCATGCCAAATGCTAACAGAGCGAGGGTTTAAACGTATTAAAAATGTAACTCCCGGTATGTCGCAATGGGGTAATGATGTAGAAAAGGATTAGCTGAATTTCAAAACATAAGGAGGAGTTAGTATGGTAAATTTGATTGTTGACGCTAAAGGATTGGCATGTCCACTGCCGATTGTTAAAGCAAAAAAGGGGATCGATTCTTTGGAGTCAGGACAAATCATGGAATTGCAAACGACGGATAAAGGGTCGATGAAAGATTTCCAGGCATGGGTTAGTCAAACGAAACACGAACTCATTAATGCAAAAGAAGAAAATGGGGTTTTCACATTCACGGTAAGAAAAGGATCATGACTTATCTAACTAAGATGTAAGTTAACTAAAAAATGGTTGCCATTTTTTGAATCTTTATATACCCATACATGTACAAGTATAATAAAAGGAAGTGGGAGCATGGGAGACAACAAAGAGAAAACTACAATTGTCCTTTTCAGCGGAGAGCTAGATAAAGCGATTGCCGCATTTATTATCGCTAATGGCGCTGCCGCTTATGATCACGAAGTCACGATTTTCTTTACCTTTTGGGGACTGAACGTGCTTCGTAAAGATCAAAAAATCGCGGTGAAAAAGGGATTCCTGGAGAAAATGTTTGGAAAGATGATGCCACGCGGAGCTGAAAAGCTTGGAATTTCCAAAATGAATTTCGGTGGCATGGGTCCAAAAATGATTAAACATGTGATGAAAAAGCATAATGCTTTATCACTGCCGCAATTAATTGAATTAGCTCAAGAACAAGGTGTTAAACTGGTTGCTTGTACGATGACAATGGACTTGCTCGGTTTACAGCAGGAAGAGCTGCTGGATGGCATTGAATATGCGGGTGTTGCCGCATATTTGGGTGATGCCGCTGATGCTAAAGTAAATCTATTTATTTAACTTTTCAGTTCTCCAGCCTTCTTATTGTTTTCGTTGGTCACATCAGCAATAATATACCTATACAGGTATAATGAAAGGATGGCAGAATATGAAATACGATGATGATGTAAAAAAGAGATTAAAGCGTGTGGAAGGCCAAATCCGCGGTGTCTTAAAAATGATGGAGGAAGAACAGGATTGCAAGGATGTTGTCAGCCAAATTTCTGCTGTCAGAAGCGCCGCGGATAAAGCGATTGCCTACATTGTTGCGGTCAATTTGGAACAGTGTATTCTGGAGGAAAAGGAAGCTGGGAGAGATTCGAGCAAAATGGTCAAACAGGCATTTGAATTGCTAGTTAAAAGCCGCTAAGAGGATTAGGAAAGAGGTTAGCGTATGGATTATACATCTATTTTTAATATAGTGGCGTTAGCGTTTTTAGTCTGGTTTATTTATTCTAGGTTTGCAAGCTTAAAAGGTCTAAACAATCTATCGCCGGATCAATTTCAGGAAGAATTGAAGGGAAAGCGTAACTATGTTCTGATTGATGTACGTGAACCCGGCGAAGTAAAGCAGGGCTACATCCCAGGTGCGATCAATATACCGTTATCTCAAATGAAACAAAGAGTTGGCGAAATTCAAAAAAATGATCGAGTATATCTATATTGTCGGAGTGGAATGAGGAGCAAACAAGCAGCAAGAATTCTAAAAAAGAACGGTTTTAACGAATTATCTCATTTACAAGGCGGAATTATGTCCTGGAAAGGGAAGTTAACCAAATAAACAAAAAATCATTAGCCCCCGTGGGTTAATGATTTTTTGTTTTACATAAGTTTGATTGATTTACACATACTTATTTTGTTGCTACTTTGTAATGTTCTACATAACCCTCAAGCGAGGGTATGAATTCCTTTTCATAATGATCCTGTGGACAAGATTTAATAACATGAGATAGCAGTATATCTGATTTATATGTAGTTAGTTTCTCCTTGCAGACGGGGCATTTCTCTTGAGTCAAGTTATTAAAGAGTGACATATATAATATAAAGTCAGATAAAATTAAATATATTTTAGTTTATGAAAGGGGTAAACGAATGTTCAACTACACGTGTAAAATCGCGGTATATGAAGATGATGGGAAAACGAAAATTGGTCTTCCTAAACCAACGGCATTGATCGGGATGGTGGGAGGGGAAGAACTAAAAAGTATTGCTGAGAATGTCGAGAAGAGACTGCTTAATTGTGTAGATAAATGTGTATAGTTTGTTATGTAATAATTATGTCAAATCATTTTAGCAGGCAGCAATTATGAATACTAACAATCAATCGAATGAGTCAACCTATATACAACAGCACTTAGCTAATGAAAGAACATTTCTTGCGTGGGTTAGAACAGGGATAACAATTGTTGGACTTGGTTTTTTATCAGCTGGCGTCGTTTTTCGTTCTACACCTTATGATCATGTGGGACATCTTATCGCCATGTTTGTAGGGGTTAGCGCTGTAATCTTCGGTGGATTGATCTTCGTCTTGGCAACCAGAGATTTCTTTGCAAAAAGGGAAGGAATAAATAATCAGACCTTCAGATCACCTTCTCTGGTGATATGGACTGTTTTTTGTAGTTTAGCTTTAATTGATTTGTTTGTTTTGATTTTAGTTTTGGTCTTATTGTTGTTTTAAAAAGCAAAAAAACGAGTCCCATCAACATACATGAGTCTCGTTATTTAAAATATTAGTTTGTTAAATCAGCTTCAGAGCGCTTTTTTCCATTGAAGTGAAGATATATGCCAGCAACGATACCTAATAAAATAACACCTACAGCAGTCCATTGTGCGGTTGTCCATTGAAATAAATATTTTGGGGTATCTCCTCTAAGCATCTCTAGCATAAATCGACCGGCGTTATAGACTGCGTTGGTGATTAAAAATAAGTATCCCCGTTTCATTTTTCGCTGAAGAAGAATCATGACAAGGGCAAAAATAATAATGTCCATTTGCCCTTCCCATACTTCTGCAGGGTAAAGAGGCTTATCCCCGTATGTATCTCTTGCAATAGTGCCTTCAGGATAAAGAATCCCCCAGTTTCCACCCGTAGGATCTCCGAAGGCATCGCCATTCATCAGATTTGCATCTCGTCCAATACTTTGCCCTAATATTAATCCGGGAGCACACAAGTCAGCTAATTCCCAAAAAGATAATTTATGTTTTCGAACATACCAAATCCCCACCAACACGGCTCCGATAATTCCCCCTTGAATAGAAAGGCCGCCATGCCAAATGGCAATAATCTCTTCAGGATGCTGGGAATAATAACCCCAATCAAACAAGAAAACTTGCCAAAATCTTGAACCAACAATGGCACCGATCATCATAGGGATTAATAAATTTGAAAGATGATTTGCGAGCTCATGCTTCTTTTGCAATTTAGCTAAAGTAAGAGTTACCCCATAGCCCAATATAATGGCAAGAACAAACAAAATGCTGTAAGAACGAATCGGAAATGAACCTATGAAACCTAAATATTGAAGCACTATGATAGCTCCTTTGCTTTACGGTATGCAATAACTATAACACTATTTATAACCTTGTCCTAAATTATATTAAGAGGTATTTATTATTTCCATTTAACCTTAATTATTTTTGAACGAAATGGTGGTGGGTGAATATTCTAATGTGTAGATTACGCCATAAAGGAGAAGTGTTAAAACATGTATTATACCTTACAAGCACCCACTTACGTCCCGTATCAAGGTTACCTAGGGCATTTCGCACGTAGTGAAGATATGGTGCTGAATTTAATTCTTCAATCCATTGCTGGAGAAAGAAATGATGAGCTCTTCTATCAAGAGTTGATAAGGCTTGCCCCTACGGAGAAAGAAAAGGAAGTTATTACAGGCATTAGAGATGACGAGAGAAAACATAATCAAATGTTTCGAAATATTTATACGCAACTTACGGGTACATCACCTACCGGAATAGAAGCGACGGAGCCGATTGAACATGTTAGCGATTACTTAAGCGGTATTGAGAATGCCTTATTCGGTGAATTAAAGGCGTTTGAAAAGTATCGTACCTTATATTTGAACATTCGACCAGTATACCGCAATATGATCTTTGAAATCATGACCGATGAGATTAAGCATGCTAGTTACTATAACTGGCTTTACGCGAAAAACAATAGATAAAAGATAGTGGCCTTCGATGCCTCTCATTGCAAAATAAATACCCCAGGAGCTTTAATAATGGCGCACTGGGGTATTTTATGTGTCCTGCAATAAAGACTCGGTTTATCAACTTCTCTCGAGCTTCGTATAAAATCAAAGATCCATTTCCGGTGGTTCCTCTAACCATCCTTTGGACATCATAAGTTTGGCGCCTTCCATTGTATATTCAAAAACATCTTTAGCGAATACCCCTGTTTTCGCTATCATATCATTACGTAAAACAAAAGCAGCATTAAAGCCCTGAGCTCCAAGACTAAACCCACCCAAAAGGTATGTACAATACATCATCAACTTTTCGGAAAAAGGCGCATTTGTCGAATTTGTAACTGTACCTCCCGGTGTGGAAGGTGGTTGAATATTATTCTGAAGAAGGATTTCAGTGGTTTCTTTTAAAATTTCTTTTGAAAGTTCTTGCCCTTTTGTAAAATATTTTTTCACTTCTTCATCTTTGGCACATTGGGCAAAACCTCTCAACAATTGCATACCAGAAATATTTGCTTCAATGGAATGATACAGCAACCCGAACTCTACAGTATTTATTGATCTCTTATGTCCAAAAAGATTAGTTCCTTTCATGTATGCTTTATCTGTTATATAACTAACTGATTTCGGCATGTTCGTATAATTCGGGCGAGGAAGAAGATCTTTTTCGAGAAGGTATTGTGTAAATTGATTATAATAGGACTGCGTTATATCAGTAAGTTGCTTATAAAGCATTACGATGTCTTCGCGATACGATATTGTCATGTGGAGTACATACATACCCATACTTATTTCTTTTAGTATCCGACAGAACATAATATCAAAGCCGTTCTCATACAATTTTGGTGCATCCAGAGTAACATCTTCCTTACTAAACCCGATTGGGGACGCTGCCCCATCATTTTCTAACATCGTTGTTATTTCGATGACCTTTGGATGAAGTTTTTCCCACAATCCAGACATTAAATCCTTGGCCTTTTGATCTTCCGATTGCGATATAAAGTGCTCCAATATGCGAAGAATCATTGTTTTTTTTTGGTAAGTTGTCCATAATGCACCGAGTTCCGGTGCACTCATTTTAGATTTTTCTAGCATCAAAGGATATCCTCCGTATTTATGTTTTTCGCTTCAAATTTTCGTAATGAAGATAATATGTGTTCATTTATATGATTTATACATATTGTCGTTCCGTAAAGAACAACTCAGAATAAAAAGGACCTCCCCCTATTGGCGGAAGTCCTCATGGATACGTGTAACTATCTTCAAGGTAGATACCTCACTAGTTTTCACGTACGCTATTCGTCTTTCTTTTGCTGCAGCGCAGCCATCAATTTGTCAGCGAGCGAGCTGCCCAGCTGGGTTTGATCGGAAAACTTCTCGATCAGCTGACGGTTCACTTTGGCAGAGGCGCGACGGCCGCCGCCGGTGGATTCATTGTCTATTTTCTCCACGACGTTGCATGGACGGCATTGAAAATACTTGCCGGATTTGCCGGTGTGGATCTCCATTTTCTTGTGACACTGCGGGCAGCGGTGGTTGGTCAGTTGTCCGTCAGCTTCGCGCTTATAGGAACATTCGCGGCTGGAACAAACGAGATAACGGCCTCGTTTCCCCTTTACCTCTTGAAGAAACTCCCCGCAATCTGGGCATTTGCTGCCCGTTAAATTATGCGGTTTATAGGCTGCAGAGCTTTTCTTGACCTCATCGACCAGCTCGGCTGCTTTTTTGCGAATGCCGCTTAGGAATTGCTCCATGCTTCCTTTGCCTTTGGAAATGCGCTCAAGCTCAAGCTCCCAGCGTGCTGTAAGCTCAGGAGAACGCAGTTCCTCCGAAGCGAGCTCTATGAGCTGAGTCCCTTTGCCAGTCGGAATGAGCGAGGAGCTTTGACGTTCAATGGTGTCGGAAGACACAAGCTTCTCAATAATGTCAGCGCGTGTTGCAGGTGTACCGAGGCCCCATTTTTCCATTTGAGAAAGCAGGGAGGCCTCATTGTACCTAGCAGGCGGTTTCGTCTGGCGGCTTAATTGACGGGCGTTACGGACGGTTACGGCGTCTTTTTCGGCAGCTTGGGGGAGCAACTGAGCAGAGTCTTCATCAGACTCGGTTTCTTCCCGATCAGGATCAGTGAAATCAGTGGCTCCGTAGACGTCTTTCCAACCGGCTTGTTTAACCACTTTACCCGATGCAAACAGCTTCTCTCCAGCTATTTCCACAGTCAGCTTGGTTTCATCATACCGGCAAGGACCGCAGAATAAGGCCAGGAATCTCCGCAAAATGAGATCATAGAGACGGCGTTCGTCAGCGCTTAAGGTGGCGAGCGAAATGGCTTCACCTGTTGGAATAATCGCATGGTGGTCGCTTACCTTGGTATCGTCGACAATGCGTTTCGTAATCGTTAACGGTTTGCGTATAAAAGGAGCCGCTAGTGCTGCGTAGGGGCCAATGGCTGCGCCCTTGAGCCTGCCGAGCAGGGTCGGCACCATGTCCGAGGTCAAGTAACGTGAATCGGTACGCGGATAGGTGACCAACTTGTACTGCTCATACAATCTTTGCAGCACATTCGACGTCTGCTTAGCTGAAAAACCAAATTTGCGGTTAGCATCGCGTTGCAATTCGGTTAGGTCATAAGCAAGCGGATGCGGAATCTGCTTCTCGGTTTTTTGCACGTGCAGGATTTTGCCGTTCTGGCCCTGCAGCTTCGCTTTTAAGGCATCTGCGCGCTCGCGGTCAAAAATGCGCGTATCGCCTGTTTTGGGGTCTCGCCACACCGCGCGGAAAGAGCCCAGATCGGCTTCGATCAACCAATAGTCGACGGACCGGAAATCCCGGATTTCCGCCTCGCGGCCCGTCATCATAGCCAGCGTGGGCGTCTGCACACGCCCAGCAGACAAGGACGCGCCGAACTTGCTGGTCAGCGCGCGGGTCACATTCAGGCCGATCAGCCAATCGGCCTCAGAACGGCAAACGGCTGCTTGATACAGCCGGTTGTAGTCCGTGCCCGGCTTCAGCTGCGCGAAGCCTTCGCGAATCGCCTGATCCGTCTGCGACGAGATCCAAAGCCGTTTGAACGGCTTCTTCCAGCGGATCAGCTCCATAATCCAGCGCGCGACGAGCTCGCCTTCGCGCCCCGCGTCCGTCGCAATGACCAGCTCTGCAAGGTCACCCCGACGGCTGAGCTGTTCGATCGCACGGTACTGCTGCGATGTTTCCTTCATCACCTTAAGCTTCATGCGCTCAGGAATGATAGGGAGATCTTCCAAGTTCCAGGTTTTGTACTTGGGATCGTAATCATCGGGCTCGGCAAGGGTAACGAGATGTCCAAGTGCCCAAGTGACGACATATTTGGCACCTTCATGATGGTGTTTTTGCTTTTGGTTGCATCCAAGGACACGGGCAATTTCTTTGGCGACGCTTGGTTTTTCGGTGAGTACAAGAATTTTCATAGGGAAAATGACCTCATTTCTGCTTACAAATTAGCATAAGCGAAAAAAGCACGCTTTTCAATGCGCTGCAGCTCGAAACTGAAGCTCAAATCTATTCGGATGAGAGCTTTTTTATGTTGAAAAAAAAGGAGAAAAATGTCTGTTCTTGTCCTAATATAAGGGTATAATGAGGAAATAAGGGATGAAGAGGAGCCAATATCTTAATGAGACCCATGTTTTCTTATTTTACTAATCAAACGATAAAAATGAGGTTTCAATTATGGATCGTTGTTGTCATTGTGACATTAGCCTTTTCAATCATTGTCCCCTTTTATTATATAGAGAAGAAAGATCATTTAGATGAAGCAGAAGATCAGTTAAAGCAAGTAATCACCTTGCAAAGTTTATATATTGAAAGATGGAATCAGGAAAAAATGGATGCGATTAAACGCTTCGCCATTTCGGATCATGCTAAATTTCATCGTATAGGCGATTTAAAACGAGAATTTCAAGATTATTCACGTGTGAATTCTGAATTCTTGTCGATAACTTACGTGGAAAAAGACGGGTTTATTCGTTCGGATGCAGATCCAGCTATTTCGTATTATGTTGGTGATAGGCAGTATTTTAAACAAGCGCTTGAGAAGAAAAGCTTTATCTCCGGCGTTATCATATCCAAAGATTCAGGAAAACCCGTCATAACGTTCTCTGCCCCCGTGCTTGGCGACCATAATGATTTCAAAGGTGCTGTGCTAGGAATAGTAACACTGGAAATGCTGAATAGTTTAATGAAGCAGCTAAGTTTTGGTGAAACTGGGGAAGTCTATGTGTTGGATTCAGACGGGAATATTGTCACAGCCTCAAATGATACAAGCAAAAGTGAAGAATTCGTCAATGTCCCGATGAAAACTGAAATTATGCAAAGAGCCAAGACAGGGAGTACTTCGAATGATTCCTACATCGGATTTCGCGGTGAAAGGGTATATGGTCAGTATAAATGGTCTACGGGAAAAAACTGGGTTGTCGTAGGTGAGATCACGCAGAGAGAAGTATTTCAGAAATTAAATCAATTAAGTGTAGCGATTATTATCATTTCACTTATTGCACTTATTCTCAGTATCGGTGCTGCCGTTACGATTGCATCTAGAATTGAGAGACCGATTCGATACTTGCTTCGCGGTACCAAAATTATCCAGAATGGGAATTATGATTATCAGATTGATGCGGATGAAATTAGAATGGCTCCGATTGAATTGCGGCAGTTGGTCAATACATTCAACATAATGTCTGATAAGCTCAAGAAGAATATTTCTCTATTGGAGCATTCCGCTTTGGTGGATCAACTGACTGAGATTCATAATCGCCGTTATATGATGCAAGAAGGAAATAAACAGCTTCAAGCCTGTATTGCTGCTGGGCAAATGAGCTCCGTTATGATGTTCGATATTGACCATTTTAAGAAAATCAATGATACCTATGGGCATTTGGTGGGTGATCGTGTCCTTCAACACGTTGCTTCTATACTACATCGCCTTTCGGGAACAGATACGATTGTTGCACGCTATGGAGGCGAAGAGTTTATCCTACTTGCCCTTCGTAAAAATGCACAAGAAAGTGTAAGCTTGGCAGAGGATCTGAGAAGACAAATCATGGAAGAACCATACTCGGATGAGCAGGTTACCGTACGACTAACAGCGAGCATAGGCATAGCAGAATATTCTCCTACACTGGAGTTTGGTACGATGGTGCTTGAAGATATGGTTTCTAGAGCAGACCATGCCCTCTATCGCGCGAAATCCGGTGGACGAAACAGAGTAGAACTAGATCGATGATGGTATTGGTCTAGTTTTTTTGTGTAGAATTTGATGGTCAGAAATTGGAGGGTTTGGTGTATAATAGTCAGAGAGTATTTGAATTACCAACATTTAGGGGGTTTACCATGCAAAACGCATCATTAAGACCAATGGGAATTGGAAGAATATTAGATCGCAGTTTCCAGTTGTACCGTAAGCATTTTGTGACATTGACAATTATCATGCTGATCTTGTATGGTCCATTTTACTTGCTCCAGCATTTGCTTACCTATCAAGAGACGGCAAGTACGTCATCATCCATTCTTGAGCAGATTCGCAGTGGAGCATCCATGCAGGATATGTTTGGATCCGGTTCTTTCATGCAAAAAAATCAGACGCCGAAAGATATAGGGAAAACACTTCTCTTTGTGCTGGTACTTGTTCCAATCATGATTCTTGGTCTTATGCCAGCTTCGATAGCTTCTGTCTTACATCTGGTTAAAGCAAGCCTCTTTGGCGAAGAAACACCGGGAGTTGGGGAGCTATTGCGCAAATCGTTCCGTCGATTTTGGCCATTAGCAGGAAGTACGTTTTTGGATGCTCTTATCATGTTCGGAATATACATAGGTCTCGCTATTATTATTGTCATTTTTGCTTTCGTCTTTGCGATAGGTGGAAACTTATCCAGTTCGGTAGGAGGTTTTGGTGGAGGTGCGGTGGCACTAACGATTGTCTTCTTCATCATCCTTGGTCTTGGAGCCATCTTCACATTTTCCTATTTTTTCATTCGCTGGTGCTATTATTTGCCTTTTGTTGCAATGGGTGAAGAGTCTGTTGGACTAGGCCGCAGTTGGAAATTGACCCGCAAAAGCTTCTGGCGTCTATTTTTGATGTACTTCGTACTTACGCTCATTTTATATCTTTTCCTATTCGTCATTCAATTGATTATTGCTGCAGTCTTGGGTTTAGGACTAGGGGCTCAATTATTACAAAGTTTAATTTCAATATTGGTCATGTCCCTATGGTTTCTGCCTTATGCGGTTAGCTACTTCGATCTCAAGGTTCGTAATGAGGGTCTGGGACTTGAATCGTTGATTGAAAGCACCATACAAACTTCTCCAACTGAGCCAGAGGAAGAACTGGAGCCGTTTGATACTTTTGAAGATCTTCGTCCGATAGACTTGGATAAAAAGAATGATTAATGCAGCTTTAGCGACTTCTTTGCAAGAGGATAAAGAAAAATTAAAACAAATCTTAAATCAAAGCGAATACACGGCTTATGAGGTCAAAGAGAGCGACTCGTTCTGGGCATGGTTGAAGCCGCTTTTTCGTAAAATACGGAGCTTGCTGCCAGATTTTCAAGTTTCTGATTCGGTAACGGACTGGCTGACCATTGGTGTTGTCGTTCTACTACTTGGTCTTGCTGCATTCGCGATTTATTGGTTCTTGAAACAAATGATTTGGCAAAAGAGGATCCGCTCTGACGCTTACTTGCCTGTAGGAGAAATAAGCCGTTCTTATCGCTTCTATTGGCAGCAAGCAGCGGAGCTGAGGGGAACTGGGTACTTACGAGAAGGTGTACGCACTGTCTTTCTGTCGCTTCTGTTCTTTATGGAAGCTAAACGGATGATCCGTGTGGAAAAATGGAAGACAAACTGGGAGTATGCGGAGGAGCTGGAAAGTTCAGCTTCTTCCCTAGTCCCTTTGTTCCATGATAGCTCGCTTTTATTTGAGCGTATATGGTATGGCAAGGAAGTTGTAACAGAGGAACAGTTCACTTCCATGTACGAACAGGTTGCCCGTGTAATCGGCAGGGAGGAGGGCTTTGCACATGAGAGGGCTGAATAGGCTGCATGTGGGACTAGCACTCAGCATCCTGCTTTTTCTCGCATTAGGCTACTGGCTAGTGAAACCAAAGCTCCCTGACCAACCTCCCTATTTGTCTTTCTCGGCGGATATAGACGGCACGAAAGCTTGGAAAGAGCTGCTGAGTACGAAGCAGAAGGCTATAAAGGAATGGCGTCTCAACTGGAAAAATCTACCTAATGGTGAAGCGATGCTATTGGTTGCCTTACAGCCGTCTGGTGTGACCAAGGCCGATCGCGATGAGCTTCTGGACTGGGTTAGGAAGGGTAACGATGTTGTTCTGTTTGATCGGAATCCCGAGGGGTGGAAGCTTTGGGGGACTGAGTTGGCGGGGGAGATTGGGAAGGACAGTACGAAAGACAGTACGAAAAACAGTACGAAAAACAGTACGAAGGATAGTACGAATAGTACAAAAGAAAGTGCATCTGTCTCGACGATTAGGGTCTCGCCGGACTATACATCAGCTGAGGGACTGCTGACGGGGCGGGTGGATACACCATACCGGATTAAGCCCGGTGGAAACGGGCGGGTGCTGTTCGAAGATGAACACGGCGTGCTCGCCAGCCGTATAGAAGAAGGTTCGGGCAGCATCACCGTGGTGCTGACCCCGAACTGGATGCAGAATGGGACGATTGATCAGGAGTCCCATTTTGAACTGGTCTGGCCGCTGTTCGCGAAGTCCTGGGACGCCGTGTGGGTCGATGAGACCCATCACGGCTTCGGGACGAAGCCCGGACTGCTCGCCGTCTACCCCGCGTGGCTCGTGCTCGCGAGCGTGCAGCTTGGTCTCGCGCTGCTGCTGTGGCTCTGGCTGCGCGGCAAGCGCTTTGGCCCCGTCCACACGCCGCGGGCGTGGACGGTTCGCCGCGGCGACGAGGGCGTACACGCCGTCGCCGCTTGGTACGAGCGCCTCGGCTACCAGCACGAGGCGCTTGCGCACCAGCAGCTGTTCCTGCGGCAGCTGCTGCATCAGCGCTGGGGGCTTAGCCCCAGCGCAAGTGCTTTGCAGGCCGCGGAAGCTGCGCGCGGCCGCATGTCTGAGGCGCAGGCGGCGCAGCTCGCGCGCCTGCTGGAGGAGCCGCCTGCTAGCGGCGGCTCGGAAGGGCCCCGCGCTGCGAAGCAGCGGGGCGTGAGCACCCAAGCGTTCGTGCAGCGAACGCGGGAGATGGGCGAGATGATCGCCTACTTGGAGAAGGAGTGAGCGCAATGAATGAATTAATCCAATCGATGGAGCAGCGCTTGTTCGGCCAAAAGCTGAACATAAGGCTGCTCGTCACCGCCCTATTGGCAGGCGGTCATGTACTGCTGGAAGGTGTGCCGGGTCTCGGAAAGACCAAGATGGCGCGCACCCTTGCGGAATTATCAGGCGGCGACTATCGCCGTATTCAATTTACGCCAGACTTGATGCCCGGAGATATTACGGGCAGCGTCATATATCATATGCAGGATCATTCATTTACTACGATTAAAGGTCCTATTTTCACGAATGTTCTATTGGCTGATGAAATTAACCGTTCCGGACCAAAGACACAAGCGGCTCTGCTAGAAGCAATGGAAGAGCGCCAAGTAACGATTCAGGGAAACACGTACAAGCTGCCTAATCCGTTCTTTGTCGTAGCCACCCAAAATCCTGTCGAGTACGAAGGTACCTATCCGCTTCCGGAAGCACAGCTCGATCGCTTCTTGTTCAAGCTGGTGCTTGATTATCCTGGAGAAGAAGCAGAGGTTGAAATACTTCGCCGTCATGTATCGTTCGGGCAGCATCAAGAGGAGTCACTCGAGGCCATACTGACCCCAGAACGTATAACAGAGCTGCAGCGCCGGCTTTCCGATGTTGTCGTGGAGGAATCCTTATACAACTATATTGCAACAATTATTCGCAAAACCCGCGAGTCCAAACGCGTACAGCTGGGAGCCAGTCCCCGAGCAGGAATTGCCGTACTGATGGCAAGTAAAGCTTGGGCATTACTGGATGGAAGAACGTATGTGACGCCTGATGATATTAAGCTTGTAGCGCGACCTGCACTGCGGCACAGACTGCTATTAACACCGCAAGCGGAATTGGAGGGCGGAACAAGTGACCACATCATCCAAGAGACGCTCGGCTCTATTCCGGTTCCTCGATAAATTCCTGCTACAGGATTTTATCCTGCCAACGAACCGATTCATTGGACTCGTAATCGTAGGTGCTGTAGTCACCTTAATAGCCTCTATATTTGATGCCGCCCTACCTGTATTCTGGAGCTGGAATGCGCTGCTCTGCGTGCTGAGTGGCGTTGATCTTTTACTGCTTCCTAAACGCAGCAGTTGGGGAGTCCGGCGCAAACTTCCGGAGCAGATGGATGTCAGAAGCAGCTTTGAGGTGGGTCTTGAGCTTGAATCCGAGGAACAGTGGTCTGTTCACGTTGAATTAATGGATCATTTGCCCCAAACATTCAGTATGCTCCGTAAACATATGAGCAGTGCGTTCCGAGGAACCACAGCCTCTTTCTTTTATACAACGATGGCTCTCGAAAGAGGGGAATACGTCTTCGAATACGTATACTTGCGCTACTTCGGAGGCATGGGGATTTGGAAGAAGCAAGTGCGGTTGAAACAAGTAGATAGGATTGAAATATATCCTGATTTATCACAGGTACGAGGTGTATTAGGCGCTGTACAGGATGCATTAATTTTAGAAGGACAGCGACTATTCAAAAAGCAGCGCAGCGGCTCGGAGTTTCATTATATCCGTGATTATGTGCAAGGCGACGATATGAGGCATATCAATTGGAAAGCGTCTGCTCGAACGACGAAGCTGATGACGAATCTTTTTCAACCGGAAAAATGGAAGATTGTGACCCTAGTACTGGACTGTGGTCGGCAAATGGCAATCGAGCTTGAGGGACAAGTGAAGCTTGATCGGACACTGGAAGCTGCATTAACACTTGCTGCCGTAGCTCTTAAACAAGGGGATCAAGTAGCGTTAATTGCTTACGCAAGCCAAGTGAAAGTGTACGTGCCAGCTGGAAAAGGGCTATCCCATCTTCAGGAGTTAACGAGGGCCGTTTATGATCTGCGTACGGATTTCGTGGAGTCGAACACACAGATCGCCTTCTCTCATGTGCTGCGTTTTCTGAAAAAACGCTCGCTTGTCGTGCTATTTTCCGATATGGAAAGTTATCTGTATGATCAAGAGATGCTGCCTTATGTGCAGCGATTGCGCAGAAGTCACCATGTGCTGCTCTTGTCCTTGCAGGATCCGCTTCTTCATCAATGGGTACGTATTCGCGCTGAGGATAGCCGCCAGGCATATCGGCAAAGTATTGCCCACCAATTTACTACGGACCGTTACGCCTATGTAACTAAAATGGCCGGCCGAGGCATCCCCGTGATGGATGTCCCTGCCGACCAGCTGACGCTTAGCGCTGTTAATGCGTATTTGGATTTGAAATCACGAGATCGTTTATAGCGTTAATTGTTTTTGTTTAGATGATTTACTAATGCCATATCCGTAATAGAGTGCGAGTAACAATAAAGTCACTCCGGCTATGAGATATTTAACCTCAAGCGACATCGTGGACGGTGTAATGTAACCTTCAATAATCCCTGCGATGATGAATAAAGGAATTGTGCCGATCAAGAGCTGGGCGGATTCCTTGGCCGACTCCAGAAAGCGCAGCTTGCGCGGATAGGGTCCTGGAACGAAAAATCGATAGCCCATATATAAGCCGGCGCCGCCTGCGATGAAAATAGCGGTAAGCTCAATAATGCCATGCGGCAATATGTAGGCCCAGAATACGTAGCTTTTCCCAGATTGCATGAAGACGGCAGCTAATGCTCCTACAATAAGGCCGTTGCTTATCATTAAATAGATGGTTCCGATCCCAAGCGTTACACCGCTTATGAAGGCGAGAACGGCGACCCGAATGTTGTTCGTCATGATGGCTGTGGATACGAGTGGGGAATGCAGGTCCCCGCGTGGATCGGCAGTTTTGGAAGGGTCAATACTATCGGCCATCGCCCCAGGCATGATCATGGATAGATTCAACGGATCGTTCCATACGGACAGGAAGCCGAGCAGTCCACCAAGCAAAAATAATAAAAGGGCAAAGCCCACAAATAGGCTTCTCACGCGTATTAGCGATGGAAAGTAGTGAAGGAAAAACTCCTTCATTTGTTTACTGCTTTTGTTATTTTCTTTATACATCGCATTATGAGCTTGGGATACGAGATGATTCAAATATAAGGTTGTTTCATCCGTAGGCATGTGAGTTTGTAAGGTAGCAAGATGAGCGGATGCGACTTTGTAAAGTTCAGTGAATCGATTCACATGGCTGGCCTGTAAACTGCTCTTCCGTTTACTAAGCTGAATCAGCAGCTGCTCAAGCTCTGTCCATTGCGATTTATGTTCTCGAATAAAGCGCGAGATATTCATGGGGGGACCTCCTAAGAGTTTTCGTAGAAAACTGGCATCGTAAGCATAAGCTCTGAGTTTTGCTTGTTCATTTTAGCATATCAATGACATTCGTTACCATAATTTTGAAATCATAAGGAGATGCTATGAACGAGTCTCTGGATAAAGAACTAACCATCATTACACCTGAGCAGGTGCAATTGCAATTTCAAACCGCAGGGATTGGCAGCAGGGCGATAGCGCATCTACTTGATTGTTTGATTTTGCTTGTGATGAATGGCCTTTTATTCTTATTCGCTATTTTGATAAGCAGGCTGTATTCGGGTGATTGGCTGCCTGCCCTTGCTGATTATTTGATTGCGATTGCCATCATTCTTTGGATTGCAGTGAACTTAGGCTATTTCGTCTGTACAGAAGCCTTCATGGGAGGGCAAACGCCAGGGAAAAGAATCCTAGGACTTCGCGTGCTCCAAAATAACGGACAGTCTGCAACCTTATTATCGATCTTGATTCGTAACTTGTTTCGTTTGCTGGATATAATGCCAACTTTCTACTTCATTGGTGCAGTCAGTATCATCTTTAGTTCAAAAGATAAGCGCATCGGTGATATGGTAGCCGGAACCATTGTTGTGATTGAAGCTCGTTTTGAGCGAATGAAACGTCGAAAACATATCGACAAGGCAATCTCCAAAAAGAATTACCCCATCCTTACTGTGGAGATAGAGGAAGCCAAAAGACAAGAGATTACTGCGGTAGACTGGCAGCTTTTACAAGCCTGGGTCGAGCGAATACCGACGATGCATCATGTAAGATTGCAGGAGTTAGCTGTACCAATTGCTCAACATTTTGCTGCGAAATTAGGCCATGACCTTGGGTTTACACTGGATCCTGCTGCATATTTAGCCCAGCTTTATGAGAAGCTGAGAGACGATTGGGAAGTTTAATTAGGAGGGCTCATATGGGAATGACGGCCATTGTAGCAGGTGGTACCGGATTAGTTGGCAGTGAGCTGATCAAGCTGCTTTTAGAAGATCAGGCATACACGAAAGTGATTGCACTGGTTCGTAAAAATATGCAAATTAGTCATCTCCGCGGAAATGAGAAATTGGTTCAAATCGTAACCGATTTTAACAATTTAGAGGTAGTTATTGAACAGTCTGACATGGAACATGCTCATGTATTTTGCACACTAGGTACGACGATTAAGAAGGCAGGATCCCAAGAGCAATTTCGGAAAGTAGACTTGGCCTACCCTATTAAATTGGGGCAATTAGCCAGTAAGGGTAAGGCAGATGCATTTGCCATAGTAACGGCGATGGGAGCGAACCGAAAATCCTCGATTTTTTACAATCAGGTTAAGGGAGAGGTGGAGGAAGGCTTTCAGGAGCTTAAGCTCCGTGCGCTCTACATGCTTCGTCCTTCACTTATTCTAGGTGATCGAGATGAGTTTCGATGGGGTGAGAAAATCGGAAGTGTGGTGTCGCGAGCCATTTCTCCACTAATGATCGGTGGACTTCGGACTTATCGGCCCATCCATGCGAAAACGATCGCCACGGGATTAATTAAATCCGCAAAGTCAGGCCAGATCGGCACACATGTGCTGCTGTCAGCTCAGATTGCTGAGCTTGCTTCGAAGTAAAAGGCACCATATCGACGTGTGAACGCCTTCCTGATATGATTAGAGACGTTAATCTCGATTTCCGCGCTTAATCAGCACGGAAGCGCGGTACGGTCTTCGGCTCGCCTAGCTCTCGCTGAAAGCGCGCTTTCCGCGCCTATTTGTTCGGGGGCTCCCGAATAAGCACGGTTTCCGATCTTATTCGAACGTTAATCATTAACGTACAAAGACATTTTGGAGAAAGTAGGTTTTATTTCATGATCGATCATATTGTACTTGTAAAATTCGGTGAAACAACGACGCAGGAGCAGCTCCAAGAAGTCGTTGATAGATTCAAAGCTTTAAAAAAACATTTAACTGGCATCGTAGATATTCAAGCGGGCATTAACTTGTCAGAGAAGAACAAAGGTTATCAGATTGTTTTATCTGTGCGTTTTGAGGATAGAGCAGCACTTGAGGCATACGGTCCAAATCCGGAGCACCAAGCGGTTGCTGCATATATTAGAGAAGTAGGTAGAGAAGATAGTTTGATTGTTGATATTGAAATTTAATATACGAAAAACTGCTGATAAGGATTCGTCCTTGTCAGCAGTTTTTTTATGCGGATAATTTCTATGCAGCATGGCAAATCAAATCGAAAGTTACTTTGGTCTTACGGTTACTCCTGTTACTGATGGTGTTCAAATTCCTGTCCCATTAACGCCGGCAGGAGTAGGACTTGCGGAAGTCAGAGTGGATGTTCCAGCCACATATCCTCAAGTTGTAGAATTGAAAGCAACAATTGGAGTAAGAGGAGATGCAGGTACAGGAAGTATATTGTTCCGTATTTTCCGCGATGGTCAAGTCATTTACTATGCACGACACGGTGTTGAATCTAGTTTTGAAAAATACTATGTTCCGACAATTCAAGCAATCGATGTGAACTCACCAGCAGGATCTCATGGCTATACGTTATCTATTGAGTCTTTGACCGCAGGTTTAACAGCTGTTGTTATTGGTCCTATTACTTTGAGCGCTTTAGTTATTAACGCCCTCTAATAAAGAAGCCTCCGGCCCCAGACAAAAACTGAGGGGTTGGAGGCTTTCTTTTTTAATTGGAGGCTTTTTTTCATTAGGCTTTCTGTTCTTTGCGATAAACCGAAGGAGCTGATCCACTCCATTTGCGAAATTGTTTGGAAAAATAGAGGGCATCGTTGAATCCGACAGAAGCAGCCACTTGGTCAATGGTCATGGACGTCTCTAGCAGCTGTTTGGCCCGTTCCATGCGAACTTTTAATAGATACTGCATAGGGGCTAAGCCCGTAGATTGTTTGAACATTTTACATAAATACGTACGGTGATAGCCTAGTGTGTGTGCGAGTTCCTCGATGGATACTGTCTGTGTGTATTGTAATTCTAAAAATCGGATGGCTTGTCCGACCTGACGCTCGATATCGGTTTCGGTTGTTGGCGTAAAGGCAATCTGGTGGCTATTCATGCGCCCGAGCTCTCGGATCAAGAGGCGAAGCCAAGCAGCGGATTCCATATCCTCAAGTACAGGAGTGTCAGAATGCTGGAAACTAGAGCGAATATGGCGGTAATAATGACGTATGGAGCGGGGGTTACTCCCCGAAATGACGGCCTGATGGGGGGAAACGCCGATTTGCGAAAGCAAGTTTCCTGCTGCGCGGCCTGAAAAGGCTACCCACGTATAGTGCCAGGGATGCTGGCTGTCTGCAATATAGCTGAATAACTCTCCGGGATAAATAACGAAGGTGTCTCCTGCGGAGCATCGGTAAGAGCGGTTATGCATCTCGAACGTGCCTTCTCCCGAATGGACGGTATGGATAAGGTAATAATCATGCACAGCCGGTCCCATTTTATGTAAAGGAATAGGCTTGCCTTCTCCACTGAAAAGTACAGATAATTCATTGGTACTATGGACCGGATTGATATGAACGGTGAAATAGGAATGATCCTGATTCATAAAGGCCTCTTTTTGTTTTTGTTTCTAGGGTACATGAATAAACTACAAATGTCCATATAGGAGTTCATTCAATCCATGTATTTGGGAGCTGTCCTGCGCTATAGTGAAGATAAGAAACAAGAACACACATTGGAGGAGATTCACACATGTCCAAGATTACTTTTCTAGGTGCCGGAAGTACGGTTTTTGCGAAAAATGTACTTGGTGATTGTTTGCACACACCTGCGCTGCAAGGCTTTGAAATCGCTCTCTTTGATATTGATCACGAACGTCTGCAGGATTCAGCTAACATGCTGAATAACATCAAAAAAACTAGCGGAAGTACATCAGTTATAAAAGTATATACGGACCGTAAAGAAGCTCTGAGCGGGTCTAAATATGTGGTGAACGCTATCCAAGTAGGTGGCTATGATCCATGTACAATAACGGATTTTGAAATCCCTAAAAAGTACGGCTTGCGTCAAACGATTGCGGACACAGTCGGTATCGGAGGTATTTTCCGAAATCTGCGTACGATCCCTGTGATGCTGGATTTCGCAGCGGATATTCGCGAGGTATGTCCGGATGCCCTGTTCCTCAACTATACGAATCCGATGGCGGTATTAACTAATGTTATGAACACGTATGGCGGTGTTCGTACAGTTGGCTTATGTCACAGTGTACAAGCGTGTATTCCTGAGCTTTTCAAAAGTCTGGGCTTGGAAAAGGAAGGCGTTAAAGCCAAAATCGCCGGTATCAACCATATGGCGTGGCTTCTGGAAGTAACCAAGGATGGCGTTGACCTCTATCCAGAGATTAAGAAGCGGGCTGCGGAAAAGCAAAAAGAGAAGCATTGGGATATGGTTCGTTATGAAATGATGCTGAAATTCGGTCATTATATCACGGAGTCGTCCGAGCATAACGCTGAGTACCATCCGTATTTCATCAAACGTAATTATCCAGAGCTGGTTGACCGCTTTAATATTCCGCTCGACGAGTATCCACGCCGCTGTATCGAGCAAATTAGCAAGTGGAAAAAAATGCGCGAGGATTTGGTGAATGATGCGAATTTGACGCATGTGCGTTCACACGAGTACGCTTCATACATTTTCGAAGCGATTGAGACAGATGTTCCGTTCAAAATCGGCGGTAACGTGATGAATACGGGCTTAATTACGAACTTGCCGCGCGAAGCATGCGTAGAAGTTCCTTGTTTAGTGGACCGTAACGGAGTTACGCCTACCTACGTGGGCGATCTGCCTCCACAGCTAGCGGCGCTTAACCGTACGAATATCAATACGCAGCTGCTGACGATTGAAGCTGCAATCACACGTAAACGCGAGCATATTTATCACGCGGCTATGCTGGATCCACATACATCAGCAGAGCTGTCGATGGACGATATCGTTGCGATGTGTGATGAGTTAATTGAAGCACACGGCAAATGGCTGCCTGAATATCACTAAAATGTTCATATGAAAAAGAAGGTCGTGGCGTATGTCTAACATACCCATGGCCTTCTTTGCTTTAACCACCGAATGCGTCACGAAACGCATGGTTTAATGCTTCAAGCTCTACATTCCAAAGCGGGGCAATTTCTGGCCCTACGTTTTCGTCGAACCAATCGGAAAGCGCTTTGCGATTGCTGCCGTTCTCCATGATGAATGGAAGATTCAGCATCACCTTTTTCACATAGAGCTCCTCAGCAGCCCTAATCTGCTCGGGGGAAATCCATACTTTCAAGCGCTTAACGGTTCGGTATAATTCCTTGCTGCAAGCTCTCCGAATCCCACGTGCACTGGGGAACTGCTGCTTATGTTTTTCACTCGGCTTGTTATTGATCATGACTGTATCCACACTCCCTCTATGCTATTTGTATGCATGGAGAGGGTGCAGAGCCACTGGGGACATGAACCTAAGCCGCCCATTTGGGTAAAGGATTATAGTTTTACTGCCGTATTTTGTTGGAGCTTGGTGTCTGGTCCTTTTGGTCCCAAGTATGTCATCAGTGCTGGAAGCAGCATGCCGCGAACGAGGAAGGTGTCGATTAAAATCCCGGCTGCCATGGCGAAACCGAACAGCATCAATTCTTGGAGCGGCTGTGTCATCAGCACACTGAAGGTAGCTGCAAGGACAATACCAGCAGAAGAGATGACTCCGCCTGTCAAAGCGACGCCCCGCCTTACAGCTTCCCGCCACGCATAGTTCTGAGCTTCCTCTTTAATCCGTGAGACCAACACAATGTTGTAATCGACTCCTAACGCGATGAGAAAGACGAACGTGTAGACAGGCAGTCGATAGCTAAAAGCATCATAGCCAAATCCGTAATGGAAGACACCCCATACTAGTCCCATAGTCGCCGCATAAGATAACAGCATGGTTGCAATCATTGTGAGAGCCAATCGGATGGATCGGGCCTGCCAAATAAGCATGAGGGTAATAAATAGGGTAATTAGCGAAAATATGACGAGAGTATCGCGTTTATTCATGGACCGGACATCCAGTTGATCAGCCGTTTGGCCTGCAACATGCAAGGAAAACTGAGCAGGATCGAATCCGCTGTCTCGGAGTAATTGTTCACTGTCTCCACGCATTTGGTTAATCAAATCCAGTGCTTCCTGGTCGTATGGGTTTTGCTTTAGCGTCATCTGGAGTCTGATAGTATGCTTTTGCTGGGAGAGCATCGCTTGGGCAGTTGGGCTATTGGAGGTCAGCAAATCCTGATTAATTTCAGGTGTGATGCCGCTAATCCCGTTTCTTTCTTTCATGGCATTAACCAATAAACTAGCCTTATCGATAAATGCAGCATCCAAAACGATCTCTTTCTCTGACTTCAAAAGGATTGTAACCGGGGCTAACTGCCCTTGTGGGAAGCGCTGCTGTAGAAGCTCGAAGCCTTGCCGCGACGAAATATCACTAGGAAAGGACTTCATTAAGTTAAATGAATACTTCATGCTTAACGTAGAAAGAGAAGGAATAATTAATACTATTAATAAAAGGATGGCTGTGAAAGCAGGCTTTTTTGTTATAAAAGCACTAACTTTTGCCCAGAATCCCTTCTGTTTCACTTCGGATAGTGTCATCTCCCTCTTTGGAATCAAGGGCCAGAAGGCTTTGCGTCCAACGAGTGCAAATAGCGCAGGGATTAAGGTCAATCCACCTAGCAGGATGATGATCATGGCAACCGAAAACACAGGCGCAAAGTGATGGTAAGGCTTGAAAATGGCGGCGAACAAAGTGAGCATGGCGATAAAGACCGTCCCGCCGCTGAATAGGATAGGTTCAGCTACTTTCGAGAAAGCAGTAGACATCGCGTCGTATTTGGAGTCTGTCTTCCTTAGTTCAGACCGGTAACGAGCAACGATAAATAAGCAATAATCGGTTAGCACTGCGAAAAGCAGAATCATCATGATGGAAAGGGATTGCTTCTCGATGAAGAACCAGCCCATTTTACCCGCCAAGCCGAGGATTCGGTCCACGACCTGATACACCATGCCCGCAATAACTAAGGGCAGCAGAGCGAGTAGGGGGGAACGATAGATGATGATCAAAATGACTAAAATCAAAACAACCGTTGCTAGCATTAAGACGAAGTCAGCTTTCTTGAAAAGCATGATCGTATCGGAAGAGATGCCGGCAGGACCTGTGATTTCAAGTTTGACAGCCCCCATGCCAATCTGATCCGCAGTATGTCGAATTTGCTCAAGGGTGTCATAGACTTGCCCGGATTCCAAATCTTTTTGTAATGAGACGGTCAGCAGGAGTGTAGTTTGATCCTCGGAAAATAAGGAATCCTGCTGAGGTCTGGGTAGTTGATGGAAAGGTATAGCACGCGTGACCAAGGGCGGTTTCTGATCGGAGCTAAGCCATTCACTAATTTTTTGGATATTTCCGCGTTCAGCATCTGTAATTGCGTTCTGTCCATGGAAGACAAGAAGAGCTGTTAAGCCATCTTGAGATGGATAGTCTTCTTTCAGAATTTGCTGAGCTGCCGCGGATAGCGTATCTTCATGGATGCTGCCTTCTCCGCCGCTTTTTGCAACTTCCTTCGAGGATGGCGCCATAGCGCTTAATAAGAAAATGGCTGCTAGCCAACTGATCAGAACGATTTTGGCTCCTTTGGAGCTGCTTACGAAACGAGCTAACTTCGGGAAAAAACGGTTCATTGTTCATGTCCCCTCTCCTCATTCTCATTAGAATTGTAGGAAAGGAATATGAACAGACGATGAATGTTCGATTACAATCTCGGTAGGCGCACTGTGAATGTAGTGCCTATATCCACTTCACTCTGCACATCAATGCTTCCATGGTGGAGGTCAATAATTTTCTGCGCAATCGATAATCCCAAGCCGCTGCCAGAGCGAGCGCGGTTTCTTGCCTTATCTGCTTTATAGAAGCGATCAAAGATATGCGGTAGTTCAGCTCCCGGTATCCCAATACCTGTATCGCTGATCAGAATGAGGATTTCCGTATCCAACTTCTGAATCTCGATCCGCAACGTATCCCCAGGCCTCGAAAACTTGATGCTGTTCGTGATGAAGTTCAGCCAAACTTGATGGAGCAGTTGGGGGTCCGCATAGATGTCTGCTTCTGGCAGTTCAAGTTCGATCTCTAGCTTTTTCTCGGTCCATTGCCACTCGGTAACAATCAGAATCTGGCGAATTTGCTCATCTAGTCGATAGACGCTGCGCTTAATGACATGGCTTTCTTTGTCTAAAGAGGCTAGCGTTAACAGCTGCTTACTGAGTGAGGATAACCGCTTGCTTTCTTCTAAAATGATATGAAGATACCGTTCTTTCTCTTCCTCGGAGGTTTCTTTGTCCAGAATCGACTGAGCGAAGCCTTGGATGGATGTTAACGGAGACTGAATTTCATGAGAAACGTTGCCCACGAACTCCTGCCGCATGTTATCCAGCTGTTTGAGGGATTGGGCCATGTAGGTGAAGTCTCTGGCCAACTCTCCAATCTCATCTTGCCGTGAAACGTCCATGGCACTCTCAAAGTTTCCTTTGACGATCCGTTTTGTAGCTTCGGTTAACTTTTTGACAGGCTTAACAATATATTGTGAGAAAATGATGATTAAGATAATGCTAAAAAGAAACGTAAGCCCTAACAGAAAGGCCATGAGGATACGTACGCCGCCAATTTGCTGCTCCAAATTAGGCCTCACAAATAGCGCATAAGGTTTTCCCTTTACTTGAATAGGGACCCCGATGCTATTTCGAAGGCTATCTTCAAAAAAACCGGTCACCATAAGAAAATGACGCTCTTGCAAGACGCCCCGATACGTCTCTCCGGATAAGACAAGCCGAATCTGCTCAGGATCGATCTGGGTATGTTTAAACGGAGTCCCGTAATAGGTTCCTTCCATCCGATCGTTAACGGCATAAAGTTGAAATCCCAAGTTGGCGATATGTGTAAAGTAGGTAGCTGGCTCGAGATCATGCACTTGCTCATACAACGTACGAATTTCATTCGTGATCTTCCAAATTTGTTCTTCGTTTTTGTCTTTTAAATTGGCCAAGTAATAGCTATTGGAGAGGAGCAGAGCGAGCGTACTGCTGACCATCGCAATGACAATAAAAGTAACAACGATACGAGTATATAGTGTCTTCACCGTTCGGTCACCTCAAGCTTATACCCAAGTCCTCGTACAGTTGTAATGACGAAATCATCGGTCATCTCATAGAACCGCTCACGCAAACGCTTAATATGAACATCAATGGTACGGCTGTCGCCTTCATAATCCGTTCCCCAGAGCATTTGAATCAGCTGTTCACGTGTGAATATGCGTCCTGGATGACTGGCTAATTGGGCTAACAGTTGAAATTCTTTGAGGGGAAGGAGAAGTGTTTGACCCTTGGCGGTTACTTCATAGCTTTTCCGATTGATGATCGTTTGGTTCAAGGTAATCACCTCGGAGGAGACAAGCTGATAACGCCGCAGCAAAGCTCTCGCTCGGAACAACAATTCCTTGGGCTCAAAGGGCTTGACCATATAGTCATCGGTCCCAGACTGAAAGCCTTTCTCTTTATCTTCGATTTCTCCTTTGGCTGTTAAAAGAAGGACAGGAATATCATAATGCTCGCGAATTTCCGAACATAGCTCCAAACCATCGCGCAGCGGCATCATGACATCAACAACCGCCAAATGAATTTGCTCGGTTTCCATCACCTTGGACGCTTGTTCTCCATCACTTGCTTCAAACACCGCATAGCCTTCCTTTGAAAATAAGAAACGGAGCAATTCCCGAATGTGAGCATCGTCATCGACAACTAGAATATGAGTTTTCAAGACTGGGGCACCTTCTTCATTAAAATGATTGAACTTTGCAACAGTGTAAACGAAAAAAAACCTTATTGCTACTCTTGATATCAAAACGCCACAAGGGGGTTAGGAGACCAGGGAGCAGATAAGGTTTTCGTCAGAAAGGAGGCTAATCCACCACGATATAGCCGATCATCGGACCGCTATGGGCAATATCCGTGTGCGTCAAGCAAATGAGGCGGTAAGTCCCTTCCTGATTGGCTGTAAAATGTACAACGGTTTCTTTCCCTTTCTTGACTTCACCGCTAATATTTAGCCCTTCGATGAGAAAAGGGTGGTTCTGACCGTTCACGCCATAGATGCTAAGCTTGACTCTCTCGCCCTTTTGGACAACGACGGTGCCCGGATCCCATCGATAGGCTTCGATTGTTTTACCGTCTGCCGTGGTTGATTTAAACTCTCCGACAACCATGTGAATCGTTCTTTCCGCAGTCGGTTCGGCTGCCGTTGAAACGATGCTTCCACGGTTTATATACAGCAAGCCGGAGAGGAGCAGCAGCACAGCAGCGGCTGCTAGATAGAGATGCTTACGTTTCACAATCCATACTCGGGACATGGTTGGTCCGCCTCCTGTACAAGGTATCTTGTACATCTTATGCGGAGGCTTGTCAGTGCATGATTATGATCTGATGAACAGTTCAAGCTGCTGTTCAAGTAGGTGTTCTCATTACCACCATGCTGTGGGGTAATGGGTTCTGGTTGCCCGGTGATAAACGAGGGCAATCAGAACGAGCACCGCGGCGCCGAGCAACACCGGCGTGAGCAGGAAGCCCCAGCCCGCGCCCGTGAGCATCACGAGCAGCGGGTCGGCGCCGGCCGGCGGATGCAGCGTGCGCGTCAGCTGCATGAGCGTGATGGCGGCGCCAACGCCAAGGGCGAGGCTCCACGCGTGGACGCCGAAGGCGGAGAGCGCACAGAGCCCGACGAGCGTGCTCAGCAGGTGGCCGCCGACAAGGCTGCGGGGCTGCGCGAGCGGGCTCTGCGGGAGCGCGAAGGCGATGACGCAGGAAGCGCCGAAGGGCGCCATAAGCAGTGAGACTCGGGTGAAATCGCCGAGTAAGCTGCAAACCAGAATGGCGAGAAACCCGCCGATTCCGGGGATGAGCAGAGCGAATGCTTTTGGGAATGATGCAGGGCTATTCATTGCTTGTGTACACCTCTTTTCCTTTATTAATTCACATGGTATCATGAGATTAATTATTTGAATAACGAATGATTGCGATATTAGATATTGGATAATCCGATAGATAGGGGTGGAGTGTGATGCTTGAACATATGGACGGGCGCAGCATGAAAACCTTCATCACGGTGATGGAGGAGAAAAGCTTCAGCAAGGCAGCCCTCAAGCTCGGATACGTGCAATCTACGGTTACGATGCATATTCATCAACTTGAGCAAACACTGGGTCAAGCGCTGTTTAAGCGTTTGCCCCGAGGCGTAGAATTAACTGACGCGGGCAGGGAAGTTGCCCCCTATGCGTATCGATATCTACAGCTTGGCGAATCCCTTCAAGATAAATTAACCGGTCTGCATGAACCTAAAGGCGTGGTGCGGCTCCGAGCGCTTGAATCCTTTTGCGTACCGCATCTCCCGCAGCTGCTGCCTACTATTTTTGAACAGTATCCTCAGATTCAATTGCAGCTGGAAACCGGCTTTCAACGCGATATTATCCAAGAAGTGTCTGCATACCGCGTTGACCTTGGTATTGTTCCACGCGACCCGAAGGCTAACAATCTTACTTTTATACCTCTTATTCAAGATGAATTGGTATGGGTAGGGGCTCCTGCATTGGTAAGTCGTATGGAGAACGATGGTTGGGAAGCGATAGCGGATACCAAAGTAATCGGTTTTGGAAGCCGCTGCATTTACCAAACGATGGCCTCTCAGGTCTTAGCAGACAAAGGGTTAGCCAACTTTACAGCAATGGAGTTCGACAGCACAGAAATGATTAAACAGACCATGATGTTTGGAATGGGACTGTCCTTAATGCCGTTAACATCCGTTCAGGAAGAGCTTCAATCGGGCAAACTGTTGAGATTGCAGCAGGAGAAAACAATTCTGCTAGAGCATGGGCTCATTCATCGCTCAGGCAAAGACTTAAGTGCACCCGTACAAGCTTGCAAGGAGCACATTATATCTTACTTTTTAGCGCAAAAAGAGCGTGAAACTGGTTGATAGGAGCCCGTCTGTGATAGAATGTTTTATAGACTAGAAACGGATATTCTAAGTGGAGAGAGGTTTCATGGATGAGTGAGTTGATTCACAATGTACTGCTTTATTTGGAAGGGCTTGGGTATTGGGGGATTTTCCTCGGATTAATGTTGGAAGTTATCCCTAACGAATTGCTTTTGGCTTACGCAGGCTATCTGGTGTCTAAAGGTGAAATTAATTTTGTTGGTGCTATTATTTGCGCAGTAATCGGCGGTACCTTAGCACAAGTGGTGCTCTATTGGATCGGACGCTACGGCGGCAGACCCTTCCTTGAGAAGTACGGCAAATATTTGCTTATCAGCAAGCATCATATTGATGTAGCCGAGTCTTGGTTTAACCGCTATGGGACAGGCATGATCTTCACAGCTAGATTCATTCCCATTGTCCGGCATGCGATATCCCTTCCCGGCGGTATGGCCAAAATGCCACTAGGTAAATTCACACTCTACACAGGTCTAGCTTTAATTCCATATTCCATTCTCTATGTCTACTTGGGCATGAAGCTCAAAGATAACTGGGAAACGATTGACGAAATCGCAGGACCTTACATTAAGCCATTAATTATCGCAGCGATTGTCTTAACAATCTTGTATGTGGGTTATCAATTATTTTTGAAAAGAAAAGCGAAGATATAAGCCACAAAGATTTGGAGCTTTCGCTTGCATTTGCTACAATAAAAGAAACGAATGACGATTAGAGAGGATGAAAGCGATGAGTACGAATCTTGCAAGCAAACTGCGCACTGGCTTAAAGCCACAACAGTTCATTGACAGCATGGAGAAAAATCAAGAGCAATTTTTAGCTTATTACAATGGATTTGAATGGGATAATGAAGAGGACAAGGAGTATTTTGATTCTCTAAACAACCGGGATGATCTACGCTGTCTGATCGTTGCTGCGGACTGGTGCGGTGACGTTGTTCGCAACGTACCTGTCGTATTCAAGGCGCTGGAGAACAGCGGTATTCCTACGGAAGTACTTATCATTGAACAAAATTACGACGTTATTGACCAGTTCCTGACGGGTGGCGGTCGTGCGATTCCAATTGTTATATTTACAGATACAGGCGGTTTTGTTTTGGGACAATGGGGTCCGCGTCCGAAACACGTGCAAGCTGTTATGAATCAATTCAAAAAAGAAAATCCAGATCGTGAAGCGTCAGATTATAGCGAAAAAATTCAAGTAGCCAGAGCCGAAATGGGCCGTCAATATGGTGAAGGTAACGGATATCATGCTGTTATTGTGAAGGAACTTCGTGAATTAATCGAGTCGTTCTAAGGTGAATACATATGATTAAAATAGAATCATTTGTTCTAGGACCGGTAAGTACGAACGCGTATTTGTTATCTGATCCAGAAACGGGAAAAGGCATTATCATAGATCCTGGCATGAATCCTAAATCACTTATCAAAAAGATTGCCGATTTGGATATTGTAGCGATTCTTCTCACGCATGCTCATTTTGACCATATCGGTGGTGTCGATGAGATTCGTAAGCTCAAACGCTGTCCTGTGTATATCCACGATCTAGAAGCCGATTGGCTGACGAATCCGAAGAAAAACGGCTCAGCTCGCTGGCCTGATCTAGGTGCTCCGATTGAAACGGACCCGGCTGAATATGCGCTAGACGAAGGGCAAACGCTCGAGTTTCTTGGCATTAAGCTTAAGGTATTCCATACCCCTGGTCATTCACCGGGAAGTGTGAGCTTCTTATACGAGAAGCACCTGTTCAGTGGAGATGTACTTTTCAAACTGTCGGTAGGTCGAACGGATCTTCTTGGTGGGGATAACAACGTGCTGCTGGATTCCATTCAAGATAAGCTGTTTCTACTCGATGATGACGTCATTGTGTATCCCGGACATGGCGCCAAAACAACGATTGGTTTCGAACGAGATAACAATCCATATGTGTAATAAAGAAGGACTGTCCATGATGTATGGGACAGTCCTTTTGCTGTTTCATTAGCCGCATGAATGCTCGTTCGCCCATGACATCTAACCATTTTATTTGGATCTGGGTGTTTACCGTGTTCAAGGTAGGTGCTCCCCCATAGACTGATGTTGTAAGCTATTCACCCAACCTAAACGAAAACAAGTAGTTTAAGACCATTTAAATTTATAATGAAAGTTTTCCTTAAGGAAAACTTCGAGGAGGTGCTCTTTCATGGAATATGTAAAAGCTCCAACGTACCCGATGGCCCCAATGCCGATGCCAACTCCAATGCCAGCTCCAATGCCAATGCCAATGCCGATGCCAGCCCCAATGCCGATGCCGGTACAGCAAGCTCCAATTATGCAAAGCCCGATCCACAATGATATCCATTTACACGCATCCTACCAACAAACATCGTATGTTTTCCCGAAACCGGTTGTACATCATCACCCTCACCCTGTAGCTAAAGTCAGCTCTTATAACTCAGTAGGAAGTATTCTCGTTCTGTTCATTTTGCTTGTCATTATTACACGTGGGATTTGTAAATATTAATTCGCTGATCTTGTGAGCTGACGTCGATATTCCATCGGCGTCAGTTTTTTAGTTTCGATCAAATGATTTTACGAGGTTTTTACATAATTTAGAAGCTGAATGAACATAACAATATTTAAATGTTGTCATTGCTTATCGTGGAGGTATTTACCCCTATGTTAAAAGAGTACCAAGATAAAGCGCTAGTGAACGAAACGACAAGCAGCTTGCTGACATCCTCATTGGAAGAAAACGAATCCGTTTTAAAGAACACGTTTCATTCTTGCTCGGACGTGATATTCCGCTCTTTTCAAATTTGCGGTCAAAAGAACGCTCTTCTCCTATATATAGATGGATTAATCGAAGAAAAACAGTTGGACGAATCACTGCTGAAATCGCTTATGTTAAGCAGCTCATCCGCGCCGCTGGACGCTAGTCAAGACATTCTTTCATTTCTGCAAAATCAATTGATTGCCATCAGCCAAGTGAAAAGAGCATCGAATATTCCAAGCATTGTTCAAAATGTATTGAAAGGCTCTATTGCTATTTTGATTGAGGGTCAAACGGAAGCGCTCGTTCTCAACATTCCAGGCGGGAAAACAAGAGCCGTCGAGCAGTCTTCTTCGGAAGCCACGGTTCGAGGTCCTCGCGATTCGTTCACCGAAAGCATTCGGACCAATACAAGTTTAATCCGTAGAAGAATACGTTCAGCTCGACTGAAAATCGAGTCGCTAACCGTAGGGGAACTAACCCAAACAGATGTGGCGATCGTCTATCTTGAGGATATTGCTAATGCTGCCGTCATCCAAGAAATCAAGTCCAGAATTCAGAACATTCAGATCGATGGCGTGCTGGAATCGGGGTATATTGAACAATTTATCGAAGGACGCTCGTATTCTCCCTTTCCTCAGTATCTCGTTACGGAACGACCGGATTATGTCGTATCCGCTTTATTGGAAGGACGAGTTGCGGTATTGACCGACGGCTCCCCATTCATCATTAGTGGTCCAATGTCTTTCTGGGGATTTCTTCAAGCGGGAGAGGATTATTACGACCGTGTTCTGTTTGCGAATTTGATTCGGTTCATACGGCTCTTCTTAACAATAATTGCTCTGGTCTTACCCTCCGTATATGTTGCGTTAACCACGTTCCATCAGCAAATGATTCCGACAAAACTGATATTAAGCATTTCCGCCGCCAGGGAAGGTATCCCATTCCCTGCATTAGTGGAAGCGCTGATTATGGAAAGCACATTCGAGGGTTTACGTGAAGCTGGAGTTCGTTTGCCTAAGCAAATTGGTCAAGCCGTCAGTATCGTGGGCGGCCTTGTGGTCGGTCAAGCAGCCGTGCAAGCCGGCATTGTTTCAGCCCCGATGGTTATTGTGGTGTCATTAACTGGAATTGCATCTTTTGTCATACCCCGGTATAATTTTTCGTTCGCTTTTCGGATTCTGAGGTTCCCTATGATCCTGCTTGCTGGCATGTTTGGACTTTATGGCATTACGGTAGGACTGCTTTGCATATTAATCCACCTTGCAGGCCTCAAGTCGCTCGGAGTTCCCTATTTATTTCCAATGGCACCGGTTAACTTTCAAGGACTCAAGGATACTATTTTTCGGGCACCTTTATGGACCATGTATTTTCGTCCTGGGCAGGACGGGAAGCGCCAAACCCGCATACCGAAAGGGCAAAAACCGTAATGCGCAGAGGAGAAATCGGGCCCTACAAGAAAGCGCGGACGCTCATTTTGCTTATGTTGGTTCCGCTTTTGAGCGGTTGTTGGGACAGGGTAGAAATGAATGACGTAGCCCTTTTTATGGCATCTGGGCTGGATATAACCGAAGATGGCCGTATATTTGTTTCGATTCAGGTACCTATCCCCTCTAAAGAGGGGACGTCAGGAACACTTGACAAAACGTATTACGTAATATCCGCCTCAGGAACAAATATTTACGATGTAGAGAGAAAGTGTCAACAACTTCTTTCGCGAAAATTTTTTAAAGGACATCGCAGGGTTGTCTTTATCGGAGAAAAATTCGCCAAAAAAGGAATAAAAGAAATTTTGGATTACTATTCCAGGGATCCAGCAACCCGACTTCGCACTTACCTTGTTGTTGCCAAAGGCAAACAGGCCGTAGAACTGATGAGAACGGATCATCCTTATGAACGTATACCGTCAGAGGAGGTTCGAGAATTGGAGCGTAACGGAGTCGGTACGGCGGTTACGTTCCGGGACTTTTTAATAAACCAGGAGCGAGACGGAATCGTACCCGTTTTGGGAGCAGTAGAGATTCAGAAACCCCAAGTGTTGGTTGAAAAAGAAGATGAAAAGTCGAAGCTAAACGTATTTCATCTCTCGTCGACAGCGGTAATGAAAAATTACAAATTGGTGGGATACCTGAATGACATTGAAACGAGAAGTCTCAGGTGGATGAAAGGTGAATTAAAGCATGAATATCTGGCCGAAAGGATTCCGGAGGCTGGAGGGAGCGTCGGCGTTGTTTTGAAGAAAACGGAGAAAAAAATAAAAACGGTTATAAAAGACGGCAAAGCAAATATTCATATCGAGCTGAGTGGTGATGGCTTGCTTAATGAAAGTAATGTAGAGCTGGATATCAGTCGGCCAGAAAGCGTAGCCATTATTGAACAAGGACTTAGTAAACTGATTACGAAGCAAACTCTTCACAGCATAAGGAAAGCGCAAACAGAATTGAAATCCGACATATTCGGATTCGGACTGTTGGTGCATCAATATCAATTTGGGACATGGAAAACGGTGAGGGATGATTGGGATACGATTTTTTCTAAAGCAGACGTTTTCGTAGATACCAAAATCCACCTGCGAAGAGCCGGTATGATTAGTTCTTCTCTAGAAAACAAAGGAGTTCACACCGAATGACGAATATTGCGATGTACTCGTTCTTCGTTGCCTTACTCTTCTGGGTACAACTGAAGCTGATGAAAAAGACGGCGCAAATGAAGGAATATGTTACTGTAGGGTTCATTTTAACACTGTCGACCGTTGTGGGTTTATGTATGACGATGGGTTTTCCAATCATGAGCCCCTCTATGATTTTGCAAAAATGGCTCTCGATTTTCGTGAAATGACTGATCGGAGAAGGGACTCGTAGATGAAAAGTTTCGGACTAAACGTCCATATCTCAAATACTGAGCTTTGGGCTCTCATGTTCGTATTTATAGTAGCAAGCTCGATGTCATTGCCCATCGGTTACACCACCGGGCATGATTCTTGGATATCCGCCGTCATCGGTAGCATTGCTGGGCTCTGTATGGCTTGGGTGTATGCGACACTTTGCAGAAAATTCCCGCAAAAGTCGGTAATAGGAATTGCCCAGACCCTACTTGGCACCTGGATGGGGAAAACGATCGGGATATTGTATACTGGGTACGGCTTCCAACTAGGGGCTTACGTTTTGCGCAATTTTGAAGATCTTACAGGAGCCGTGTTACTGCCACGAACCCCGAGCGTTGTGATCAGTTTGATCATGATCTCAATTGCCGCTTGGGCCGCTTATCAAGGGATTGAAGTTATTTGTAGATGCGCGCTTATATTAATAATCGTTGTGATATTGCAATCAGTTATATTCATCGCACTATTGATTCCAGATATGAATCCTGGCAATCTATTTCCTATATTAGAAACAGGTTGGCGTCCCGTGTTCGACGGAGCCGTGCAAATCACAGCATTCCCTTTGGGAGAGTCGGTGCTATTTGTCATGATCATCCCTTTCGTTAACTGCGCCGACAAAGTAAAAAAGACGGTCCTCTCCGTAATCGGATTGTCCGGCGCATGGTTGATCGCATCCCATTTCGTGAATATCCTGGTAATGGGCGAACTCGCGAGTAAACAAATTTTCCCCTCGTATATGTCCGCGATGTACATCTCTGTAGGGGACTTCTTCGAACGAATCGAGCCGATCGTGTTTACCGTTTGGGTTTTTGGTGAATTCATGAAGCTGACCGTTTGTCTATTTGCTGCCTCTTTAGCTCTAGCGCAGACGGTAGGGAGCCGAAATTATCAGATTTACGTCGTGCCTCTCGGGTTGGCGCTGTTAGAGCTATCTCTGTTTCTTCATCCTAATCAGCTGGACGTAATCCAGTTTCAGCTGCATATTTGGCCATGGCTTTCAGTGCCTTTCCAGCTTGTTATTCCTCTGGTCTTGCTGCTTTGTTCTCAAATAAAACGGAGCACTAGTTCCCGGCTCTAGGTTTGGCAGGATCGCAATCAGGGCAGGGCACGCCTGCAGCAGCTTGAGAGAGTTTATACAAATAATAGCACTCTTCCCGGTACATATGATCGGGGATTAACTCTGATAACGTGCTCAGCAATTCTTTTCCGGCCGTAAGCTCCTGCACCTCGGACAGAAATTTCATGAAGAGGAGCATAACGGTATTTGCTTCTTGATTAAACCGACGCAAAGCAGGGAAATCCGGCAATGCAGTACGCATATAACCCGCAAGCTCGATCGCTTTGAGATAATAGGTCTGAAAATAGCGTTCAAATTCCCCGCTCTTGTTTTTCCAGTTCTTCTCTACCAGATCAAATTGGCCTGACAAGATGTCACAGTGGCCGACTGCATCTAGAAGCCATACTAAATGCTGGTGAATAGCCGGTCCTGCTGGAGGCAGTTGGCCGCTTGTCAGTACCGCAAATACGCGCATCCCTTCCTCGAGCTCATCGACCATATGATTTAAAAACGTCGGGTACAAGTGGATGACGATATTCCCCGTTAGCGACCGTTGCAGCAGATGAAGTTTATAGGCACGCAATTGTGAGGTCCAAGGATTGACAGCTTGAAGCAAGGCAGCGATGCTCCCGCGTTCCAGGTTCACCTTCGCTGAATCCGAGAACTTATCAAAGGCTTGAATGAACTGCTCCGCTCTGGATATTTCCACATCCTCTCCTGGAGCCAGCCCATACCTGATAAACCTTGCATGATCACCCAAAACCGGCAGCCAAAATCGGAGCTCAAAGAGCGCGCCGTCCTCAAAGCCCATAGTCGTCATGTTCCACAGCTCCCTTTTGAGATGGCATCACATTCCTGTATTACACTATTTGAGTGCCGGCTTGTCATATGCCTATCTAACTTGCAAGAGTGAACCTTTTAACCACCCACTGCAGAGACACCCGTCGTTTAGCTGCTTCCGACAATAGATATGTGTTATGTAGCATCCGGTCGTCTGGACGCCCATACAGAGAGTTTAGCTCCGCTCCCGGGCAGCTTAATAGAATAATGGTTATAATATTTGGATTGACAATATCAATGTATGTTATCATGATATAAATCTATGAGTAAGTTAAAAGATAATCTAATACTTGGAGGGAGCATCCATCACTAACGTCGTCCTGAATGATGCAATGACCATGTTGAAGAAAACGAGCCGCACTTTTTATATTCCGATAAGTAACTTGGATTTAGGATTGAGGGAGGCTGTAACATCTGCCTATCTGTGTATGCGAGCTATAGATGAGATCGAGGATCATGATGAACTCACAGACCAATTGAAAGTGGAGTTATTGCTCGGGATACACGAGGCATTCCAATCCCCACATATTATCGAAGCTACACAAAAATTACTATCACCTTATGGGGCAGAATTACCTGCTGTTACAATGCAACTCGATGAGTGGGCGCTTCTTTGTCCACCCTCTGGAGCTTCAATCGTATATCATTACATCGCAAAGATGTCGTTACAAATGGCCGAATGGGTTCAGAACGGGTGGAATATTCATACGGAAGAGGATCTGGACCGCTATACCTATAGCGTGGCTGGTATGGTTGGAGAAATGCTATCAGAACTATGGTTGTGGCATGATGGGACGCAATCGGATCTAACGAAGGCGATTGCCTTCGGAAGAGGACTTCAGTCTGTAAATATCCTCCGAAATAGAGTGGAGGATCTTAAACGTGGCGTTGACTTCTTTCCTGACGGTTGGGGATTCAAGGAGATGCAAAAGTACACACGTCGCAATTTACAACTAGCCGACTCATATGTCGCAGACCTGAAGGAAGGTCCGGCGTTGAAATTTTGCAAGATACCATTAGCGCTAGCTCATGCTACGGTAAACCTCATCTCTGTTGGTGGAAACAAATTAACGAGAGATGCAGTTCTAAAAATTGTGAGTCGTGTAACTGGATAACATAATTGTCCATATGTAAACGTAAAAAAGACTTCATTCACCAGAAGGAGGAAAGGTGATTGGAGTCTTTTTGCACTTGATCCTACATCAAAGAATTAACGTTGAAAGCCTTGTAGTTGTTGTTCAGCCATTTGTACCAATCTTTTCGTAATACCGCCACCGATAGAGCCTGCATCGCGTGTAGCGAGATTTCCATTGTAACCATCTGGTTGTAGAGGTATTCCTAATTGTTGAGCTACTTCAAATTTCATTTGATTTAAAGCCGCTTTTGCTTGAGGAACAACTAATGTGTTATTGTTTGCCATGGAAATAATCACTCCTTTATTTGGTGTACTCTTATAATGTGGAGTGGAAGGAACTATTATACATACACATTTACTGCGGTTATGAATAGTACTGCAGTAATCAATTTGTACCATGACTTTTTTTTGTTAAATTAGCATGGTACCAGACCTATTTTTAGTTGGGATATGGATAGTTAACGAAGTACCTTCTTGTGGGATACTATCAATAGCCAGAAAATATTCACTTCCGAACAGTAATTCTAAGCGTTTCTTTACATTGGTTAACCCAATATTTCTTATGCGTCCTTCGGAGGAATAGGCAGCATTGCCATTACTATCCATAGACTCTATAGCTTCCGTTGTCATTCCTACACCGTCATCGCTTATATTTACTACTAGTCGATCATTCTCGAGGTGGATAGATAAGGTAATCATACCCTTCGTTTCTTTAGGGAGTATACCGTGGAATAAGGCATTCTCAATAATAGGCTGTAGGATATTTTTTGGCATATCAATGGTAGATACGTTATCAGAGATGTACAAGTACAATTCAAATTGATCACGATATCGATACTTTTGTATTTTTGTATAATCTTGAATAATACCGACTTCTTTCTCGACGGATGAGAACACTTCGTTATTCCCGATTCGTACAGCATCTTGCAAAATATGAATAAACGCTGTCATCATCTCCGTAATATCTTGGTGTCGCTGTTTTCTTGCTAAGTAAATGACCGTATTTAGCGTGTTATAGATAAAGTGCGGATTAATTTGTGAAAGCAATAGATCGATTTCAAGCTGCTGTTTGATCTTCTCATTCTCCAAGGATTCCTGAATATGCCCCCGTAAATCTTCAAGCATTCTGTTAAAGCCAAGACCTAGTACCTCAAGCTCATCTTTACTTTGAATCGTTATATTCATATTCAAGTTTCCTGCGGACACTTGTTTCATTGCACGTGTGAGTTTTAAAATTGGTTTGGTTATATTGTTAATTAGGGGGGTTAGGATGAGCAATATGGCAACTATACTAGCGCCAATCATGAGTAAAGGTGAAAATGTAATTTATCTTATGTAAAATTTGTTTTTTGGAAGTGTAAGAAATAATGTGCCATTGAGTATCTTGAGGGTTATTCTCGGGAGTTCATTGAATTTTTTAGTGACGCTGCTTCTTGCATTCCCGATGTCGAGAACCACCAAGCAGCTTCCGCTCAGGAATGTCGTTATGTATTTTTTGCTTTTTAATATGCTTTTTTCGCCCTCGATGATTCCGATGTATTTTACAGTGAAAAACTTAGGGCTGATGGATAGCATTTGGGCGCTGGTCCTGCCTTCGGCTGTCCCGATCTTCAACGTCATGCTGCTTATGAATTATTTCCGCAATATACCGAAGGAAATGGAAGAAGCAGCGATGATGGACGGCGCCGGACCTTGGTATATGATGATTAGAATCTTCTTGCCTATAGCTGTTTCTACGGTAGCGGTTATCACATTGTTTAGTATTGTCGGTCATTGGAATGCTTTTTTTGACGGATTAATTTATATGAATAAGGTCGAGCATTACCCGTTACAGACCTATATTCAACAGCTGATCGTCAAGATTGACCCAAGTAAACTGACCGTAGAGCAGCTGGTGAAATTGCAAAATGTCTCAGCTAAAACGATGAATGCTGCAAAAATTTTCATTTCGATGCTGCCCATTCTCATTTTATATCCATTTCTACAGAAATATTTCATTCATGGTATTATGCTTGGTTCAGTTAAAGAATAAGAGAGATACATATTTAAGAAGCAGCGGAAGCTGCTTCACGTACCGTGGACTAAGAACAACTCAATTTACAGCTGGAAACCATGAAATTGACAGAAAAAACATTTGCACATTGGGAAAATGCGACTTTCAACAAACGCAAAAAAGGGAACTATCCGTTTGCCGCTTTCATGGCATAGGTAGTTCCTTTTTCTGTTTGCAGAACCTCATTTTTAGACAAAATTGGTTGAAATATCCCTACAAAATATACGGACGACAAGAAAATCAAAATAAAGTATGCAATATGAATTGAAAATGAAAAAACAGAACAAATTGATTATTAAACTGATCGGTGTCTGATAGAAATAAAGTTTTAAACTGGCTGGTTATTCTGAAAAGAAGCTGGAAGAAGCTTATAGAAGAGGGAATGTTCCAGTTGCTTCTTTAAAACCCGCCATTAATCCATATCGTTTGTTGCACCAGTCCAGCACTTTTATTGCAATAGAAAAAGTTTTTAATAATGTAAGTATTGATTGACTATGCTTGTGGTTTGGATGCATCCATTAGGAAGATGACCGGGATCAACGGATTCCAGTCATCTTTCTTTTTATTAATTAACAGGAAATTTCTGATTGGAAGTTGTCTCTCTCATCATACCTAATCTAGACAACTTTTAAAGTGATCCAGACAAATTGACGGAAATGGCGGTAGTATCTACTGAAAATTAACATGTAATTGATCAAGGGTTAACACTGCTTGTTTACAATGAAATCAAGACAACGGTAGGCCGATGCCGGTCTATCAAGGGGGGAGATATGAGGATCTAAATGAAAAACAAATTCTTGGAAATCAGCGTAATGATATCTAGACAAATTTCAGAGAACGGGTACTCGGACAACACAAAGCTCCCTTGTGAGAAAGATTTGTCAGACACCTATCAGGTCAGTCGGGAAACCGTCCGCAAAGCGCTGAAGCATCTGACGCAAAGCGGGAAAGTTTACAGCATCAAGGGGTCTGGGCATTATGTCAGGCAGTCTTTGCCGCAGATGGAAAGTTCGTTGAACCGGCTTACCAGCGTAACGGAGCTGATTCGGCAGTCGGGACTGATCGAGGGGGAAATGGAAGTCTTTTTTTACAAGCGGATACCGAGCAGGGAAGAAGCAGATATGTTGAAAATTCAGGCGAATGACCCTGTGTTTATTGTCGAACGGATCCGTACAGCGGACGGGGAACCGTTTATTTATAGCCAGAACATATTGCCGCAGAGCATAGTTGGAGAAGATTTTCCGGTGAAGTATGAGAAAGGTTCACTGTTGAATTGTCTGAAGACGAAGTATCGCATCGATATCACCGAGGCAATTACCGAAGTGCTTGCCGTCAGGCAGGAGGAGCAATTGCCTTACAGACTTAAGGATGCCAATACTCCGCTGCTAAAATTCAAGCAGTTGCACTATGACGCCAAGGCGACGCCCATCTTCATTTCTTACGATGTCATGAGAAATGATGCGATCCGTTTTTTCATCCATCGAGTCAAATAAGTTCAATTAGCTCAAAGAAGCTAATTGAAGCCAACGGGTTCATTTCTTTTCATAAAAATAATGAGGTGATCGATTCCCATGAAAAAACAAAAAATTATGATGGCTATGATGGCATTGACGGTAGTGCTGTCAGGCTGTGCAAAAACTGAAAGTGCGAATACGGCGGCTTCGAAAGTCGGTAATACGGAAAACGCGAACGCGGCGTCTGACATGGATAAGGGCGGAGTCAAGAAGAATGTCGTAGATGCGGGAAATGGAAATATCGAAACAATAAACATTAAAGTGATGACTCCCGATGCGTCAGCTCCTGCAAGAGCAAATAACTTTGTTGAAGCGGCGAAAAGTCTGAATGAAAAACTGGAGAAAGAAAATTCCAAGCAGCGCGTGCAGGTTGAAGCGATTGTTAAACAGGCGAACGGTGAGGAATTCCAACAGCAGTTTATATTTGCATCCAAGTCAGGCAATGCCAGCGATATTTACGCAACGGGAAATGCCAATATCGGCTGGATGGCCAAAGGCGATTATTTGTTGCCACTGACCGGAATCGAGAAAGAACCGGTATTTCAGAACCAGATGGCTGGCTATTGGAATGCCGTTACTTGGAATAAGCAAGTTTGGGGCGTCATTCAGGACACCGAAGCTCGTCCGATCTTTTTTAACAAAAACGTGCTGAAGAAATTGGGCTGGACGGATCAGCAAATTGCAGACCTCCCGAAGAAAGCAGAAAATGGAGAATTTACACTGGCGGATATGACCGATCTGGCCAAAAAAGCAGTGGACAGTAAGGTCGTCAATTCCGGATTGATGATGACTAGTGGCGGCACAGATTTGCCGGTAATCTTCTTTGATAACGGAACTGAAGTATACGACGCAAGTCAGGGCAAATATGTACTGGACAAAGCACACTTGAAGACAACGTTCGAGTATTTGAAAAATGCTGTGTCGCAAGGCATCATTCCCAACGGATTTGTTACTGCAAACAAAGATGATTACCTCAAAACTATAATCAATGATGAAGGATTGTTCCTGCAAGCAGGCGTATGGGATGAGGCGAAATGGCGGACACGCGGCATGCACAAAGTCACAGGCAACGTTACTTCTGAATATGTGATGAACAATATCGGTGTCATGGTGATGCCTCCAGTAGCGAAAGGTCAGAAGCCGGTGACGGTATCTAATCCGTGGGTTTATGTAGTTTCCAAGGGAACTAAATATCCCGATCTAGCGAAGCGACTTCTGATTGAAGTCAGCGCGCCTAAGCTGCAAGCTGAACATGCCGTTCAAAGCTCCCATATACCGTTTACGAAGGAAGGCCAGCAGTACGAAACGGTCAAAAATAACCCATGGCTGAACCTTGTCGGCTACTTGACCCAATATTCGAAATTTATGCCGAATGATCCGAATGAGCCGAAGTTCGAGAAAATTATAAAAGATGCTACACAGAACGTTGTAAGTGGCAGTATGACACCCGATCAGGCCGTGGATTGGATGGGCAAACAGATGAAGATCGATTTAGGCGAAGTGATTGAGAAATAATGCGAGAACGTTGTGAATGGAGGTATCTGTCCCAATGATGAATGCTGAACTGCATAAAGATCCAGCGGCACTGAAACGTCCATTATGGAGCAAAATTCGAGAACAACTTGCACCCGGCATCATGCTGTTGCCATTTATGCTGAATCAATATGTCCTGTTCGTCATTACAGCTGTCATCGTCATCCTGATCTCATTCACGTCGATGGACTCCGCGCTGCAATGGAATTTCAACGGACTGGATAATTTTAAAAGAGCTTTGATTGACCCGGCGATTGGCCTAATTATATGGAACACGGTGCTGTTCGTTTGTGTAACGATGCTGATCAAGATGGTGTGGGGGCTGACCATAGCCCTCTCCACTACTTACTATATCCGCTCGAAGCGCATAGGCGCATTGTTCCGAATGATCTGGCTGCTGCCGCGTGTTTCTCCTGGCGTCGTCGAGGCGCTCTTGTGGACATGGATTTTCAGTTCGGGTTCTTACGGAATCCTCAATCAGATCATGCATGCGTTGTATGGCTGGGAGCCGGTCAACTGGCTGGATCGCTATCCGCTGATGATTAACATTGCGGTTTCCGGTATTATGGGTTCTTCATTGTCGATGATCGTATTTTCTTCGGCCATACAGTCAATCGAGAAGTCGTATTTTTATGTGGCAAAAGTGGATGGCGCATCGGAATGGGTCATCCTGCGCAAGTTGATGCTCCCGTTTCTGAAATGGCCATTGACGTTTCTTCTTATTTGGCAGGGCCTTTCCATGTTTACCAGCTATGAATCCATTCTTCTTTTGACCGATGGCGGTCCGATGCACCGTTCGGAAACCTGGGCGCTGTATGCTTTTCATACGGCATTCTACACACTCAATTTTGGATACGGATCGGCTATATCGCTGTTCATTCTACCGATTGTTGTGGTGGCCATGTTCATTTCATACCGGGTATTTGGTTTCAAGAAAATGATGAAATCGGTTCAATCGTCACCCCAGGAGCCGGAAAGGAAGGAATAATTTGAAGAATCCTATTCCCTTGCAAGGCACAGGCGCTGTTGGTGGTGATCAGAAGAATCAGCATGACAGCTTGCTCAACCGTCGGCGCAGATGGCTTCAGGCACTTCCGAACGGATTGGCGATTGCCGTCATGACGGCCGGATCGCTGCCGCTGCTTGCGATTTATGTCTGGATGGTGCTGGTGTCGTTCAGCGATTCGGGTCTGATACCAACCAAATTTACACTGAGTCATTGGAGTTTTCTATGGTCCGAGTTGAATATTAACGGTTATGTTTATCCAAATGTTTGGGTAGTATTTCTGAATACTTTGTTTATCGCGGTCGGAACGGCTGTGTTCGAGGTCGCATTTTCACTTATGGCCGGTTATGCAATTTCACAAACCAAGTTTCCAGGAAGATCCATTTTGCTGCAATCTACGATTCTTACTCACGCCTTCCCAGCGATCACGGGGTTGATTGCGGCGTTTTATATTCTGAATACAACGGGACTGCTGAACACCTTGACGGGCATCATGGCTCTGAAAATATTGGGCGGTATCCCGATGTCCACCTGGATCATCAAAGGTTTTTTTGACGAAGTTCCCAAGGAACTGACTTGGGCGGCGCAAACGGACGGATGCGGAAAGTTCAAGATATTCTATACCGTCTTCTTGCCCAAAATCTGGCCAGGTGTGGCAGCCATTTCGCTTTTCGCTTTCTTGAGCGGATGGGGAGAGTATGTGATGGTTTCGGTGTTTATATTTGACGACAAAATTAATACGCTGTCGATTATTATCAAGTCGTTGTTCAATGAGACGTCTTCTGCCAGCTACGGTTTGGTAATGGCACTGGCTACGTTCTATATGCTGCCTTGCGTGATCCTGTATTTTTTCTCGCAGAAAGCACTTTCCAATATGAAGATGTAGCCTGAATGCCGCGACGAATAAAACGGAGGTGTTGATATTGCAAGTCCGCATTGCACAGCTGTTCAAATATTATGAGTCAGGCGATCCCACAGTATCCGATTTGAATCTGGATGTGGCGGACGGGGAACTGGTAACGCTGCTGGGTCCGAGCGGATGCGGGAAATCCACAACCATGCTGATGATTGCAGGCATTCATGAAGTATCCAAAGGCGGGATTTATTTTGATGATGAACTGATGAATTATGTCTCCCCAAAGGACCGGAATATCGGTATGGTATTCCAGAATCCGGCGCTTTATCCGAACATGAACGTGCTTGAAAATATTACGTTTCCCTTGAGAAACCGCAAAATGCCGAAGAAACAAGCGGAAGAGCGGGCAATAGAAGCGGCGGAAATTGTACAAATGGCTGGTTATCTGAAGCGGAAGCCGAGCCAGCTATCGGGTGGACAGCAACAGCGCGTGGCCTTGGCACGGGCCTTGGCGAAACAGCCTAAGCTGTTACTGCTAGATGAACCGTTGTCCAGTCTGGATGCCCGGCTCCGAATGAGCTTGCGTGAAGAAATCCGGCGCATTCAAAAGAAGCTCGGCATTACGACAGTGATGGTTACCCATGATCAAGAAGAAGCGATGTCCATGTCCGACCGCATTGCGGTGATGAACAACGGACGATTGCAGCAGTACGGGACACCTGATGAACTGTATGAAAACCCGGTTAACTGGTTTGTCGCCCAGTTTCTCGGAATGCCGTCCATGAACAGGCTGGATTGCCGATGGGAACGTCCCGGATTGAGCGTCCGACTGCCGGATACCGGAGATGTGCTGACGCTTCCGCCGAGTCTTGCCGGCGTACAGGATGCAATGCCGGAACAGCGGCTGATGATTGGTTTCCGCCCCCATCAGGTCCACATTGTGAAGCCGGAGGATGAATCGAACTCTTTTAAAGCCAAAGTATTGATGATTGAATTCACGGGTCGGGAAAAATTACTTCACCTTGCGGCGGGAGCCCAACATATCAAGATTTACGCGGACTTGTCCGAACAAGTGAAAGAAGGCGATGAGATTCGGCTCCGGTTGACTCATTTCCGCTATCTGTTCGATGCCGATACCGAGCGGAACTTGATGCTTAATGCCGAGGATTCGCGTGAACTGAAGGAAGGATTGATTTCAGTTGTCAGGTAAATGGATAATTACAGATTTAGATGGAACCTTACTTAATTCCCAGCAGCAGGTCGGTGAAGAGACTATTAGACGTGCCGAGCAATTCCGGAGTCAAGGAGGAAGATTTACATTCGCGACCGGACGGACGTTGATATCAACTAAGCCTTTCATTGAACAGTTGAATATTGTGGAGCCGGTCATTCTTTTCAACGGAGCCAAGATTTACGATCCCGTTCGCGGGGCATATCTGGAAGAATATTTTTTGCCGCAACCGTATACCGAACTCGTCCTGAATCTGTACAGTACGACTAAAGCGCAGTACGGATTGGATCTGCTTGTATTTGTCAATGAGCAAATCTATGTGCCGGAGTGGAGCGATGAGGTCGAGCGGTTCCAGTTGAAAGACAAGGTCATTATTCAACAGAAGCCCTATACTGAAATATACAGCGAATGGAAACGGATTAATAAGATTATGCTACTCGGAGACGTTGAGCGTGTAAATCAATTCCAAGAGTATTGCATCAAGGTGTTCGCGGATATCGGTCCCTCCAGATTGAATTCGGTTGTTTCCGAACCCGGCTTGCTGGAAGTGCTTCCGCCAGGCATAAATAAGGGGTCGGCATGCCTGAGGCTCATGGAGATTGCTGACGTAAAGCGTGAAACCATAACGACGATCGGAGATGGACTGAACGATCTGGAGATGATTACGTCGTACCATGGCATCGCCATGAAAAACGGACACCCGGAACTTAAATCAGCAGCCAGCCGGGTGACAGAAAGAAACAATGACGAGGATGCGCTCGTGGAAGTGATGGATATGCTGGATTCGCTGGAGGTAAAATAATGGTGAAAAAAGGATTGTCGTTGGGATGCCGGTTAGAACAGTTGGAAGAAACGCTGAAATTTGCGCAAACAGCCGGAGTCGAAGCGGTAGAACTCTCGATTGAGCAATTGCAACTGATATTCAACGGAGCGCTTCATCCGGCCCGGACAGAAATGGCTGTCGGAATCTTGCGGCAATTCCCTTTCGAATACAGTGTGCATCAGCCAAGATCACTTGATTTGCGCAACATAAGAGCCGCTGATGCAGTTAACCGGTTGTTCAGTTCCGTGCAAGAGTTTTGCAGCATGATCGGCAGCCGCATCCTGGTTGTTCATTACGAGAAGGAATCGTTCCCCCAGGAAGAGCAGTTGCTCGAGCAGTTGCTGTTGAAGGCGGCGAATCGAACGGATCAAGTCGTGCTTGCGATTGAGAACATCGAGATTGAACGCAGCAGTAAAGTAGCCGATTTGGTCAGGAGGCTTGATCATCAGCAAATCAAGATGACATAAGATCTAGGTCATGATTTCTTGGCGTCAGCGTATTACGGTTATGATCAGCTGCAGGCGATTGAAAGTTTCAAAGATTTGGTTGTACATTTACATGTGAATGACAATTTCGGCAATTACGAGGAATTAAGGATTACGAACCGTCCTGTGTATAACGCGATGGGTACCCACAACTGGACGGCCTTGGGCAGAGGCGATCTTCATTTGCCTATCGGGTGGGGAGCCATCGAATATGAAAGGCTTCTAGCTCCGTTCAAAGGATTTAACGGATTGGTGATCACGGAAGTCCTCGAACATTATTATGCACTTCATACTAGCGAAATTATTTCCGGACTAGACAGAGTTCATCGCATCCTGAAAGCTTGAGGGAGCAAATAAAATCATTTACCATGCAGAGGAGAAGATATTAAATGAACGAACAGAATTATTTGACTATGCCACCAGCAACGCAATTTGGCGAATTTGCTCCTCGTTATCCGAACCTGTGGTTCTACGTCAGCACATCGTTGGTGAAATCCTACGGGTCTGCGAGAAAGCTCGTTTTGGAGGAGTTGGAAGCTTGCACCTATATGTCTAACGATTTTGGGTATTATCATTCTAACGAAGGATGCGACGGTTATGCTAGAAGAAGAGGTCTGCAGCCGGTACGTCTTGAGGACGATAGCCGAAGTCACGAACACTGTCTTCACCTTCGCTTTTATTACGAGCCGTTGAAGAAGTTTCAGCCCGATTCTTCAGACGAGAACGGTTATTTCCAGTATGCGGCCAGCATTCATTATGAAGTCGACCGCCCAGAGCACCTGCATCCGTATGTGGACGAATGTCCAATTTGCGGTATGACAGGTGAATATGCGCAATATATGGGAGCGTCAATCAAGGACAAGAATGAACGGGTTCATGATCCGCTCGGCGTGGAAATTGCCGTAAACGGCACGATTCGCGGAGAGAAGATTGTTGCTTTTCCAGCCATCGTTTCTCTTGCGGACAAGTATGACATGCGGATTGAAATGGTCAAGCCGGAACGTGAAGACATGACTACGGCCGTTATTGCAAGAGTTTTTCTGGATGGCCTGAAGTAAGTTGAGTACCACCAAGTATATATAATGCTGAAACTAATCGGAACATTATAGTCTAGTTAGTATACACCGGATGAGATGCAGCAAAGCTGATTTTATCCGGTGTTTTGCATTGTAAATGGAGAATTCATAACAGAATGGAGCGATTATATTATGCATTTTGTAGTAGAAAGAACAAGAATGATATGCAAAGAGTTACTACATTTATCGGTTTCAAAAAGGCTTTCTCCTGAAAACATAACAATGAAGGAAGGTTTCTACTTAACACCTGAGGAAGCTAACCAAGCATCTTCTCCTTGGGTATCTTTTGATCCCCAAATAGATATGTGGGGTGGATTTGACACGAACTGTTGGTTTAGGGCAGAGGTGAATGTACCGAAAGAAGTTCAGGACAAAGATCTAGCTCTCTATTTTAAGACTAGCAATTCGGGATGGGATCAAAGCAATCCTCAGTTTCTTCTCTTTTTAGATAATCAGCCTGTGCAGGGACTCGATATGAATCACAGAGAGATCATGCTTGATAAAAACAAAAGTTCATTTACGATCGACCTTCAGGCATATACGAGCCGCGTATCCACGGACAAGATGCATCTTTATATCGAATTGGGTGTCGTAGAAAAAGAAATACTTGCTCTATACTATGATATATTCGTTCTTAGTCAGGTGATTGAAGAATTAAACCCAGATGAGAAGCCTCGCGTGGATCTTGAACTGGCTATAACGGATACAATCAATCTGATTGATCTAAGAAAACCATATTCAGACAAATTTTATGACTCTATCAGAAGCGCTTCCGAATATATAAACCGTGTTGTCTACACGGAAATGGCTGGAAATGATGCTGTGATTGCCACGTGTGTAGGTCATACCCATATCGATGTAGCATGGAAGTGGACAGTAGAGCAAACGCGTCAAAAAACAGGTAGAAGCTTCGCAACAGAACTCAAATTAATGGAAGAATACCCGGACTTTAAATTCATGTCTAGTCAGCCTCAGTTATACAAATTTTTGAAGCAGTGGTATCCAGACATGTACGCGAAAGTAAAAGAAAGAGTTGCCGAGGGACGCTGGGAAGCAGAGGGCAGCATGTGGCTAGAGGCCGACTGCAATTTGATTTCCGGAGAATCCATGGTCAGACAGATCCTCTACGGGAAGAAGTTTTTCAAAGATGAATTTGGGATTGAAAACTATACGCTCTGGTTGCCAGATGTATTCGGATATTCGGCTGCTATGCCACAAATTATGAAAAAGTCGGGCATTAAATACTTTATGACCACTAAAATTGCTTGGAATGAATTTAATCAATTACCTTATGATACGTTCTGGTGGAAAGGTATTGATGGCTCTGAAATATTTACGCATTTAATCACAACAAGAGATGTACGTAATCCAAAGGGCGCTAACATGACTACGTATAATGGTTATCTGGAACCACGTGCGGTCATGGGAGCCTGGGATAGGTATCAGCAAAAAGGCCTGAACAATGACGTTCTCGTAAGCTTCGGACACGGAGACGGTGGCGGCGGCGCTACGAGAGAAATGATAGAAACCGGGATACGACTTGAAAAAGGACTTCCAGGAGTTCCGAAAGTACGTTTTGACACAACAACTAAATACTTTGACGAACTCTATGACAGAGTTGCCGAGAATAGCAGGCTTCCTAAATGGGTAGGTGAATTATACCTTGAATTCCATAGAGGCACCTATACGTCAATGGCAAGAAACAAGCGCTCGAATCGGGAATTGGAAGTTAAACTGCAGGATTTAGAATTTTTAGCGTTATGGGCCGAGAAATATGGCATGGAATACCCGCAGACGTTGCTTGACGAGTTATGGGAAACCATGCTTCTCAATCAATTCCATGATGTGATACCTGGTTGTTCAATTAAAGAAGTATACGATGTTACACGGCTTGAGTATCAAGAAATCGAAATGAAAGCGAATGAAATGATTGATAAAGCGAAAACAATCATTGCAGCAAATACAGCTTCTGATAAGGGACTTGTTGTATTTAATACACTCTCTTTTGACAGAGATGATCTTGTTATCTTGGAAAAAAACAACGATTTTGCATCACTTCAGTATCAAGATGGCGAGCTTATCCAATTGCAGGATACGTATGATGGCAAAACTGCAGCGCTTGTAAAATCCATTCCAGGTAAAGGTTTGAAAAATTTAGCATTATCAGACAAAGTGGCGGCTAACGCAAATCCGTTTACATTTAACGGTTTCGAAATTTCAACACCTTACGCTACTATCAAATTTAACGAAAATGGCTTTATTGACTCGCTTTTCGATCGCGTAGCAAACCGTGAGGTACAGTCGGAAGGTACAATGGGTAATGTTCTTAAAGTGTACGAAGACAAACCTTTCAAGAATGACAATTGGAATATTGATATTTATTATAAAGAAAAATCATGGCTTTGCGATGAGGTTGTGAAGATGGAGTGGGTGGAAAAAGGTCCTATACGCTCTGTTTTATACATTGAAAAGCTCTTTAGCGACTCGCTTATTAAACAATATGTTATGTTCTATGCGCATTCACCTAGAATCGATTTTGAAACCACCGTTGACTGGAAAGAAAATCAATGTCTTTTACGAGTAGATTTTCCTGTTGAGATTAACGCTTATGAAGCCACGTATGATATACAATTCGGCAATACCAAGCGTCCTACTCATTTTAATACCTCTTGGGATGTAGCTAGGTTTGAGGTTTGTGCGCACAAATGGGCCGATATTTCTGAGAGTGGTTACGGTGTTTCCTTGCTAAACGACTGCAAGTATGGGTATTCCATACACCACGGAGTCATGAGTCTTACACTTATAAAATCAGGGATTTTCCCGAATCCTGTAGCGGATCGTGAATTCCATAGATTCACTTACTCCATTTTGCCACATGAAAATGACTGGAAAGATGCTGACACGGTTAGTGAGGCATGGAAACTAAATCAACCGCTTCATGTTGCCTATACGGATGGGAAACAAGCTAGCCATGGAAATGAACGTATGCTTACAATTATTGGCGATAATGTCATTGGCGAAACATTTAAAAAATCAATGGCAGGAAATTCAGCAATTCTTCGTTTGCATGAATTTAAGAATATGCGTAATACCATCAAAATGAATGTGCCATATACGAAAGTGTATGAAACAGATTTAATGGAAAATCGAATTGGCGAAATTCCTGTTGTAGATGGAGAAATTAATCTTGAAATATTACCATTCGAAATAAAAACATTAGAATTGATTTAAGGGGTCAGCATGAACATTTCCCCTGCAACCAGATTACTGATGCTCATCACTACGTTAAACGCGAGTGCGAGCAGTATATCCAGCATATTTATCAACATTTATTTATTTAAAGTATCGAATGAGTTTTATCAGGTGTTTACATTTCATTTCTTCTCTTTCCTTAGCATGCTGCCGTGCTGTGTAGCCGCAGGTTGGCTTAGCAAGAAAACAAATCGGAAGATTGGCCTCCTAGTAGGAAACGGCTTGCTGCTGCTGTTTTATTCCATTATGCTCATTTTTGGCGACACGATGTCAGGTTGGATTCCTCTAGCTGGATTAATTTATGGTGCTAGTCAAGGTTTTTACTGGCTATCGGTAAACGTGCTGAGCATCGATTTAACGAAGCCGGAAAATCGGGATTGGTTTAATGGGCTGAGCGGAACCTTTACCTCGATCACCCAGATGATCTCACCTTTCGCAGCAGGTTGGATTATCGTTGCTTTTCCTGGTAACCTAGGCTATCGGTACATTTTCGGCTTCGCGCTTGCGCTGTTTGTTTTGTCGATCATTTGTGCGGCGTTTCTTCCTTCCAGCTCGAAGAAGAGTCCGATGTACTGGGGCAAAATACGGGAGATCCACAAGTCGCCCAAATGGCGGAATTTAAGCCGCAGCTTTACCACGCTGCATTTTCGCGATGATATATTGGCTCCCTTCGTTTGGGTTTCGTTATTTATCGCCACCCAGAACGAGAGCATCATCGGTAATTATTCGCTGCTGATGACGGCACTGTCGACGGTATCGTTTTTTGTGATTGGACGATTCGGTAGACAGGAGCGAAAGCGGTATTACATGATGATCGGCGGAATCGGTTTTAGCGCTGCGCTGCTGGCATTCATACCTGGAATCAATACGGAAACTTTGCTGATTTACGCGATCGTCGGCGGAATCTGCAATCCGATGTTCCAAGTGCCATTCAGCACGCTGCTGATCGATACGATTGCCGAATTTGACGAGAATGGCAAATATCGAATAGAGCTTGTCATTGCAAGAGAGATCGCGATCAGTTTAGGCCGAATCTTTTGCGCATTTTGTCTTGTTCTGCTGTTCCGTTACTTCCCGGTCAATACGTCCCTGCTGAATATAACTCTAGCCGTATTGACTGCAGCGGGGTTATTGCCCTTGATTTTGACCCGAAAAATGTTTCATTAAAATGGTTGTCGAGGCCCATGCAATTGCGCATGGGCCTCATTGATTTTTTTACTAACAGTTTCTGATTGGATGATTCATGACAATTAATCTATACAACTTTGAGGTTGATTCAGTCAATTTGACGAAGTTAACATCAATATTTTCTGGATATTAATATGTAACTGATCTAGCTCAAACATTGCTTGTTTACAATGAAATCAAAAGAAAGGTGGACCGATGACAGTTGCACTTTGACACGAAAGCGACAGGATTAATTTTATTTCAAAATAAGGATGAGGAGATTGATTACTATGAAGAAAAAAAATCTTTTATTGGCTATGTTGACATTGACTGTAGTGCTGTCAGGCTGTGCAAAAACAGAAAGTGCGAATAAGGCGGAAACCGCGAAAGCGTCGACAGACACGAAAACTGCAGCAGATGCACCGGGAAATAGCGCTATCGAAACAGTTAACATTAAAGTGATGACTCCGGGGGGTTCGGAACCAACAAGAGCCAACAACTTTATTGAAGCGGCTAAAACTTTGAACCAGAAACTGGAGAAAGAAAATTCCAAGCAGCGCGTGCAGGTTGATGCGATTGTTAAAGAGACGAGCGGTGAGGAATTCCAACAGATGTTTATCTTTGCATCCAAATCCGGCAATGCTAACGATATTTACGCAACAGGATATTCCAATATTGGATGGATGGCCAAAGGCGACTATATATTGCCGTTGAGCGGAATCGAGAAGGACCCAGCATTTCAGAACCAGATGGCTGGCTATTGGGATGCCGTTACGTGGAATAAGAAAGTCTGGGGCACCATTCAGGACACCGAGGCTCGTCCGATCTTTTTCAACAAAAACGTGCTGAAGAAAATGGGCTGGACGGATCAACAAGTTGCAGATCTTCCGAAGAAAGCGGAAAGCGGAGAATTTACACTGGCGGATATGACCGCTCTGGCGAAAAAAGCAGTGGACAGCAAGCTCGCCACTTCCGGATTGTTTATGACTGGCGGAGGCAAAGATTTACCTATTATTTTCTTAAATTACGGAACTGAGGTATATGACGCAACTCAGGGCAAATATGTGCTGGACAAAGCACACTTGAAGACAACGTTCGAGTATTTGAAGAATGGCGTTTCGCAAGGCTTCCTTTCCAAAACATTTTTTGCAGACAGCAAAGATGATTATCTCAAATCCTTGATCAATGACGAAGCGTTGTTCGTGCAAGCAGGCATATGGGATGAGCCCAAATATCTTACACGCGGAATGCACAAAGTGACAGGCAACGTGACAACCGAGTATGTGATGAACAATATCGGTGCGATGGTGATGCCTCCAGTAACGAAAGGTCAGAAGCCGGTGACGATCTCGAATCCGTGGGTTTATGTCGTGTCTAAGGCTACGAAATATCCCGATCTGGTGAAACGGCTTTTGGTTGAAGTCACCGCGCCTAAGCTGCAAGCAGAACATGCTGTGTCAACCGCCCATTTACCGTTTACGAAGGAAGGCCAGCAATACGAAACGGTTAAAAAGGACGCATGGCTGAACTATGTCGGTTACTTGACCCAATATTCGAGATTTATGCCAAACGATCCGAATGAGCCGAAGTTCGAGAAAATTATAAAAGATGCTACACAGAGCGCTGTGAGCGGCACAATGACACCTGATCAGGCCGTTGATTGGATGGGCAAACAGATGAAGATCGATTTAGGCGAAATCATTGAGAAATAATGCGAGAGCGTTGTGTATCCATGAATATGTAATGCTGAGACTATTCGAAACATTACAGTTTAGGTAATAAACACCGGGTGTGATACAGCGATGCTGATTGCATCCGGTGTTTTGTATTGTAAAATGAGGTGGATCGCAGAGGCAGTCTAACGACATGAATATCCCTACAAAACATAATAGCGACAAGAAAGTCCCTCGAAAAATAAGCAATTAGAGTTTGAAATGAGGCTATACCCACATGTGGTAAGGATGAAAATTAGTCAATTACTTCAAAATACCAACTTTGCATAAATTTACTTCACAGAACCCTTATTCTGTGAAGTAAATTTTATGATGCGCTCGGCCTAGGTGGTTTGCCGCGTTTGTTTGGCTCTCTCAGAATCAGTTGCCTGTTCTTTCAGTTTTGTCCTTCCTTCAATGGAGGAAAGTGATTGAATTTGAAGCCGCGTAAAATTCGTAGCCGAGCATAGCTGTCGTTCGAATTCTAGCTAACGATGATCCCGATTTCCAACGCTTTCTGGATGGCTTCTTCCTTGTTGTTGCGTACTCCTAGCTTAATATAGGCTGAGGAGGCGTAGTTTCTGACCGTGCCATCCGACAAATATAGCTTGGACGCTATCGTCTTGTACCGGAGCCCTTTGGCAACAAGCTGCAATATTTCTATTTCCCTGTGAGTCAGGTCATAGTCGTTGGCGATTTTCAATTGCGTTGATTGGACGCTCTTATCGAGCTTCTCGAATATTTTATGGGACATCCCCCGATCGATTAATGTGCCTCCTCTGTGAATAAGCCGGATCGTATCGGCCAGCTCTAATGGTTCGGATGATTTTAGCAGGAAGCCGTCCGCACCACTGCGCAGTAAGTCCAACGCTTGCTTCGCATCCTGAAACGTCGTGAAAATCAATACGCGGATATGCGGCCATTGCTGCTTGATCATTTTGGTTGCCTCGGCTCCATTCATGCGTGGCATATCCAAATCCATTAGCACTACGTGAGGCTGGAGTCGTCCGCACAGGTCGACGGCTTGTTCGCCATCCTCTGCCGATCCGACAACGTTCAAGTCCTGGTACTTGTCGAGCAGCACCCGCAGACTTTCCCGAATAAAAGGTTGGTCGTCGACGATCAACAGCTGAATAAGGTCGTCCTCCATTTCCGCTTGTCGCGGCAATGAACAGGTAACAAGCGTCCCGTCCCCTGGCTTCGTATAAACGGACACTTGACCTTGCAAATTCATGGCCCGCTCCTTCATCGCGTTCATGCCGAAGCCCTCCTGCCATTCTTCCATCCCTCTTCCGTTGTCATGCACCTCCAATCTTGTATCTTGCTGCCCAAATTGCAAAGAAACGGTGATTTCCGTCGCCTGACCGTGACGAACCGCATTCGTAAGTGACTCTTGCAAGCAGCGAATGAACGCCATTTTCGCTTGTCGGGACAGTCGGTGCTCCTCTCCGAACGCGCGAAAGCTTACCTTGGTCCGGGCATGCTCCTGAAATTCATCTCCAAGATTTTGCAGAGATTGGACCAAGGAAAGCGACTGCTGTGGAGACTCCATTTGATGCAAGTAGCCCCTCACTTCCTCTATACTTTTACGGCCCAACTCAAGCAAGGAATCCAGCCTCTGTATACCCGTTTCAGTAGCAAGCTCGGGGCGAAACGCTTCCATTCCCATGATGATAGAAGTATAAGCATGACCGACAGTATCGTGAAGCTCTCTCGACAGCCTGTTTCGTTCTTCTGCCAGCGTAATACGCTCGATTTGGGACATATATTGCTCAAGCACCGCATTTTGATTGCGGATCGTTTCATTTTGCCGATGATTGACGATCAATAAATGAAAAGCGAATCCCATCACATAAGCAAGTCCGTAGTAAATTACCATGAGCCAATAGCTGTTATCTGGCGAAACAATATAAAAAATTCCGGGTATTACCAAGACCGTTGCCGGTGCCGTCCAATGATAAGACAGACGAGCGCTATTTGCTGCGATCAGAAAGACTGATCCAAGAAATGAAGGGAAAGCTTCCGGAAACAACGAGGTTAAATGTACGCATAGCCCGCCAAAGACCAGTATTTCTGTGAATAAATAATATTTGTAGTTGAGCAGCAAACAAACCCAAGGAATGGAGAAAGCGGCAATCTCCCAAAAAATAACGATCCAAAAAGGCAGCGATAGACCTTCCTGAAATCTGATCGTCGTGAGGATGAGCGAAACGCTAATAATAAGGCGGAGCCCAAGCATAATCCAATCATACCAAAACCACTGTTTGACCATTTCCAACAATTCTTTCAACCCCTAAGCAGCTTTCTGTTTGTTTCCTATAGTATTATAAACCAAACCTTTGTGCGGTGCATAATTGGCTGTTTACGCTGCGTCATCTGCATAAAGGTCGGTAACAAAACAGCTATCGGTCTAGCTGCTGAATCATGGTGCGCGTATAACCTCCGAATGTTTTCGCCAACCGGTCACTCAGCTTGACGCTTATTGCGGCAAGCACCGCTCCCAGAGCCATGGTAAGGAGTGATTCCGCAAAAGTATCTACTTGCATGAACATGACATTCATATCGATGTATCGATACAAAAGTGGTGCCAACATGAATGCAAGCGGTGCTAAATAGAGAGCGGCTACGCTGACGAGACTGACGAGTCCGATACCCAACTTCTGCATTAACCAAAAGACGGCCAACCAGTTGCGACGATCCGTAAGTTCTAATTTGGCATGAACCCAGACCGATGCATCCGTTATTATTTTTTTGTCATAAGGTGCCGTCGTAATATCTGTATAAATTTTCGTCTGCGTGCGTTCGAATTGGATGAAGGTTGTCGTAGTTCGCAATACACGTGTAACTAGTGGAATGCCGATTACCGTAAATGAAAGACTTAAACTGAACGATAGAGCTACCATATAAAAGCAAAAGTAAAACAAGCCTGTAACGAAAGTTAACATTAAAAAATAACCATTCTGGATGAAACCTGATTTCATAAGGTTCATCGCTCCTCTCCGTGTAATAGCGGTATTGTATGGTTTGGCTTCTTCCGTCAACCGCAGCAAAAAAAGTAAACGCCATAGACGGAAACACTGTTCTGAAGTTGTTAATGCGATTTGACTACGGTTTTCTATAGGTGAATCAGCTTCTCTTTAAAAAAATAGTATGGTGCAGTTGCCTACTGCTCCATACTAACCGCACAGCTGTCATCTCCACCAGTGACAACATGTCATCATTTTCTTTGTGACATGTTGGCGCTGATCGATACGTTAGTGAGCATTGCATGTCACATGAAATAGTGAAGATTTGTAACTAGCTTAAATGATAGTGAGTGAGTGACAATTGGACTACTGAAGACGACCCAATATGCTTGTATGCAGAAAGAGTCGTACTTCAAAAAATCCATGAGGTGAATACCATGAACAAAAGAAGGGAAATGATTTACGGTGGAGTTGCCGTAATGCTAAGTGCTGCGATTCTAACTGCAGGTTGCAGTACGAGACCCGCTGAAAAGTCGGATCAAATAAGAACAACCCAACCAGTTGAGACAGCTCAAATATCTCAAAATAGTATTGCAAAATCACTTGAATCGCAGGCGAAGCAACTGAAGACGTTAGATCCGAAACAACCATTGGATGATTTAAAACCGCTAAATGATATGATAGGGAATGCAAATTATGTTGGTTTAGGAGAGGCTACTCACGGAAGCTCGGAGATTTTTATGATGAAGCATCGCCTCGTGAAGTATTTGGTCACTGAGCTGGGCTTTACCAATTTTGGGATTGAAGAGGATTGGGGCAACGGTTTAAAGCTGAACGAGTATATCCAAACGGGAAAAGGCGACCCTAGGGAGTTTTTGAAGCTGTTGTACCCAACTGATGAGATCGTCGCTATGGTAGAATGGATGCGGGAATACAACTCTGATCCTGTAAATAAAAAGAAAATTCAATTCGTCGGACTCGACTTAAAAATGCTGGATCAAAGTGTCTTCGATAAAGTGATCAACTATGTAAAGGAGCATCATCCTGATTTGCTGCCGGAAGTCGAGCAAAGCTACAAAGAGTTGTCATCGGTGGCAGGTAATCTACAGGAATATATGAAGCTGACTACTGAAGTGAAAGAAAAGCATATGGCTAATGCGCAAAAAGTAGTCAAACTACTTGAAGACAAAACTAAAGTCGAATAATGAGACTGATTCACACGAGCTAGCTTGGGTGAAAGGAACGACTAAGGTGATAGAGAATTTTACGAAGATGGTGATTCCGGCTGACTATCCGAGCATGGTGAAGCTGCATGATCAGTATCTAGCCGAGCATGCTGTTTGGGCTCAAGAAAAATTTGGCGGTAAAACGATGGTTTGGGGGCACAATATTCACATAGCTAAAGGTGTTATCACTGAGAAGATGTATCCTAAAGTCGCCGGGGAGTTTCTGAAAGAACGTGTAGGCAATCAATATGTAGCAATTGGCTCCACCACCACGGAAGGCAAATTTACAGCATTCAGTGAAAATAAGATTGCAGCGGATACCATTCAGAAGAACGAGAACAGCTCCAATCATATGTTTGGACAAGTTCATTACGATCAGTTCCTGTTAGATCTTCGCAAATTGAATGGAGCTGCGCAGCAATGGGTAAAAGAAAAGCAGCCATTCTTGGATGGCATTGCAGTGATCATTCCTAACGAACCGCAATATTATGAAGTTTCCCTTCAAGAGCAATTCGACATTATGGTTCATATTCAAAAAACGACCCCTTCGCATATCAAGTAATATGAAATAAAAAGACGATCCCTTAACTTTAATCATGGCACGGAGAATAAAATAAAACCATAAAATAGCCGGCCACTGGTCGGCTTTTCATAATGGGTTTGCAACAAGCGCCGACCTGAGGATAAAGTTCTTGTCATTTATGACATCAAGTTCTTGTCACCACCAGGAACATTAACTCCATTCCTGACAGGGCTGCCAAGGGCTGCATTGAAGCTAAATGGGGAGGCATTACGCAGCTTTACTTACTACAACGTTCTTACGAGGCGGAATGAATGTAAGTCGTATCTTGACAGCTTTTCAGCTCCATTCTATAATTTAAACAAACGTTTAATTTAAACGATCGTTTAAGGAAGAGGAGTGGTTAAAATGAAACACGCACTAGGTGCATTTCTAAAACAAGCAACGACAAAGATAGGGATTATCACAGCCATTACGTTTCAGTTGTTGTTTAGCTTGATTTGGATGACGGGTTACGCGGGAGTATCCGATAACACGAGCCAATTGAAGATCGCGATCGTCAATGAAGATCAAGGTTTGGGGAGCAAGATTGTTCAGAACCTGCAAGGCAACCTTCCTTTTCAAACAGAGCTGGTGGCTTCTAATGAACAAGCACATAATCTGTTAAATGATCGCCAGGTCCAGATGGTTATGCACATCTCGGCTGATTTTTCCAAACAGCTTCAAACCCCAGGACAGACTGTCCCCATCACGTATACAATTAATGAGTCTAATCCTTCTATGACGAAGTCTGTGATGCAGGCTGTAGCCGGGAACGTCACGGCGTCTGTGAACAAAGAGGCCGTAGCAGCCGGGGCATCAGCAGTCCTTACACAGATGAATCCAAAGCTGCCAGCTGAGCAAGCAAGTCAAATCGCACAAGGGCTCGCAACTAAGGTAACCTCTGACATTCAAAGCACCAATAAAGTAAAGGATATGCCGAATCAAATGCTTCCTATGATGCTCGTGCTTGCTTCGATTGTGGGTACAATGATCATGGGAATGAACTTTAATGTATCTACGAATATTCTCGGTGCATCTGTTAATAAAATGAGCAAAATGGCCGCACGTATCGTTGTGACTGTTATTGCCGTAGTTGTTGTAGGGTTGATTAGTGCAACGATGGTCGTCGCCTTGGGCGGACATGTGGAGAAAGGCTTTTTATCCCTTTGGGCGTTTGAGACCTTATTCTTACTCACCTTTGCGCTCGTCGCTGAAATGTTTTTGACATTGTTTGGGAACGTAGGTATGCTATTTAACATCGCGATGTTGTCCTTGCAATTGGTGTCTTCTGGCGCTATTGTGCCTAGGGAGCTTTTGTCGCCTTTATATCATACAATCAGTAATGCTTTCCCAGCTACCTATGCCGTGAATGGGTTAATGAATATCTTGTTTGGTGGACCAGGTGTTGCCAAGGAAGTCGGTTTCTTGTTTCTTATTGCTGCAGTTGCACTAGTCATTGATATCTTGGTTGTGTCTGCAAAAAAGGCAAAGGCAGTGCCTGCGATGGAACAACGTCCACAAACCGCTTAGCTAAAGTACGAGGAGGGCGTTGATAGAATGGCTGAGCAAGAATTAGATATGAAAATGAAAATTCTTCTGGCAGCAAAGAAGCTGTTTGCGAAGCATGGTTATGATTGCACAAGCGTTCGTCAAATTTGTCAGGAAGCTGGGGCCAATGTGGCTCTGGTTTCCTATTATTTTGGCGGCAAAGAGAGCGTTTTCTACGAGATATTTAAACAGTTTTTCCCTATGAACAAGGTCGTTGATTTTATAGCCATTGAGGATCCTATCGTAGGTATCCGGACGATTATTCAGGGTGTCGTAGAGATCAGAACTGCTGATCCTCAAATGATTAGTCTTATGCAAATGGAGATTATTACGATCACCCCACGTTTGGAAAAAATGAGAGAGCTCGTGTATCCATTATGGAAAAAGGTGAGGGATTTACTAGAGCAAGGCAGACAGGATGGGATTTTTCATTTTGAATCTCTGGATAGCACGCTTATGTTTGTGCTGGGCTCCATATTTTTCTATAAGCAGAGGGAGTTTTTTGAGCTTTTGTTTACGGAGGAACGGCCTGATACCCCGACCTTAATTGAGCAAACGACAACCTATGTGCTAAATGCGTTAAGATATCAATGCAAAGGGGAATGATGGATTTATGGGTAAAACGTATATCGTAAGTTTAGGTGAGCTTTTGATTGATTTCGTACCGGAGGTGAACGGGCAAGCGTTGGCAGACGTTACGAGCTTCCAGCGGGCGGCGGGCGGAGCGCCGGCCAATGTCGCTGCGGCGGTCGCCAAATTGGGCGGCGACGCAAGGTTTATCGGTAAAATCGGCCGTGACCCATTCGGCGATTTTTTGGTGCGCACGCTTGACGAAGTCGGCGTGCATACGGCCGTTGTGCAGACCGATGAGGCGAAGACCGGTCTGGCGTTTGTTTCACTGCGCGCGGATGGTGAGCGCGATTTCTTGTTTTTCCGCGACCCGGCGGCGGACATGCTGCTGCGCGCAGACGAAGTCCAGGCGCAGTGGCTGGAAGACGCCGCGGTCTATCATTTCGGCTCGGTATCACTGATTGCCGAGCCTTGCCGCACCGCGACGCTGGATGCAGCGTGCCGAGCGAGAGAATTTGGCGCATTGGTGTCGTACGACCCCAATGTGCGCCTGGCGCTGTGGCCGAGCGCTGACGCAGCTCGGGCAGAAATCCTTGCGCAGCTCCCGCTTGCGGATGTGGTCAAAGTCAGCGAGGAGGAAATCGAATTCCTCCTCGGCGTGGACGCGACCACAGGTGCGCAGCAGCTGCTGCAGCGAGGACCTAAAGTGATTATCATCACTTTAGGTCCTGGGGGCTGCCGTGTCGTGACCGCACGGCAGGATGTCGTCATCCCCGGCACGCCTGTGGCAGCCGTGGACACGACTGGCGCCGGCGATAGTTTTGTCGGCGGCATGCTTTATCAGCTGGTATCGCTTGGCGCTACGCCAGCTACCATCGTTGACGTGCTCGCTGAAACAGGAGCCGCTGAGCAGGTATTCGCCTTCGCCAACCGCGTAGGCGCAATTACGACGACGCGCAGGGGGGCGATTCCTGCGCTCCCTACGCTGGCGGAAGTGCAAGGCTAGCTTGTGAGAAGCCAAGCCTATGCCCGCTATCCCCACAACTCAGAAATGGATGCAAGAAAAGTTTCATCCAATTAACCGAAAGTTAACGGGATGAAATAGATTCCTGACGTATGCGCAATTCTGAGGGAAATGGATAGTGGTGTGAGACTGAGCAGTAAGAATTATCAATGCTGAGTGATCGATTCATGGAAGCCATCCTATGCCCACTATCCCCACAGCTCAGAAATGGATGCAAGAAAAGTTTCATCCAATTAACCGAAAGTTAACGGGATGAAATAGATTCCTGACGAATGTGCAATTCTGAGGGAAAGGGATAGTGGTTGCAGGCCATAGCTGAGCTTTTGAATTATTGTGAATTTTGTTTTATATTGTGAAGAACGCAAATTTCGGATGGATGTCCGGGGATTGCGTTCTTTTTGTTTACTTTGAGGCAAGGGCACCCTACCTTCTACATTCCTTCCCGGAATTAGACGATAGGGTGTTTTTGGTGTGGAATGACCATTAAGCGACAACGTTATCGAGAAGATCTGTCATATGACATTATGGCACTAGCCGATTTTACATCACAAGAACTAGCATAAGAGTTGTAAAGGATTTCTAAAGAGGAGAGGAAGAGATGGACATGAATCAAAGAATCCGGAAACACCTGAGAAACTTCTATTTTTTGTTGCTTACTTTTGTGACAGGGGTGTTTTACTTTTGCTTTTATTTGGTGGGTATTACATTGGGGGTCACGATGTCGTTTACCTTAGTAGGGCTTCCGATTCTCCATTATGTTTTGCGTTCCACTGGTGCGTTTGTGCAGCATGAACGGATCCAAACCGAAGGTTACACGGATATCACTATTGGCCCGGTTCAAAGCCGAACAAGAACGGAAGGAAGCTTATGGGATCAGGTTAAAGCTGAACTATCCGATACGAGTAATTGGAAAGCGATATTCGTGCTGATGTTGAGATTCGTTATCGGACTTGTCAGTGTGATTTGCGCTGCTCTTTTCTATGTGACACCACTTACCCTCCTGTTAGCGCCTATCTTGTCTGTCTTGAATCTGTTAGATTATTTTTCATTCTTAGGGATGGAAATCAGAACGTTTGGCGACTCGCTCTACGTCATGCTTGCAGGTGTAATCCTTATATGGTTCGGTCCTTATTTGGGTAATGGCTTGGTAAGGATGATCGGGAGCCATACGCGTCGTATGGTTGAAGGCTTAGCTGGAAAATAAAGTGATAACAACAGATGATGTAGAATTCCAGCTGTAGTCTAGCATTAAAGGAATGTGCATATCAAATGAGAGTGGGGGAAGATTATTATGACAGTGTCACTTATGAAAACATCCTCACAGTCCCTCTGGATGATGTGGGAGCACGTGTTTGACTTCTTAAACAGATTTCGGAGCGAGTCTGTGTGGGGATATGGCATATGTAAATTGGTGGTCAGGCAGCATCGCGGAAATAGTATTACCTGTCAAGACGGGCGTCGGATACTTGCCGGAGATTGGGTGGGCGAACTTCATCTGGATAATCGGCAAGTACTGAAGCTTACACGTACGGTCGGTGCAGATCGAGCCGGGTTGAGTACTGCACGCTTGTTTCGCATTGCAATCAAGCAAATAAGTCAGGAGCTGGATAGCAATCCGGAACTGGTGAAAGTCCAGGCCTTAACCGGGATCACACTGCTTCACCGGGGGATCATTCACGGAATAGGGTTTGAACAGCATCCCATTGAGTCCAAATGGCAGCAACGATTTTATGCGATTTATCTTCGCTTTCTTCTTCGAATGCTGCATCCGGATGGGAAACAGCGAGTCGGGCACAGCATCGAGAAGTTATCTCCCATAATGATAGTGATAAGCAAACAGTCTCTGAAGGAACGTTTTACGGTACGGAAAAAGGATTCGAAACCATCATCTCTTGATGGTAACCAGGATCTGCAGGGTCAAAGGAAGAAAGAGGCGGTCTCATGATACAAAAGCTAATTCATTTATCCATAGATGTGATGATTCTCTATATGATTGTACCCTTTATTCTTACCCGAATATGTAGGTGGGGCGTTCACTCCAAAGGAAAAGCGGCGAAGGGAATTGCCTTTACTTTCGACGATGGTCCTGACCCTTACTATACGCCTAAATTACTGGACTTGTTAAAAGAGCGTAAAGTAAAGGCCACCTTCTTCGTACTGGGCAGCAAGGCCGAAAAATATCCGGAGCTGATTCAGCTCATGTACCGGGAGGGGCACCAAATCGGCATTCATAACTATACGCACACTTCCAACTGGATTTTGTCCCCATGGACGAGTAAACGAGAGCAAGCAGATCGTACAGCTGACATTGTCGAGCGAATCACAGGAGAGCGGCCTATCTTTTACCGCCCGCCCTGGGGGCTTCTCAATCTAGGCGATCTTCTTTTGATGAGAAAGTCTTATCGGATCGCACTGTGGTCGGTCATTGTAGGAGATTGGAAACTATCGGTCAGCGCTGAAAAAATGAAGCGTGCCTTGTTGAAAAGGATTAAGCCTGGTTCCATCGTTGTTCTACACGATAGCGGCGATACACTTGGAGCAGATGAAGAAGCACCGCGGCACATGATAGCAGTTCTGAAGGAAGTTTTGGAAGAAATTCAAATGAAGGGTTTGAAATGTCTGCGCACGGATGAGCTGCTGGGTAAGGAAGCGAGGGGGATTGGAGATGTCGTGCCGAGAGCCAAATCTTCTGGTCAGGTCCATATGTAGGTTCGCTCAGTAAATGAGAAGGTAAGGATAGAAAGCCAGGATTTATGAGAGAAATCCGGCTTCCAATGCCTTCTGTATAGCTTCTTCCCGGTTACGAACACCCAACTTAATATAGGCCGTTGAGGCATAATTTCTCACTGTACCGTCAGATAAGTATAATTTCGAAGCGATGGTTTTATAACGTAGGCCTTTGGATACAAGCTGTAAAATTTCGATTTCACGTGGAGTCAGGTCGTAGTTCTCGGTTGTTTTCGCTTTAAATAATTCGATTTCATTCTTGTCTATTTCGAGCTTCTCAAACAATTTATGGGACATCTCCTGATCAATCAGTGTGCCCCCGCGATAGACAAGACGAATGTTTTCAGCAAGCTCACGCGGTTCAATAGATTTCAATAAGTAACCGTCTGCTCCGCTTCGCAGAACTTCTGGGCCTGTTCGGTATCTTGAAACGTGGTCAGAATCAGAATTCGGATGTGAGGCCATGTTTGCTTTATTTTTTTTGATGCTGAAATCCCATCCATGTGGGGCAAGTCCAAATCCATGAGCACCAACTGTGGCTGACACTGCTCGCATAACTCAATGGCTTGTTCGCCATCCTCGGCCAATCCCACCACTTGCAAATCCTTGTGTCCCTCCAGAATGGTTCGGAGGCTTTCTCTGATGAAGGGTTGGTCATCGACGATCAGTAAGCGAATGACCTCATCCGATAATTCCACTTGCCTTGGCAATGTGCAGGTAACGAGCGTTCCTTCACCATGTTTTGTATAAACAGAGACTTGCCCTTGTAGATTCATGGCTCGCTCTTTCATCGTGTTCAAGCCGAAGCCATCCTGCCATTTCTCCGTCCCTATACCGTTATCCTGCACTTCTAGCCTAATGTGCCGCTGCTCAAATTGCAGTGAAACGGTAATTTCCTTAGATTGCCCATGACGTACAGCATTAGTTAACGATTCCTGCAAGCAACGAAAGAAGGCCATTTTTGCTTGCTTGGGTAACGGGTACTCCTCACCAAAAGTTCGGAAGCGAACGCTCACTTTGGCATGTGCTTGAAATTCTTCTCCTAATTGTTGCAACGAATGGAGCAGCGGAAGCGTCTCCTGCGGTGACTCTAATTGATGCAAGTATCCTCTGACTTCGTCTATGCCCTTGCGAGCTAAATTCAACAGAGAATCGAGCTTCTGTTCCCCAGTTTCCATAGAAAGTTCCGGACGCAATGCGATCACGTCGGCAACAGGTGCAACGTTCGAGATCTACGACACGGACGGAACGACCGTTGCGACCGAGCTTGCAACGGGCAAGAAGGTGATCGTCACCGCGGTGGACGGGTTAACGAAGGTGACCTACACGGTGTCGGTGAACGCTGCGGCGCAGAGCGGAAATAGTGGAAGCGGTGGTTCGCCAAGCGATACTCTCGTAAAATCGACGAATGGCAGGCTGACGCTTCCGGCAGGTAAAGCGGGAGAGGTTAGCTTGGACAATGAAGTCGTCGTCTCGATCCCGGCCAATGCGACAGACAAAGAAATAAAAGTCACTATCGATAAATTAAAGGACTCTCAGAAGCTTCTCGTGAATAATGAAGTTCTAATCTGCGCTGTATTCGAGATTCTGAAGAACTTCCCGGAAAACTTCACGAAGCCGGTAAAGCTGATCTTCACCTTTGATCCGAAACAAATAAAGGGGAATCAAAAGCCCGTTGTCTTCTACTATGACGAAACGAAGAAGGAATGGATGGAAGTCGGCGGTCTGGTAAGCGGCAATCAGATCACCGTAGAAGTAGATCACTTTACCAAGTATGCGGTATTCACCTTAAATCAAGGGAAAGAACCTGTTAAGGATCCTTCGGCCGACTTCAGCGATATCTCTGGACACTGGGCGGAGTCAAGCATCAAGCAAGCGGTTAGTATTGGCCTTGTTAATGGGTATGCCGACGGAACGTTCAAACCGAGCAAATCCGTGAGTCGAGCCGAATTTACTGTCATGCTGATGAATGCGTTGAAGTCGCAAGAAGCGGGCATGGAGTTGACTTTCGCTGATACCGCGAAGATCGGATCCTGGGCCCGGAAAGCGGTCGGGCAAGCGGTACAAGCGGACATTATTAATGGTTATAAGGACGGCTCATTCCGTCCGACCGCAGAAATTACGCGCGCCGAGATGGCAGTAATGATCGCGAAGGCGCTAAAGCTATCCATCGTGCCGGACGCCGAAACCGGATTCTCGGATGACAAGAGCATTCCGTCATGGTCGAGAGGCGCAGTAGCCGTAATAAAGGAACATAACCTTATGGAAGGAACGGGCACGAACCGTTTCAATCCTAGTGAGCAAGCAACGAGAGCGGAAGCCGTAACGGTTTTGATGAAGATGTTGGCGCTTAAGGGGAAGTAGAAAAGCCGCGTGGGATCAACACATCCAGTCTAATACTTTATTTTCCTTGAACAAAAAGGACTCATACTAGGCGTGGTTTCCAGATCGATTGTAAAAATATGTTGAAAAATGGAAGATCATATGATATTTTAAATGTATCGTTTTATTTACTCAAACAAATATGTTTTATTTGCGAAGAACGCAAATTTCGGATGAATGTCCGGGGTTTGTGTTCTTTTTTGTTTTGACGAGACAACAGGGGGTGAGGTTTTGAATCGCAGGAGAAGCCTGCTTATTAGTTTGGTTGCTGCGGTTATGGCGGGGTTGCTTGTGTATGGGCTGTATGTCATGCAAGTGAATCAGGTCGAGCTGCAGCAGACTGTTCAGATTGCGGTTCCGAAGGATTTTATTCGGGCCGGTGTCTTGATTCGTGAGGATATGGTGGAATTTAAAGCTGTTCAGAAGGGCAGTTACACAGAAGGCATGATGACGAAGCTGACGGAGGTGGTTGGGCTGGAGACGTTGATACCGCTTGGTAAGCAAGAGCCTATTTTGAAATGGAAGGTGAATCGTTATCACCTGCTCCCCAATGAGCAGCAGGCTACTTTTCAAATTCCTAAAGAATATTTATTGTCAGTTTCAAATGGTATTCGTGCCGGGGATCGTGTGCGTATTTATGTGTCTGGTGCTGATGGCAGCTCGCGTAGGCTGTTCGATGAGAAGGAAATTACGGTTGCTTCCGTGAAGTCCTCGGCGAATGTGGAGGTGGATAATCCGAAGAGTTCTAATCTGCTCTCCAAGGTGGAAGGCGATAAGGAAAAGATGTATGCTTCCCGATTGGAAGCGAACGGCGCTATTGACCAGATCAACCTTAATTTAGCGGAGAGTGAGTGGCTTCAGATTGATCAATTATGCAGCTCGAAGAAAGCGAAATTGGTTATCGCGTTTAGCTCCTCTTCTATTTTGGAAGGAGAATGAAAGGAGGTATGTAAATTGCATATAGGACTGCTATCAACGGATCAACGATTGATTGATGAGATTACGAATGTGGTTTATTCGAAGCCATTGAACTGGATGATCTGCTCGGCTGCTGATGATTTACGTAGTAAATTAACGGAGATGCCTTACTCACATATGATCATTTCGGATCGGGAGATGGATTTTGGGGATTTTGAAGAGTTTCTTGAGGAGTTACAACACCAATACGCAGGTCTAAAAATCATTGTCCTGCTCTCGAACTATCATGATGCTTCCATAAATGAGAAATATTTGAAAATGTGCAAGTTGATGAAGCTTGATTATGTCCAGCCAGGGCGCAGCACTGCTGTTATTGCTGATGATATTCGGGCTTGGGTTGATGGTTCTGGGGTAGATCATGCGAATCAACAATCGTCAGGAAAGTTAATTACTTTCATCGGCTCAACGCCGAATATAGGTACGACATTAGCTTCATTTGGTGTAGCACACGCGCTAGCCCTAGAGACCTCTATGAAAGTAGGATATTTGTGTCTCAATCTAAAAAGCTCTAAACTTCATCGTTATTTAGGGCGAGACGAGCATGTTTTTACGTTGGATGGTCTGAGAGCGGAGCTGAAGGCGCAAAGTCTCACACCGGAAAGGCTGCAGCAGGTATGCGATAAACCGAAAGAGGCACATGGGCTTCATATCTTATATGGGAATATGCTTCGAGAGCAGGCGGAGTTTTTTACGCCATCGGAGATTATTCATTTATTGCGTGTGGCTCGAGGCACTTTTGATGTATGCATCATAGAAGTTAGCGCTTATTGGGACAATGCGGCGACGGTTTGTGGACTGCTGGAAGCAGATAGCAAAATTGTGGTAACAACAGCGGATATCGCTCATTTTCAAGAGGATTTTTCGAGGTGGATCAGGCAGGTTGGCGCCGTTTTTGGTCTTCAACCGGATGGCTTTGAGTTAATGGCTGTTCAAACGGATCGACATGCCAAACATAGCGAGTTCACGATTAAAGATATTCGCAAGGAAACACAGCTGCATCTGATTGGTCAAGTATCTCGGCATGCTGATGCGCTTTCTCGTTGTAATCAAGGCAAACTGTTGGACATGTTCGTGCCGACCCACGCCATGCATGAGGAGGTTAGGGCGGTTTCTCGAAAATTCATTGATTACTATAAGCTGCCAAGGAAGGTGAGTTTACGACAAGTAACATGGCTGCAAAAGATGATAACAGGCAGACGAGCTGCAACTTAAATCAAGCAGGGAAGAGGTGAGGGGAGTGAGTGAGGAAAGGTTTTCAATCATTACATACATGCATGAACGCAAAAGCGAGGGCGCAGTGGTTGATTTGACTTCAAGTACTGAGCTGGAAAAGAGAAGAGGATCAGATCATGGCTCGGTGAGATCTGGTTTTGGGGCAGAGCAGGGAGGACGGACTCTGGGCTCTGTGGGAGAAGATGAAGATGGCGAGGGAAGTCCAAGAGCTGTCGGTGGAGAAAGACCTGAACGGCAGATGCAGGGGGATGCTCTTTTTAACCAGTGGGTACAGGATATTCGAAGTGAACTTGTTTCGATGAAGGGCAGGACTGAGATCGAAAAGCAGCTGTATAACGAGACGTTGAATCGTGCGATTCTTGGTTATGAGGAGGATCGAGGCAAGCTTCTTGCGATTATCCATGATCTAGTTTCGAAAAGAAGACTTTCGGATGTGCCTCCGAGAACGAGTGGTTATACGACTTTGCCGGAAGCCATTTTTGCAGAGATTATTGGGCTGAACGTTCTTGAACTTGTACTAAAGCATAAGGAGGGACTTGAAGAGATTCAGGTTGTTGGGAGACAGATTTTTGAAGTGCGCGGTGGGATGGCAATGCCGTCTGCCTATTCGTTGCCTTCAGTGCGTGAATTAGAGAGGATACAGCAGAATTTGGTTCTGTTTAACAATGACACTTTGAATCCCAGGAAGCGATGGGCAGAGGTTGTTCTTCGGGACGGATCCCGCGTTACGATGACTGGGTTCGGGTTCACAGCTGAACCGACATTAACGATTCGTTTTTACACGATTAAGCGGTTTGATTTGACGTCCCTTGCTGCTGCGGAACTAGCCACGATGGATAAGAAGATGGAAAAGCTGATTCTGATCTTGATCCGATCCTATTTCAATATGGTGGTTATCGGTCCTACCAACTCTGGGAAGACAAATTTAATCAAAGCGATTATTGCCGAAATGGACGATAATGAACGAATTATTACGATCGAATCGAGATTCGAGTTGAATTTAAAGCGCGATTTTCCGCATAAAAATATCGTCGAATACGAAATTGACGAGGAGGATCCGCGGCATTCTGGGCTGCAAGCTTTTAAATTGGCATTAAGGCAATCGCCAAAGCGCATTTGTCATGCTGAAATTCGGGATGATGACGCGAACCTTTATGTGAGGGCTTGTACGCGGGGTCACGAGGGCAGTATTACTTCGGTTCATGTGAGTGAACTTGAGGATGTGCCTGATGCGATTACAGATATGTGTATGTTGGATGGCAGGGGGATGAATCCACTGCGTCTAACGAAACGGATTACAGAGTTTGTGACACAAATCGGTATGGAGATGGCTGTCGTTGATGGAAAAAGAAAGATTGTGCGAATCGTCGAATATCGTTATGAAAATGAGGAGGTTTGCGTCACGGATCTCGCAGCTTATGACAAGTCGACAGATGAATGGACATTTCCCGGGAAATTGTCGCATCATGCATCGCGGAAAATAGTTAAGTACGACAAAGAGGGGTTTGCTTTGTTGAGGGAACTCGGATTTATTGTGAAAGAAGGCGAGTCTTAGCCATGATTTTCGCCAAATATGTCTTTCTCTTGTTGTTATTTGTTCTAGTTTTTGTACTTATTCAATCGCTATTACATGTACTTATCCGACAACGCAAAGCCAGATATAGGCTGCATTATGTCAAAACCTCCACGTTAGTCGCTAGATTCAGCGAATATTTGGGAAATAGGAGCTCTTTATTTAAGCATATAAAGGAAATGATGGAATCCGTCGAATCCAAAATGAGCATGCGAGGCATTATGACAGTTAGTTTCGTTTTGTTTTTAGTAGGATTGGTGGCGGGGATGTTGTTTTTTCAGACGTTAAAAGGGGTCGTTATCGTTACTTCGATCTGTATTTCACTTCCTTATATGCTGCTTCGGTTGAAGCTGGTCAGTGTCAGACTGCAAACTCGATTGGAGTTTCTTCCGGCCGTTGAAGTGTTCTATCAGTACTATATGGTGGATCCAAATAAAAATATGAAAATGGCTCTTAAATATTGTTTAGAAGAGAATCGAATTCTTTATCCGATCAAGCCCGTATTTGAACAATTATATCGTAATCTCATGACGCAAAGGGATACAGAGGAGAGCTTACGCATTTTCTCACTCACTTTGGGCCATACATGGGCCGATTATTTTGTCGGAGTCATGCGTGTTGCTTTGACGGAAGGGAGCTTTGTCGGTGAAAGCTTAAAGGATTTGATTGTCGATATGCGGAAAGCGCAGCGATTCGATCAGTTGGAAAGAAATCGACTTTTGGAGATACGTATTGCTAATTTTACGCCGATATTGTTTCTTGCCTTATTCTTATTTATTAATTTCAAGGTAAACACGGAGAACGCTTATTTGTATTATATTGTTGACCCTGGTGGACGAAACATGATTCTTGACGCGCTTCTCCTCATTTTTGTTTCGTTTTTAATGGGCATGTACTTATCTATGCGTAGAATGTGAGGGATTTGCTGCAATGATTATTGAAAGCACGCAACTAGCTAATCTGCAGATGGTTTCTAATTTGCTGCTCTTTCTTCTTTTTATGACTATTTTTTATCACTTTTTCATGCATATGCCTGCACGTAAGAAGAGATGGAGATCACTACATGTCAAAAGAGCACTGCAAGAAACAAAACTTCCTTCATGGCTGTTCTCATGCTTAGGTATGAGTACGAAAATCGTGGAGGAAAAGCGTCAACTGCTGCTGGGGTGCGGTATTTGGATGAATGCTAACCTGTATGAAGGTGTGAGAAGGATAGGGATGGGTGGCGCACTTTTGCTCGGTGTCGTAGCTTATTTAGCTCTGCAGCAGCCGATGCTAACTTTGTATATACAGCCGATTTATGTCATGGTTGGGACTACTTGCGTACTCGTTTTTTTGTTTTTTGACAAAAAGGTGCTGGCTCAATTAAAGGAAAAGCGAGCGCATCGAATAGTCCGTGAGATTTACGTGATTAGTCATCATCTCCTCTATTACAACGATTCTGGGCTGAATTTACATGCCAAGCTATCTTTATGTGTTTCACAAACGCGCTCTATCCGACCACACTTTCAGTTAATGTTGAATGAATGGTATCAAGGCTCGGAACAGGCTATTAACCATTTTAAAATCAGACTAGGGACAGACGAAGCACATAGCTTTGGGGAAACGCTTAACGCTTTGAGGTTGAATGAACATGGCAGCTACTACGAGTTGTTGAAGCAAAGAATCCAGGACTATAAAGAAAAAATGGAACTGGTTCGAGACAGTAAAAAAGAAACCGTGTCTTATCTTTTGTTTGTATTAGCAGGACTGCCGATTTTGAACACATTTCGGGTATTCATGTACCCGTGGATTGCTGAAGGCCAACGATTATTTAATGCAATTAACTAAGGAAAGAGGGAAGTTATGAGGAATATATTGATCACAGTTATGATGCTAATTGTTGTGGCATTTCTTTTTACATCGATTATTAATGATGGGTCGACAGGGATGAGGCGGAATATTTCGACGCACGGAACGCAGGCAAATACGGATATTACGGCATTAAGGCCGTGATGGAAGATTTGTTGTGAGATCGATCCTCGTTACGGTGATGTTGATTATGGTGGTGATTGTTATATATAACAGTGTGGTTGGTGGAAGCACAGGTACTCGGAAGCAAGTAAGCAACAGCGGAGCAAGGATCAATGGGACGATTGAGCGGATTAACCCATGAAGCAGATTTTGGTGTTTATCCTTTTTGCGACGATGCTTTGTTGGTTTATGTTTGCGCCGGTGTATAAGCATGTCATTATTGTTCGGCAGGCTGTTTTGCAAAAAGAAGTCGATTATTTGCTTGAAATCGGTGCTAATGGCAGGCACGGTTATATTAATAGCACCATGATTCAGGAATCAAAGGATCGGATGGCGGAAAGAGGCTTCATTCCGGGAGATCTCGTTTACTCGGTAAATACGACTACGGGGGTCGGAGGAATGGATCCAGGAATGCCCGTTTGGCGAGGAACGGGATTGAGTTTGAAAATGACGTATCCGTATCATCGACTTTTTGTCATTGATCAGCTTGTCGGAATTACGGTCCCTTCCGGATCGGATCGTATGGGGGCAACAGGCATGAAGATGAGTGAGTATGTGCCTTAAGGGCCCGAGGTGATGTCTTGTATAAACTGCTTTTAATCGTCTTGATGAGCGTCGTCTTTATGTCGCTATATGGGCTGCAAACGGATGAAGAATTGGCGATGCATACGCTCTTTCACGGGAAGCATGCATTGAATAACTCGGTGCATGCGGCGGCTCAGCAAAGTGATCAAGTAAAGCTGGCAAGCGGTATTCACAGTATTGATGAGACGAAGGCTAGAGATGTGGCTATGCAATATTTGCAAGCTAATTTAAGATTAAATACGGCGAATGATCCGCTGCCGAATACGTTTTTGCGCAGCAGGGTTGTCGTGGAATTATTTAAGATTATTAATGATAATGAGGTATTTCCTTATACGTATGTGGATGCGGGAAATGGTTACTCTGTTACTCTGGATCGGCCTGGTGTGATTATGTTTATTCGCTTGGAGTTTCCAAGGACTTATACGGTTTTGCAGCCGATAACTTGGACGATTAAGTCTTCGGCGGAGATGGTATTTTGATTTGCATCGATAGAGGTTATTTCATTGTATAATGAGAGGGTGAGGTGTGAATCAGGGTTATAAGGAGAGATACATATGACTATTTTCCAGCAACGGCAGCAGGCGCTGCAGCGTGAGATGATCCAGCGGGGTTGGTCCGGCTTCTTGGTCACGAACAACGTCGATATATATTACTACTGCGGATCGATGCAGACGGGGTATTTGTTTATTCCGGCGGAGGGAGACGCGCTATACCTCGTACGCCGAAGTTTGGTCCGAGCGGAGGAGGAAGCGTCAGCGGCCGTGGAAGCGCTGGGGTCTTTGAAGACGCTGGGCGAGCGTCTTCGCGCGCGCTGCGCGGGTGGATGTGGATCCGCGGCTTCGCCGCTGCGGATCGCGACTGAGCTGGACGTGTTACCCGTCCAGCTGTATTTAAGGCTGCAGGCCGCGCTGCCCGGCGCGGCCTGGGAGGACGGCTCGCTGCTCGTGCGCGAGCAGCGGATGATCAAATCGCCGGACGAAGTCACGGCGATTCGAGCGGCTGCGCGCGTCGTCGACGCAGCGCTGGAAGCGGTCATCCCCCACATTCGTGAGGGGATGGCGGAGTTTGAGCTGATGGCGCTCATTGAGCATCAGCTCCGGCTGCGCGGGCACCAAGGGCTGATGCGCATGCGCGCGTACAATTCCGAGTTGATAACCGGAATGGTAGCGGCAGGCGCGGCGGCAGCGGTGCCCACCTATTTTGACGGGCCGGCCGGGGGCACGGGGCTCCACCCGTCCAGCCCGCAAAGCTCGGGCCGCGCGCTGATTGGGCGCGGCGAACCGATTCTCGTCGATATCGGCTGCTCGATCGACGGCTATCTCATCGATCAGACGCGCACGCTCGTGATCGGCGATCTAGACCCTGAGCTGCAGCGGGCCTATGACGTGGCGGAGCAGGTGCTTCGCGCCACGGAAGCCAGGCTGCAGCCTGGCGTTATCGCCGAGCATCTGTATCTGCTCGCGCTGGATCAAGTGCAGGAAGCGGGGCTAAGCGCCCACTTCATGGGGTACGGCGCCGACCAAGTGAAATTCCTTGGTCATGGCATTGGGCTCGAAATCGACGAACTGCCTGTTCTCGCCAAAGGCTTCAAATACCCGCTGGCGCCCGGCATGGTCATCGCGATCGAACCCAAATTCACCTTCCCTGGTCGCGGGGTGGTTGGTATTGAGGATACGTATTTGATTACCGAAAATGGTTATGAAAAGCTGACCATTTCGAGGGAAGGTATTCTCCGAGTATAACGATTTTTCCATAAACAAAGAGACTGGCGGAAAATCATGCCAGTCTCTTTGTTTTTAATGAACAAGCAAGTATACTTGACCCATATAAACATCATAAGGGGACAATGGACAATGAAATTGAGACATTTCATACCACAAACGTTAAAGTACAAGCTGTTCTTAGCTTTCCTACTTGTTATTCTGCTGCCCATCATTATCTTAAATATGACGCACGTTCAAAAGTTTGAGACGTTAATGAGAGAACAAGTTAGCAGCCAAAATCTCGAACAAATGACAACGATTACATCCTCTCTTGGCAGTTTATTAAGTGTTTCAGAGAAGACCTTTACCCTGATTGAACAGGATTCTTTTGTAACTGCGATTTTGAAAAATCCAGAAGCGGGTGGATCTTATGCCTCTTTCCAACAAAGACAGAAAATTGAAGAGAAGTTTAATGCTATTAATAATAGTGTGTTTATTGCCAATTCCTACGTCTACTATACGGTTCTCGATGAGGAAGATCATGTTTACACATCCTATGGACCTACTCATATATTAAGCCACGCTGCTCTTTCGGCAATGCCAGTGATACAGGATGCTTTCCTTGGAAAGTCCCTCTCCAAATGGCAGCTAGAAGAAGGCGGGCTAACCTCAGCTTTTGGTATCCAACCCTCCTTATTAACCATGTATAAAGGATTACGAGATGAAAATAATCGGGTATATGCTGTTGTAAGAATCGGCGTTGACTATCAAAGTTGGCTTCGAAGCGCTATTCCAAGCCCGATGAATGATGAATTGTATGTATTGGCTTCCGCAGAAGGAGAAATCTATGGGCGCAGCAACACATCCAATGCTCTTGCGCTGCCAAACCCAATGAATACGTTAGGTTGGGAGCCGACTGGAAGTAAGGTAGAGAATGATCACATCATTAGTTATTCTAAAATTCCGAGCTTGAATTGGTATCTAGTCAAGAGCATCCCAACCAAATTTCTGTTTCACAAAGTGAATCAGCTGCAGCAATCCTACTTTTTGACAACAGTGATTATTGCCGTCCTCTTTATTGTCATGACCTTTCTGATCTCGACCACGATCACTAGACCCCTGCAGCTTTTGCAGAAAAAAATGTCCGATGTCGTGAAGCGGAATCTGAAGATTCAATTGCCTGAGGAAAGCTATAAAGGTGAAATTCTAACCTTTATTCAGGCTTTTAATAAGATGGTCAGAGATGTGGAGAGTCTTCTTAATCGGTTAAAAGAGGAAGAACGCCACAAGGAGGCTATGCGGTTCCAAATGCTTTTGTCACAGATGAACCCGCACTTTCTGTTAAACACGTTAAATACGGTGAAATGGCTTGCCATTGAACTTGGTAATCATCAAATTCCTGAAGTATGCGAATCGCTCGGCAAGTTATTGGAAGCAGGAATGCGATTGGATGTGGATTTAATTCATCTAGAGCATGAGATTGAACTTGCCCAAAGATACATTCGTATTCAGCAGCTTCGCTATGACCGCGAATTCGATGTGCATATCACATTTGACCCAGAGCTTCGCCATGCGCTTATTCCTAAATTGAGCTTGCAGCCGCTAATTGAGAATAGTATTTATCATGGGTTTGCTAAGATCGAGAGGGCAGGCAGTATCCAAATTAGAGTTCAAAAACAAGAAAATAAGCTTGTTATCGAAGTAGAGGATAACGGCGTTGGAGTAGGTAATGCAGGGTCAACCTCCAGTACTGGAAATGGCATTGCCTTGAAAAATCTCGAAGAGAGACTAGTACTCCTGTTTCGAAAAGAAGGAACTTTGTCGATAGAATCCATCCCAATTGGGACATTAGTTCGCATTCGCATTCCGTTCTTGTTGTCTCCACCCTATTCGAAAGGAGAAAGCTTACATGTGGACAGTTCTCTTGGTAGAAGATGAAGCCTTCGTGAGACGAAGTATCCGAAAGGGAATGCCTTGGGAGGAAAATGGCTTCAAGGTGATAGAGGAATGCGGAAATGGCCAAGAAGCCATGGAATTCATCAGGAATAAACAGCCGGATTTGGTTATTTGCGATATTATGATGCCTGTCATGAATGGTGTAGAGCTTCTTGCGCAGGTTCGCCGGGAGAATTTAGGAACAGCCTTCGTCATGCTCACTGTCATGAATGAGTTTGAGTTTATCCAACAAGCGATGGAGCTAGGGGCATCGGGTTATGTGCTTAAGCTTTATTTGACTCCGGAGAAAATGACTGAAGCGCTGACAAAGGTAAAACGGGAGTTAGAAAGAAACTTGCGTCTTATTTCTCAAGAAATAGACGATTACTGTGAGATTTTATATAACGAACCTAACGATCAGGTACGGACGATTGAAAGCCCGGCTTTTATTCGGGATTCTTTTAACCCCAATCTACTTATCCTTGTTTTGCATGGACAAACCATTTTCGATAAGCAAGATTTGCTGCAACTGCCTTTATTCGATACGGAAATGAATGCAAGGATGCATCTTTTTACCAAGATGGGGCTGACCACGGTCCTATGCGCTGTTCCAGAGGAAACAAAGATTAGAATAAGGGACTCCGAGCAGCGTTACGATTTCGTTGTTTTAATCTCAGAGCGGTTGTCTGATGAGGATATTCACACGGTTTGGAAAACCATGGTTTCTCGATTGACTGAACTATGGTATGCAGGTAGAGCGGGCATTTTTTTCCACCAGCCCAAAACCGTAAAGGCTCATGCGTATACCAATCTGCCTTGGTCGCTTGAGAAAAACTTAATCCAAGCTTTTGAGCAAATGAACCAGGGGTTACTCGATCTTTCATGGCAGGAAATCTGGGCGTGGATGAGGGGCGTTGAACTGTCTTTACTTCGTGTAAAAGAAATAATGCTGCGTTTGGATCGCAAGTTTGCAGAGCTCACATTCACGACAATTGACTCGCCAAATGCCTTTGTAGAGGCTCTTTCTCATAGGGAGGCAGGGATCCTTTTTAAACAGAAAATCGATATGTACATGGTACATTGGAAGGCAACAAACTATGAGGTTACGGATCATGCTGAAATAAATAAAGTCATTGCCTATATGAATCAACATTTTGAAGAAGAGATGCCGTTGTCGCTGCTTGCAGGTATTGCAACGATGGATGATAAATATTTGAGTGTCCTTTTTAAGAAAAAAACCGGTAAAACCATAACAGAATATATCATGGGGCTTCGCATTGAAAAGGCTTGTCACCTGCTGCTGCACACGGATCAACCAGTTGCTCAAATCGGGGCAAATGTTGGTTTTGCCAATGAGAATTACTTCGCTCGCATATTTCGGAGAGAAGTCGGCATGCCGCCAAGTATTTTCAGACAACAAAATGCGAAGTTATGAAGAATCAAATCAAACTTTTGTGCTAAAAGAACAATACATTGTTCCTTCGAACCCTAAAAAGCTGGTGATATAGTTGATTTGTAACCAGTAAGGATATGAAATACAGGAGGGTCAAAGTTATGAATATGAAGAAAACAACGCTTAGTCTACTCTCTGCGGCTATCGTGTTGGGAGTTACAGCAGGCTGCGGTTCATCGGGTGAGAATGCCGCTAAGAACAGTCCTGCTGCTTCTTCAGAAGCTAAGAAAACAGTCACGCTTACGATGTGGGGTGGCGTACCAGCCGAAGCAGGTCCGCAGTTGGTTGTTGATAATTGGAACGCAAAGAACCCTGATATTCAGGTGAAATATGAGCGTTTTGTCAATGATGATGCCGGTAATCTGAAGCTTGATACGGCTCTTACGACAAATCAAGGTATTGATTTATATGTCAACTATACCTTATCGGGTTTATCGAAACGTGTTGATGCTGGAACAGCACTCGATCTTAGTGAATTTAAAGACTACAATATTGACGATAAAATGGGCACTGATGCAAAGGACTGGAAAGTAAAAGATAAGTATTACGGTCTTCCCACTAAAAAGAATGTATCTTTCGTTTGGTTGAACAAAAATGCACTCGATGAAGCGGGGCTGGCCGTTCCTGCGTTAGATTGGACGATGGCCGATTTGCAGCAATATGCGACGAAGCTTAAAAAAGGCACACGTTGGGGCTTTACAGAACATATTTCTGGATACACCAACTTCTTTGATGGAGCAAGTGCGGGAGCGGGATTCACGAAAGCGGATGGGACATCCAACCTCGACGAACCGACTGTTCGTAAGGCATACGAAGTTATGTTCGACATGATGCATAATGATAAATCAATGCCTCTTCTAGGCGAACAAATGACGAGTAAAATGCCGACCGATTCGATGTTTTTAAAAGGCGAAACAGCCATGCTGGGCGCGGGCGAGTTTATATTCCGCAGTTCAAATAACATGAAAGATTTCCCTCGCAACTTCAAGATTGCTTTTGCCACGGTTCCTAAAGTGACGAAAGAACAGTCATCATTTAAATATCCGGGAGGACTTGGCGACGTTATTTCCATTAATCCAAACTCGAAGAATAAAGAGCAAGCTTGGAAGTTTTTGAAATGGTATGCAGATGGCGGAATGATGCCGCTTGCTACCGGTGGTCGCATTCCTTCTTCTAAGGATGCGAATGTGGAAGAAGCAATTAAACTGCTCCTTGGAGACAATGAAAAAACATATGATGTAGATTCGCTCAAAAAGGTTGTATTCGGCAAATTCCCTACGTATACAGTAACGCTTCCGCAACAGGTTGTCGATGCGCGAAGAGAAGAATATGAAAAGTATTTCCTGAAGGCACAATCCTTAGATGACACCCTTAAGAATTCGGTCAAGCGCCATAATGACTACTTATCCAAAAACAAGAAATAGCAAGGAAGATGGGGGGATGCATCAAGAAAGAGGCACCTCCCTTTTTTGTTCAAAAAAGGAGTGTTTATGGAATGAACTGGGCAAAGAAACAACGTAGATTAGGGTACTTGTTCATTTTACCTAATATGCTAGGCGTCATCTTATTCTTTGTCATCCCTGCCATATTTTCGCTGGGGATTATGTTTACGAATTATAAATACACATCGCCGGATATCGAATGGATCGGCCTCGATAATTTCAATAGATTATTCCATGACCCTGTATTCTATGTTTCGCTGAAGAAAACAGCCTTATTTCTTGCTGCTGTCCCTGTTTCAATCGGATTGGCCTTTCTTGTAGCCCTTGTATTGAATCGCAGTGTGTATGTAAAGAGTCTGCTACGGGCTATGTTTTTCATGCCTTACATTACGAGCGGTGTAGCTGTTGCTTTTGTATGGATGCTTTTGTTTCAGCCGTCGCAGGGACCTATTAACAGCTTTCTTCGTTCCATTGGCATTGATAATCCGCCAGGATGGATGTCTACGACGACCTCTTCGATGTACGCCATAGACATTATTTGGATCTGGTTTCTACTTGGCTATAATATGATCATTTATTTGGCAGCCTTTCAAGAAATACCGCAAGAACAACTGGAAGCCGCGAAAATCGATGGAGCTAGCTCATGGACGACGGTTTGGAAAATCATCTTTCCGCTAGTTAGTCCCTCCACGTTCTTATTAATGATTACGGGCTTAATTACGTCGATGAAAACGTTTGGCATGATTGAAGCTGTTACGCAAGGCGGACCTGGCGGCAGTACAACGATTTTATCTTTATTTATTTATCACAATGCGTTTCGTTACTACGAAATGGGCTATGCTTCAGCCATCTCATGGGTCTTATTCGCTATCATCTTCTTGATCACGATGATTCAATGGGTCGGTCAGAAGCGATGGGTTCACTATTAAGTAAAAACCGGAGTTGAGACAATATGGAGATAAAATCGACAAAATTACTATATACGATTGCCATGCTGGTACTGGGTCTTTTTATGATTTTGCCGTTTCTTTGGATGATAAGCACATCTTTTAAAACACCCAATGAAGTGTTCCAGTACCCAATTCAATGGATACCCCAAAAGGTGACGTTTGAACATCATCTTAAAGTATGGACAGGCAAGGAAAGCTTTCTTATTTATTATATGAATTCGTTGAAAATAGCTCTGATTTGCATGGTTGGAGCTACATTCTTATCCTCCTTAGCGGCTTATGGATTTTCGCGAATTGAGTTTAAGGGAAGAAACCTGCTCTTCATGTTCTACTTGTCGATGATGATGGTTCCACCGCAAGTGTTATTTGTTCCCAAATTTATTTTGTTTGATAAAATAGGGATTTATAATACGCATTGGGCACTTATTCTTCCTGGCTTGTTTACCATTTTCGGGGTATTTCTGATGAGACAATTTTTTATGTCGATCCCGCAGGAGATTACTGAATCTGCTTTTGTGGACGGGGCTGGTCACTTCCGCATTTTCTTTCAGCTCATGCTGCCTCTGGCCAAACCGGCATTAGCTACCTTAGCGATTATTGATTTCTCCTGGCACTGGAATGACTATGAGAATGCCCTCGTTTTCCTACTTGACCGTGATCTGTATACTGTCCCGCTGGGCATGCAGAATTTCATACTAGAATTCAATATTGACTATAACGGGATGATGGCGGCTACATCTGCTGGCATTGTTCCCATGCTGCTTGTATTTCTTATCGGACAAAAATATATCATACAAGGAATTACGGGTTCCGCGGTAAAAGGTTAAGCGTTGATAGGAGACGTACATTCCCTTAAGGGGCTCAATTGAAAAACCCTAGCCAGTGGCTAGGGTTTTTCAATCTTGATTAATAGGATGAAAGATTAGATTTTTTCAATTACCTTGTCGATCAATCCATACGTTTTCGCATCTTCAGCGGTTAGGAAGTAATCACGGTCAGTGTCTAATTCAATCTTCTCGATCGGCTGCTTAGTTGTTTCGGCAAGAATTCGATTGAGTGTTCGCCGCGTTTTGAGAATGTGCTGGGCACGAATATGAATGTCGCTGGCTTGACCTTGAGCGCCTCCCCACGGCTGGTGAATCATGACCTCGGCATTAGGGAGAGCGAACCTTTTGCCAGGTGCACCGGCTGTTAAGAGAATAGCTCCCATAGATGCGGCCATACCTACGCAAATGGTGGAAACGTCAGGTTTAATGAAATGCATCGTATCGTAAATCGCGAGTCCTGCAGAAGTGGAGCCGCCGGGTGAGTTGATGTAGAGAGAAATATCTTTCTCCGGATCTTCAGCGGAAAGGAACAATAACTGTGCAACAATTGCATTTGCTACTTGATCGTTAACCTCCGTGCCAAGGAACACAATACGATCTTTGAGCAGTCTGGAATAAATGTCGTAAGAGCGCTCACCGCGCGAAGATTGTTCGACAACCATAGGTATGAAACTCATAGGAATCATCCTTTCATTTTTAAGTATTATATTTAAGAAGCTTTGCTTTGGACGGTATGACTGTGGACAGTACGTTTTTGACCAAAACCAGAGGATACCATGATTAAACGGATCGGTTCTTCGCCATGGGTGGTTTGAAATTCACGAACGGTGAAGGTAGCTTCTGATTCATTAGGCGAGGTGCCTTGACGACGATAAGAGTCGATCGAGATCACGTTGCTTCCTGAGGTTTCAGGAGTACGATCAACGGCTTGCTCCCAAGCAATAACAGGTGTTGCAGGTACTGCGTCATTCTGCGGTTTACTTGTTTGTTGTTCATGATTCATGGCGTTTGCCTCCTCATTCTTTCGGTTTGGGATATACGGCTAACAAGACTTGATAGGCATCATTTCCGTCTTTGCAGCCCGAGTATCGATCCACCAATTGCTGCACCATGGCAGCGTACTCCTCAACGAATGTTTGCCTTTGCTGTTCATCAGATAGATGGACCTGCAGCTGTAGCGTTGCACTTGGAATTACTTCGCCCACGTCGGATTGCTCCATAAGCAGCATCGCATCTCTACGAATCCGCTCGGATGTGGTCACAAGGTGAGCCAAAGAACTCTGGTCCTTCAACCTCTGCAAGGTTTCAGGCTTCATACTTAACGATTCGGCCAGCACGAATGTTTTGGCTATCGCTCTGTATAAGACTTCGACCAGATTGCGCACCTGACGAGTACCAACGCGTTGAACCAAGCCAGCTTTTTCCAAAGCTTTGAGGTGATAGTTAATGCGTTGGGCCGTTTCCCCGAGTGTTCGAGCCACTTCAGCAGCTGAGCCAGGTTCCAGCAATTGAGCAATGATCTCCCCGCGAATAGGGTTCAACAAGACGGTAGCTTGCTCTGGAGACTCGATGTAATAGCTGTCTTGAATATCTTTTAGCATGGAGTGGATAGCCTCCAATACAAAGTATGTGTTACGTAAAAATATTTTATTACGTGGGAGATGAAATGTCAATGGGCGGGGTGGTGAAATTGCTGATGGGAGACATTAAAGTTTTGAAGTAGACAAAAATGTCTTGAAGTAGACAATAAAGTACTGAAGCAAACAATAAAGTTTTGAAGTGGAGAAGCAGTAGTGAACTGAAAATAATTTTCGAAAGACAATAAAGTTCTGAAGTGCAAAGTACAATAAAGTTTTGAAGTACAAAAATAAAAGCGGAGCTTTGGATAGATATCAAATTCTATCCAAAGCTCCTTTTTTCAACAATGATTCCATGCATGCTGGTGTCTACCTCCAGCAACAACAGGATGATTGTTGTCCGATGATTATAAAAGTTGTAAATTGGCTGCGGGCGTTAAGCTAACGGGCAGTAGAGCGTGGTGTCATCGGAATGCTTTTGTGGAATTATTAGGAAAAATAACACAACGATATAGAATGTTTATACGTCTAATATGTGTAGAAACGGGGTGTATGCATGATACGAACAAAGATAACGATTGGAGTGCTTATTGGAATCATCGGGGTGTTGGTAATGATCATAGTTATTAATTTAACGACTGACAACAAAAATGCACTTGAAAGAAACGATATTATCCTTCACCATTTCAATAAGGTAGATGTAGACCGTTTAAATGAGATGGTTCAGCGTCATAAAAATGGAAAAGGCGACTATCTCGTGCTCATTCCACCGATTATCGACGGTGGTTACTGGATTCATGATGTGCAATCAAATGGCAGGGAGATCACCTGGACCATTGATAACACCAGGGATGGAATGAGTTCTGAGCATGGAAAACATGTTTACACATGCAAGAGGATTAGCATGGATGAGACAAAAGATCATTATGTGTATACACTTAATCAATGTGACAATGAAGGTGAAAAGAGCATACCAATTTTTAACCTACTCAAGGAAGATGTTTTGTTACGCTAACGGGACACGTATGACAAGTTCTGCTATAAGCGACTAACTTCGTGAAAAGCAGGAGATTGCAATGAGTAATCTTAACTTTACAACCGAGGATGGGAATGACGGAACCATGTATCCCGAAACCATTCCGCCAATACTCCTGCGCGCGTCATGACTAACAGGTCATGTGGTGTGAAGTACAGACAAAACAAGAAAGTATTCATTAGATCAATCTATATTGACGGCGGAAGACCGTCGGAGCTACGCCTTCCATCTTTTGAAACAATTTGGTAAAGGCGTGAACCGAGGAAAAACCATAACGTTCGGCGATCACCGTTACCGTATCGTTAGTACTTAGCAGGTCGTTCCTGGCTTTGTTGATGCGACACCGATTCCAATACCATTTGGGCGTAAAGCCGGTATGCGTCCGGAAAAGCGCATGGAAGTGGCTGCGGCTCAATCCAAGCTTCTCCGCCCAACCTTCGACGTCTTCGTACTCACCGCCTGCCAGCCGTTCCATCGACGCTATCAGCTTGGTGATACGCGGATCTGTGATATCGGATTGACGCCTAGCCAACCGGTAGACTTGGTGAAGCAGCAGGTGGAAATGACCAGTGATGGCTAACGAATTCGGATAATCCTCATGATCTAGAACCGATAAATCGGGAGATACCGCCTCGAACTCAGACGTTACCGTCTCGAACAATCCTTTCCAAACGCTGATCGAATCCACGACTAGCGAGTAAGGAATCCCATAGTCGAGCTGCACGTCCAACAAACGGTCATCTGATTTCTTGGAACTTTGACACAATAAATCATTTGGAATCCGTACCCCCGTCTTCAGTCGATAGGACCATTCGAAGAATACACAACGAAACGTGAGTGGACTATCCACATCCACCTCCCAAGTGTGGGATACGCCAGGCTGGATAAATAACAAAGTTCCTGGCTGCAACCGTATATTCGGGCGGTCTTCGTAGATGATGCTGCCACAGCCGGATTCGATGAGATACAGGGAGGGGACATAACAGATCCGAGGACCATGCCGATCGCCCTCGAGCAGGGGGACACGGATCGCAAATCGTACAAATGGACAAACAAATATAGGATTAAAAGTAATCACCAACCTTTATAATAATAATATCATACAATCGGATAAATTGAATATTTTCAGACAAAGACAGAATGTCCCGCATCAAGTCATAATAATGTTGTAAGCGAGAGTGAACTCGCGACGAGAGGATGAGCTGAAGTGCCAAATGCAAATGGAATACCGACGCAAGATGACGTTAAATTTTTCAAAGAAAATGGCTACTGGTTATCTCCGAAAATTATCGACGATGAAAGGCTGTCCAGGCTGCGCGAAAGAATGGAGAGAGTTTACCGGAACGAATTCGAAACGGGAACGCCTCCCGAAGCCATCTGGAGCTACGAAAAAGGTCACCCGAAAACGCTTCGCAAAACAGATATGGCGAGCTATGCCGACTTAACGATCCGCGCACTCGCCTACGATCCGGTAATCGGCGAGATTGCCGCTGCTTTGACGGAGACGGATACAATCCGTTTCTGGGCCGATCAGCTGCTGCATAAACCTGAACAATCCGGAGGACACGCTTCAAGCGTGGGTTGGCATCAGGACTATACGTATTGGAAGTGCTTTCAGAACCCAGAGACGCTGCTTACGGCATGGGTGGCTTACGATGACGTTGACGAAGAGAATGGCTGCATGATGATGGTGCCGGGCAGCAACCAATGGGGGCTTCTAAATGGTAGTGACTTTTACGAACAAAATTTAGACAATCAAAAGAATGGAATGAACGTGCCTGAGGGTCAAGTGTTTCGAACTATGCCGATCGTCATGAAAGCGGGTCAAGTCAGCTTCCATCACAGCTTGACAATACACGGAAGCGGGCCTAACATTTCGGACCGGGTACGCCGCTCGTCGGCGCTTCACTTAATGACCGGCGAAACGCGCTTTCGGTACGATGAGCGACACCAATACTTGTCGACCAAACAATTCATTGCTTCAGGGGGGAAAGATGGCGATATCGTTCAGGGAGACATGTACCCGGTCATTTACAAAAAAGGCGTAACGGCATAATGCCGTCACGTCTTTTTTAATGATCGACTAATGTTCGAGCCGTCCCTCACTTTGTAGTATTTGTAACTCATGGTGGTGTAATAAATATCATATATCATATGTTAAAAGGTATAGAGTGGACGAATAAGAACAAGTTAGCTTAACAATCACCAGAACGAGGCTACCGGCATGAAGTGGCAGCCTCGTTGAAGTAACGGGCAGATTAGTTCAACGCTCATGTGTGATAAAATGAGATAATGGCTTATTCTCATTTATAGGGGTGAAGAGTATGGATTCCGTAGTGGTTAATTTAAATATTGATGAGGACACTCCCGAGTTTACAAACAAAGATAACGTTGGACAGGTTGAAATTTTAAGAAATAATCGAGTGATGATCACTTTAAGTAAAAATGGTTTAATTGGTTTTGCTCAGGAATTACTAAGACTGGCTCATAATGATTTTACAAACGGCTATCATATACACGTTGATCCCAGCGAGAAAGGTTATGTTTCCCAAACAATGGGCTTTTTCTCAATGCCCAACAGTGCTGAGCTAATAATTTCTTGCGGAGATTTTGGGCCGATTGATTCCTATCTAAAAGAGTAAATAAGGGAAGCAATTTGGGGGAACAGTGGGGAACTAAACTAACGGGAGAATGATAGTAGAGGAGCTTGACATGAGAGGGCAGCTCCACTATCTTTCATTGAAGTAGCGGGAAGGACTCTTAAAGAAGGTAGATAGAATGCTGAAATTATATGTAACTTAATTGAAAAGAGGGGCATTAATGGTCTTATTACAATATGAAGATTGGAAAGAGCATTGGCAAAAGTTGTTTGAAAAACTTGAAAAGGAGAGCTATGATAAATTGACCCCTGATGAAAGAATTTGGTACAACGTAAGAGGTGTTATTGATAGTATCAGCGACGGTGGAATTATTAGTTTTTATTACAATTCTGGCGCCGATACGATGGAAGATACTGTGGAAGACCTGTATAAAATTAACGCCTCACAAGTAGTTGATCAATTAGAAACAGTGAATTCATTATTTCCAAATGGAAAAACACCCCAAAATATTGATGAAAGAAATGAAATAATTAACTCATGGAATGATGGAGAACACGATCATATATTTGAATTATTTGAAACGCTAGACAACCAGTTCTATAACGGACTCAGTGAAGACCTGGAATTGAAATTAGAAACTGTTGTAAAACGAATTATTCAAAATTGACCATTGAACTAACGGGAGACGATAGTTAAACAGTGAAGGGCTGCCGCG
>NZ_WHOA01000016.1 GCF_013141715.1 Paenibacillus phytorum | reverse complement strand
CCATTCCACTTCACCCAAGCTGTTAGCGTTACATCGTCTGTTTTGGTTGATGCAAGGCCTGCACTCGCATAATTGCCGTCAGCACCGTTCAGGCTGAGCGAAGCTGAACCTTCCATTTTATCGGTCGTATCATAGGCAGCACTTCCATTCAAGGTTGCATGGAACCCATTCGGGATACTGTCATTGCCATTGCCGTTAAATCCCCACATCGTACTGTAATTGGCGCTATCTATAATTTGGAATTTATCCATGTTCACGCCCGCTGCGGTGCCATCGCTTTGTATGACGATCTTGTTATTTGGACCCGGACTCAGCTCAACAGGCACCGCCAAATCGTTATACGAGCTCATGCTTCCGGTAGTCGGAAAGCTGAGCGTCTGTACTTTGGCTCCATTTACATATATTCCCTCGGTAACATTGGCAGCATCGGTAGCATACCTTATTTTCAATATTTTATTGCCGCCAGTAGCTCCTCCGTCAACCTTGAGCGACTCGATATATGCTCTTGAATCGTTCATATTCACATACTTGCCGCCGGACAGATTGATGTCGTCGCCAGCGGTTGCATATGCGAATACACTGTCCTCGGATTCATACATGCCGGTTGTATTCGGCTTCAGACTTATCGTACCTTCCCATATGGTTTTTTGTGTAATTACATCCCTTCCCTTTAAATGCACCTTGTCTTTATATACATCAAAAATCATAGCTTGATTATTTACAACGGCACCGTCTCTTAATGCAGAGAATTTCCCGGCGTACAAGTTTCCAGGTATCTTAATATCGTCGTGAAGATGTCCTGTTGTTAAAATAACCTGCGGATATTTTTCGAGTATATTTTTGAGCTTCTGTTCCTGTAGCATATTTTGACCAAAAATATCTATATTTGACTTGGATACGGTCTGGAAAAGAGGCTGATGATTGAACAAAAAAATCGGCTTGTCCGGAACAGCAACTGCAGCAAGCTTGCTTTCCAACCAGGCTAACTGAGCGTCGGACATATACGCGTTATAGGTCGGTTTCTCATCATACCCTAAAAATATGAAGTCATAGCCTTGTATTTCCCGGTGGTAATACACCGTACTTTCTGGTATTCCTGCCTTTTGTTTAAATCTGTTCTGCGCTAATTCAAAATCCGACATCCAATCATATTCATGATTTCCAACTGTATAATACACCTGCGGATGATCTTGTACAGAATTGATAGCATTTATTATGGAGTCATATTCACCGATATCCCCGTAATTGGTTATATCCCCAACTAAAACTATTGCATTGCTATTATTATAAACAGCATCCTTTACAGCACTAACCGTTTTAGCCGGAGTGCTATGCGTGTCTGACATTGACATAAAGCTGAAAACAGGACCTGTCGAAGAACTATCCGCCCCTGCTGCAGAGCTTTCTTCCTGAAAAAGCACAGTGACAAGCCCAGTACTGCCTACCAATGCTGCGGCTATCAGGAGGAGTGATAGAAATGATTTTTTGAACCTTTTTATGAAAGACATTCGTGTTGTACCTCCCTATTTATTTAAATAATACCTCGGAAACCAGTGAACTTAATACGGCTAAAATTAACCATTCACTACCTTGTTCAAAATGCTGCACATCCATTAATATGGATCATGCTTTTTCCTTCGGATGAACTTCTTCTTTAGAACGCTTGAACTTGCTTTCACCCCCTAGCGGATCATGTAACACTTTAAACATGTAGTTTATTAATCGCAGTATAAGCAATGCTAATGATTTAATATTAAGTTTTCAGTTGTACATTGAGTATCCTAAAAATATATATATTTATCCCGAAAAGTGAACATTTACAATATCCTTAAAAAGAAATATGGGAATACTTTACAAGTCTCCTGTACCCAGTTTAGATCACTCTTTTCGACCTGTAGCGAGATCGGAAAAAGCTGCGATTAGCAGATAGCTTGCAACGGGCATATTGTCTAAAACCAAAAATCGCTAGACCAATTTCAACCTTTGAAGAAGTAATTCAGTGCGGTGCGCCTTCTGGAACAATCGACGGGATTACCCGAAAATTGCCCAGGTGCTACTAAGATATACCAAAAAAGTCTTCAAACCATCAAAATGGATTTGAAGACTTTTTTAGACACTAAACTCGGCGTGTTGTTCATCGTCCCCTGTAAGGGCCTTCGAGCAATTCAAGTGTTTCTTCCTATACCTTGACCGAACCCCTGACCAATCTTGCATAAGTATGCATGTATTTGATTTATCCTATTTGTCTATAATAAACAAAAAATCGCTTGTTCAAAGCGATTTTTGCCACAACTGCTGGATTACATTACCTGGTTCTACTCTATCAAATCGTAATGAAAGCGTGCATTATTTGTAACGGTCCCTTTTTCTCACTAATCTTATAAACTTTTGGGACTGCCAGCACCCCGATTTCTTATAGAGGCGACTTAACATGTGATACCACAAATAAATGATTCGTTTAAGCATATGTCCCCCTAATATTTGTAAGCAAATCTCATTTGCCAAGTAGCCCTTTGAAATGAAGATGCATAAAGTATTTTTTACCATCCTTTATAATGAATTTACAATTTTGAACGAGCGGTGTTTTTCTAAGTTCCAGTGAAAAATAATTGAGCAGTTTAAACAATTGAGATTGAGCTGGCTGACCGATTTGAAATTTCACACCATATTCATATAAATCTATAATCTTAGTATCTATTTTTTTCATTCTAATAATATATCCATATACTGTAAGACACTTCCCCATGATTAGTGTGCTAAAACTAAACAATATGCTTGGATTAGGAGCGATTTTCAAATGGGATTGAAATCGTAATCCATTCGCACTAATATCGAGAATCAAGACTGGAGATCTTCCTAAACTAACCTCTTGGCCTTTAACTCTTGCAACTGACATTTTTGAAGCTAATGCATATTCAGGCTTTACGCGATTAAAATCTCTCGTATTTAATTGTGGTGTTATTAAACTTCCCATTCTAAATGATCACTCCACTCTCACCTGCTTGAACGCTAGACATAATTAACGGATGGTCTCTTTTCGTCTTGTTGTTGTTTGTTGAAAACAGATGATTTAATATTAAATTTTCAGTTATACATTGAGTATCCTAAAAATATATATAATTATCACAAAAAGTGAACTTTTTCGACATTATGTGAAGGAAAGCGGTAAGGCTGTCGAGGAGGTATTCTTGCGTAGAAAAATAAGGACAACTACGTTTTGGGGTTAGTAGAATGAATTCGGTAATGAGCAGAACCGACTCGATCGTCTAAATCTATCAAATCTTTACAGGTAACCAGTTTAGATCGCTCTTTTACATATCAGCGAGAAAAGGGGGGAGATAAGCTCCCCCCCATTTCATTGCCGATCAATCCTCAATTTTGCTAATACGATCAATTCAACTTTTCATTCAACAGTATTCCTTGGTATTTTACTTAAACATCGCTAAAGCTACGATTGCAAGGTCTTCAAGGCCAACCTTGCCGTCTTTATTTACATCCGCTAACTCATTCCAACCCGACTGACCTTGTTGTTTGCCATAATCTGCTGCAACAATAGCCAAGTCTCCAATTGAGACACCGCCTCCATTGATATCTGCATTTATTCTCTTGGTTTCAAACACTTGAATTGCTCTACTTTTGTGTCAATAAATATTGAGCGTCTCGCAGCAAATAGGTTGCCGCTTCGCTTGAAATGTGTTTCCCGCTTTGCGCCTTCACATCATTCATAAAGCCTTTCAGATTGTTGTTTTCCAAATTTTCCAGCAGATTAGTGGCAATATCGGCTTTATCGATCTCTTTGTTATTAGCAAAGCGTTTCACCAATGCCTTTAAAGAATCGATGCTGGTTACCGTCGTAAACTGAACGGTCTTGCTTACCTGGTTGCCGACCAAGTCGCTGGAGGATATAACAAGCGTATGCTGCCCAATCGGCAACTTATAGAGCGGGATCGCCGTTCCGATTTGGTAAGAATACGTATCCAGCGTCACCGTCGTCTTGCTGCTGTCCACACCCGACAAGTTATCCGTCCATGCAATCTGAGGCGTCAAATCCACGGAATCTTCATAAATGCTGTTATCTCCCGGTACGGTCACCGCGATCGACGGAGCTTTCTTATCAATACTAACGGATACCGTATGCGCTTGCTCCACGTTGCCTGCTTTGTCTACGCTCCAATATACAAGCTTATGCACGCCTTCTTCCGACAATACGACGGTCGTTCCCGTTTGCTCAGCGCCATCGTCTACCGTGTAGTAGGTATTGGATACACCCGATCCGTTATCGCTTGCGCTTAAGGTTACCGTGACATCTTGATTGACCCAGCCGCTTGGAGCATTGTCCGTTGTCGTTGGCGGTTGATGTTCAACTTCTAAGACATTAATCTCCGCAGCCGATGCCCAGCCGTTAACACCCGCCGTTGCTTCGAGCTTGACATATAATGCATCTGTCGGATCAAAAGTTGCTACTTTTTCCGCATTGTCGTTTGCCCAAGTTCCGCTTGCAACTTTAGTAAAGGTCACTCCATCCTTACTTACATACACGTTATAGGCTGTAATAATTCCGTTGACGCCTGATTGCCTTGGCAAATACGTGACTTTATTGATTGGGAGAGCTGCTCCAAGTTTTAAGGTAATCGATTGAGGGAGAACGTCGGATTTATTCCACTTGGTATGCCAAATCGTATTTGTGTCTCCGTCAATCGCCATGGAGGCACTATTATTTTCACCACCTGTTTCTTGGCTTGTCGCCGTTGCCGACTGAATGAGCTTATTAACAGTTACTCTAATGCTTGTTGTCAAAGGCACGTTATTGGGATTTAACACCTCAGTTGGCAAAGTTACAGTTCCATTTACAGTGAAGGTCTGTCCAATCTTTAGATTGGGATCATAGTTTGAAGCATCTAAATTCCATGTCACATAGGCATACCCCCTGCTTTTATCGGTAACCAAGGATACTGCCTTTGGCAATCCAAGGGCGTCCACTGTCTTCGCCGTTCCGATTACCACCCCTGTTATGTCAGCAGGCGCGGTGATGCTGTTTAAATTTTGGTCAAGAGGTCTCCTCCCATAGACTTCAAACTCATAAATATTTGAAGTTCCATTTTCAACAGCGTTTTGCCCACTTGTAATGTAGAGGCGAACATACCTTACGGTGGATATCGGTATATACCTGTCGGTGCTGTTGGAAACGTTACCTCGTACTGAATCAAGGTCAGCCCAAACCGTTCCATCAAAGCTTCCCTGAAGCTTATAATGTTTTGTATTCAGCGAAATAGTCTCTCCGCCTTCTCCCGCATGTTTCACTACCCATCGGGCAATATCATAATTTTGTCCAAGATCGACCATCAGCCATTTATCTCCGGTCGTAGAGGACGACCACTTACTGCCGCTTGCTGTCGTTCCATCGACCGCTTTGGACGGTTCGTAGCCAGGCAAGTTCCCGTTTGTTGTAACCGTTTGGTTCAAAACAAGATTAATCGCAGCAGGATCGTAGGCTAATGTGGTAACATTGAACGGGCTGCTTGCAGTTGAAGCATTTCCAGCCTCGTCCCTGGCTTTTACTGTAAATTGATAAGCTTTATTAGCTGACAGTCCAGTCACAATAAAGCTTGTATTTCCTGATGTCGATCCAACCACGGTAGTGCCGTTATAAACATCGTAGCCAATAACGCCTACATTCCCATTAAAATTATCTGTAGCCTTATCCCATTCCAAAGTTACCATCGTATCTGTAACTACTTTCGCTGTGACATTGGAAGGCACGGTGGGTGCTTGCGTATCTGCGGAAAGAGCATCCGTTGTATAATTTGTAATGGTCCAGGAAGCGATCGTACTCCGTGTGTTGACGTCCCTTCCATTGATGACCACCTTGTCCTTATAAATATCAAAAATCAAGGCTTGAGCGCCCGGGCCACCCGAATTGACAATAGCTCCATCTCTAATCATTGTAAAATATTGTTCGTTATACAAGTTGCCCGGTATTTTTATATCGTCATGCAAATGTCCTGTTATTAGAACGCTTTGAGGATATTGTCCCACAAGGTCCTTAATCTTTTGATCCTGAGCGTCGTCGCTATCATAGCCATAATAGCCATCATTCGTATGCGACATGGACACTGTATTCTCTAATGGCTGGTGGAGAAATAAGAATATCGGTTTATCTTTACTTGCACCCTCCGCCAACTTAACCTTTAACCATTCCAACTGGGTATCTGAAATATAAGCGCCGTCCTTATCATCAGCCTCCGATCCCAGATAGATGAAGTGGTAATCGTTTATCCACTTATCAAAATAAATGGACGGCATTTTTGTATGATTCACGAATCTGCTTATCGCTACTTCGATTCCGCCAACCCATCTTACCTCGTGGTTCCCATATGCAAAATAGGGCTTCACCTGAGGATACTTATTTATTGTGTTCATTGCGACATCATATTGCGCATCTGTTCCGTAATCGGTAATATCTCCAACAACGCTAACGGATCCCGCATTATTTCGCACAGCGTCCTGCATCGCATTGTCAAGTGCAATATCTTGAACAGAACCTTGTGTTGTTGCGTGCGAATCGGAGAAGGCCATATAGCTGAATTTATAGCTGGTATCCTTACTCGGATCTGTTGCAGCTAGAACCGTTACACTAATGCTTGTCGACAATAGGACATTATTCGAATTTGCAATATCCGACGGCAGCACTACCGTACCTGGTACCGTAAAACGTTGCTCGGTTTTTACAGTTGTATCATAACCTGAGGCAGCTACGTTCCAGTTTACAAATGTATTCACATTACCGCCATCAGTCACCATAACTACTGTGCTAGGCAATCCAAGAGCCGCAGGTGAAGGCGCTGTTCCATTTATTACTCCAGTAATCGCTGCAGGGGTTGCGATGCTTGTTAGCGTCTTCGACATTATCCCTACTGTAAAAGTTGTTGTCTTACCGCGTACTGTGACAGTCAGTGTCCGGCTAGCCGCTGCAGTTGAACTGTTAAAGCCACTTACATCAGAAGCTCTGACTTCCTCCACCCTTGTGGAACCATCAATGTAGGTGCCGGTGACAACCATTCCTGTGAGATCAAGGCTTTCACCGAGACGATATACCGTCTTTGTTGGCGGTGTTGTCATGGCAATACTGTTAAGCGTTTTTGAAAACTGAAACCAGTTTATGTTGGCTACGTACAATTTCCCCGTCGCAACCTTTAATACAAGGTAAATATCATGAACTCCGGTAACATTGGTAATATCGGTAGATTGAGTCTGGTAGACATTCCAGTTATCTGGTGCTGTAGCTGCGACAGTAAGTGTTCCCGCTAAAGTGCCTGTCGGACTGTCAAGCCTTATTTCAATATTACCACCTGCATTTAACCCCTTTGCTGAAAGTCTAGCACTAAATTTTGTAGCGCCATTAACACCACTACCAAAATCAATACTGTTATATACTAAATACTGGCCGTCATTCGTACCTCCAACACTTTGTCCACCATCTGGGCAGGCTTCAGTTTTCAGGTTGGCCCCCGACTTGGAACTAAAGCTTTCTGCTTCTATCAGACTATACGCGTCGCTTGCGGCGTCGCTTGCTGCATGCACTGGCGTATAGGCAGCAAAGTTGCTGAAAATGAGTGTAACCATCAGGATGAACGAAAGTGATGACTTTTTGAGCTTCGCTAAGGTATCCATAAAATCAATACATCTCCTTTTATCTTCAATCTTGGTTATAAGTAATACTGCAACCATTCTCGGACCATCGGCGGAGGTCTGCAGCGCAAGGCCAGTTCATCGGTCATTATGGCTGTAATCCACGCTGGACCGCCCATGCCACGCCGAGCGCGAATAAGACGGCCGACAAGCCGATCGCAAACGGCGAATACCATTTCCGCGAGCGAATTTGCAGGAGTAGAGGCAGCACCGCTGCGACGATAGCCAATTGCCCGATTTCAATTCCTGCATTGAAGCTGAGCAGCGAGCTGATAAAATTACGGCTCGGAAGCCCCATCTCCTGCAATGCACCGGCGAACCCCATCCCATGCACGAGACCGAAAGCGAATGTGAGCAGCCACCGGTAACGGGGGGCATTTGTTCTCCGGCGAATAAACCAATTTTCCGCAGCAACATAAGCTATGGAAAGAGCGATGAAGATCTCGATCAGGCGTGAGTTGACTCGAATCATTTCCGTTGCCGTCAGCAGCAGCGTCACGCTGTGTGCAGCGGTGAACGCCGTTACAATTCGCAGTGCATCCCGCCACCCGGCGGCGACTATGAGCAGGCTGAGCAGGAAAATTAGATGATCATATCCCGTCCAAATGTGTTTCATTCCAAGCCAGGCGTATTGAAGGAGCGTTCTGCTCGTATCGCTGTCGCCCGAGCTACCGTAACGAAGCATGCGGGTACCCGTGTCAAAATAAGTATCTACCACATCATCGCCGTTCACAATCGTTATAAAATTCACGTGCGTCGGGTCGATATCGTCAAAAAACAACGAATAATGAACAGTAAGATTGTCTATCGCAAACCTCGAAGTATACGTAAGCAGCATCTGAACGCCGGGGTTTTCATGATGGTCGGACAGCTCCGCCGAGACGAAGCGATATGCCAACGTTTCATCGCCCCGCTTCAGCTCCACATGCTGCCGTACGTAATCGGCGAGCCGGCCCCGACCGGCGGCGAGCTCTTCCGCAGTCACCCGCTTATTTTCATCGGCATCAATAAACGGCAATTCCCCTTCCGGAAGAAACAGCTCGTAGACTGCTTGACGGCCTTCAATTTTAATTTGCGAGAAGCCTTTATTGAGCTGATGCGCTTCGGCCGGCAGCGAAATTAAGCACCAACCTACCACGATCGACAGTAAAACTATCATTTTCCGTATAAATGTCATTACAATTTGACACCTTCCTCTTTATTAGACCGATACATCTCTCATTCGGCAGCTTCAATTGTTTGGATGAAGGATGATATCAAAAGCATTGATTGCGTAAGAGAATGAACCATCTTCGGCTTCGTATACGCCGGTTGTATTCGGTCTCAATTGTATCGTTCCATTCCAAATTGTTGTTTTAGAATTGAGGTCTCTGCCCTCATTTGCACCTTGTCGTTATACACATCTACTATTAAACCCTGATTGTTTATAACAGCTCCATCTCTTACTCCTGAGAATTCCTCACTATATAAATTACCCTGGTTGTACCTCCCTAATTATTTAAATAATACCTTGGAAACCATGAACTTAATACGGCTAAAATTAACCATTCACTACCTTGTTCAACATGTTGTACTTCCACTAATATGGATCTAATTTTCCCTTCAGATGACCTTCTTCTTTAGAACGCTTGAACTTGTTATCCCCCCCTCAATTCTTCATTACGTAGCTTAAAAATAACGCTTTACTCGAGAGGAATTTTGTAAAGGCTTTGTAAACGATTTCCGATAATTACAGATGCGATATTCTTTTAGCGGATCATGTAACACTTTAAAAATGAAGTTTATTAATCGCAGTATAAGCAATGCTAATGATTTAATTTTAAATTTTCAGTTGTACATTGAGTATCCTAAAATATATATATTTATCCCTAAAAGTGAACTTTTTCGACATTTACAATATCCTTAAAAAGAAATATAGGAATACTTGACAAGTCTACTGCTCAAGACAATAAGAAAACAGGTTAATATGTGAAGGAAAGAGGTAAGGCTGTCGAGGAGATATTCTTGCGCAGAAAAATAAGGTCAACTACGTTTTGGGGTTAGCTGAACGAATTCGGTAGTGAGCAGAACCGACTCGATCGTCTAAATCTATCAAATCGTTGCAGATAACCAGTTTAGATCGCTCTTTTACATATCGGCGACAGAAGGGGGAGATAAGCTCTCCCCCCATTTCATTGCCGATATATTCCTTGGTATTTTACTTAAACATCGCTAAAGCTACGATTGCAAGGTCTTCAAGGCCAACCTTGCCGTCTTTATTTACATCCGCTAACGCATTCCAACCCGACTCACCTTGTCGTTTTCCGTAAGTT
>NZ_WHOA01000126.1 GCF_013141715.1 Paenibacillus phytorum | reverse complement strand
AAACGAAAAAGATCACCTTCGGGTGGTCTTTTTCGTTTGAACGGGAACTGGAAGAGAAGCCGCATGGGTTCGACCGTTCGTGAATTTGTATAGGCTGAAAATGATGCAATACATAAATTACCACGATCTGGCGTGGCTTTTTTTTATTTTAATACTATGTGCAGAGGGCGGATTGTGGTAAAATATTCTGAAATGAGTTTTTATAGCATCTAGCTTTTGTAGAGAGAAGCATTAATGCAACATAGTGAATAGATGAGGTGGAGAGTTATGTTAGAGAATGATATTGTCCTACAGAAGCAAGCAACGAATAACCTGCTGCGCAGGGACGTACGCTTCTTGGGCCACATACTAGGTGAAGTTCTGGTTCATCAGGGCGGTAATGATCTACTTGATGTTGTCGAGAGAATACGTGAGATGAGTAAGTCTTTAAGAGCACACTATGTAATCGAGATATATGATGAATTCAAGAAAACGATCTCCTCCTTGGATCCGGAGATTCGTCATCAAGTGATTCGTGCATTCGCTATTTACTTCCAACTTGTTAATATTGCTGAGCAGAACCATCGGATCCGTCGTAAAAGAGATTACGAGCGTTCCTCTGGTGAATCCGTGCAGCCTGGTTCCATAGAGAGTATTGTGCAGGAGTTAAAGAATAATCATATTCCATATGCAGAGGTTCAAGAAATTCTGAAAGCTATCTCTTTGGAACTAGTAATGACAGCACACCCGACAGAAGCTATGCGTAGAGCTGTGCTTGATATTAATCTGCGTATCTCGGAAGATATGATGGAACTCGATAATCCTATGCTGACTTATCGTGAGCGTGAGCAATTGCGTGAGAAGCTGCTTGGAGAGGTTCTTAATCTTTGGCAAACGGACGAGCTGCGTGATCGGAAACCAACGGTTATTGATGAAGTTCGTAATGGTATGTATTTTTTTGACGAAACTTTGTTTGATGTCCTTCCAGAGATCTATCATGAGCTTGAGCGCTGTTTAAATAAATATTACCCACAAGACTCATGGCATGTGCCGTCCTTCTTGAAATTTGGTTCATGGATTGGAGGAGATCGTGACGGTAACCCATCGGTCAGAGCAAATGTGACTTGGGAAACATTAGGTTTGCATCGTCAACTGGCTTTGCAGAAGTATGAAGAAGTTCTCAAAGAAACCCTTGAGCATATGAGCTTCAGTAAAAGCATTGTGAACGTTAGCGACGATCTAATTGAATCTATTCAATGCGACCGTGAAGCTATGGGGAATATACAGGACGTTTGGCGTAATGAGAAAGAACCATATCGCATCAAGACGACTTATATGATCGAGAAGGTTCATAACACTGGCAATCCGAATGTTCCTACAAACCAGAAATACAACACTCCGGAAGAGTTTATTAGTGATTTGAAAATCATCGAGGCTAGCTTGAGGATGCATTATGCTGACTATGTAGCTGACAAATATATTAAGAAGCTTATTCGTCAGGTTGAGCTGTTCGGCTTCCACTTGGCTGCTCTGGATATCAGACAGCACAGTAAAGAGCATGAGAATGCGATGACTGAGGTTTTAGCGAAAATGGGCATCACGAGTGATTACAGTAAGCTATCGGAAGAGGAGAAAATCACTCTCTTAACGGATGTATTGAATGATCCAAGACCAATCACATCTACGTATTTGGATTACTCGGAAAGTACACAGGAGTGTATAGATGTTTATCGTACTGTAGGCAAAGCACAGAAGGAATTCGGTCGCAACTGTATTAACAGCTATCTCATCAGTATGACGCAAGGAGCAAGTGACCTCTTGGAGGTTGTTGTCTTTGCGAAAGAAGCTGGATTATATCGCAAAGAGAGCGATGGTAGCGTGACAAGTACGCTTCAGTCTGTACCTCTTTTTGAGACGATCGATGACCTTCATGCAGCTCCTGGCATTATGAGCACGTTGTTAGCGATCCCTGCTTATAAAGCTAGTCTTGACCCTGTGACACAGCTCCATGAGATCATGCTGGGCTACTCAGACAGTAATAAAGACGGCGGTGTGATTACAGCGAACTGGGAGCTTCGTATGGCGCTCCAGGATATTACGGAAGCCGCTAAAGAATATGGCGTGAAGCTGAAGTTTTTCCATGGCCGTGGCGGAGCACTTGGTCGTGGTGGTATGCCGCTTAACCGCAGTATTCTGGCTCAGCCGGTTGAAACGCTTGGTGGCGGCATTAAGATTACAGAGCAAGGCGAAGTGTTATCTTCCCGTTATTCTTTGCAAGGCATTGCATACCGCAGCTTGGAGCAAGCGACTTTTGCGCTAATTACGGCATCCAAATTATCGCGTTCTCCACAAAGAAATCCACTGGAAGACAAGTGGGAGAACATTATGCGTGGAATTTCGGAACAAGCTCAGACGAAGTATCAAGATCTCATTTTCCGAGACGAAGACTTCTTAACGTTCTTCAAAGAATCCACACCGCTTCCAGAGATTGGCGAGCTGAATATCGGTTCACGTCCATCCAAACGTAAAAACAGTGATAAATTCGAAGATTTGCGCGCGATTCCTTGGGTATTCTCTTGGACCCAAACGAGATATTTGCTTCCGGCTTGGTATGCGGCGGGTTCGGGTCTCCAAAGCTTTTATCAAGGAAATGCGGCGAACTTAGATACTTTAAAAGAAATGTATGAGGAATGGTCGTTCTTCCGGTCGATGATTGATAATTTGCAAATGGCGCTAGCCAAAGCAGATCTCCAAATTGCTAGGGAATACGGCAACCTGGTCAAAGAATCTGCAATTGCAGAGCGTATCTTCAATCTCATTAGGGAAGAATATGAACTGACTTCGTCGATCATTTTACAAATTACGGGTCAGCAAGAGATTTTGGATAATGTTCCTGTTATTCAGGAGTCCATCCGTCTGCGTAATCCCTATGTAGATCCGCTGAGCTATATGCAGGTAGAGCTGCTTACTGAGCTTCGTGCACTACGTGAGAACAACGAGGATGATGCTATCCTGCTTCGTGAAGTGCTGCTTACGATTAACGGAATAGCCGCTGGGCTTAGAAATACAGGCTGATAAAACTTAGAGCGTAGAAGGAAGATACAGGATGATAAAGTCGGGGGCCACGTATAACGTAGGCAGCTCGACTTTTCCTGTCCTTATACGAATGCCCGTAGACAGGAGTTGTGCTTCAACATGGGGCGATGGTTAGCAATGGTCCTTGTCATTATTGGGGCGTCAAGCTATGGCTTGCTTTCCTCTTTTATCAAGATGGCATATGATCAAGGATTTACAGAAGGGCAAATTACACCGGCACAAATGACGATGGGAACCCTTTTTGTATGGATGTTGATTCTTTTTCACAAAAAATCATGGGTCAATCCCTTTAAAGGTCCTTGGATTAAGCTTGGTTTGATAGGTATTTTTGGATTAGCTTTAACGACGGTCTTTTTCAATATAGCTTTAAAAGAGTTGAATGCTTCTTTATCGATTATTCTTCTGTTTCAGTTTACATGGATGACAATTGCAATGGATTGTATCGTGAAACGAAGGCTTCCAAGAAAGGCAGAAAGTATAGCGATTGTCTTAATTTTGGTGGGTACTTTACTCGCCGTTGATGTGTTTGAGACGAACTGGGAACAATTTAGTTTATTGGGGATTTTGTATGGATTGTTGTCGGCTTTGACATACAGCATATTCCTTTTTTTCACTGGACAAGTAGTTAGTAAACTGCCTCCTCTTATGAATTCGGCTATTATGCTTACCGCGGCGATGCCCGTGATGTATATTCTGTATCCTCCGACGGTCTTTGTGCATGAGAATGGAAGTACGCTGCTTTTATGGGGGCTTTTGTTGGGCTTCTTGGGGCAGGTTGTGCCTACGGTGTCGTTTAATATCGGAATTCCGCGAATCGGTAGTACACTTGCCGCTATGCTTGGATCGGTGGAGTTGCCAGTAGCCGTTATTGCTGCTTACCTACTTATAGGAGAGCCGGTAAATGGGTTACAATGGTTAGGGATGGGACTGATCATAGGAGGCATAATTATTTCTGAAAACAAATCATAATTTCTGCGTATGTATATGTAGGAAATCGTACGAATTGTCGAGAAGCCGGAGGAAATCGAATTGAACTTTGTAGAAGCACGTCTGGCTAAGCTGGCCAGGAATGGGGATCGGAATGCTTTTGCAGAGCTTGTGGAGCTCTATAAGGACAAGATCTTTCATTTGGCTTACCGTATGCTGAATAATAAGCAAGAAGCCGAGGATGCTGTGCAGGAGACGTTCTTGCGGGTGTATACCAATCTGCACCGATACGATGAGAATCAGAAGTTTTCGACTTGGATTTTCCGTATAGGGACGAATCTGTGTATCGATAAGCTGCGTCGAAGAAAGAACACCTACTCGCTTGATGCGGAGATGCCAGAAGGAGAGGGCAATGATTATTATGCCATGCTCCCAAGTCATGAGGACACACCTGAGAAGCAGGTGATTGTCTCCGAAACACAGGAACAGATACGCCGGGCTATTGAAACGTTACCTGAAAAATATAAATCCGTTGTGATTCTGAGATATCTGCATGATATGTCTTTGCAGGAGATAAGCGACGTACTTGATATGCCAGTTACAACGATCAAAACACGTGTACATCGTGGGCGGGAGTACTTGCGTAAAAGGTTAGAGCAGGAGGATCAAGTTGGTAGCACAAATCCTGTTCATATGTGAAACATATTTGAAATTCAAACGTATGGTATACCACAACATGCAAAAGTCTAAGAAAGGGGTGGCTGAATCATGAATTGTAAAGAAGCCCTCCCGCTCATACATGAATACCTCGACGGTGATTTGCAGGGATCCGATTCTCAGCGATTGAAGGAGCATTTGATATCTTGCCAAGCATGTCATGCTCTCTTTAGACAATTGGAGAAAACGGACGCGATGGTTAGAATGCTGCCTCCCGTTAAAGTATCTGATACGTTAACTGCACAAATCATGAGCGGACTGCCTCCAGTGAAGAAGCGCAATTCCTGGATGGACTTCATTCGCAAGCATCCTGCTGTATCGGTAGCTGTTGTTTTCGCTACTGTCATGTTCGGAAGCTTCATGTCCATGTGGAATGATGATACGAATTTGATGGTGAAGGGAAGTAACCTTCAGGACGTTGTGATTGAGGGTGATACAGTTACTGTACCGCAAGGGCATACTGTGAAAGGTGATCTCATTGTTCAGCGGGGGAAACTGAAAGTTGAAGGCGAAGTAACTGGAAACTTAACCGTTATTGATGGTTCTCTAAATCTAGCGTCAACGGCGCATATCTCTGGGCACGTCACACAAGTCAATGAAGCTTTGAGCTGGGTCTGGTATAAATTAGGCGAGTACGTAGGCATGTTCTCGCATTAGCTTGAAACGTCTTCCAAATGGCTTATTGCCAGAGGAGGGCGTTTTTTTCTTCACATACTAATAAAATGAACCAAACTTGATTTGATAACGTCTTGTGTAGAGAGAAAAATAGAAGTATATCTGGGTTTATGTTATGATTCTAATATAGAGAGATCACTGTGTTCAGTCGCTGGGGGAGAATAATAAATGGACTTACTCACGAGCATCTCGGCTAAGGATATCGTTGATATTCTGATCGTTAGCTATGTGATTTATAAGCTGATCCTGTTGGTGCGAGGGACAAGGGCTATTCAACTTATGAAGGGCATCCTTGTTGTCGTCATTACATGGGTATTTAGTATTTGGTTTCAGCTCAGTACGCTGCAATGGATGATGAACCAGACCTTTACGTTCGGGGTTCTTGGGGTCATTATTATTTTTCAACCGGAGCTAAGGCGGGCATTGGAGCAGTTGGGCCGGGGGAAGCTATTCAGCCGATCTTCTACGGAAGAGGATCAAGATGTTAATAAGCGGATTAGTGAAGTGATACGTGCTGCGAATTATTTGGCCAAAAGAAAGATAGGGGCCTTGATTGTTTTCGAGAAAGAGACCGGTCTGACCGATTATGTTGAGTCCGGTATTGCGATAGAGAGTAAGATCAGTGCGGAGCTGTTGATTAATATTTTCATACCGAATACGCCGCTTCATGATGGCGCTGTAATTATTCGACAAGGCCAATTAATGGCTGCTGGTTGTTATTTGCCCTTGTCTGAGAATCCCTTTATCAGTAAAGAGCTTGGTACACGGCATCGTGCGGCCATTGGGATGAGTGAGGTTTCAGATGGGATGTGTATCATTGTTTCGGAAGAGACCGGGCAAATCTCGCTCACAATGAATGGTCATATCGTACGAGACATTAAAGAAGAATCTTTGATTGCCAAATTGTTCGAGGAACTGAAGCCGAAGGCGAAAACAAAAGAAAAAAACCCTTTCTTGAAATGGAGGGGTCGTTCGAATGGATAAATGGTTACGCAATACGAATGTGGTGCGGATTGTTGCCCTTGTTATAGGAATTTTGCTATGGGTTGTTGTTCACATGGAAGAAACCAATCTATCCGGAAATTCTCCTCTCCGCGAGCGGGAGGAAACCATAAATAACGTAGCTATTACGACAAAATATGATGAAACGCATTACCACATTTCGTCCATGGCTCCTGCCAATGTACAGGTTATTGTGAAAGGGAAGGAATCATCGGTTAAGAAAGTGACGACTAGTAATTCCTATCAAATTGAGCTTGACTTGACGCAAGTGGGCAAGGGAGATCATCAAGTTACGCTTAAACCGGTTGGTTTTCCTTCAGATGTGGAAGTTCAGATTGTTCCTAGAACGGTGCATGTGATTATCGAAGAGCTGCAAATGAAAGAAGTGCCCGTCGTCATTAATGTCAAAGGAACGCCGGCAGCCGGTCTCAAAGCCGGACAGCCGATTGTAAAGCCAGCCAAGGTGTATATTACCGCGCAGACCAGTAAGCTCGAGCAGATCGAGAATGTTCGCGGCGAGGTCTCGGTAGATAAGGCCCAGGCTGCAGTTACGAAGCAAGTGAGACTGCAAGCTTTTGATAAAGATGGCAAAGAAGTAATTTTGAATATCAATCCTTCTGTGGTCGATGTGGAAGTGCCAATCACGAGCCCGTTCCAAACCATACCGCTGCAGATGAAGATTAGTGGAGAGCCGCCGAAAGGCTTCGCAATAGCGATGGTTACTCAAAATCCGGACAAGGTAACCGTCTACGGTACTCAAGATGTTGTAGATCGCCTAGAGTTTTATCAGGGGCCGCAGCTAAGTGCTCAGGATTTGAAGGAAACAAAGGAGTTTGCACTGGACATTCCCTTGAGGAATAAAGTAACTCAACTGGATCCTGCCAAAGTTACGGTCCGCGTGGAAATTGTTCCTTCCATTACGAAGGCTTTGGAAAACATACCGATCACGATTATTGGTCAAAACGAAAGCTATGATACGAAAGTTACACTGCCGGAGACGGCTAAGCTAAACATAACGGTAGAGGGCGCTCCTGCACTCATTGATCAAATGAAAGTGCAGGATGTACAGGCGATCCTGGATGTTAGTAATTTGCCGCCAGGTAAGCATGAGCTGAAGCTGACATTAAATTTGCCGACCTATGTGAAGCTCGGTATGCCGCAAGAAGTGAAGGCGACTGTAGAAATCAGCGAGAAAGCACCTAATAAAGTAACAAATCCATAATGGGTTGTAGAAAAAGAGGAGAATATAAACATGGGGAAATATTTTGGTACAGATGGTGTGCGAGGAGTCGCTAATGGCGAACTGACACCAGAATTAGCTTATAAAGTAGGCCGCTGTGGCGGATATGTATTAACGAGACAGGCTAAGCATCCGAAGGTCGTTATCGGGAGAGATACACGGATCTCGGGTCCAATGCTGGAAGCTTCACTCGTAGCAGGCTTGCTATCGATTGGTGTTGAGGTTATTCGCATTGGTGTCGTTAGCACACCGGCGGTAGCATATTTAACGAAAAAGCTCGGAGCAGATGCGGGCGTTATGATTTCGGCTTCGCATAATCCGGTTGAGGATAACGGGATTAAGTTCTTTGGAGGCGACGGCTTCAAGTTGCTAGACGAGACGGAGCTTGAAATTGAGCAGCTGCTTGACGCAGCTGTGGATGAATTGCCTCGCCCCGTTGGCGGCGAGATTGGCACGGTTTCCGATGAGCCAGATGCGAAATTCGCCTATCTGGCGTTCTTGAAGGAGACGGTATCCGAGTCTTTCGCCGGATACAAGGTTGTTCTGGACTGCGCGAATGGCTCAGCCTTCGAGCTGGCCCCTACAGTATTCCGCGAGCTAGGAGCGGAAGTTATCACCATCGGCGCTGAGCCGAACGGCCGCAATATCAACGATCAGTGCGGCTCCACGCATCCTGAGAAGCTTCGCGCAGAAGTGGTGAAACATGGCGCAGCCATTGGTCTTGCTTTTGACGGCGACGCGGATCGTCTGATCGCGATCGATGAGACTGGTGAAGAAGTCGACGGCGACTTCATCCTTAGCATTCTAGGAGATGCGCTGAATCGCACAGGGAAGCTGAACCACGGCACGATTGTGACGACGGTGATGGCGAACATTGGCTTTTTCAAAGGGATTGAAAAAGCGGGTCTTAAAGCTATGCAAACCGCTGTAGGCGATCGCTACGTGATGGAAGAGATGCGTAAAGGCGGTTATAACTTAGGCGGAGAGCAGTCGGGGCATGTCATCTTCCTCGATTACATCTCGACCGGAGATGGGATTCTGACGGCTTTACAGCTGGTAAACACCATTGTCCAATCGGGGCGCAAGCTTAGTGAATTAAAAGGAATTATGCGTAAGTTCCCGCAGTTGTTGGTTAATATTCGCGTTGCGGATAAAAGTAAGCTCAAGGACAACGCTGTGATTGAGGAAGCCATTAGAAAAGTGGAAGAAGAACTTGGAGATAACGGCCGCGTGCTGGTCCGACCTTCGGGAACGGAATCGTTGATCCGTGTTATGGCTGAAGGTCCTGACAAAGAACAAGTTGAAGCTTATGTTCATGATATTGCTAAGGTTATTCAAGAGCAATTAGTATAAAAGGCAGGGACATGTGGATCCCCCTTTCATGCTTATTGCTAATTGGGGGATTTTCCAAGAAAAAATAAGTTGCGCGTTCGCGCTAAAATGAATATGATGTATTTGACTCAAGAAGGAAAGGCAGGATAGTGGTTAATTAAGCAACAAATAGCGCCAGAACTCGCAAGCGGGACGGAAATGTAGTGAGATTGCTACTACTACGCAGGTGAGTTGACGAGGTGAAGGTGTTCGAAACATTCGGCGGGGACCTTCCGGCATGAGGAGTGCCGTTAAGTTGGAGAGCAAAAACGTTTGGGCGACCAGGCTGACAAGTATCCAACATCTACTTAATTATTATATATGAACGTAATGATTGTCCTTATATATGGTTTATTTGATTTGCCGTTTTTCTTGTCTAGTTGATTGATTTTTAAACCAGGATCTTTGAAAAATAGCCCTTTAAGAAGAGGCTTATAAAACTATGGAGGTACTACTATGTGTGGAATTGTTGGTTATATTGGAAAGCGTAATTCTCAGGAAATTTTATTGGAAGGGCTCAAAAAGCTCGAATATAGAGGCTATGACTCTGCAGGTGTAGCTGTTTACACGGCGGATGGTTTACAAATTAAGAAGGCAAAAGGCCGCATCGCGAATCTTGAATCCAAGCTGGATGAGACTCCACTGAACGGAAGCGTTGGAATCGGACATACGCGTTGGGCGACACACGGTAAGCCTTCGGATGTGAACTCTCATCCTCATACGGATAACTCGATGAAGTTTTCAGTTGTGCACAACGGTATTATCGAAAATTATATTAGCCTCAAAGAAGAGTTGACTGCGAAAGGTCATAAATTTGTATCTGAGACGGACACAGAAGTTATTTCTCACTTAATCGCTGATTTGTACGAAGGAGATATCCTCAAAGCTGTTCAAAAAGCGGTAAAGCTTATGACAGGTGCATTCGCGTTAGGCGTACTGACAGAATATGAACCGGATCGCCTTGTTGCTGTGCGTCAGGCTAGTCCTTTGATTATCGGTATTGGTGAAGGCGAGAATTTTATTGGTTCGGACATCCCAGCTATTCTTGAATATACACGTAATGTGTTTATTTTGAATGATGGCGAAATGGCGCTTTTGACGCGTGATGCTGTCGAATTAATGACTTTAGAGGGGAATTTTATTTCCAGGGAAATGTTTCATGTCGATTGGGACATTGTAACTGCTGAAAAAGCCGGATTTGATCACTTTATGCTGAAAGAAATCTATGACCAACCTAAAGCGTACCGCGATACCATGGGCAGCCGTATATCACCTGATGGTCTTGGCGTGACGCTGAATGAGCTTAAGATTACAGCTGAAGCGATTCGCAACATTAACCGTGTTCATATTGTTGCCTGTGGTACAGCCTATCATGCAGGTATGGTTGGTAAGTATGTTATTGAGAAATTGGCGCGCATTCCGGTGGAAACGGATGTTGCCTCTGAATATCGTTATCGTTCACCGATTATCACGAAGGATACGCTTGTCATCGTAGTTAGCCAGTCTGGTGAGACGGCTGATACGCTTGCTGCGCTTCGTGAAGCTAAACGTTGTGGTGCGCATGTACTGGCCATTACGAATGTGGTAGGAAGCTCAGTAGCACGTGAAGCAGATGATGTGATCACAACTTGGGCGGGCCTAGAGATTGCAGTAGCATCTACGAAGGGATATACATCGCAGTTAATTGCTTTCTATTTGCTCGGTCTGCACCTGGCTCAAACGTTAGGGACACAAACATCGGATGAAATTAAAGAAACGGTTAAGGCCTTGAAAGAGCTGCCAGCTCAAGTGGAAGAAATTTTGGCGCAAGCGGAAGCTATTAAAGTAGTTGCTGAGGAGATGGCTAAGCATGACAATCTCTTCTTCATCGGAAGAGGCTTGGATTATGCAGTTGCCATGGAAGGATCTTTGAAGCTGAAAGAGATTTCTTACATTCATTCAGAAGCTTATGCAGCAGGTGAATTGAAGCACGGTACACTAGCGCTAATCGAGGATGGTGTTCCGGTGATTGCGTTGGCTACTCAGCATGAGCTGCTTGAAAAAACGGTAAGCAATATTAAAGAAGTGAAAGCGCGCGGCGCAAATGTACTTGGGATTGCCGTAGAAGGTGAGCTAGAGCTGCAGAAGTCTGTAGATAGCACTTTCGTTATTCCGAAGACGCTGGATGTTCTATCACCTGCGTTGGCGGTAATACCGCTTCAGCTGCTTTCGTATTACGCATCGTTGGCGCGTGGTAATGATGTTGATAAGCCTCGTAATTTGGCGAAAAGTGTGACAGTGGAGTAGGCTGCTGTTTGCTTTTTGTACAAAAATTAATTTTTTAGACTGTGATAATAAAGTTGTACATTGACTTTTCTGGGTAATTCATCCAATTATAACTTCAAGATTACATCACGCATCTGAACCCCGAAATTATGTTTTTCATAATTTCGGGGTTCTTTGTATTTAAGAAGGCTCATAGATGCAATTAAGGTAAAGATGATCTGATCGAAGCTCATGGTGACTGGTTGCCAAAATTTGTGTAAACTAATAGTAATGTGAACGAAGCAAGGGGGGGCCTAGCCAATGAAGGTGGTCATAGCTATCGATTCTTTTAAGGGCAGCGTTTCATCGATGGAAGGAAGCAGAGAGATCGCTTTAGGCATTAAAGAGGTTTACCCTAATGCGGATATTGTAAGTTTCCCTATAGCTGATGGCGGTGAAGGAACGGTAGAAGCGCTTGTATATGGAACAGGCGGACAGCTTCAATCTGTTAAGGTTACAGGCCCCCTTATGGAGCCGGTTCAGGCAACCTATGGAATAACAGGTAACGGAAAAACAGCTGTAATTGAGGTGGCGGCTGCCTGTGGATTGCCGCTAGTGCCTGAGGCAAGCAGGAATCCGATGTTTACAACAACCCATGGAGTCGGCGAGCTTATTGCACATGCGATAGGGCAAGGCTGCCGTGAATTTATCATTGGACTCGGCGGAAGTGCGACGAACGATGCGGGTGTGGGAATGCTTCAGGCTTTAGGGTACCGTTTCAAGGACCAAGAGGGCAATGATGTTGGTCCAGGTGGGAATGCCCTAGGCAAGATTCATCGTATTGACTCTGCCCATGTACATCCGGAATTAAGACAATGTGAGTTTAAGATTGCCTGCGACGTCAATAATCCGCTGTACGGACCTAACGGAGCGGCTTACGTGTTTGCCCCTCAAAAAGGAGCAAATCCCGCAATGGTGGAGGAGCTGGATCGTGGCTTATACCTGTTTGCCGGTGTCGTCGAGAAGGAACTTGGTGTAAACCTTCAAGACATCCCTGGAGCAGGTGCGGCTGGTGGACTTGGAGCGGCATTTGCTGCTTTTTTAAAGGCGGAGATGCAATCGGGTGTTGGGCTGGTACTGGACAAGATCGGATTAAAGGAGAGCATGGCGGGGGCTGATTTCGTGATAACAGGAGAGGGGAAGCTTGATGGACAAACGTCGATGGGCAAAGCTCCATTGGGAGTTGCTGCGCTTGCGCATGCCCAAGGCATTCCGGTTATTGCGTTAGCTGGTGGAGTTACCAAAGAGGCCTCGGTATTGAACGACCTAGGCGTTACTTCTTTTCATTCCATTATCAGCGCTCCTATGTCTCTTGAACAAGCCATGGATCCTGTTGAAACGCGATATCATCTTAGAAGTACAACCAAACAATTATTCAGATTAATTCAAGCAGTGAAAGCTGTGGAAAAATAGCGAAATGTAGTATACCGATAACTCCTGATCTGGGGAGGGGTTGGTATATTTGCATGTTAGGAAGGGGAGAAACCGTTATGGCGAAATATAAGGTGGTATTAACAAAAGAAACATGGCCTGCTGCCATGGAAAGAATTGAACAGCATTGTGAGGTAAAAGTTTGGAAGGAAGCTGAACCGATCCCACGGACATTATTACTCGAATGGTTAAAAGATGCGGAGGGTTTATTCAGCACAGGTGATGTAAAGGTAGACGAAGATTTGTTGGCTAATGCTCATCAATTAAGAGTCGTAGCACAATCGTCGGTGGGGTACGACAATATTGATATCGATGCCTGCACAAGGAGGGGAATCCCCTTCGGGAATACGCCTGGCGTGCTTGTTGAAACAACGGCAGATCTAGCCTTTGCTTTATTGCTGGGCGCAGCTCGCCGAATTCATGAATGTTGGGATTTTGTCAAATCAGGCAAATGGGAAAGTACTAACAACATTCCTTTCGGTGTAGATTTGTATGGGAAAACTCTCGGTATCGTAGGCATGGGGGATATCGGCTGCGCTGTAGCTAGGAGAGCTAAGGCGTGCGGGCTGAACATTATTTACTATAACCGCACAAGGCGTATGGATGATCAGTTACTCGAAGCGAGATATGTCGACTTTAGGGACTTGCTGCAAGAGTCCGATTTTATCATTACCCTCGTTCCTTTATCTAATCAAAGCCGGGGAATGTTTGGAGCTAAGGAGTTTGCGCAGATGAAGCCCTCAGCTTATTTTATCAATGCGGCACGCGGGTCTATTGTGAACACCGAGGCCCTTTACGAAGCATTGAAAAGCAAACAAATTGCATATGCAGCTTTAGATGTGACCGACCCAGAACCCCTTGCGGGAGACAATCCATTACTTAGCCTTCCGAATATCTTAATAACCCCGCATATAGGTAGTGCAACCTACGAGACGAGAAATCGCATGGCACATTTAGCTGCGGATAATTTATTGGCAGGTCTTGGTAGACAAGCACTTCCAACTTGTGTGAATCCAACCGTTAATTATCCACAGGGAGCCCTTTAAGGGTTGTCCCCTTTTGAAAAAACCAAAAGTAGAGAAGATGACATCTGAAAGAAAGTCCCGATGAAGAACACACTCATCGGGCTTCTTTATATTGAAAAGTGGTATAGTGAAGGAAAGCATGCGGCTCTTTTCAAATGTTTGGATTGAAAATCATTCATGAAATGATATACTTAGTATATTAACTACATGGTGTTAGGGTGAATTGGATGGAAGGACATTTATATGAACAGCTTTATAAACATATCCTTCATGAGATTAAAGAGGGACAATTGAAGGCAGGAGATCGCGTATCTTCCGAAAAAGAATTGGCCGAACGGTTTGGCGTCAGCCGCATTACTTCCAAAAAAGCGTTGGAGAAGTTGGCCGAAGCGGGGGTCATCAAACGCATTCAGGGAAAAGGTTCGTTTGTTGCGGATGGTATCAGAGGGGGATTGGAGCACAAACGTCATTCGGAGGAAATAACGAGTCTGGAATCCGATGAAAAAGAAAGACCGTTGATCGCGTTCATTATTCCGAATTTTTCCGACGAATTCGGCCAGCAACTGCTTCGATCGATGGAAAAGCAGAGCGCTGAGCACAAATATGATCTGATCATCAAGCGAACTCGTGGGAGCAGGGAGGAAGAAGAACGTGCAATCCAGCTGTTTGTTCGTCTAGGCATCAAAGGCTTAATCGTGACTCCCATCCATGGCCAACATTATAATGCTGAACTGCTTCGCCTCGTATTGGACAAATTTCCCGTTGTATTTGTCGATAGATACTTAAAAGGAATTCCGGTTTGCTCCGTATACACGGACAATAAGAAAGCCGCCCAGGATCTTACGATTCATCTGATTGGGAGAGGCCACGATAAAATCGCCTTCTTGTCTCCTCCGGAGGAAAACACATCAACCTTGGAGGAAAGGCTGCTTGGGTATACCTTGGCTTTTACTCAAGAGGGATTAAAGCTAAATCAGGACTATTGTTTGACGAATTTAAAGGGTACCCTCCCCATGAACCTGGACGGAACCGCAATCGATAGTGATAAAGAGACGATTCAGCGCTTTTTGGAACAATACCCTGATGTAAAGGCATTTGTCGCCTCGGAGTTTCTAGTCGCAACAATGCTGGCTCAGGTCATCGATTCGTTGGGGAAATCACTGGAGGAATACGATATCGTTTGTTTCGATTCACTCAACGATTACCTAGGGAAGCCGATATTCACTCACATTCAACAAGACGAGAAGCGGATGGGCGAAGAAGCGGTGGACTTGCTTGTCTCGCAGTTAATCGGAGAAGCGGTCCCCGAACAGAGAATTATCGAACATCGGATGGTCATCAAATAGCTGGTAACGGTGATTGAATAGCAATTGAAAAAAACATGGTTAAGCCATGTTTTTTTGTTTTGTTTGGCTTACCCTATACAGACAATATCTCTTCAAAAAAAGTCTGGAATAGGTGAATTTTTAGACAAGCATGTCGCGAAATTGAAGTTGACATGATATGTCCGGAGATATTAATATACTCAGTATACATAAACATACTATTTTGATGGAAATGAGGTGGAGTGGCTCCCTCCCAAGGATTCAAAATCGTATATTCACAACGATGTAAACGCATACATAATTGCGTGTGATATCAATTGACTTTTGATGTCATGTTCAGCTGAATTTTTATAGGAGGTGAGCTAGGTTTACAGGAAGTGAAGTTGAATAACAAAACTTACCTTAAGGGGGATTTATGTATGAGAAAATCCAAAAAACTCGCATTTCCAACACTGGTATCTGTTCTCACTATTTCAGTTCTTGCAACCGCATGTTCATCAACTACGCCAACTACGGGAGGCAGTAATTCAACCACTCCATCAACCGCTGCAGCCTCGAACGAAAAAGGCGGACAAGGTAATGTAACTGTCACTATGTGGCACGGTCTAACCTCAATCGATTTGGACAATATGAATAAAGTCGTGAAAGCATTTGAAGAAAAAAATCCCACGATCAAAATCAAATTGGTGTATACAGAATCCAATGAGGGCGCCGATCAGAAGCTGCTTACTGCGGTTGCAGGTGGCAACCCTCCAGATATTGCCTATTTCGACCGATTTAAGGTCGGCTCATGGGCAGCGCAAGGTTCATTGACTGACCTATCTACGATGGCTGCTGGAGCTGGAATAAGTAAGAACTCATATTATCCATTTGCATGGGACGAGTCCAGTTATAAAGGCAAGTTATATGCTATTCCGTTAGGTACGGACTCACGTTTGTTGTTTTACAATAAGGATCATTTCAAAGAAGTTGGGCTCGACCCCAACAATCCTCCCAAAACGCTTGCCGAGCTCGAAGCGGCTTCTGAAAAGTTGACTATCAAGGATGGCAAACGTTTCAAACGAATTGGTTTTATTCCATGGTATTCACAAGGCTGGCTATACAGCTGGGGATGGTCATTTGGGGGAGACTTCCAAGATAAATCAACAGGCAAAATCACTGCGAATGATCCTAAAGTCGTAGATGCGCTTCAGTGGATGACCGATTTCGGTAAAAAATACAATGTCGAGGACATTGCAGGATTCACAAGCGCAGCCGGTACGGATGAAATGGATCCATTCATTTCCGGTCAAATCAGTATGAAGATAAGTGGAAACTGGACGGTAGCCGGTATCAAAAAATTTAAGCCAAACATGAATTACGGTGTTACACCGATACCGACACCTACGGGATCAAACTTTAGTACGTGGTCGGGCGGCATGTCCCTTATTATCCCTAAAGGCTCCAAGAACATTGAACCTGCTTGGAAGTTCCTTGAATTCTTGGGTAAAGAAGAAGGACAATATTTGTTGAACGCCCAGTCTGGGATGTCGGTTATTGATTCGGTTAACGCCAAGTTCGGGTACAAGGACGATCCAATTATGAAAGAATTCGTCAATATTCTTCCGAATTCACACAACCGTCCGGTCATTCCTGAAGGACAGCTGCTTTGGAATGAATTAGCTTCCGCAACGGAAAAGGCTACTCGCGGTAACGGCAGCCCTAAAGAGAATCTCGATAAAGTGACTGAAACTGTAAACAAGGCTCTAGAAAAATATAATAAATAGGATACTCTATAGGCAGGGGGAGCCTCTCTCTCCTTGCCTATTCATGTATGATATTCGGAAGGAGGATGCACATGGCAAAACCAGCTGAGTCTATTCATGTATTAAAACATACAGCAGCCAGAAAAAAGAGATCATTTCGTACGACAAACTTGATTGGGTGGCTCTTTGCTTCACCTTGGGCTTTAGGTCTCATTTGCTTTTATGCAATTCCAATGTTCGCATCCATCTACTTCAGCTTCACCACTTACAGCATCCTGCAGCCTGGTGAATTTATCGGTCTGAATAATTATAAGGATCTTTTTAATGATCCTTTGTTTTGGAAGTCCATATACAACACGATCTATTTTGCCGTTTTTTTTGTTCCGTTAAGTATATTTTTTGGTGTGGCTCTGGCTATGATGCTAAATATGAAGGTCAAGGGTATGGCTGTATATCGAACGATCTTCTTCTTACCGACCCTTGTGCCGCAGGTGGCTTTGGCCGTACTGTGGATGTGGTTGTTGCATCCAAACTTTGGTTTGGTGAATGGCATGTTAGCAAGCCTAGGTATCGATGGGCCCCCTTGGTTGGGTGGTGAGTCGTGGTCTAAACCCTCTCTCATCCTTATGTCGTTATGGGGTATCGGTCATGCTGTCGTTATCTACCTTGCTGGCTTAGGGGACATCCCAGACGAGTACTACGAAGCAGCGGAAATCGATGGGGCTAATTGGTTTCAGAAAGCGAAAACAGTAACGCTGCCTTTGCTAACTCCTGTTATTTTCTACAATCTGGTGATGGGAACAATCGGTGCGTTTCAACAGTTCACTCTCCCGTACACAATGACCAAAGGGCAAGGAACTCCAGCAAATTCCATGACATTTTATGTCATGTATTTATACGAGAACGGATTTAGATATTTCAAAATGGGCTATGCTTCGGCCATGGCATGGATCTTATTTGTTATTGTTATGGCCTTAACTGCGTTGATTTTCATATCGTCGAAACGTTGGGTTCACTATCAAGGGAAATAAAGGAGGCAATAAAGGAATGAATCCTCTAACTATTAAAAAAATTAACCGAACGTTAGCTCATTTATGCCTAATTATTGCTTCATTCTTTTTCATTATCCCGTTTATTTGGCTGGTCTCAACGTCCTTGAAACCGCTCACACAAATCTTTACATTTCCCCCAGAGTGGATCCCACATCCATTTCAGTGGAGTAACTATTCCAGTGCAGTAGAGTACATCCCTTTCTGGACATATTTAAAAAACACGGCGATTATTACTATAGTTAGTACGCTTGGTGTGATCATATCCTGTCCGTTGGTCGCATATAGTTTTGCCAAGTTGGAGTGGCGCGGTCGCGGCGTGTTGTTCTTCGTTACCCTCGCTGTTATGATGATTCCCGGTCAAGTCACCATGATTCCCCTTTTTCTTTTGTTTACTAAATTAGGTTGGGTTGGAACAGCTCTTCCGCTCATTGTTCCCCAATTTTTTGGAGTACCGTTTTACATCTTCTTATTAAGACAGTTTTTTCTCGGACTGCCCGATGCCCTTCGCGAAGCGGCACGGATAGACGGTGCAAGTGAGTTCCGCATTTATCTGCAAATCATGTTTCCGTTAGCTAAGTCCGCCGTTTTAGCAGTGGCATTGTTTCAGTTTATGGGAAGCTGGACCGATTTCATTGGTCCCTTGCTCTATTTAACCAATGAGCCTACCTATACGGTCTCACTCGGATTGCAGCAATTCCAAAGTCAAAAAGGTTCTGAATGGGGCCTATTAATGGCCGTTTCCACCTTGATGACATTACCTGTTATTATCCTGTTCTTTTTTCTCCAGAAAACGTTTATTAGCGGAATTACCTTTAGCGGTATAAAAGGTTGAAAAGAGAAAGTTTATGTGAATAAATTAGAACAGCTATGGCTTCGCCTTTTTAAAAGGCGAAGCCATTAGCCATTTTAGGGTCTATGTCTTTTTCCTCAAGCTGTTTGCGTTGTTTCCCATGCATAACTATGGAGAAAATATGGATACTATGGTTAAAGGTGATATGTATGGAATTACCGAATTCCGTTGATCTTTTCGAAGAATCATTGAAAAGCCTGCTCCATAATTGTTCGGATCTTATCGTCAAACATGCTAACGATGACCTTAATCTCATTTATTTCGGTAATTTAGTTGACGCAAGTCTCATTAACAATCAACTGCTCAGTTCCCTACAGCAAACCCGGCTAGAACCATTCACGATGGAGGGACTTGCTGAATTAATCCCTATTGGCCAGACCGACCTTACTTGTGAAATGGAGCAAGTCATTATCTTGCTGCTGCGCGGTTGGACAGTGGTATTTAAAGTTGGACAAACAGACGCCATACTGGTCAATACATCTATGCAACCAAGACGATCTCCGTCCATAGCTGAAATCGAAACGAATGTGATCGGGCCTCAGATCGGGTTCACCGAATCGTTGGAAACGAATCTGGGTATCGTTCGAAGCATTATTGCTCATGAAAACCTGTGTAATGAATCATTTGAAATTGGTGAAATAACGAGAACTCAGGTGCAACTGCTTTACTTGAAAGATGTCGCAGAGGAGCAAACCATTAATACACTGCGTCAGCGTATTTCGGAACTAGAGATAGACGGCGTCATCGGCAGCACCCTGCTGGTGCAGCTTATTGAAGATAATTCAATGTCCATTTTCCCTCAAATGATCATAACCGAACGACCCGATCGTGTCAGCTTTAGCTTATTGGAGGGTAAAGTTGTTCTGCTTGTCAATGGCAGCAATTTTGCAATTGTAGGACCAAGTACATTCCTTGATTTTTTCAAATCGCCGGAAGATCATTACCTGCATTGGAATATTGCGATGTTCATAAGAGGATTGAGGTTCTTGGCCATCTTCATCTCCATCTTGCTGACCCCAGCTTATGTGGCTGCCTTAACGTTTCATTATGAGATCATTCCTCCTAGTCTGCTCGTTCCGCTAGCCCAGTCGCGTTCCAAAGTGCCGTTTCCACCTTTGTTTGAATCGTTATTTCTAGAAATTACAATCGAGCTTCTACGTGAAGCCGGGGCTAGACTACCGACCAAGGTTGGACAAACGATGGGCATCGTGGGAGGTATTGTTATCGGACAAGCGGCGGTTCAGGCCGGGTTTACGAGCAACATCTTAATTATGATTGTCGCCTTGGCTGCTCTGTCTTCGTTTACCACACCCATATACTTAATGGGCATTAGTATCCGATTTGTTCGTTTTCCGATGATTATTGCTGCGGGAATATGGGGTGGGATCGGCATTGTGTTCACGATTTGTTTATTACTTATGCATCTGTTACGTCAAACGAGTCTTGGACATCCGTATATGCATCCGATCTTTCCTCCGCGATGGAGGGACATGGTAGATACGGTCATTCGACTTCCTTTTCCACTTCTCTCCGCTCGTTCTACCTTTACACGCACGTCGAATAAGCAAAGGTTCAATAAGAATAAAGCGAAGCAGAAGAAAGACATCGACGAGTAGACGGGTGATGACAAAAATGGAGATTTCCGATAAACCGAGGAAAGGTTTAATGTTTCAAGCGTTCCTACTTATTTTTGTAATTAGTAAAGCCCAATTGGGTGTGGGCGTGCTCGGATTCCAACGAGTCATTTTTAAATCAGCGGGGCATGATGCTTGGATTTCGGTCATTGTGTCCGGTTTAGCCGCACATCTTTCCATTTGGTTGATGATTCGCACGCTAGCGCATTATGATTCTGCGGACTTGTTCGGTATTCATTATGCACTATTCGGAAAATGGGTAGGGCGGATTCTTAGCCTCTTGTTTATGACCTATTTCGCATTCTACGTCTTGACGATCTCCCGCACGTATATTGAAACTGTTCAGTCCTGGATATTTCCCGATTTCCCAACATGGATCCTAATGCTGCTTCTCATTACGCTAATTGCATATGGTCTGACTGGCGGAATTCGAGTGATTATTGGCATGTGCCTGTTTGGTTTTGTTTGTTGGATCATGACCACGCTATTTTTTTATGCGGCGATCAAGCATGCCCAGTGGAGTTTTTTGCTTCCGGTCATGGAAGCCAGGCCTTCCCAGTTGTTACAAGGAGTGAGTAAAATGCCGCTGACACTTGCTGGGTTTGAGGTCATTTACTTTCTGTATCCGTTCATTCGAGATCAACAAAACGCTAATCGTTACGCTCAAATAGGTGTTCTTCTTAGTAACCTGTTTTATTTGTTCGTCATGGTCATTTCTATCGTGTATTATAGTCAAAATCAGATGCCAAAAACGATTTGGGCTACTTTTAGCTTTTTGAAAATTATCCGATTTCCGTTTCTGGAACGATTCGAATACATTGCGATTCCGCTCTGGATGCTTATCTTAGTTTGCAATTTAATGTTATTTACATGGGTTATCCTACGCGGAATGAAGCGTGTTTTTCAGCAAAATCAAAAGCGGACGTTAGCCGTATTCTGTGTCATTCTCTTCGCATGCTCCTTTCTGTTCCAAAAACACGGACAAATATATAAGTTGAACTCGATCTTGAACTCCGTGTCGACCTATGTGATCTTTCTTTATCCACCCCTTCTTTTTCTGTTGGTGAAAACCGTACATGCCTTTAAAAAAAGAACCGTTCAACGCTAGGATTACTCTCGGGGAGTGAAATGCGTGAGAAGACCGTTTTGTCTATCTCTATTGTTGAGCACAGTCGTTTTGTTCTCGGGATGTGTCAAACCATTCATTTTGGAGAATTTGGCACTCGGCATTATTATCGGATATGACTCTCTTGAGAAAGAACGCATTCTTACAACATCGGTCTTGCAAAAAATCGATCCGAGCGCCAGAGAAAAGACGCAGGTTGTAGCCAGCACGGCATATACCAGTAAAGGTTCGCGTGTTTCTTCGAATCGAGAGCTTAGCAAATATTTGGTTGGAGGACAAGTGCGGGTCGTCATGTACGGCAAAAAGCTTGCCTCCAAAGGGATCATCGATCTGGTTGATACCTTGTCCCGTGACCCAACGCTCGGCGATATGATTTACCTTTGCGTTAGCGATGAGGAAGCTTCACATATTCTAACGCATCGCTATCGGGAAATATCGAATATTGGCATGTATCTCTATGAAAACTTAAGACAAAACTCGGAGAGAGAGGAGCTTCCTTCCCCGACGCTCCAAGATTTTCTTCGTGATTATTACAGTGAAGGCAAAGATCCAGTGGTGCCTTTGCTGAAACGAAAGGGCAATGAAGTTTATATCAAAGGACTGGCTTTGTTTCATGATGACCGGATGGTTCATGAAGCTTCGCCGCGGCAAGGATTTCTGCTCAAAGTACTACTCGATACGAAAAAGGTGGGAATCTTCGAACTCGTAGCAGACGCCGAACCTTTAGCGAAGTACATGAAGCATCCAGATAAAGAGGTTAAAATTGTGTTCGCCACTGCGAAAAGCAGCAGTAAAATTAAGCTTCTTGACTCGAAAGTACCAGAATTTATAGTATCGGTGTCCATACAAGGGGATCTTCAAGAAATTTCGACTCCTTATTCCTTTGAAAAGCCCGAGTCGGTATCTGCCTTAGAGAAAGCAATTGGGAAAAAACTGAAGGAGGAAATAGAAACATTCATCGCGAGTTTGCAAGCGAATGAATCTGATGCCGTCGGGTTCGGTGAGGTTTATCGGAGTAAAATAAGAGACTCAAAGCTAACTAAAGCAAAGTGGCACCCCATGTTCAGAGAAGCAAAAATCAACGTTCGCGTAAATTTCACATTGAGACATACAGGTGCTATTGAGTGAAAATGAAAGATCATAAAGCAAAAAGCTGCCATTGGCTTAGTCCAAGGCAGCTTTATTGTTCTTGTCAGTAGATGCGCCCGTCCCAGAAGGACGACGGAGTCGTTTATCCTTGGTCCACCAGTGTTTCCCCGTGTTTCAGCAGTTTAAGACGGCTTGAGTCGAGCTCCCTTCTCTGCCAATCGATCAACAACCGGTCAAGTGCTTCCTGCGGCGTATCATCGGCTAGGCGGAAAGCGCCATAATGCATCGGGATGAACGTCTCGGCCCCTACATCGAGGAATGCCTGAACCGCCTCCTCCGGCGTAACGTGCTGCATACCCATAAACCACTCCGGCTCGTAGGCACCGATTGGCATAAGCGCGTAGCGAATTCCTGGAAATCTCGCTCCGATGTCGCGGAAGCCCTGGAAATATCCGCTGTCGCCGGCAAAATAAATCGCATCGTTGTTTTCCGCGCCATCCACTAGTAACTCTGCTGAGCGATTGATCACCCAGCCTCCCCAAAGTGAACTGTTCGTATCCGTTAGCGTACGCCGAGTCCAATGCTGCGCTGGAACGAAATGAAACTCCAGCGGCCCGACCGTCGTCTTCCCCCACCAAGGCAGCTCATGGACCGTACTCAGCCCAAGCCGCCTTATCTTCATGCCAAGTCCTTCAGGCACTAGTGCGACAGGCGAGCCTTTCAGCTTGCGCAATGATCCGACGTGCAGGTGATCATAATGCGAATGAGAGAGCAAGACGATATCAACTGGCGGTATTTCATCGAGTGTAAGCCCTGGCGCCTCTAGTCTGCGTGCAAAGCCCATCCGGTTGGCCCAAACCGGGTCCGTAACGATCGTCAAGCCCGCCACCTGCAGCAGGAAAGTCGAGTGTCCAATCCAAGTGATCGTTGTTTCGCTGCGATTATGCATAAGCAGCTCTTGCTGCTTATGCTCCGCTTGGCCGATAAGGAAGCTGAGATCCTTGACTTGCCCCTTTCGTTCTTGCCGCCATCGACGAATTTCCTTCCATGTTTTCACCTTCGCGGCTGGATCCGCATTACTATAACGTTTGCGTGCCATAAATCGCTACTCCCCTCAGCAAGCCACCATAAGTCCTTTAAAATAATATCTCCATACCTATTAAGATGTAGAATCTTATCGCTTTTGTCAATGTCCGGTAGGTGTGATCTATTTCACATACCGGAATGTTTTTTCGAAATATAATGAAGCCAGAAAAGAAAAAAAGGAGATGGTTCAAATGATGAAATGGTTAAGGGGAAATCGTTACGCGGCGATGATGTTGACGATTATTCGTTTGTATGTTGGTTGGCAGTGGATGACAGCGGGGTGGCATAAAATTGCCGGAGCAAAGCCATTTGACGCAGCGGGTTATCTGAAAGGTGCAATTGCGAAACCAGTCCTTGAATCGGGAACTACGGATATGGTTTACGCGAATTACGTTGCTTTCTTGAAAAGCTTTGCCCTCCCCAATGTTGGCGTCTTCAATGTTATGGTTCCTTGGGGGGAATTGCTAGTTGGTTTGGGTCTGATACTTGGCGCACTGACGACTACAGCCATATTCTTTGGATTATTAATGAACTTTATGTATATGTTCGCCGGAACGGTTAGCAGCAACCCATGGCTAATACTTCTTGGATTCTTTATCATCGCCGCAGGCGCTAACGCAGGCAAGTTCGGTGTCGATCATCTGATCCTTCCTTATCTTCACAAATGGTTTGATAAATTAATCGATAGACTCCATTTGAAGCCAAAATATAAATAAATGGGAACATTGGAGCGGGTAATTTACAAAGGATGTTCATATATGCGAAAAGAACCTACTCTTTGACTCAGTCCGCTGAAGAAGAGTAGGTGTTTTTTTCTCACTACAAAACGGGATAGAGGGAGTGTGATGGTGATGCTTACGGGCGTCATTTTGGCTGGTGGAGCAAACCGTCGAATGAATGGGGAACTGAAAGCATTACTTCCATTTGGTGGACAGCCTCTCATTGTTCGACAAGTGGATCGGATGAGGATATTGTGTGATGAAATCATTGTTGTAACCAACGATCCCAAGTCGTATCTTCCTATCTTGGACCGTTCGGTACGGATCATTACGGATTTTCACACCGGCAATGGACCGCTTGGGGGCATGCATGCGGGATTGTCGCTAGCTAAGCATTCATCTGTATGGGTTGTTGGTTGTGATATGCCTTTTATTTCGTACAAAGCTGCCGAACTTTTGTGGAACAGAAAGCGGGAAGGCATTGAGGCTGTAGTTCCTCTTGTATCGGGTAATTTAGTTCCCCTGCATGGGATTTATGATCGAGAATGCAAGACTAAGATTCTTCCTCTGCTCAAAAAAGGTGAAACTAGGGTTTCTGCTTTACTGGAACATATTTTCTGGAGTGAGTTAGGGGACGAATATTTGCAGAAGAATGGCGTCGATCTGAAATTCATTGCGAGCATAAAGACCATGGAAGATTATGAGGCTTTCAAACAAACCGTGAAGACGGGGATGTAAGGAATTGTACCCTTTTTCATATACGGAATGTGACATAAATCATAGTGACCCCGGGAGAATGCTCCTAGAATGAGGATAGCTGGATTTTAAGTTGGAGGTGGGTCTGAAATGAGTATTAGAAAGTTAAGCAATGAGCAGTCCGAACAAATGATGACAAACAAGGCAGATCAAGAACCAGTATTGAAAGGCACATTTGCATCGGTCATGCTGCTTGGGGCTTTTTTGGCCATAACCTGGGTCGCTGTATTTCTATTATTTCTGTACAGACAGTAGTTCATTTCACGATTAGAAAAGGATGGTTAAAGCCATGCATATTCATAAACTTGAGAAAATTTGGCTAGCAATTGGCATCAGCATGCTGTTCGTGTTCCTTGGCGTATTGGGTGTTTCAGCGTTTGCCATGGGGGTAAAGCCACCAAGTGAGCATCATCATCGGATCGATCCTGCGAAAGTAACAGAGACAGCACCTTTTGACAAACTAGGATTGTTTAAGACCGGAGAAAAAGAATACGAAGCGGTGATGACCGCATTTACATTCGGATATGCCCCAGACAAGATGGAAGTTCCTGTTGGTGCAACGATCAAGTTTGTAGTAACGAGCCAGGATGTCGTTCACGGCTTCGAAATACCAGGAACGAATGTAAATATGATGATTGTTCCAGGCGAAATCAGCCAAGTGACGCATACGTTTACGAAACCAGGTGAGTACCTGATTTTGTGCAACGAATATTGCGGTGGAGCGCATGAATATATGAAAACGACGATTATCGTGAAATGACGGGAAGAAGCACAGAAGGGTGGAAGTTTGCATGAAGAAAGGACAATTGGATTTGTTTGAAAATAAATTCGATCTCAAAGACGGGAAGCTGGTCGTTGCACACATCATCGTGGCTTTCATAGCACTGCTCATCGGAGGGATTGCGGGACTGCTGCAAACGTTAGTGAAGAGCGGGACGGTTAAGCTGCCATACGGAATCGGTTATTACGAACTGCTGACTGCGCATGGCGTTTTGATGGCGATCGTATTTACGACCTATTTTATTATAGGCTTTCTATACTCAGGCATTTCATACACGTTAGGCGGAAAACTGCTTCCGATTGTTAACCGTATGGGATGGCTTGGATTTGCTTTAATGACGGTGGGAACAGCCCTCGGGGTAGCGATGGTTTTGACAGGAAAAGCGAGCGTACTTTATACGTTCTATGCGCCTATGAAAGCTTCTCCTTACTTTTACATCGGATTAGCCCTATTGGTGGTAGGAAGCTGGATTAGCGGGTGGGGCATCTTCTATCAACTGAAGTATTGGAAAAAGACGCATCAAGGCAAGATCTCTCCGTTGTTTGCATTTATGGCGGTTATCACGTTCCTTATGTGGCAAATTGCTACGATCGGGGTTGCTGCCGAGGTGCTGATTCAGCTCATTCCATGGTCTTTCGGATGGGTGGAAACGATTAATGTGATGCTCAGCCGTACTTTGTTCTGGTACTTCGGCCATCCGCTTGTGTATTTCTGGTTGATGCCTGCGTATATGTGCTGGTATGTGATTATTCCGAAAATTATCGGAGGCAAAATCTACAGCGACGCGCTCGCCAGATTGTCCTTTATCCTCCTTCTGCTGTTTTCGATTCCGGTTGGCTTTCATCATCAATTGATGGAGCCGGGCATTAGCTCATTCTGGAAGTACTTGCAGGTTGTCTTGACCTTCATGGTGGTCGTTCCGTCGCTGATGACCGCATTCTCGTTATTTGCAACTTTTGAGATAAATGGTCGTGCCAAGGGTGCCAAAGGGCTGTTCGGTTGGATAAAAGTCATGCCATGGAAAGATGTGCGATTCTTCGCGCCATTCCTGGGCATGCTGATCTTTATTCCAGCTGGCGCAGGCGGATTAATTAATGCAAGTAATCAAATGAACGCAGTGGTTCACAATACGTTATGGGTAACGGGGCACTTTCACTTAACGGTTGCGACTAGTGTGGCGCTCACGTTCTTCGGAATTACGTACTGGCTGCTTCCGGCTGTAACGGGCCGTGTGCTTACTAAGCGCATGAACAAGCTTGGGATTATTCAAACGATCATTTGGTGCGTAGGCATGTTCTTTATGTCAGGTGCGATGCATCTTGTCGGACTATTCGGTGCACCGCGGAGAACGGCATTCACGACCTATGAGGGAAATGCGGATGCGGCAAGTTGGATGCCCTATTATGTATTCATGGCTATTGGCGGCACGATATTATTCATTGGCGTATTGTTGATGGTGTACAATGTCTTCGCCCTGCTTCGGGCGCCAAAGGGTGTGACAGAGTATCCAATCGGCGAAGCGATGGAGCAAGCAGAAGCTACTCCGGCCTATTTGGATCGTTGGAGTGTGTGGATCAGCTTATCGGTGGCGCTGATATTGATTGCTTATACGGTACCGTTAATGGATATGATAATGCATCCAGGCGTCGGTTCCAAAGGGTTTATCACTTGGTAAAAGGAAAGAAGCACCGGATTTTATGTGAATAAAAGCTGGTGCTTTTTCAAAATGAAGTGAGGCTGGAAAATAGGGACCTGGAGGGGTAACAATGTTTCTAGATGTTCGAGTGTCTGGCGGACAGGTGAAGGTAACGCCTAGGGGTAAAATTTATGTGGACGAAGCAACGATCATAAGGGAGAAGCTATTTCCCTATATGGTCAAAGGGTGTAAGCAATTTGTTTTTAACTTATCCGAGGTGGACTATATCGATAGTTCCGGACTTGGCGTATTGGTTGCGCTTCAGAAGAGAGCCCATCTTAATGGCGGCGGGGTGGTCATTCTGGGTCTACAGGGGGATGTCAAAGCACTATTCGAGCTGACACGCTTAACGAACGTTTTTGAGATTCAACCCTAATTTTGTCATATTCACGTGAAAGAAGTCGCTGACCTAGAGGTGATAATCGTACATGAAAGATAAGCTGCGGCTTTATGCACGTGTATTTAAAAAGGTTATGGAATCCATCATGATTACAGATTCTGGAGGCATCATCCTATCGGTCAATCCTGCGTTTACAACGACAACAGGCTATACGGAGGAGGAAGTGGTGGGGCAAACGCCACGTATTTTGTATTCCGGCAAACAGAAACCTGAGTTCTATATTCATATGTGGGCAACGATTCATGAAACGGGCGGTTGGAAGGGCGAGATATGGAACCGAAAGAAGAATGGGGAGCTGTATCTCGAATGGCTGACGATCAGTGCTGTGAGGGATAAGCAAGGTAAAATATCCAATTATGTAGGCATTTTCATGGACATAACGGAACGCAAGAGGTCTGAGAAAAAATTGCAGCTGCACGCCAGGGTATTCGAAACCGCGAGTGAAGGGATCATGATTACGGATACAAAAGGAGCGATTTTATCGGTTAATCCGGCGTTTTCCGAAACAACTGGCTATACAGAGGATGAGGCTTTAGGTCAAACGCCGCGCATGTTACATTCCGGCGTGCAGGATGCTGAGTTTTATATTCAAATGTGGGCATCGATTCATGAAGCGGGCAGCTGGCAGGGCGAGGTCTGGAATAAGCGAAAGAATGGGGAAATCTACCCGGAATGGCTGACGATTAATACCGTTAGGAATGAGAACGGCAAAATCTCCAATTATGTCGGGGTTTTCACGGATATTACTGAGCGTAAATTGTCGGAAGAGAATTTAAAATATTTGGCTCATTACGATGTATTGACCGGGCTCCCGAATCGATTCTTATTTCATGACCGACTGAGTCATGCGATTGCGCAGGCCAATCGTCAAGGCCACTGGGCTGCCCTGATGTTTATTGACCTCGACCATTTCAAACTGATTAATGATACATTGGGACATGCAGTTGGAGATCAACTGCTCCAGAACGCCAGCAAACGGCTGGAGAGCTGCGTTCGAACCAGCGATACGGTATCACGATTGGGTGGCGATGAATTTACGGTCATTCTACCCCACATTGATGAAACCGAAGATGCGCTGCTTGTAGCACAGAAAATACTGGAGGAGCTAGCCCTTCCTTTCTTGATAGCCGAACAGGAGCTGTTTATTACGGCAAGTATTGGAATCAGCATATATCCTTTCAATGGAGCAGATAGCGAAACCCTAATCAAACAAGCCGATTCGGCCATGTATCGAGCCAAGGAACAGTCCAACAATTATCAGCTGTACACTTCGAATATGAACGCAACCTTCTACAGGAAAATGAAACTGGAAAACGGGCTGCGAAAAGCAATGGAGAAAGATCAATTAAGAATTGTGTACCAGCCGCAAATGGACATTCGAACGGGCCAGATCAACGGTATAGAAGCCTTGCTTCGCTGGCAGCATCCCGAGATGGGAATGGTATCGCCGAATGAATTTATTCAGATCGTAGAAGAAAATGGACAAATTGTCGAAATCGGAGAATGGGTGCTGCGCAAGGTTTGTGAGCAGAACAAGGCCTGGCAATCCGCGGGCTATCCTCCCTTGAAATGTGCCATCAATCTGTCGCCCCGACAGTTCAAGAATAAGAATTTGATTGAAACGGTCAAGCAAATATTGAAGGAAACGGAGCTGGATCCGAGTTACCTTTGCTTCGAAATTACGGAAAACATCAGCATACACCAAATTGAGTCGGTACTGACGGTTCTGCATGATTTTAAGGAGATCGGGTTGGAGTTAGCCATTGATGATTTTGGCAAGGGACATTCCGCTTTAAGTTATTTGAAAAAGTATCCCATTGATACATTGAAAATTGATAAATGCTTCGTTCAGGGCATTGAAATGGATCGAGGGAACGCCTCGATTGCCAAGGCCGTGATTGATATGGCCCACGGTTTGGGGCTCCGAGTGATTGCTGAGGGCGTAGAAACGGAAGACCAGTTGGCTTTTCTCAAAGACCTCCATTGTGATTCTATACAAGGCTATTGGTTAAGCCGACCGCTGCCTCCCGAAGGGATCGAATCCTTTTTCGGCGACGAACTTATCCCATTTTTGGATAGATAGCATCATGCCTCCTCTCCACGGGTAGGATGACTCCAAAATTTGATTTTAGAGTTATTTTGTGAAGGGTTATGGGTCTAGTGTCAATGTTGTATTTCCTACAACATTCACACGCCAAAGGGCTATTTTGCAACTTGAAGTTGCAGTTTGTACAACATTTTGAGCCCATTTGTTGCGAAATGACCTGTATTGGACCAAATTGTTGTACATGATGCAACAAAGAAGGGAGAGAGGCGAGATTTGGGCCGTAATTGTTGCACTTTTTACAACATCATTCAACCTAGAAAAGGGATACATTCATCAGGTGGAACCTCAAGTTAGTATATGCGACGATTGATTCCGATTTAAGACACTTTCATGTAGAGCTTGATTGGATGAATGAATCGACGGACGATATAACCGGTTATTTGATGGCTGACCAAGGTCGATCCAGCGTACGATAATAGCCTTCCTACATGCTTCAAAAGTGCATGTAGGAAGGCTATTTTCATCCAAGGAGTGAGACCGATTTATCTCACTTTAAAGATTTCAATTTGTTTCTTTAAACTTGCGGATTGATCTCTCAATACATCGGAGGATGCAGCGATTTCCTCCATCACGGCCGTCTGTTCCTGTGTTGAAGCAAACACGCCCTTCGCGCCTAAAGATATTTTGGAGGCAATGTCGGTGACATCTCGAGCTTCATTTAAGGTGAGCTGTACTTGATCCGCTTGGCTTGAGACCATGGATGCAATATGATCCACGAGTTGATCGACCTGATTAGCTTCACCAACAATACTTTGAAGCGCTGAAGCGGTTGTCTCCCCATTCGCAGCTTCTTTATTGACCATTTCGAATTGCTGTGTAATTTTGAAGACGACATTCTTGACCTCAGACTGAATATGGTCGATAAGCTGATTAATGTCATGAACGGCCTGCGAGCTTTGCTCGGCGAGTTTCTTCACTTCACCAGCCACTACGGCAAAGCCTTTGCCGTGTTCGCCGGCTCTTGCAGCCTCAATAGAAGCGTTCAATGCTAATAAATGAGTTTGGTTGGCGAATTCACCAACAACGCTTGAAATTTCGCTGATTTGCTTCGCATTGCTTTCCAAACGTCGAACAGTATGTATGGATTCTTGATTAGAAGTCGCAAGGCTTTGCATCCCATTAACTAAAGACTGAATCACTCTTGCACTATCCTTAATGGTAATAATCATTTGCGTCGTTAAATGCCGGGCATCATGGGCTTCTTTATTGATGTCATCGGTGGTTCTCATGATTTGTTCGACGGACATGAACATGGCTTCGGAGGATTTCGATTGCTGTTCAGCTCCATGGGATATGTCCTCAATCGTCGTTGTTATCAGTTCCACATGAGCTGCAGCATGTCCAATCGCTGATCTCAATTCATCCACATGCATATCGGTTCCTATGAAGTTGACTGAAATTCCATCAATGATTTCTCTTAAATTTCCGATCATCAGCGAGAAAGAAAGGCTGAGTGCTCTTAATTCATCATCCGATTTACTTGGAGTGATATTAATTTGTAAATTCCCTGCGGAAGCTTCATTAGCTGCGTCTGTAAGCTGAAGTAGGGGTTTAATGAACCATTTTGCCGCAATCCATCCCAGAAATCCTGTCCAGAATATACCCAAAGAAAGGGTGATCCAGATAAACAGCCAATCCGGCATGTAATCTTTAAATAAACCTTGCAGGGTAAAAATAAAAAAAGCACTAGTCCCATAGGTTACGGTGGATACTAACGTGATGCCAAGTACCATTTTCTTGACTATACTCCATTTAAAATTCTTCATCTTCGTCAGTCCCCATTCTGTTTTTCTGCGATGAATTCTTCCAATAAGCATTTTTAAAAAATATAGCAGAATCTTAAAAACGTAGATGTGATGTTTCTCACAGCGATAATCGGCAAAGAATTTATACTAGAAATAGAAGCAAACGACTTATGTTGGAGGGATGAATATGGCACCACTTTCAATAACCTGCATGTTGGGAATAGCCTCATCCAACCCAGATGAACTTGATTTTGCCACGGATCGTCTGAAGGAAGAGCATAACCAATTAAGACAGCAGCTAAAGGCTCTCGAGCATAGCGCTAAGGAAGTGAGCCTGCTGGATGATCCTGCTGAGGGAGTTCAGGTCTTGCAGCAGCTAAGGCAGCAAACTGCTGATTTTGTGGAGGCACTGGAGCGCCACGCCGAATGGGAGGACCAGGAGTTGTTTCCATTTCTGCTAGATTATTTTCACCGACAATCGGCTCCATCGATAACTCCCTCCTTTTGGGTGCTGGAAAAGGATCACCAGCTGGCGATTTCATTTATCCAGACCTTCCATGAAACCATCATCGATTTAACGCCATTTGTCATCAAAAAACAGCTGATTGAGGCTGCGGCGCATCTCATACAGGCCTGTTTAATCTTAAATGATCACTTTACGATGGAAGAACAGCTCGTAATTCCTTTAACGGAGAAAGTGCTAACGGACCTTGAATCCTTCTTCTCTTAGTTAATTGGGCCATTTCGATCGGGATGCTACATGCGGCAAATCTCTTTCGGGCAGTTTTCGCAGTGGCATACATCGCGGAGATAGGTTAAATCCTTAATCACGATATGACCATTTTGAATCTCAAGCGCATCTTCCTTCTTCATATCACTCAACATCCGATTGACACTTTCCCGTGTAGCTCCAATCATATCCGCCATTTCTGTATGATTGATCTTGTAATTGATCAGCGTATGCTCACCGTTTGGAACGCCATACGAATTACTGAGTCTGATAAGTAACGAACAGAGTGCGCCAGGTTTTCCGTACATCATCAAATCGCGGAACTTCGTTTCGGTCATGCGGTGCATAAGCCCCATCCATTTCATAAACTCAATGGCCAAATCCCCATGCTGCCAAAGTAATACTTCGAGGTCTTTTCGTTGAATGACCCCAATCTCACAATCAGCTGTTACTTCTGCACTATAGCTTTGTACAGAATTCTGAAAGGGATCGATCTGACCGAATAAATCACCCGCCTGATGCAGTGATATGATGAAGCTTTTACCGGTTTCCGACAATTTGGTGATGCGCACTCCGCCTTTTATTACGTAGTACAATTTATCCGCGACATCACCTTCCCAGAACAGATAATCGCCTTTCTCCGCATGCTTCACATACATGATGCTTTGTAATTTATGGAAATTCTCTTCCGAAAAAGATGCCAGAATACCGTTATTAGCCATCTGTACCAACTCCTCAACGTTTCTTTGTTATCTCTATCTTAACGGGTTCAGATGGTTTTGTTTATCGGGGGTTCTGCTGATCTTTAGAGGGGAAACTCCCTATTTGGTGTGAGATAAATCACAGTTAATCCTTAACTTTCCTGATGACTTCTGAGGTAATTTGCAGGTGAATAAGCGCAATGTCCTGATTGCGAAATCAGGGTTTTCCCTGACATACAAGATGAGTGGAAACGTCTACAATGTTAATTAAAATAAATCGGCTCTGGTGCAAAGAGGAAATGGAGGTGGTCTAGATGGCTCATAGGGATGCAATCATCATAGAAGAGTTGGAACGTTTGCGAAGCCTAACGTCAAGTGATTTTATCGCACTGGCGCCATTGCACGACAAAGCCCAGCGCATACGTTGGAAATATGCTTCGGGCAGCAGAAATGAACGCTATCGGCAAATGGTGATTAAATCGGGTCAAGGATTAGCTGGTTCCGTCCTGCGTCTCGGCCGATGGGTGAAGCTCGATGACTCGCATCCTGACTCCGATCAAGTGCGACGTAATTGTCCTGTCCTACTTGCCGAGCAGCTGCAGACAGCAGCTGTATTTCCAATTTTGACGGATTCCGATAGTCTGTTGATAGAAGGCTTGCTGTTCATCGGAAAAAGAACACAGCCCAGATATGCTCAGGCAGAGCTCCTTGTCGTTCAGGAAGGTCTCCCTACTCTGGCTTGGTATCTGAAGGACAATACAGGGGAAATAGTAAAATGAGTTCCATTACCGGAATTCATTTTATTTGTTATTATTAATATAATATGAGTGATGATAGGGTAGTTCTAATCGATTTATTGGAGGATGGGTATGCTTAAAATTCTAGTAGTTGATGATCATGCCGTAGTCAGGTCGGGATTAATGAGCCTGCTGAATGGTAAGCATAGCATGGAAGTTATCGGAGAAGCTGCCGATGGAAAAGAAGGCATTCAAGCAGCCGAATTGCTTAAGCCGGATGTCGTATTAATGGATTTAAACATGCCCCATGGCATGGATGGACTTACAGCGACTACAGAATTGAAGCGTCTGATGCCGGATTTAGCGGTTCTGGTTCTGACCATGCATGACGATGATGAGTACCTGTTTAGGGCTATTCACGCCGGTGCCTCAGGATATATATTGAAAAGCGCTCCGCATGAGGAGCTGTTGACAGCCATCCGCTCAGTGGCATCTGGAAATGCCTATTTGTATCCTACTGCAACTAAACGACTAATGAGTGAATACATAGAACGCTTGAAGCATGGAGAGAATATCGGTCCTTACGAATCCCTTTCGGAACGTGAAAAGGAAGTTCTGTCCTTGATAGCCAAAGGATTTTCCAATAAAGAGATAGCCGAACAATTGATTATTAGCGTAAAAACGGTAGAATCGCATAAAAGCAATGTGATGGAGAAGCTAGGGCTCAAAACGAGACCAGAGTTGGTCAAGTTTGCGGTGAAGAAAGGATTGTTGAATTTTGAGTGAGGATGTAAACCGAGAGTATCCGGAAGTGATTGGTGAAAATGTAACTGAGCTTATAGCCCGCATGGATGATTATATTACGGACTCTTTGTTTCAAGGTGATCTGAAAAAGTCTCTCAAGCAGCTGTCCAATGTAAAGTTTGCCCTAGATGAATCTTCCATTGTTGCCGTCACGGATCATAAAGGGAAAATTCAATACGTCAACGATAAGTTTTGCGAAATCTCCCAATATTCACGTGCTGAGCTTCTCGGTCAAGACCACCGAATTATTAACTCGGGTTATCATCGGAAGGATTTCATGACCCTCTTGTGGCAAACGATCTCCTCTGGCAAGGTGTGGCGCGGAGAGATCAAGAATAAAGCAAAAAGTGGTGGATTCTACTGGGTAGATACGACGATTGTGCCATTCGTGGATGAGAAGGGGCAACCCTACCAGTATCTTGCGATTCGTAACGAAGTGACGCAATTAAAGCGTGTCGAAGAGGAACTGCAGCTTATGATGTCGCAGGTCATGCAAATTCAGGAGGAAGAACGAAGAAAATTTTCGCGTGAGCTGCATGATGGCATCGGACAGAGTCTGTTCTCACTGTTGATACAGATGGATAGAGTGATTGGGGAAAGTGAGCAGTCTGAAATAGTCGGGCTTAGGCAAGTTGTTTCCGGAATCATTGAGGAAGTTCGTAATTTGGCGTGGGAAATCCGTCCTTCTGTTCTGGATGATTTAGGTGTAGTGCCGGCCATTCGAACCTATATAGAAAACTACACGGGGCATTACGGCATACGTGTCTTACTTGAAAGCAATTTGCGTAAGCGATTGGGAGCTTTGGAGGAAACGACCATATACCGCGTTATACAGGAGGCTCTTACCAACGTAGCCAAGTATGCAGATGTATCAGAAGCTAAGGTGTTCGTTCATGATAAAGATTCATTCGTTGAAGTGCGCATCGAAGATCGGGGAAAAGGTTTTGTTCGCATTGGCGGCTCCAAAGGAGTGGGGCTATTCAGTATGGAGGAAAGAGCCAAGAGCATTGGCGGTGAAATCGCTATTCATTCTGAATTGGAAAAAGGGACGACAATCACCTTGATTGTTCCGAAAAGGTGAATCATACATCCCTGCGGAGATTTTTGCTAAGCTCTTAGGAATTAAATTGCTCGACAAACAAGCCATATCCTTTTGCTTCAAGGTCATACCAATGGTGGGACGTACAACTTCGAGCGTTTCTGTTGTTCTTCTCTATATTGACGGGGGGATAACCCAAAATGCATGCGAAATTGTCGATGGAAGTACGTATAGTTATTAAAACCGCTTGATTTAGCGACAGAGTCAAGTGACATTGCGCTGAAACGAATGCGTTCACATGCGACTGCAAGGCGAACTTCAATGGCATAACTCATGATGGATTGGCCAAAATTGGTTTTAAACAAATTTACAGCTCTGGAGATACTAATTCCCGCATGTTTGGCAATTTGCTCCAAGGTGAGAGCTTCTGTCGCATGCTGATCGATGAATTTTTTTATTCGATAGGCGATGTAGGATGGACTTAACGTTTTTCCCATGCCGGCAATTTCATGCAGGCGCTGTAAGGTTAAGTAAAAGACGCGCAGCTTATAATCTGTCAGCTCTTCGATGGTGTCATTCATCCGCAACGTTTCCTTCGCCAACTGATTCCACAATTTCAGAAGATCGTCGTCGAGAGGGATGTTTCTCTTTTGCGGAGGCGAGAAATTGTCCCACCACTGGTCAATCCATGTTCCATTGCAAATCACATAGTAATCGATACTGTTGTCTTTCAAGATGAGCTCGTACTTTTCGCCTGGACGAAACATAAGCAGGTCTCCAGGCTCAATCACAACGAATTCGTTATCAATGAGTGCTTCGCAGCAACCGCTTGTCTGCAGCCGGATGATGTATGTGTTTAGAAACTCACACGGATTTCGAAAACGCTTCTTATGGTGTGCCATGCCTACATAAAGCGTTTCAGCTCGCAATTTATCCTCGCGTCCATGCAGCACATCAGTTCCTCCTTCGTTTTGAGCAAATCGTTCATGTTTCGGTAGCTGTTAGATGATTATACAAACTTTCTAGACACTTGTACGCAAATATTTCCATACGCAAACGTGACCGCCCTTGAACAGGGCGGTATTTGTATCCTTTTTGCTTTAATGAGGCTACTCAAAATAAATGGCTTTCCCTGTCCTCGAAGACTCATATATAGCTTCTAATATTTGCGTGACAACAAACGCTTGCTCTGGTTTTACCAACGGCTCTGTATTATGAAGGATACATTCGAGCCACAGCCGCGCTTCCATGTCGCTTGAACTCTCTGCGCTGCCTTCAAAAAAAGCGACTCCTCCTGCGCTCAAATCGATGGTGGTCACATTCATTCTACCCAGCTTTTCGCTGTTAATGCGGAGTCCGTCACGCATGTCCGCACCACCCTCCGTACCGCAAAGCGTCGTTTTTGCCTCTAACGTATCAAGTGAGTTAAGAGCCCAACTGGATTCGAGTATAACGGTCGCACCGTTCTGCATCGTTATGAAGCCGAAAGCAGAATCCTCCACCGTAAATTTGTCCGGATCCCATGGTCCCCAGGCGTTTGCTACGTTTTCTTTGCGGCTAAGCTTGTGGTAAGCCCTGCCCAAGACACATTTTGGTGCATAATTGTTCATCATCCGAAGTGTTAAATCCAACGCATGGCTGCCGATATCAATGAGAGGGCCACCACCCTGTTTCTCTTGATCTAGAAAGACACCCCAGGTAGGAACAGCGCGTCTGCGTATCGCATGAGCCTTGGCGAAATAGATGTCGCCGAGCTCGCCGTTATCGCAAATTTGTTGCAAATAACGGCTGTCTGGCCGGAAATTATTTTGGTAGCCAATCGAGAGTTTCTTGCCGGTACGCTTGGCAGCATCCACCATGGCTTGTGCTTCTGCGGCAGTTTTGGCCATCGGTTTCTCACACATGACATGCTTGCCTGATTCCATGGCTGCAATAGAGATCTCCGCATGTGAATCGTTTGGTGTACATACATAGATCACATCGATGGAGACATCCTTAAGGACCTCTTTATAATCGGAAAATGCTCTTGCGTCAATCGAACCGTATGCTGCCGCTGCTTTTTCTGCTTTTTCGACAATAATATCGCAGAAGGCGACCATTTCTAGTTCCTTCAGCTTGGAAAGCGAAGGGAAGTATTTCTCGAACGCAATGCCTCCACAACCAATAATTGCACCTTTAAGTATTTTTGCCATCTTAAACGACCTCCGTAAACCTATAATTTTGGTGCAGCCAATCCATACTTATCTTTACACTTTCTAACGCAGGCTGGTCGCAATCGTCTTGTTCGACGATGAGCCATTCGGTTCCCGCCGCCTTTGCTGCTGCGATGATCGCCGGTAAATTCATCTCGCCGCGCCCCAGTTCCAACGTTTGATAAGTGCCATCGGTGAACTTGCGAATATCCTTCAAATGAATCAAAGGTACACGTCCGGCATATTTTTCGAGGTAAGTAATAGGGTCGCGGCCAGCTTTATGTACCCAACAAACATCGAGCTCACTTTTCATATCATTTGGGGATGTAAATCCAAAAAATGCATCAAACCAAATCTGATCCCCGTAAGTTTCGGTGAATTCAACGTAGTGATTATGAAACCCGAATGCGATGCCTTTGCTCGCGAATTGCTTGCTGCATTCGATAAAAAAAGCAACAGTTTCGGGAAGCGACTGCCGCTGTTCTTGATTGATTCCTGGACAGACGACATAACGGCTGCCGATGGCTTTCAGCGACAAGTTGGTAAGCAGCTTCTTTAACTGCTCGGGGCTAAAATCGTAATAACCTGCAAACTCCACACCCTCATAACCCATCTCGGCCACCTTTTGCAAAACCGTTGCGGCATCATGCGCCATTTCATCCCGAAGTGTGTATAATTGCAGGCCTATTCCCATTTTCCTCACGAAAGGTTACCTCCCATTTCAGACAAATTGTTCATTTCTGATTCATTATAAGATGAACGATCTCGCCATGAAATGAAGGATGTCATTGAAACATGAACAATATGATTAAGTTTTTCAACGTGTGATTTATAAACAAACCCTGCTTGTAAAAAACAGAAAAAGACCACCCTAGGGAGGTCTTTGTATCTGTATGCTAGCATCTAAGGCTATTAAGTTTGATGCCTACGATAGTCGCCGGGCGTTACGCCTGCGTGCTTCTTGAACGTTCTATTGAAATGACTTATATGATTATAGCCCACACGGGTAGCAATCTCGGTTACATTGAGGTCCGTTCCGCCTAGCAGCTCCATGGATGCCTGAATACGAATAGCAGATAAGAGCTCGATATACGATTTGCCTCTCACCAGCTTCAGCATATTGCTGAAATATGATGGAGCCATCAATGCTTTAGCGGAAACCTCTTCCAAATGGAGATCCTCATTATAATGCGTTTCCATGTAACTGATAGCCTCATAGAAGGCTTCTCGGTGATGTGCCACCCTGTTGCGCTCATGTTGACTTTGCGTTTGTGAATAGCGTTTATACTGCCTGCCGGTAATGACGAGAAGCTTCAGCAGCTCGGCCTTGATGGCTAGCCGATAGCCTTCTTCTTGTTCCTCCCATTCCGAGAGTATGACGTTCAGCAGGTTCTCGACCACGGATTGCGTAGGAGCAGGGAACGACATTTTGGGCAGCAGATCGGCTTCGGAAATGAGGGGTCTGATATAGGCGAAATCGACGAACGTCTGCATATGCGCCAGATCCTGAAAGCTTTCATTAATCGCATGGGGCATGAAATCGACCTGTATCATGACAAAATCCATCGAATCACGGGGTTCTAAGCGATGCTCTTGAAAGGGCGGGATCGAGAAGAGATCGCCTTTGGTCAACACATATTGTTGGCCCGCCGCCCAATGAAGACAACTGCCGGACATCATGTAGCACAACTGTAGGTGTTCGTGAGCATGCTGAAATCGATTCATATTCAGTGGCGTTCGAACTTCGATTTTAAAAGGAAACTGCTCGTCGAGTAACCCTTTGTAGACATAGATCGGATAATCAGACATACATGACCTCCACTAAATTCGTACATAACTCATTAGCTAAAGATAATGGTACACAGATTCGGGGAATTGTGCAAAAGAAACGTGGAAAAGGGAAAGCGATTTCTTAATTTCCTTGCAATAATAGAAGAAAATTAAGTTACCCAGTGATCTGGGAGGAATGGGGAAAGCAGTATGCAACAACTGGCGTTTAGCACGCTCCCCTGCGAGGGCTGGTCTTTGGCGGAAATGATTACGTTTGCCAAGTCATGCGGTTTTAGCGGAATGGAGCTAAGGGAAGGGCCCACATGGGGTATAACCACCGAAATGGCGCAGGATGAGCGGAAAGTGGCGATTCGGAAATTCGAGGAAGCGGGCATTCGAATCACCAATATTGGTTCAAGTGTATGTTTCACAGGCAAAAGAGGAGATGCCGAGCAATTCGATAATTTTAAAAAGGTCGTCTCGCTCGCTCGTGATTTGAAGGCTGGCGGAGTGCGGATTTTCCTTGGCTACTTCAATAACCGCAGAGACAACCCAGTTCCTGCTATTTCATATCCTGAAATCGTAACCCAGATTAAGCAAGCTTGCGATTATGCGGTCACTTACGGTGTGCAGGTATGGATTGAGACGCATAATGAATTCGCCACCGGCCGCTCGCTTCGAAAGCTGCTGGATGATGTGGACAGACCGAACTGTGCGGTTATCTATGATATTATCCATCCGCTGGAAGAAGGAGAGACGCCGGTGGAGACCATTGCGTTACTTGGCTTGCAGTGCGTTCATGTACATGTCAAAGACGGCGTCCCTTTTGAAGATTCAATGGAGTCGAACTGGATGTACACCAAGGTTGGCGAGGGGCAAGTGCCGATTGCTTCAATTGTAGATCAGCTTGAGCAGTCGGGCTACACCGGCTACTACTCCCTGGAGTGGGAAACCAAATGGCGCAGGGAGCTGCAAGTACCCGGTATGGAGCCAGCAACGATTTTTCCTGAATATGTCGAGTTTATGCGTGAATTATTTCAAAGCCAAATGAAATGAGGGTTAAGCCTATGAAAACATTAATTACGATCGCTGACGCTGGATTACGTGAATTATTTTGGCAGGAGCCCACTTTGAATAAACTTTCCAGCTTTTCGGAGGTTGATTTTATTACTTTGAATGAGAAATTTACAAGTGAGGACTTGTCGGAACGAATTGGCTCTTATGATGCCTGCATCACTTCATGGGGTTCGCCTCGCTTTACCCCGGAAGTGCTCGCGCGCGCGGAGAGATTGAAGTTTATCGGCCATGGAGCAGGAAGTGTAGCATCAATCGTTAAAGACGATGTGTTCGATACTTCGATTACCGTAACATCGGCTAATAAAGTACTCGCCCTCTCGACTGCGGAGTGTGCACTTTCATTGATGTTTGCCGGAGCGTGGGACCTGGCGGGGTATAGCGCTCGACTTAATGAGGGGCAGTGGAGCAATAACAACCGTGATACGATTCTTGGCGTTACGCGAAGAGTGATCGGTCTAGTTGGCTATGGGGAAATCTCCAAACAGGTGATTCGGATGCTGCAGCCTTTTAACACGAGAATCTTGCTGCACTCCAGCTACTGTACGCAGGAGGAAGCGGCTGCGCAGGGCGTTGAGCTCTGTGGTTTGAACGAACTGTTTGAGCGCAGCGACATTGTCTCGTTGCACAATACGTGGACGCCTCGCACGCAAGGGATGATCGGCGCGGAACAGCTAAGGCTGCTGCGCGACGGAGCGCTCTTTATTAATACAGCTCGCGGGCCCATTGTGAAAGAAGAGGCGCTCTTGGAAGAACTTAGCAAAGGCAGAATACATGCAGCCCTAGATGTTTACGACATGGAGCCGATGCCAGCCGATCATAAACTGCAGGCGATGCCGAACGTGTTATGCTTGCCGCACATTGGCGGGTTTCATGGAATATTGAAGCGCGAGCTCTGTGATTTCATCGTCGATGAGCTGCACCGGTTCGTGAAAGGTGAAGATTTGCTCGGCAAAGTTACGTTGGATCAGTACCGCAGATTGACACCATGGTAGAGGTATCTCGTAGAAAAATTGTATAATCAAATGGACAATTTTAAACGAGGAGTGTAGCGATGAACGCAATAGAAACACGGATTCATTCGTTGAAACAGTATGTGCCAGAGTTAACGGCACCAACCGAACTGGAAGAATTTTGGGATCGTGTCTCCCGGGAAGCAGCAGAATCCGTGAGATATTCGATTGAGCCGATCGCCTCCCCGTTCCTGCAGGCCGAAGTTTACAAAGTTATATTGGAGGGGGCGGCCAATACGCTGGTTCACGCTTGGTATATGCTGCCTTCCGTCCAGCTGCGCCATCCACTTCCCTGTATCGTAACCTTTCACGGTTATTCCGGTTCCAAAGGTCAACCGGAGGATCATGCTGCTTGGCTGCTTATGGGGTATGCTGTTCTCGCCATCGACGTTCGGGGGCAAGGGGGGGAGACTGGCAACGGGCTGCCGCAAGCATACGGCATGACCAAGGGATGGGTGACACAGGGGATTCTCGATCCGGAGAGTTCCTATTATCGGGCAATAGCTATCGATGGCTTGCGTGCTGTACGGTGCGCGATGGCAATGCCGGAGATAGACCCCGAGAGGGTGTTTGTTTTTGGCGGCAGCCAAGGAGGCGGACTGGCGCTGCTTGTATCCGCTTTGGAGCCGAACCTACGGGCAGTAGTCGCACATGTACCGAATATGTGCCACATGGATCTGGGGATACTACAATCCGTCAGTTCACTTATCGAAGCTGCGGAATTCGTAACTCGCTTCCCGGACCGCCTTGATGAGGTGCTGCGGACACTTAGTTATTTCGACATCATGAATCTGGCCCATCGAATTACGCTGCCCGTGCATGTGACGGTCGGACTGAAGGACACGACCTGCTTACCCGAGACGATCTTTGCCGCATATAATCGGATCACATCAGTTAACAAAACGATCGAGGTTCACCCGTTCATGGGGCATGCGCTGCCCCCGGGATTTCACGCTGCGGGACACGCCTTTTTCTCGCAGTGGCTTTGAGGGCTGGACAAGGGGGAGCAGCAGCTTAGTAGTGATTATTAACTAATCATTACTAGGCTGTAGGCTCGTTTTTCATAAAATTTTTAGCTAAATTCTCGACATTCAAATCTCTTGTATTGTTTTCTTGGTCTCTTAAAATCTGAATCCAATACTGCTCCCCAGGTTTATATGCTTTGAAAATAGCCTGTTCTGTATTTTCAATACGAACTTCGTGACCGCAGTCTATTAAACATTGTTGAAAATCATATATGGTAGGTTTTTGATTTTCATCTAAGAATATAAGCCCTCTTAAAAGTTGTATGCTATCCTTGTGGATAACTTTAAAGTGAATAATGTATTCTTTTTTCATAGATAAGCACTTCCCCTAATATGAGTATTCTTAGCTATCATAGATATATGGTAGCTGTTTTTGTTGTTTGGGGCTGTGATTTTTGTTATAGCTTATCGATGAGAAGTTCATTGACATGCGTATGCCGCCATGCTAAACTGTAACGAAATTGATTATAGATAATTAACTTCGGCTTATAGTTATGTAACCTTAAGATAGACCATCTTGAGTGTGGAGGAATATTCGTATGTCAACCGATTTACCGCAAGTAGAGAAACCATCCGAACCAGAGGTGCCCGGTATTATGCGAGAACGGACGGTCTCCTGGTTACTTTGCATTACCATTATTCTAGTCGTTATGAACACGATGATGTTCAATTTGGCATTGCCCAAAATTGCTGTACAATTCGCTCTCAACCCCTCGACGGCGTCATGGGTCGTGACGGGCTACTCCATCGTCTTTGCTATATCATCGATTACTTTCAGCCGATTGTCCGATTTCGTGCCCATTCGAAGACTCTTCACGGCGGCACTGCTCTCATTAGGCGGGGCATCCGTGATTGGCATGTTCAGCGATGGATTTGGGCTGTTGCTTTTCACGAGGCTTATTCAGGCGGCAGGTGCTGGAGCCATTCCTTCGCTCGCGATCGTGCTTGTCACTCGTTACATTCCTGTTTCTCGCAGGGGTATGGCCATGTCGTTCATCTTGTCAGCCGCCTCACTTGGCCTCGGGCTTGGTCCTGTCGTTGGCGGATCTATCGTTCAGTATTTGGGCTGGCATTTCCTATTTGTGATCACCGGCCTAACCCTGCTGCTGATCCCGGTTTTCCTGCTCATACTTCCCCGAGAAAAGGCGGCACGTGGTTCGTTTGATTTCATTGGTGCCGTCCTGATCGGGATGGGTACGACGGGGTTGCTGCTCTTCCTCACATCGAAGAGCATAGCTGCACTCGTTGTGGGTGTGATTGCCCTGGCATTGTTCGCGGTGCGTATCCGCAAAGCGTCGAATCCATTCGTCCTGCCAGCCCTATTCGGCGACAGAGTATATCTGGCGCTTGGTGCAATCGGCATTAGCGCCTACATGATCAGTTTCTCTTTCTTGTTCCTCGCCCCGCAAATGCTGGCCAGAGTTTTTCATTTAACTCCGGCAGTATCGGGTCTTGTGCTCTTTCCGGGTGCGCTCCTTGCCATGCTAGTATCCAATCGGGTTGGCCGCCTCATCGACCGATACGGTAACGGTGCGCTCCTCCGCTACACCCCTTGGGTGTTGCTGGTTTCGACTGTGTTGCTCGCGCTGACTGCCGTCCATTCTTTTTATGGGCTTGCCGCTGTCTATATACTAACGAGTATCAGCATCACTTCTATCTCCAGTGCGGTCTCCAACGAGCTATCACGGCAGTTGACGAAGGAACGGATCGGCTCCGGCATGGGCTTATTCCAGCTGCTGCAATTTTTCAGCGGGGCTTTCGCCGTAGCCATATCGGGGAGTGCACTCGTCTGGCAGAAGTCTCTGCCAACCGAGCGCGCGTTCGACAATCTCATCTGGGGCATGGTCGGAATCGCCATATTGACCATCGTCTTCGCCTTTATTTATCGCGGCTACGCCAGAAAGCGTACGAATGCCGCTGCTATTCTGGCTGCTTAATTAACAAAAGAGGATCCCACGCGGATCCTCTTTGTGTTTTTAACAAGGAGCTTCGAATTCAGGAAATGGATGTCAGAAGAAAATCGGAGTATAGGTTATCCCTAATCTGGAAAAATTAAAACAGATATGTAAATATGGGGGGGCTTTTCAGGTGAGCAAGACAGACAATCAGTTATCTGTTTTCTCTTTAGGCGGTATCAACGAAATTGGTAAAAATATGTATGTGGTGCAATATGGGGATGATATCATTGTCATTGATTGTGGCTCAAAGTTTCCGGATGAAACTTTACTCGGTATTGACTTGATCGTTCCGGATATTACCTACTTACTCGAAAATAGTGACAAAGTTCGCGCACTGATTATTACGCATGGGCATGAAGATCATATCGGCGGCATTCCCTATATACGAAGACAATTGAACATGCCAATTTATGCAACTCGGCTAACGCTAGGGCTAATTGAAGGTAAGCTGAGAGAGGCTAGACTGCTTGCGGATACGAAATTTATTGAGATTGACTCCGATTCGAGCATCGAACTAGGACAAATCACGTCTACCTTTTTCAAAACAAATCATAGTATCCCTGATTGCTTGGGGGTTGTTTTTCATACACCTGAAGGAACGGTCGTACATACGGGAGATTTCAAATTTGATTTGACCCCGGTCAACAATCAATACCCGGATATTCATAAGATGGCGGAGATTGGGAAGAACGGTATTCTACTTCTTTTATCGGAAAGCACGAATGCTGAGCGCCCTGGCTACACACCTTCAGAAAGTCTTGTAGGCAAACATATAGAAGATGCCTTTCATAAAGCGAAGCAAAAAGTGTTCATAGCCACCTTTGCCTCTAATGTTCATAGGCTTCAGCAAGTTGTGGATGCGGCTCAGGCAACGAATCGGAAATTAGCCTTACTTGGCCGCAGTATGGTCAATGTTGTGAGAATTGCTTCCGAGCTTGGCTACCTAACAGTTCCTGATGGGATGCTGGTGGAAGCGGGAGAGGTCAATCGTATGGTTCCAGATCAAATAGCGATCTTATGTACCGGTAGTCAAGGAGAACCGATGGCAGCATTATCGCGATTATCCCGTTCCAATTATCGTCAGGTTGAAATTATGCGTGGAGACACTGTTATTCTATCCTCATCCCCGATTCCGGGGAATGAACGCAATGTGTCGCGGACTGTCGATAATTTATTTAGTCTGGGGGCTGAAGTCATTTATGGTTCGAGCTCATCTACAGGCATGCACGTATCCGGACACGGGAGCCAAGAAGAGCTAAAGTTAATGCTCACGTTGATGAAGCCGAAGTACTTTATTCCGATTCATGGCGAGTTTAGAATGCTTCATCAGCACCGTATTTTGGCTGAAGGCGTCGGCGTGGACCCGGCTAACATCTACATTTTAAATAATGGCGATGTTGTGGATATAAAGAATGAGGTCGCAACTCAGAGCCGCAAGGTATATGCGGGGAATACCCTTGTCGATGGATTAGGGGATGTTGGCAACATTGTCCTGCGTGACCGTAAACAACTGGCCGAGGATGGTATCTTGATCGTGGTCCTTCTGCTTAGTAAAAGTGACGGTAAAATTTTGTCCGGTCCGGATATCATCTCCCGCGGGTTTGTTTATGTTCGAGAGTCGGAAGACCTGATGGATCAAGCTAATATTCTAGCAACAGAAACGATAAACAGGCTCCAAAAAGAAAACGTGAATCAATGGAATGTGCTTAAAACGAACGTAAAAGAAGTACTAGGAAGACTCTTTTATGAAAAAACAGGCAGGAGACCTGTTATTCTCACGATACTTACGGAGATCTAGACAAACAAGCAACTCTAGCATAAACAAATCAAGTACAAACAAGCGGATCCCTTCGATTTGAAGTGGAATTCGTTTTTTGCTTTATTAACGGATCACTGGCGATGGATGAGAAGATATCTTGGAGGAGGAATCGAACGATCCATTACTGTACTAATCAATATTGCCGTCGCAGGCGCTTATATAGCGGACAAGATGAAACAGTCGAGGACAACTTTCACAAATTTCATAGCACCTACCACATGATTCCTGCCGCATTAAGCAAAGATGGCTCTGCTTTCTCGCGCCACACGCGGGTTTCACCCCTCATAAGGATGATTTTCATCCTTATGTCGGAGTTACTCGGCCGCGGCCGCGAGATAGCGATGTTATTCATTGCTATGGCTCTGCTTTCCCACGCCACACGCGGGTTTCACCCCTCATAAGGGTGTTTTTCATCCTTATGGCGGGGTTGCTCGGCCGCGGATGCGAGATAGCGATGTTTTTCATCGCTATCTCTTTGCTTTCCCGCGCCGCCCGCGTGTTTGGCCCCTCATAAGGATGTTTTTTATCCTTATGGCGGGGTTGCTTGGCCGCAGGCGCGAGATAGCGGTCCGACCGTACACATGAGAAAATGGATTAAAGGTTAGCTACCGCTGCCCGTCAAGAGAACCGCCGCGAGAAACACGAGCTGCAGCAGCGTTCGAGCAAGCAGCTTAGGCGTAGGTCTCCCGCCGATTGTTAAGCGTTCCCGGGCTGCCTTCACATTGGCTGGGAACATGGCTAGAAACAGCATCGCCAAGCAGATAGAAGCCACGCGGGAAGTAGCGGGGAGGAGAATACCGATGGCTCCGGCAATTTCCAACCAGCCAGTGGCAGTAACCAGCAAATCCGGCCTCGGGAATGCGGGCGGAACCATTCGGATCAGGTCTTGTCGGCTTTTACCCCAGTGGGCGGAAGCGGTAACGAGCAGCATGATGGCCACCGTTAGTTGAAGCGGAGTTTGCCAACCGTCGAAATAGGACCAGCCGAACAGACCTAGAACCCTAAATAGCGTAAACGAAACAACAAGCACATAAAAAGGTATCATGGATATCCCTCCGTTAAAGTCTATTGGCTTGAATTGGTTTGTAACATATCTCTCATAAACAACGAATAATCTTGGGTATTAAAAGAAGTCCCAGCCAGTGGAATCGAGGAGCGCAAGCGTAAACCGAGTGAGAGCAGAACGAACATCTCCGCTGTCTTTTCCGTATCCACTGATTCCGGAATGACCCCATGTTCTTGGCCAGTCATTATCCACTGTTTGGATACATGCACTGACCGCTCATAATACTGCTTGAGAACATCCGCGACCATTGGTTGATCCTCTTTTCCTAGTAGATACATAAGCACCTTGTTCGTCACGTCCTGACTATCTTCCAAAGCCGATAAACTTTCTGTGATCTTCTGCATAGGGTTATCGAATGTTGGGCGGCCTTGATCCACTTCGTTCATAAAGCGTTCGTTGGTTTCTTCTAGCCGTTCTTGCAGTACCCAAGCAAAGATTTCGTCCTTACTCTTCACGTAATGGAAGATAGCCCCCTTTGACAATCCTGATTTCTCCATGATGTCTTTCATAGTGATCGAGTGACACCCTTTTTCCCGTATTAGCTCTTTGGTTGAATTCAGCAGCAGCTTTGTTGTTTGCTGCCTGCGTTCCTCTTGCTTCAAAGTAATCCCTCCGTTTACGTTTGTAACCTAATACGTCGCTTATTTATATCTATAAGCGTATTATACATACCGACCGTTGGTTTGTAAATAGGGTTGAATCATTATTATTGGACGATAGAGGCTGTCGATTCATTCATTGTGCCTCCTCATAACAACTGGTAGGTATAACTCCTAAATTCGATTTTGAGGAGGATCATATTATTTTCATTCTTGGGGGTGGCGTCGTAGACGTCATGATTGTTTCTACAACATCATTCAACCGTGAATAGAGATTCATTCATCTTGCAGACTTAAGTGAGCCAATAAGACGATGGATTCCGATTTAAGACACCTTCATGTAGAACAAGATTGATGAATAAATCGACGGTCTCCAACACAAACAAGCGCATGCCGCCCAAATGGCGCATGCGCTTATTTATATGCCAATATCTAGACCGGCAGCAGAAGCACTTTGCCCGAAGTCATATTCGCCATATACTGCTGGATGGCATCAACGGTTTGACTCATCGGGAAGTTTTGGCTAATTTCGGTTTGGATCTGTGATCCGATTGATTTTTTCATCGAGCCCTGCAGGGCGAGAAGTTCAAAGATCGATTGTGTTTTCACCCAATCGGACGCCCAGAATCCGGCGATACGTTTCCGCCGAAAAACAAGATCATCAGCGTTGATCGTTGTCGTTTTTCCTCCCAGAAGGCCGTATTGGAAAATGGTAGCGCCATCAGGGAGCGCCGATAGCACGAGGCCCGTCAAGTCGCCTCCTACGGCATCAAAGCACACGGTAGCTCCAAGCTCATGGGACTTAATCTTTAAGTCCTTCTCGAAGGTAGCTGAGCTGCTGTTGACGATATGCTGTCCGCCTAATTCTCTCAGCAACAGTTCTTGTTCTTCCTTGCGAACAACACTAATCACGGGAATACCATGCTCTTTGCCGAGCTTCACTAGAATTCGGCCAAGTGCGCTAGCACCAGCTGTTTGAACGATTGCTTTGGATTTATGCTGCTTGGCTATCTTCACCATGGCCATGGCACTCGCCGGATTGACGAAGAAGACAGCACCTTGCTCATCAGATACATGATCTGGCAGCACCATGCAGGTCATAGCACTTGCTTTGGTGTAAGGCGCCCAGGAGCCATAAACTTCGGATACGAAGGCGACACGTTTTCCTTTTAGCATTCGTGCGACAAGGCTGTTGCCTGTAGCGATAACCGTTCCGCATCCTTCCATGCCGCCAACCGAAGGCAGTTCTCGCTGTATCCCATAATTACCGTGCAGAAATAATAAGTCGGCGGGATTAATGGAGGCAGCATGTACTTTAATCAGCACCTCGCCGCTGTTAATATCCGGAATGGCAGTCTCGCCAAATTCAATACCTGAAATCCCACCATACTCCTTGATCATAACGGCATTCATTATCTTCGTCATGCGAGTAAACCCACCTTATCTATTTGCGTATGATGTTCTCTAATGATTATATATGACTGCTGCAAAAGTGGTAATATTTATAACTGTCTGATAAATCCATGAGCGATATTGAGATCCGATGGCATGAATTTAGAAGCGCCTGATTTGATCAAACCAGCAAGAACGACACAATTAGAGGCAATGGCCCCACGCATCCATTTGGGATCGAAGGGAGAGTTGGCTTCTAAGGTTTGGAGGTCCTGCGCTGCCAATTGTCTGGTTAGTTGGGTGAAATCATTTCGTTGGCAATACAGATCATCCTCAAGCTCAATCTGGAAATGACGCAAATACGTTTTCTCACCGCCTGTATACGCAAACTGCTCCAAGGAAGCCGGCAATCGGCAGGAGAGCCATTTGATACAAGTGGCAATCTGTCTTTGATCTGGGGGTCCAAGCAAGTTGAATTGTTGGTTAAGATCCGAGATGCCGAATGGAATCAGATAAGGAGCTTCGCTTTCACTCGTAATAATTTGGATGCTGCCTCCCCCGGCATTGATCACATCAAGGTCACTGGGGATATCCGATTCGGCTATAGCTTTTTTCAGTAAGTCAGCCTCTTCTTTCTGGCTTATGGTTCTGTAAGCAATCCTCAAATTCCTACAAACTTCCTGCATATGTTCGGACAAATGAGGTGATCTTCGCATCGCTTCTGTACCGATAGCTTCGATGTCTCCTTGACCAAGGCCTTCGATAAAGGAGCCCTGCGTAGAAAGCAAAGACTTTAAAGTACCTTCAATAGACGGCAGGTCCACCCCGCTCTCCAGAAGTTCCCATGTTAGAACATCCACTTGCTCAATTTGATCGTTTGATTTCCTGAACACTTTGGCACTATGACTTCCCAAATCCAAAATTAATTTATTACTGTGCATAAGATCTCACCCATTTGTTTTCGTAGTTTGGTAATCCCCAAGCGTGGCTTCAGAACTCCAATACTAAAGGATCAATGATTTCTATGTCAACCAATTTTTGCTAAAAATTAGTAAAAGTTTGTATAAAGATCTAGTTTCAACAAATTGCCTTGTTTTACGACACAGAAAGCATTAAGCCAGAGGAAATAGGGGGAGTAGATAAAAGGAATATGCAGTTACGTTGGACTTTTGGAAGAGGTTGATTGTGAAGGTTGACGCGAAGAAAGTTAAGTTCAAAACGAAGGTGTTCTAAATCGGAATCCATCGTGAAATATACTCAATTGAGGTTGCCGAATGAACGCATTCCTATTCGCGGCTGAATGATGTTGTAAAATATGCAACAATTGCTGCCTAGATCCCGGCTTTCTCCCTTCGTTGTTGTATTACGTACTATTACGTACAACAATTGGGCCACATAGAGACCATTTCGCAACAAATCGGTTCGAAATGTTGTACAATCTGCAACTTCAAGTTGCAAATCAGCCTTGGGCGTGGGAATTGTTGTAGAAGTTACAAACCACAATAGCCAATCGTCCCTCAAATAGCTGCTGAACGACTCTAAAATCGAATTTTGGAGATAGAAGCTCCCAAAGACTCTTATTTCTCAGAGTAGCTAGCTTTTCACCCTATCAACGACAAATAAGAGCCTCTAAAGGCTCTTATTCCGCTCCATTAGCCACTTTCTGCGCAGATAGAAGCTCCAAGAGGCTCTTATCTGTCTCGGTAGCTGCCGCCCTCAAAGTCTAATTGGCCTTTTAGAACAGCCCCATCTTCACATGACAAATTTATAGCCTACGCCCCACACGGTTTTTATGTATTTCGGTTCTTTGGGATTGACTTCAATTTTTCTGCGCAAATTCGTAATATGAACGTCTATGGCACGGTCGTTTATGTAGGAATCGAAACCACGCAATGCATTTATGAGATCTTCTCTGCGGTAAACGCGTTCGGGGTGCTCGTACAGCAGCCGGATAAGCTCGAATTCGGAGAACGTCATTTCGATGGACTCGCCTCGGACGTAGAGCGTTCTTTTTTCCAAATTAATGTTTAAATTCATGGCTGGTACGGTAACTTCATGTTCTACCTGAAGTTTTGGAGTCTCGGGAGGGTGTCCCAATTTGAAACGACGCAATAGGGCTTGTATTCGGGCTTTCATCTCATGCATGCTGAATGGTTTGCATAAGTAATCATCAGCACCTACGGTGAATGCTTCAATCTTTTCGCTCACTCTAGAGTCGGATGAAATAATAATAATGGGCACAGGAGTTATGTTCCGAAGGGAGGTACACAGCTCAGTTCCTTCAAAGTCAGGAAGATTGAGATCGAGAAGAATGAGATCCGGTTCGAACTCACGCAATGCAGCAAGGCCTTCCTGACCATTGTGGGACCGTAGTACTAGGAAGTCTTCCTCTTTCAGATACATACAGATCATTTCTCCGATAATATCATCGTCCTCAATTAGTAGAACTCTGTCCATTAGAAACTCCCCCAAACTAAGCTAAATTTTCAATTCAAAATTCGTGAAATGAACAGAGGGAATGCATGTGCTAACACTTTACTCATTAATTCTATTATACGGTGTCGAAATTTAAGAGTAAACCGCTATCATTGACATTTTAAGAGAAATTGTTAGTAAATTATTAGCGAAATTAGAAGGGTGAATTCGTACCATTTATGTAAGTAACCTAATAAGTGGAAAGTATAATAGTGAAATAATGCGTATTTATTGCTTGTAAGGGTGGTGGGGGAATGGGTCTTTTGGACGGGTATGGTGTTCTAATTGTAAGTGATTCAAGTGAATTAAGATCAGAAGTAGGGTTCTTAATTGAGAAGGATACACAGTTCGTAATGACAGGTATGGCGAAACATGGAAATACCGTACTTGACTGCATCTTGGCTAGTAAACCAGATTTGGTCATCATTGATTTAGATATGGTTAACTCAGATGGTCTACTTGCGCTTCATCTTATTATGAATCATAATCCTATTCCTGTCGTAGTACTTTGTACGCATACACCCGAAGGTTCTATGAAGACCATTCAAGCGATGCGGCTAGGTGCGGCAGATTATTTTCATAAAGAAATGTTATCCCAGGAATTGAAAAATAAGATTATGACCTCTTATTTTCTTGAACGATGCAAAATGGCTATTCAAAACGGAATTCAAGGCGTCTATGACTCTCATTTCTATTCAACAGGAATTGTAGAAACAGTCCTTTCTACCCCCCTGCCACATAGACAAGATCAGTTCCAAAGGCGCATGGACATCGAGTTTTACCTGCGAAGAGCGATTGACAATCAGGAATTTCATCTTGCTTATCAACCAGTCGTAGATGTATATACGAATCAAATTGTAGGACTAGAGAGCCTTATTCGTTGGAACAACGCTACTTTGGGTCATGTACCTCCTTCTGATTTTATCCCTATAGCGGAAGAATGCGGTCTTATTCATGAAATTGGGGAATGGGTACTGAAGGAAGCCTGCATGCAGAACAAGAGGTGGCAGGAGGCTGGCCTCTCCAAAGTGTTCGTTGCGGTTAATCTGTCCAGACGACAGTTCAATGATAGCCGACTTAGCAGGATGATTCAGACTATCTTGGAGAAAACAGGCTTACACCCCAAGTACTTGGAGCTCGAAATTACCGAAAGCATGAGTATGGAAGTTGAGCTGGCCGCAGACGCACTTCGTCAGCTGAAGAAGCTGGGTGTTCGCGTTGCGATGGATGATTTTGGCACCGGATACAGCTCACTTGGGTATCTCAGAGATTTTCCCATTGATAAATTGAAAATTGACCAATCCTTTATTAAGGGATTGATACAAAGCCAAGTGAATGCGGTTATCGTAAACACGATGGTTACGATGGCTAGAAATTTGAATCTTCTCGTTGTAGCGGAAGGTGTTGAGACAGAGGAGGAGCTTCAAGTACTTCGGGAGTGCGGCTGCAGGCTGGTCCAAGGCTATTATTTCAGCCAGCCGGTCATGGCGAAGCGTATCGAGGAAATGCTGCATCTAGAAACCAAACAAACAGGATAGCGTGATTATCCTACATTCTAAGTCGATATAGGCTGGTGATTATTCTGCTTCACGCTTTGATTACCAATTTTGCTATTATAACGATTTTTGTATTATTCGTGGAACAGCTTTCCATAACGATGAAACTGAATCATAAGCCTACTTGGCTCTATAAGGTTTTCATTGGGCTTTCACATGGAATGTTAGTCTTTGTTCTCTTACACTTCAGTGTCCACGTTGATGATCACGTTATTATTAACTTTCGCGGAGTAGCCTTACTGCTTTCTATTTATCTAGGAGGATTCTTCTCCTTAAGTATTACATTCGTATGTTTATGGATAGGGCGTTACATCTTTGAAGGTCACATAGATATTCCGCAGCTGTTATTTGGAATGATAGCTGTCACGGGGACTGCTATTATCTTTGCTAGAACACGTTCGTATTGGCTTAAATGGTTATATGGAGGAGTCATTTTCTACCCGTCCTATTATACGATGATGTGGCTTGTTTACCGAACACCGCTTGATGTCTTTTACAGTTATATTTTCATTCAGTTGCTTTGTTTGTTTCTTGTAGCTTGTTTTCTGCGATATTTACTCCGGGCTCGTGAGTATAAGCAGCAGGTCTATCAAGTGGAACAAGAACTAATCGATATGCTGCGCTTTCAGGCAGGCTTTACGTTTAAATTCCATAAACACCGAGATCAATACGTTTACATCCTATTTGAAGGACAGCTGGTCTATCAGCTTGGTCTGAGACCTAGTCATTTTATTGGCAAAGAATTGGATGAAGTCCATGTATTTAGTGAAGAGTTTAAACAATTCATAAAACAGCATTATGATAAAGCTTGGCAAGGTGAACGAGTCTCTTATGAATACGATTGTAACGGCTCTACGATCCTTGTTAACCTACAACCCATTTATAAATATGGTTCCGTCAATGAAGTGATTGGGTCTGCCGTGGATGTGACCGAGCACCGTGCAGCGCAAATCAAAGCAAGAGTCAGAGATGAGCAATATCGGACGTTGGTGGAAAACTCGGAGGACTTTATTTTCAGATTTCGACTGGACGGAAGCATCTCCTCAACGAACTACAAAATGCATCAAACCTTTCAGCTAGAGCCTGAGCAAGCAAAGGGACAGCAATTAACGGATCTGGTCCAGATGGATGATCCCGAGAAGTGGGAGCGGATATTCGAACAAACGATTGAGAAGGGGAAGACACAGCAATTTGCGATCAATTTCCTGCTTCCGGATGGCAATCAGCATGCATATAACGTCATCTTGTCCCCTTTATTCAATGAGGATAAAACAGAAATCACCGGCGTCACCGGCACGGTACATGATATAACCGACTTGAAGAAGCGGGAAGAAGCGGATGAGTCCAACAGGGCGAAGAGTAAGTTTCTAGCTAGGATGAGTCATGAAATACGCACGCCCCTGAACGGTATTATTGGACTTTCTTTACTTTTACAACGAACAGAATTGACGACGATTCAGAAGGATTATTTGGACAAAATTGATTGTTCCTCGAATGTCCTGCTTGCAACGATTAACGATATTCTTGATTTTTCAAAAATCGAGGCAGGCAAAATGACCTTAGAGATGGTGGATTTCTCACTAGAACTATCGCTCCAAAAGGTTGCCGATCTGGTCAGCGTATCTATAGGCAAAAAGAGAATTGAGATCATGCTGGATACTCCAGCAGATTTACCGGATATCGTTAGCGGTGATTCCTTTCGTCTAGAACAAGTACTCATTAATTTATCTAATAATGCGATTAAATTTACCAAGCAAGGCTATATCCGATTGAAAGTTCGGCTCGAGAAATATGTGGACGAAGGGGTCGTTGTTTCTTTTACAATGGAAGACTCTGGAATTGGTATTTCTAAGGAGCAGCTATCGCAGCTATTCTTACCATTTTCGCAAGCGGATACATCCATAAGCCGCAGGTATGGCGGTACCGGTTTAGGACTTGTCATTTGTCAGCATTTGGTGCAGTCTATGGGGGGCGTTTTGCAGGTAGATACTGTCCTTGGGGAAGGCAGTCGCTTTTATTTTAGCCTGATGTTTGGTACAAAGGGGAATGCAGGGAAAGAGGCAAATCGGCTGCATAAGCACGCTGGGCTACCGCGGGGGAATAATCGTGCGCTGCTAGCTGAAGATCATCCAGTTGTAGCGCAGCATATATCTGAGCTCCTAGGTTCCTTTCAGTTTCATGTGGATATGGTTACATCCTCATCTGATTTGTTTGCTTCATTGGAACATGATAGCGCGAACAAGTCGGCAAATGACTATATATTCCTGGATATGCAAATGGATCAAATGCAGCATCCCGCCACTTGGCGCCGTGTCTTAGATGCGATAGATCGCACACAGACGAGAGTGATTGCGTTTACAACACTTGAAGGCAGAGAGGAAATGTCCGAATTGCCATCGCAGCTGAAAGCGGATGCAGTTATTGTTAAGCCCGTCAGCAGGCTGACATTGCAGAAAAGTTTGCAAGGTTTGAATCAACGTAGACTGGAGGCATCTCAAGGCTCTGCAAACCATTCCATTGACGTAAATAACTCGTCGTCTATGTCCAGAGGTAGTATTTTAGTTGCTGAGGATAATGAAATTAATCAATTGGTGATTATTGGTCTTCTTGAACAATTAGGTTACCAAGCGGTTATTGCGCAGAATGGCTATGAAGTCCTGAAACTTGTTGATCAGCAGGAATGGAAAATGATTCTAATGGATATTCATATGCCTGAGATGGATGGTTATGAGGCAACACAGCGGCTGAGGAAGCTCAAACAGATGAATAGAATCCCGATCATTGCCCTTACGGCAGATGTCATGATGCAGGAACGGCCGGAAATTCTTAAACTTGGGCTGAATGACATCCTGATTAAACCAGTAGATGAAAAGCAGCTTTCCAATATGCTTGAGAAGTGGCTAGATCCGAATTGGTTATTTGAAATCGAGGGTGTAGACACCACGCAAATCATGAGAAATATCGATCATAAAATACATATTCTTCAATATATGATGGAGAAATTCAGGCAGGATTACCGCAATTTCTCAGAGCAATTTATGCCGTTGATCATCAATCAGGAGAAAGCGACTGCACGCAGAATGGTTCATACGCTTAAAGGTATTGCAGCAAATTTCTACGCGGAGCCATTGTTAACGGCGGTTCTGGCTTTGGAAAAAGAGATGGAAAACGAAATAAATGTGGATGTCTGTCATGAGGGGATTATACGTATTCAGGTTGAGATTGATCGGATACTTGGCGTAAAGTAAGATGCCCTGCAAACGAATTACCGGAGTCGTTAGATGACGAACCAGCACTACCACCGCACAGCGAAGGCGGCCGTTAAGCGACGAAAAGGCGCTTATAGCTTCATTGTTAAAGAAGAAGGGACATGACTGTCCATGGCTTGGAATGAAATACACTCCATTGAGTAACAATAACTTGAAGTGTATTTTGTTATGGACAATGGAGGGATTTCTTTGGATCAAAACGAATTGCATAAGAAGCTTGGACGTCCAGTTAGCTGGGCAATAACCTCGAATCCGGAAGAGAACGCGGCTAACGCTATCTCGAATAATGTGGACCAGACAGATGAGGAAGTTCCGTCTAACTATCAGGCGATGGGTGAGAGCTATAGCGATACGACTAACTTTGAAGTTAATAAGGAGCCCGGCAGATTGAATTAAAATGAAAAATAGGAGAGCCATGTTGAGAATTCAATGTGGCTTTTTTTATTGCTAACTATTTTTTACGCCTTATAATTAGGGGGAATATGGAGGGCATACACATTTTATCTAAACAAGGAAATTTACTTTTAAGTGAGCTGCCGAATAAGAAAGGGACTGCTTTGTGAAAAAATATGTTATCTCATCTTTTATACTCCTCCTAATTCTTTCTGGAGTTGTGCTGCGTAAAGATATTACTTTGTTCATTAAAAACATCGAAAAGGAATTTTATTATCACTCATCAAAATTGACGGAAAATATAAGCGTCATATTAGCTTACAGAGGGGTAACGAGCAATTCGGATAGATATATCAAGTTTATAGAACATGTTCAAGAAGGGAAAAGTGATTCATTCACCAGAATTTGGTTTGATGATATGAAAGATATTAATAATTTCAGCACCTTTCATTTTAACGGCAAAATGATTACATATGTACAAAATATTACGTATCTTGGTGAAACATCAACAGCCTTATATACTTGTAAAGGGATAGAAGGTATAAAAGAAGAGCGAAACACGGTTTATTCTTTTACAGGGTGCACGAGTCAGGAGAAAGATAAAGATACCTTTAATATGGAGGTATTTTGGATTCCTAACTAATATGTAGAACGGTATTTATAAAATGGTATAATAAGGATATTAACGTGAAGGAGGTCTAACATGAAAGATACTTCCTACAATCCTTTTAATGACAATACATTGCATCAAACCGAGAAATCAGCCAATGAGGTTGCCACAGAAGAGAGGGCGCCTTTTAACGAGGCAATTAAGCATGGCGATATCGTTCAAGGCTTTCAATCACCTAAACGACTTGAACAATTTCCAAAGTGGTACCAGAATCCTCGAAGAATTTACGCTACGATTTCTGTGCTCGTTTTTGCCGCGTTAATCATCTATCATATTGTTCAAAATATCGTTGCAATCGCCACGGGTAAATAGCTTGTGGAATATCGGTAATATCTTTGAGCGCCTTATCCGACAATCGGTGGGGCGCTTTGTCGCGCGTTGGACAATTCGAGGGAAAAATTGTAACTTTCATGCAAAACTCACGTCTAATTATCGAAAGGAGATGACTAATTTGAGCAAATGGTTAACCTCGCTGCTGGCAGCAGCCATAGTTATACTATCCGGGCCGCAGCTCTCTCAGGCTGAACAGGGGCTTGCTGCACCAAGTGCTATGCCTTATGTAACCTTGTTGGACGAGTTTACTTTATATGCAAGCAAGGAAACAAGATCGGATGAGGCCATCGGCTCGCTTAGCGCCTTCCAGTCTGTCCACCTAGCTCCGATAAAGAGTAACATGCTGCTGGGCATCACTGGTATGGATAAAGTGCCGGTTATGACATGGCTTGGAGAGGCATGGATTAACTTGAAGGAAGGCGCGTACAAATACGGACAAATGGAGCTTCAGGAGCAAACACTGACTTTACTTGAACAGGAAACAGATCTGTATGACTCAGCGTCACCGATGAAGATGACCGCGTACAAACTCTCTCCGCAAACGGTTCAGGCGGTTGCCTCTATCTCTGTGTGCGACCCTTACACGCCATGCTACTCCAACGATAAGTGGTATTTAATAAAAACTTCGTGGCTTGGCGACAAGTGGATTCGCCCGTATCATTATGCAGAAAAATACAAAGGTTCTCCGGTCGAAGGAATGATATCGATTGAACAGGAGACTGAGGTTTATATGCTGCCTTTCGAGAAACCGTTGTCTGACGAGCCGAAGCTGACCCCTCAGATCGTAAAGCCTATTGAGAAGTATATGCAGCAAGCGCGAATGGTTCCTCCAAGCGTTTGGTATAAAGTCGATACATCGAAAGGACTAAGATGGATACACGCAAATGATTCCCATGGACTTGGGTTTGAGGGTGTTGAGAAGGTCAACCTTAAGCTGGACATTCCTGTCCCATTTCACTATTACAAATTACCCTTCCCTTATAGTGGCGAGTTACCTGGGCCTCAGCTGCCGCAAACCGTTCATGGGATTGGAAAAATAGAGGGCTGGTACTTTGTCGTAACAGACGGTTCTGGTAAATGGATTAACCTCGCTAAGGAAATCTCTTCCCGGTTAACCGGTGACTTCGATAACGATGCGAAGCTCGGGGTGAAGCTGAGTAATGTTAGTCTTGAACTGACAGCAGCATCCATTGCACTGAACACACCGTATATGGACGCTTCATTGACTGCGCAGGTACTCACCTTCACACCACAAACCGTCACCGCTTCACGCGAGTGGAAGTCTCCAAACGGGGAAATGTGGTATTACATTCATACTTGGCAAGGAGCCAAATGGGTACGGCCATAGTATCGGAATATTGATTAGCCCTAACATGCCACTCGTAAATGCTTCGGATAAGTGGATTTAGCTCCTCGATAAATGCCAGATGAAGGCCAATATCCGTAAAAATTGCGTCAGTACAACATAAGAAAAGTAACCAAATAAGTGTTTTACTGATAAAAAATTGACGAACGACATCCATAGGCGTCCTCACTTTCAAATGCAAGAATGAAGTGGAATTGATATGGTTATATACGGATGATACATAATGTAACTTTTGAAAGCAATAGGTCATTTGCAGATAAAAGTGTAAAGACTAGGAGGATCTATTTTGACATTACATAGCGTAGGTGAAATTAGTGAAATAAAGCGATTTCCTGTAAAGTCATTTGCGGGAGAGGCTTTACAGGCTAGCCATATTGTGAAAAGTGGTTTAGACGGCGACCGCTGTTTTGCCTTTATTGATGAAACAAAAGAAGGATGGGATAGTTTCATCACGGCTAGAGAGATCCCTAACATGCTTGCTTATAAGGCGAAAATCATAAGGGAGGATCATGAAAGTGAGCTGCCTGAGTTAGTAGTAACATCGCCAGATGGGCGAATCTTTAACTGGAGTGAAGAATTATTAGATGAAATCCAAAGGTATTCCAAAAGAAAGATGTCTATGAAGTGCTATAAACCGCAGAACGCTGATCGGATGGCTGTCGATTCAGGGAGTATCTTAATCATTACGGACACTACTTTACGCAAGCTTGAAGAGATATGGGAAAAGAGATTGGATAAAAGGCGCTTTAGAGCAAACCTAGTTGTGACACTAGATGAAAACTCTAGTAATGAAGGTAATTGGATAGGTAAGCGAATACGGATAGGCAGTTCTGAATTACAAATTGATAGTTATTGTGAGCGTTGCTCAATGACTACAATCGATCCAGATACACTCGAACGCGATGTTTCTTTGTTGAAGAAAATTAACGAGGAGATGAATTTAAATTTCGGAGTTTATGCTTCTGTCATAAAGACGGGACCCATTCATGTTGGTGAGAAGGTATATTTAGTAGATTAGCTTTATGAATTAAACAGGTCCGGAAAATATAAATGAAACTCCTATATGTTTTCCGGACATGAAAATTGTCTATACATCCAACTTCTCTAATTCTTGGGTTTGTGGTTAGCGAAAAACATCAGTCCGAATGAGATAATGATAATGGCTCCTGCCCAGCACCATGCTAGGGTTTGATCACCAGATTCAACAGCAATGTATATGGCGGTAGGCAACGTTTGGGTTTTGTGAGGGATGTTGCCTGCAATCATAAGTGTTGCACCGAATTCCCCCAGCCCTCGAGCAAAGCCAAGAATGTAAGCTGCTGTAACAGAGCGCCAGGCCAAAGGCAAGGTAATATAGCGTAGAACTTGCCACTCGTTTGCTCCCGTTGATCTCCCAGCGTCCTCCAGATCTTTGTTCACCGAGGAAAATCCGGTTTTCATCGTTTGATAAACTAAAGGAAAGGCCACCACGATCGAAGCGATCACCGCAGCCCCCCATGTAAATATGATCGACTGATTGAAGAAGCTTTCCATGAGGTACCCAATCCAACTCTTTTTACCCAATAAGACCAGCAAGATAAAGCCTACGACTGTCGGAGGCAGTACCAAAGGCAGAAGAAACGTAGTTTCTAACAATGTCTTTCCGCGAAATTTCCGCCGCGACATTCCCCATGCTGCTAATCCACCAATCAAAAGAACGAAAAGGCTTGATACGACAGCAACCTTTAACGAAAGGATGATAGGATAAGCAAATTCTGTCCAGTTAATCTGTTTCATCATCATTTTGGAATAGAGAATCCGTATTTTACAAACACATCTTGTGCTTCTTTACTTTGAAGATAGGTGTAAAAGTCAGCGGTCTCTTTGCTATGTTTTGTTGCTTTTACAATACCGGCAGGATATTCAATGGGCGTGTACGTTTTTGAATCAACACTAAAAGCTGCTTTCACATTTTTTGAAGTCAACGCATCGGTCTTATAAACAAAACCGGCTTCGGCATTCCCGGACTCTACGTAGGTAAGTACTTGGCGTACATCCTTGCCCTGTACGATTTTGGCTTGAAGTGTGTCCCAAAGCTTCGCGTTAGTTAGTGCCTCTTTGGCATAGCTGCCAGCAGGGACGGTCTGCGGTTCTCCGACTGCTAAGTGTTTGATCGTTTCGTTTGTCAAATCATCTATTTTTTGTACATTCACTTTACCATCAGCTGGAACAACAAGAACTAATTCATTAATTAGCAAGCTTTTTTGCTGTGTTGGATCAATCAACTGCTTGTCGACTAGTGTTTTCATATTTTTAGTCGCTGCCGAAAAGAATAGATCTACAGGAGCTTCTTGTTCGATTTGTTGTTGCAGAGCCCCAGAAGCTCCGAAGTTAAAATTAAGTTTAATTTGTTTGTTCTTGTTCTCGTAATTCGTTTGAATCTCTTTGAAGGCATCGGTTAAGCTTGCGGCTGCGGAAATCGTTAATTCGACTTTCTCAGTGGGTACTGGTGTCGAAGTAGGTGTTGCTGTTGCTTGAACGGCTTGAGTTGGTGTTGTACTTGCAACGGATTGTTCCTTTTGACTCGAGCACCCTGTGATAATCATTGCCGATATAACGAAACATGATAAAACATAACTAAACATTCTTAACTTTAACATTATGTACCCTCCGAGTTTAAGTTTATATCTATTTGATTATAAATAAAATAGTATAATTAATGATCATTATATAAAACCATATTTAATTAGTAAACAACGGGATTGAAATACCCTATTTATCAGCTTATGATAGATGATAATGTATCAGCAGTTTTGATGTATGTACTTTATGAAAAACATGCTTTTGGAGGTTTACAATGACAGCTGACATTTCCTATACAACGGAAGAAATATCTAAGCTTTTGAAAATTTCCAAACTAACCGTCTATGATCTAATTAAAAAAGGTGATCTGCCTTCCTATCGTGTCGGAAAGCAAATGCGCGTAGACGCATCTGATCTCGAGGCATATAAAACACGTACGAAAGGAGGTATGGCCTCTACTCCCAAAAAGGATCTGGCCGAACCTCCTGCACAGCAGCAATTCCATGCTGCCTCATCTTCTAAACAATCTCTAGTTATAACAGGACAAGATGTTAGCTTGGACATTTTGGCCAAACATATCGAGAGGAATGTATCCAATTACAGACCGCTTCGTTCTTACGTGGGAAGTCTGGATAGTTTAATCTCGATGTACAAGGGTGAATCTGATATTGTCAGTACCCATTTGCTGGATGGTGACACAGGTGAATATAACATTCCCTATATCCGAAAATTGCTGACGGGTTCTTCCTATCTTGTTATGAATCTCGTTTCACGATCGGCTGGCTTATACGTTAAGCTAGGAAATCCTAAACAGATCTACGGATGGGCTGACCTCAAGAAGTCTGGACTTCAATTGGTCAATCGTGAAAAAGGTTCTGGCGCACGTGTTCTTCTCGATGAGCAGCTCCGTCTTCATGGAATTCCACATCAACAGCTAAGCGGTTATGAGCAGGAGGAATCGAATCACATGGGCGTGGCTGGTAAAGTAGCCACGGGTGAAGCGGATTTCGGAGTAGGGATTGAAAAAGCAGCTTATATGGTTGGCGGCGTTGAGTTCATTCCGCTTATTCAAGAACGATATGACCTTGTCATGTTGAAGAAACCGGAAAACCTAGAATGGATTGAGAGAGTTAAGCAAGTCTTACAATCCGAATCCTTCCACAATGAGCTGCGTCCTATCCAAGGTTATGACTTATCGCAGACAGGACGCATTTTATTCGAGACTTAGCGCATCAGAATTAATACATTTAAAAACATGCTAATTCACTTGTGGTCTAGTGAGTTAGCATGTTTTTTAGTTTTTATCGCTTTGGTGTCAGAGGAGGAGGAATTCCGTCTAAGGACTGATTTTATTCCGGGAGATCTCATTTACAATAAATTCAAATGAGAAGAACGGTCATGGAAGAGTGGTGAGCATGCTGCATTATTGGCTTGGGATAGTGAGAAAACAGATCATATGGTGCAGTTGTATCCCCATGTATGTGGGCTTGGGAGTGCGAGTGGGATGGTTCATTCGAACGGTTCTCATTCACATGAAACGCATGCAAATGATGATGACGCGGGGGAAGATGCCAGTTTGAAATATCATCATGCGACTGATACATAAATATAAAAAGCTTATCTAATCGCAAGCGACTAGATAAGCTCCTTAGTTACAATTTAAAACACTTTCGTCGTCCAAGATTCACAGTTCCATGTTTCTGTTACGACATCGCGATAAAAGTCCGGTTCATGGGAAATCAACAGGATACTGCCTTTGTACGCCTGGAGAGCACGCTTCAGTTCATCCTTCGCATCGACATCCAAGTGATTCGTCGGCTCATCGAGCACGAGTAAGTTCGTTTCACGGTTGATCAGCTTGCAAAGCCTAACCTTAGCTTTCTCACCACCGCTGAGTACCACAACTTTACTCTCGATATGCTTGGTTGTGAGCCCGCATTTGGCTAACGCCGCGCGTACTTCGAATTGTGAGAACGAGGGGAACTCATTCCATACTTCCTCAATACAGGTGTTGTTATTGGAATCCTTGATCTCCTGTTGGAAGTAACCAATTTGGAGGTTATCTCCCTTTTGTACAGACCCGGATAGTGACTTGATTTCACCTAAAATACTGCGCAGCAATGTCGTTTTACCGATTCCGTTCGCCCCAACAAGCGCGATCTTCTGACCTCGCTCCATGCGAAGGTTGAGCGGTCTGGATAAGGGATCCTCGTAACCGATAACGAGATCTGTCGCTTCAAAAATCAGCTTACCAGCCGTTCTCCCCTCCTTGAAATTAAACTGCGGCTTCGGTTTTTCTCTACCTAGCTCGATGACTTCCATCTTGTCCAGCTTCTTTTGCCGGGACATCGCCATATTCCGCGTCGCGACACTCGCTTTGTTACGAGCAACGAAGTCCTTCAATTCAGAGATTTCCTGCTGTTGGCGCTTATACGCGGATTCAAGCTGCGACTTTCTCATTTCGTGAACCTGCTGGAAATGCTCGTAATCGCCAACATAGCGATTTAAGGCTTGATTTTCCATGTGATAAATCAGGTTAATAACGCTGTTGAGGAACGGAATGTCATGTGAGATGAGTATGAAGGCATTCTCATACTCTTGCAGGTAGCGTTTCAACCATTCGATATGCTGTTCATCCAGATAGTTCGTCGGCTCATCGAGGAGCAGAATATCCGGCTTTTCGAGCAGAAGCTTCGCAAGCAATACCTTCGTCCGCTGCCCACCGCTTAAATCATTGACGTCCTTATCTAGTCCAATATCCGTAAGGCCAAGTCCACGGGCCGTTTCTTCGATCTTGGCATCGATCATGTAGAAATCTTGATTCGTCAGTGTATCCTGAATCGTTCCAACATCTTCAAGCATTTGCTCAAGCTCTTCTGGCGTTACGTCGCCCATCTTGGCGTACATATCGTTCATTTCCTGTTCCATGTCGAACAGATATTGAAAGGCTCCCTTTAAGATGTCGCGGATCGAAAGGCCTTTGTTAAGTACAGCATGCTGATCCAGGTAACCAACGCGCATACGCTTGGACCATTCGACCTTGCCGTCATCCGGCTGGAGCTTACCTGTAATGATGTTCATGAAGGTGGACTTCCCTTCACCGTTAGCGCCGATGAGTCCGATGTGCTCGCCTTTGAGTAGGCGGAAGGATACATCGTTGAAGATGGCGCGGTCTCCAAAGCCGTGACTTAGTCGTTCTACGTTTAATATGCTCATGAATGACACCTTTTCTTTTGAACTTTAATCTTATTTTATTATAAACGATAGGTAACGAACAACACCAAAAAAGACCATCCCAATTTCGAGCAACTAGACGTCGCAATATTTGTTGTTATGGCTACATATTCCTTCATAGGTTACCTAGAATTGGGGAAAATAACATTGCCCTGTCTCTTCATTAGGATGAGGCATCGACATACCTTGACTTTCAAATCGCTTACATATTCTACAACTTCAAGTACAGGGAGAGAGAAGACAATGACGACAATATCTAGCAAATGTGCATCTACGATCCAACAAGAGGTGGTATTCCCCGTGAGTCCGAGTCGCATCTACGAGGCATTGACCGATGCAACACTGTTTAGTGAGGTGATGGGAGGCTCTCCGACAGAAACGTCGACCGAATCCAGCGGCACCTTCTCCTGCTTCGGAGGGATGGTCGTAGGGAAGAATATAGAGCTAAGGCCAAATAAGCGAATTATTCAAGCATGGCGTATCAAGGATTGGGAAGAGGGCGTATATTCCCTAGTGAAGTTCGAGCTGGAGGAACAAGGGGAGGGAACTCGCTTAACCTTGAGCCATACAGGATTTCCTGAGGACCAAAGTGAACATTTGTCTAAAGGTTGGCATATCAACTACTGGGAACCGCTAAAAAAATTCTTCGCCTAACACATAAAAACGTTATCCGTTCACTTGAACGATAACGTTTTTTTCTCACTTTGGGCAGCTATCCCTAATGACATAGCCTTGTCCAAGTTCAATCTCTGTGAAACCCGCCATGTGGCGTGCTTGAAATCCGATTGGTTTGTTTCTGCCCATGATAATGATATTTAGGATGTCGGCGGCACCCTCAGATGGCAGGGCAAACGATTTGATATAAGCATATTCCTCGCTAAGAGTCGTATGAATGGCGTTCAGGAGCTGATCATTCTCGCCTTTGCCCATCAGATTCATGATGATAGATCCTTGCGAATCGAGTTTTTCCCGCGTTATTCTGAAAAATTCCCTAGATGTTAAATGCAGAGGAGTCCCCTTCTCCGTGAAGGCGTCCAAAATAATATAATCGTAGGCCTGCGGTTCTTCACTTCCCAGTATCTGGCGTCCATCACCAACGATCACATTATCCTTGCTGTATCCAAAAAATCTCTTGCTTAACTCCACAACCTTATCATCAAGCTCCGCTACTTTAAATCGTTTCTCCGAATAATGCCCTGCAATCGTTCCAATTCCGTGCCCAATGACAAACACATCCTCGAATGATGGGGTGTTGTAATCCATTAAATGGATAATCGCCCTTGGATATTCAAAGAGGATTCGTTCGGGATTATTCAAATCCAGCGCACCTTGTATAGCCCTATTGGAAAACTCCAATACTCGGAAGTTTCCTTTTTCACCATATAACTCCGACGTATCGTATACAGATATCTCGTGATTATTGCTGACCTCTTTAAACAGTATATCCAAGTCTTGTAGCTCCTTCTTATAAAAGAAATGGTATGAATTAATTAGGCAATATGGTAATTTGATCAAACAAGGAGGATGCCATGAAAACAGCGAGAATGTTCTCCATACTTATCTATTTATTAAAGAAAAAATTAGTTTCTGCTGACGAATTAGCGAATGAATTTGAAGTAAGTAAAAGAACGATTTATAGAGATATGGATGCTTTATCAGCAATCGGAATCCCTATTATTTCTTATCTTGGAAAGAATGGTGGGTTTACTTTAATTGATAACTATCAACTTGATAAATTTACATTTAACGAAGAAGAAAAGAAATTTTTATTAGAAGGTTTAACTTTAAAAAGTGAGTTGTTTGATAATCATCAATTATCCATTTTACAACGAAAAATAGAGCTATTGAAAGAAAATAAGGAAGAATTTCATTCTAATATTACAATAACATCATCTACGTTACACCGAGAAACGATTGAAGAAGAAACAAAAGTGAAGATAAAAAAAGTGCTATCTATCATTGATGAGGGGAATAAAATTTGTATTCATTATGTCTCCCAAACAGCAAATATATCTAGTAGAATCATTCAACCTTTAAAATTAAATTTTATGAATGGGAGTTGGTATTTGGAAGCCTTTTGTGAATCCAAAAAAGCTTTGAGATTATTTAAATTGACTAGAATAAGAAATATGGAAGTCATATATGACAATACTAGAACTGCTTATACGGAGGCAAATGAGTACTTGACCGCTAAGTCAGTTAAAATAGAGAAGATTATATTACTGTTTTCAAAAAGTGAACTTGGTAAGTTATACGATTTTTTTACGGATGATGAAATATCGGTACTTGAAGATGGGAGCTTAAAGGTAGACTTTAATTATGACACTACTAAAAATATACTGCCATTCCTCCTCATGTTTGGCAGACATGTAAAGATATTATCTCCAATATGGCTTGAAAATGAATACAGGAACGAAATTAAATTTATTTACGAAAGCTGACAGACAGTTGTCATACTATGAATGTTATATTTTCTATATTAAAACTAGTAGGAGGAAATATACATGCATGCAGCAGTTACTGAAAAACTTATTTATGGCAAAAGAATAAGAACAAATAATCAAAATACAGATAAAATACTTAGTCTGTGGGAAGAGTTTCTTCGTTTAAATGTAAAAGGTGATATATTTGCAGTTTATAATAATTATTCAAGTGATTTTACAGGTGATTATGATTTGCATATTGGTTCTGAAGAGAAATTTATTGATGAAAGTAGTGTCATAATTTTAGCAGGAAACTACCATGTTGTAGAAGTAGATCATACAGATCCACAAGGCGTCTTTAACGCTTGGGTGGATATCTGGAAAAGTGATATTAGAAGAGCATATAAAACTGATTTTGAATTCTATTCTAAAGATGGCAGTATAAAAATATTTCTATCAGTTTAATCATGAAAAGTAAAGAGATCCACAACCCAATGTTGTGGATCTTTTCTATCTTTTTAACAACCAACTATCGATTGCGTTGTAACACCAAATATCCGCTAAAACTTGAAGTTTTTTTCTGGAACACGATTTTAAAACCAATGTCATGGTCTAATAAGCAGTTTAAGGCATTGATAAGCAATCCATTGGGTACCAACGTAATCCTACAGGGTTGAGCACCACCAATTACACGAGCTGCAATAATCCTGCGAGCTGAACCTGGATTAAGAGGGTTTCTTGTCCAACTGATCAATACTAAATCGGGCTGTAAAACAGCTTTTGCACGAGCCATTCCGATCACCTCGCTTCTATATTAGATTCTCTATAAAATGCAAAGTAGAATCATAATGTGCTAAACAAAAGGCGGAGTAAGATCACTAGCGTGCATGACAAAGAAGACCTCTCAGCTGCCGATTACGGCGTGTGAGGTCTGGGTTGAGGACTGAGAAGGCCTTTTTCGGCTTCTCAGCAGGCTTTCGCTGGCGCGTGCTTCGCCAGAGCGCCAAAAAAGACCTCTCAGCTGCCGATTACGGCGTGTGAGGTCCGGGTTGAGGACTGAGAAGGCCGTATCCGACTTCTCAGCGGGCTTTCGCTGGCGCGAGCTTCGCCAGAGCGTTAAAAAAGACCTCTCAGCTGCCGATTACGGCGTGTGAGGTCTGGGTTGAGTGCTGAGAAGGCCGTATCCGACTTCTCAGCGAGCTCTCGCTGGCGCG
>NZ_WHOA01000125.1 GCF_013141715.1 Paenibacillus phytorum | reverse complement strand
CAACAGTGAAAAGAAGAGGTAGCCCAAAGATGAACACCCTATGGGACAGCCTCTTCTTTTTTTAACAAATAATTTATATGTTTTGGGTTTGGGGTAAGCAAAGCTTACCCCTTTTTTTTTCGTGTGCTCCAGATTAAGCGCGTTTTCCGAGCTTAATCTGCATGGACGCGCGTGACAGTCTGCTGAGAAGTCGATTTTCGGCTTCTCAGGCTCTGTCAACGAGCATCGGCTCGCAGAGCTCTCGCTGTAAGAGCGGTTTTCGCGGAAGTACAAAGAAAAAAGCCCTTCAGTAATGGGCTAGGATAACAGCGATATCTCTATCATTAAATTGAATGGTACCCTCTTCTGATTTCGTAAAGAAATGTCCTCTGGATTCAATATAATGGCAAAGTCTAAGCAGAATTTTGGGCTCTATATTTAGAAGCGTTGAAAGTGAAAAAATGTTTTTTTGATCATTGGTTGCTTCAACCATTTAACATAATTACCTCCTAATAATGAATTATATATGTATCATAGTACATGCCCCAAGTCACTTGTTGTCGAAATGTCGGGTTAACAAAACTTTCAATATTTGGATGATTTCTAATCCTCCTGCCAAACATAAAAGCCCTTGAATCCTCCACAGGGAGGCTCAAAGGCTTACATGGATCCCTCTGCTGACGGAATCAGATCTTTAATTCCCCAAGCTTGATCAGTTCTACAACCGCTTGTGAACGACCCTTTACGTTCAGCTTTTGCATGACGTTCGCAATGTGTTTTGAAGAACAACATTATGTATAAGCAAATGATGATCGCTCCTTGATTGAGGAGCGATCATTTATGTTTAATACACTTCTAAAGGCTATATAACTTCATACTTATTTTAAAGGGACACCATTTAAATTCAATAATTTAGGGGAATAATGGTTGTTAATAAATGGAAAAGAAGGGATTGTCGTGTTGACTTATTATCAGAAAACGATACTTGCCTCTCTTATTGATTACTCATACCAAGCTGTTGAAGAACTTAGGGAGAAATACGATGTTCATCTCCTCATACGATGGAGGAGGTTAATCAAAAAAATAGAAACAAATTTTACATTGCCTTTATTTTATGCAACGTCTTGGGATATGTCATACTCCGATCCCCTCTGTGATAAACATGAGGTACCAGAGGTGTTAGATGACTTTCAAAGGTTCGAACTACTCAGGGAACTAATTGAGTTCTCTAAAGTCTTAGTGAAAACGGTAAAGTTTAGCGACAATATGTATGATTTGAAGAATGCTGTTTTTCGTCTAGTAAATGAAACTCTACAACAGCAATTCGGTTTCGACTACCGCGAGTATTGTAAGCAAAATCCTTTACCTATTAATATTTACACCTACATGATGTCTAATGGGCTTCGTCAAGTGCATCTAAACGATGAGGAATTGGTTTGGGTATTCCCTCACAATATTAATGAGAACACAACATTTTATACTTCGGGTATTTTTGTACACGAGGCAGAAGCATTATGTTATTTGGGAGGAGAAAGGTTGCTGAACCGAATTCTTGACTATTGTCGTCTTAATTTGCATGAGGCAGTACAATTTCATAAGAAGCGAAAATCAATATAATGCCAAGGGCATATCCGCCTTTTGGCATTTTTTTTGGTTACAAACGCGAAATTTGCAGGAAAAAATTAGAAAAAGTCGAATAGTTTTAGTTTATTATGCTATATGACAAAGGGTGCTGAAATGACTACTACAGAGACTATTGAATTTACCCCATATCACAGTGCAATCCCGAGCTGGAGCGGCTATCAATATCAAGGGAAAGTTGCACTCAATGTTGTACTTGATTACATACTTAAAATTAGCCCAGATGATTACGAAAATTATCGGCTTGAATTGGAATGGTATGAAGATTTTTGTATTCTGAATGGGGAGAATTATGTATCCATCCATCAGGTGAAGTCTTACAAGGCTCATAATCTGAGTGAATATAAAGATGCCATATGGAATTTACTAGGGAAAACGCTCCTTAATCCATGTGGTGGTTCCTATCTCCATTCTGCAACTGAAATTGAGTCTGTAGAGTCAATCAAGAAGAGATTAAATGAGTTAGCCCCTCCACCAGCTCCAAAAGCAACTAAAGATCCGTCACAATTAGACCCTCCAACAGAACCAAAGGCAACTAAAGGTCCACCAACCAGTCCTAAAATTAAAAATTACTCACCTAGAGATTATTACGACATGGTAAAGGCAGCCGATGCTTATGAGGAAGTTTTTACATTGTTCTCAAAATATACATACTCAGATTCAAAAAGCTATTGTCCATTATCTGAATTAGAAAGCGAAATAATTGAGCGCATAAAGAAATATTACGTTCAAAAGGATATCAAACCCACTGAAAAACAGCTAGATGTGGTGTACCATTACCTTTTAGGCGAGGTTGATAAACATATTACCCGCAGACATATTAACGAGCAAAGCGATGAAGAAGTTGAACAAGTTCCAGATAGAATAGGTTTTGGGAAAATAATCAAAGTGCTTGAATGTAACTGGGAAGAGCCTTCGGAAGATTATGTAATACATCAATTAAGAAACGTTTTTCACAGTATTTGTGAGAATATGTCTGAAGAACTTCATCATAAAACCACTCAAGAACAGGACTTTGAACGGCATGATGATTTACTGAGAGTGGAAGAATATGTAAGCGCGATAAGTGAACTTGATAATTCTGAATTTTTCACTTTTTGTCAAATGGTTACTCCTCATATTCACATACGAAAGGCTAATGATGAAGCCTATAGAGATCTAATACCCGAAGATGGCATCGAAGTTCTTATTTATGCATTTTATGAAATCAAGCAAAGAATGAGTTCAAATGATTACAAGTATGTTGTTCAGGAACAATCACAAAACATCGTCTACTTACCGACAACTGTAAAACTTAACGCAGGTAGAATAAGAAGTGAAGACAGGTTGAAATCCACTATTGCGAGTAATATATTAAGCAACGCTGCCATAAGAAATAATTTATTTGAAATCGAAGTTATGATTACTGACAACTTTAACTCCGAATCGTTAGAAAATGCTGCAAAAAAATATACAGATATTGATGACGAAAGCTCCAAAATCAACGATAAGATTACTAAAATAAAAAGAATTCGCTTGATTGATATTAACACTGCAAAGGGAGAACTGAATCAATGATTAGGCTAATTGAAAATATATTTGAAGAAAACGGTTATAACATTCGTTCCTTAACGTCGCAAGAACCAATTATTTTTGCTTCTGATTCAAAAAGGTCAAGCTATTATCTAGCTATTTTTTTAGAGGGTACTACATTTGATAACACAAGCGTTGAACACTTGAATGATTATTACGATGCTATTAAGGGGTTAGAAGAAGGATATGAACCCCAAATGGACAAAAACTTGTCAATGTTGGTTTGTGTGAAAAAGACTGATACAGGATCTGATCCTGCGCTGAATAAAATGATCTTTGATATTGAAGAAGATCCTTATCTTTTCAAAAAGTACGTCTTGACATATACCAATCACCAGGTTGAAATGGCATTGCAAAAAGTAAATGGGCTTAGCGTTATGTCGTACCTCCATTCATTGCTAAATAACGAAGTTGCATTTCAAGAACATAAGAAAACTCCAAATAGTGAGTCAGAATATAATCTGGTAAGCAAACTCTTTATCAAATTGCCATTTCTCGATATAACAACAAGGAATAGAGAAATCGCAAGTTTAGAGGATACGATAACGAATTCACTTAGCCCCGACTTACTCGAAATACGTGATGAATTGCTGAAGTTGAACATCGTTACTAATGAAGATGCTGAGGGGAATATATATTCTCAAACTGCTGATGAAGAAACGTTACGGACAAGGCTTATGGATTACATAGGTTTGGGGGGGAAATAAATGGCTAACTACACTATTAGTAGAGTTCTTATAGAAAATTTCAAGGCAATTGACCACCTTCTTCTGGATTGGAGAAAGGGTCAATTAATTGTGTTAGATGGTCCAAATGGCTTTGGAAAAACAACCATTTTTGATGCAATTGAATTGGCTTTAACGGGCAAGATCGATAGAATTAAAAGACCTGATGATGCTCGTGTAGCGTATGGGGATCTGTTATTTAGCAACGACCCATCAAAGGACATCTTAATTAAAGTGCAGTTTTCGACCAATAATGAAGAAACAGTTACATTAGTTAAGTCACTCCCTGCAAGAAAAAGACTAACAGGGACAGACAAACAGCCAGGTAAGTGGGAAGTATTTGATACACACATCCTAGAGTCATTCGATAGCCCTATAAATGACGAGACAAGTTCTACACAGAAAGTAGTTAATGAAATATTTGGAGTAGAGGAACTTGAACGACTATATAGTTTGTTTTATTACATTCAACAAGAAGATAACACTTCTTTCTTAAAGAGACCTGGTAAGGATAGGATGGCCGAAATAAGCCGTCTATTTGACACAAATGCCGAGGTTGAGGAGAAGAAGTATTTTGAAGGTTTAGTTAAATATATAGATACTGGAAAGAGAAACAAGACAACGGAAATTAGTGAAATTAGAACTCGCTTAGAATCTTATGTTAATCCTGAGGGAGTCCTAAATAAAGATGTTACGGAGTACGAACCCTTGTTGGGGGACATTGCTGATAAACTATGGGATCGGGAAAATCTTACTGTTAGCAGTAAGGAGATGCGTGATAAATTCATTAATGAATTACTTTTAATAGAAGACTTCATTAGCCATTTTGATCAATATAAAAAGGCTACATTCAATCTACAGTTAAACAAGTATGCGGATAATAAGACATTGCTACAATCAACAATAAGCGTTGCCTTTTTCCTTGATAAATATCAGGAAATTAAGCTTAAAGTTGAAAAAGAAAAAAAGCTTCGGCGCTTTTTAGTACAATTGCAGGATTATCAAAAAAGTATGTACACCATAAATTATGATGAATTACATAACGAAGTTAAATTTGATATAACAACGGTAAAACAAAAAGTTGAGACGATAAAGAATCAAACTCAAAATGCTTCCATGCTATCAAAAATTGTGAGTGAATTAAATCAAACTAGAGACAAGCTATTAGAACAATTGAACACTTTCCATTCTCACAAAGGGGAGTTGAAAGAAGATTGTCCTTTTTGTGGCTATGATTGGGGAGACCATGAGAGGCTTCTCGCCGAATTCCAAACCAAAAAGGAGTATTTTTCCTCCTTATATGATGATTCCACAATAATCCAAGAGCACGAGATAAAAGAGCTTTTTCATACTCACTTCGCTGCTATTATTCAATGGCTTGAAAGTTATCTTTCAAATCCCGAAAACATAATAAATGAAACATTTTACAGACAGTTAGAACACGGCTATCGCCGCGAGAGAGAAATAGCCCCTTTTCTGGACTGGTGTGCACAGAACAACGTCGATTTTTCTGTACACAGTAACAAACAATTCAATAGTCCATTAGAGAATGTCGAGCTTGCCGCTGAAAATTTATCGAACGAGCTTCGCGGGAGAAAGCATGTTATAGAAGTGGGGTATGCTGAGTTCGATGAAAAATTTACAACCTTCCAAACATTGTATCAAGAGAACTTTAATGGGCTTGAAACTAACGTAGAAAAAATAAGAGTCGAGGCAGTTGAACGTAAAAAAAGATACATTGATTATCAATTTTATAATCAAAATGAAGAAAAAAAAGCAGAGGATGAAAAGCAACTAAACAAATGTAATGAAGAACTTAGTAATCTAACTAAAAAGTCTGAACAAATTAAACAGATAATTTATAACTACGATTCCTCTATAAAAAAGCATTGGAAGAAGATAATGGTGGATATTGAGGTGCCGTTTTATATTTATAGTGGAAAGATAATTCAGAATTATCAAAGAGGTCTTGGGTTATTCATTAAGGATGAAGCGCAAAGTATTGTTTTTGTTTCCGACAACACTTCGGATCATGATGCGCTAAACTTTCTAAGCTCAGGTCAGTTATCTGCACTTGTCATATCCTTTACGCTTTCTTTGAACAAGGTGTATGGAAATAAAGATCTAGGTGTAATATTAATTGACGACCCTGTTCAATCCATGGATGAAATTAATATGGCCTCTCTAACAGAGCTGCTTAGAAATGACTTTCAGCACAAGCAAATAATTATTTCTACACATGAAGATGATGTATCGAGATATTTGCAATATAAGTTCAGTAAATATGGGGTAAATGCACACAGTTTTAATATGAGGGAAGAATCACATCTGAAAATATAAACCTTGCCGTTTGGATGTCCCGAGAAGTTTCTGACTATTATCTGAAATGAATCATTCAAAGCTAGAACCTTTGTATAAGATTTTAAAATTAACATACACAATCATTAACCGAGAAAAGTTAAGAATACAGTAACCATGTCTACCTTCTAACCGAGGATCAAATTGTATCAATCAATTTGGTATTGGATTATGCCTAATTTTTCCTTGTACCTTAAGGGTACAAGCCATTTTCAAGAGTAAAAATCTCGGTTAAGCAATGTGTTCACGATCGAGAACACATTGCTTAACCGAGATTTTTTTTCCGTGCCTATCCATTAACCGAGATAGTTTTTTTAAAAATATTGGAAACCTTTAATTCGAATTCTATTATGCTTTTCCTCTAATGGTCCACGCCGATATGGTTGTTAATTTATATGAACTATCTGGTACAAAAAGACTGAAAAACAGCTTGAGACGATATTAATCCTCTGAGACAAACCTTTACTGACACGATAAAAAACCTGATGATTAACCAATCAGGTTTTTTGTCCATTAGTCTTCGCTTAGATCCTTATAAATACGATAATGTAACTGACCATCCCTATTTACTGTTATTTTTTCAACAAACATTGTGATAATACTTCGAATTGATTTAGAATTCAAGCTCTCCCAGTCTGCGTTGACCATTTCCATAAATTTTTCCGAATAATTATTATCCGACTTAAAATCATTAATTTTATTCAACTCTTTCACTTTACTTTTCAGCAATCTTACTTCGTTGTCTAACTTCTGGATGGTAACTCCTTTTGTAATACTAAGAGCTATTAGCATAGGCTCTTGCGTTCTGTTTTCTTGAGTTCTGTTTTCTTGAGTTCTGTTTTCTTGATGAATTGTATCGAATTTTTCATCCCACATTTTGAGCAACTCTTGTTTCTCAGCTATAGATTGTCTTAAATTTTCGATTTCAAATGTTAGATTGCCCTCATCATGTGTTATAACAAAACTAATTCTACCTAAGAATTGGGTGACATTAACTCTCCTGAGCTCTTTCCAAATATCTGAAATTAATCTGTGAGCGGTGTCCAATGAGATTTTGTACATACATGAGTTAGAACGGCAGCGATAAATCAAACCTCCATACTCCTTTTTACCTTTCCCTGTCATTTGATTTTTACATTCCAAGTTAGCTTCGCAGTGCGCACAAGTAAGGATACCTTTCAAATAGAAGGGGGTGGTGAAATGACGTGGCTTGATGTCCTTTCTTTCCAAATATAGTTTCCAAGTTTCTTCCCACTGCTCTAACGAAATAACAGGGTCCTTGATTTGAAGACTCTTACGCATGATCCAATTATCTCGATTATATTGGATAGAGTTACGGGAATTCTTCTTACGGCGACGCATAGCAATATACCCTGCATATAATGGATTAAGTAAAACCGATTTAACTTTTTGGGAATCCCAGTGATTTCCCACTATTTCCTCCTTTTTTAATGAATCTGCAACCATTTTAAATGTAGAACCATAGTTCTTGTACCGTTCAAAGATTTCTTTAACAATAACTAATTCTTCACTAATGGGATTAAACCTCTTGTTAGCTTTATTATATTTGTATCCATATGGCGCACGGCCGCCAGGCCACATTCCATTTTGAGCCACTGTTTTTTTTCCATTAATCGTATCAATACGAATTTTCTCTAAACGAAACCGAGAAATACCATCCCTCACCGCGTTGCTCATGAGGTCACCTGTATCATAAAAATCCTCTGATTCAATTAATAAGATGGGGATGTTCAAATTTCCCATCTTTTTCCGAATGAACTCATGTTCTTCTTGATCACGGGAAACTCGTTCAAAATCCCAAACTAACACATAATCAAATTGTTTTTTAGTCGCATCTGCTAGAAGTGTTGCAAATCCTGTCCGTTTTTCAAGCTTGACTTTCTCTGCTGATACTCCTGGATCTTCGTATCGATTAACGATGTTGCAACCGTACTTATTCACAAACTCATTAAGTGTGTTCGTTTGCTTCATAATATCTTGTTTCTTTGTTGAAACTCGTCCGTAGGTTACACCGCGTTTTTCACTTCTAACTAGTTCAGCTATTATTGGATTCATTTAGTATCTCCGTGTATTCTTTTATATAAGGATGCTTGAACTCAAATCTGATTCCATTTTCCAAAAATACTATTTGGGACACTGTTTCTTTCAATAAAGGTATTAATTGTTTAGAATCCATGTCTAAACTTAATTTGACAAACCAATCTTCCCTTTTCTCATCTTTGTATTTTTCAAGTAGTTCTAGATTTTTGTTCAGTTCTTTCCTGCGAGATTCAATAAATACTTGAAGTTCTTTTACACCCTCCAGATTTTCAAGCAATTCCTCTAATTCCAATTCAGATAGAACGCCATTGATCCAACGAACTGTAAACTCAGAAACATGATCATTACTACGTCTCATTTGATCTTCAAGATTTTTGATCCACTTTTCAATCGAAGCTATTTTCGATTGCATAGAATACGTCAGCAATTTCTTCCAGTGGTCTTCAAAAATGTGATTCAAATGATGATTTAAATGGTTTATTAGCAAACTCTCGAATTGGTTTTTTTCAACCTTGAGATGTTTACAACGATATATCCCACAAATCTCATTATTCACTAATGCTTTTGTCGTTTTAATCCGTTCCTTGCAGAGTGCACAAAAAACAAAGTCCTTCAATAAAAAATTTATTTCAATTTCATCTAATTTTTTTCGAGGCCTTGAAGAACTTTCTAGTTTTTTATTAACCAAGTTCCACAATTCTTCACCAACACAGTTGAGTTCAGGATTATTGCTCCACACATCTCCGTTAATAAATTTAAAGTTGAAATGTCTCTTTCCTTTGTACGCTGGATTCGATAAAATATTGCGAATTGCTTGATCCTCCCAGGGCTTACTTTTGCGATTGCTCATTCCTAACTCAAACATCTTCCTTACAACGTCACTTACACTTTTGCATTCATCACTTGCGTATAATTTATACATCAGCTGCACTTGTTCCATTTCTTCTTTAACGACCTTATAAGAATCGGTTTCTTCTTTATTTTTCACATCTTTATTATCCACATCTTTTTTAACACAACCATAAGGGTATCTGCCCCCAGGGTTTTTATCTTGATTTGCTACGGTCATTCTTCCTTGTGATAATCCACTAACAATTTTAATTGCTTCATTTTGATTAGCGGCCCCGAGCATAGATTCCACTAACTCTCCACTGGCAGAGTAATTCATTGGAAGTTCAGCACTCGTGAAAATAACATTTAAATTATGGTTTTTAAAAATTCTGTATATTGCCATATGCTGCCCATAATTTCTAGCCAATCGATCACGCCGCATTACAAGTAAATTTTTCACATTACCTCTTTTTATTTCATCAAGAAGTGCAAAAAATTGTACTCGTTGAGAAATTTCTGTTTTTCGTGCGGATGTTTTCGGATCAGCATATTCCCTGTCAATTACCAAACGAGAGTTCTTAGCTGTTTCATAGGCGAGATTTTGTTGGGTGTCTAAAGAAGTTTTTTGCTTGTCTTCGTCAATTGAATTTCGATAATACGCAACAGTAAGCATTCTTTCACTCCTTCACATCTTCTTCATCCTCTTCCTTTAATTTCTGCATCATGATATCCAAACACATGTCGAACCATTTTTTAGCTGCGTTTGGATCATGCACATAGCTAATTGATGTGACTTTGACATTCTTGAGTTCTTTATATTTCCCCAATACGAGCATCCTCCAATTTCTGTATTAATGTGTATGTTCTCCTTGATGATTTTTTTCCTATTGCCTTGCAAAGTTGATTCATTTATTTATCTCCTTTCCAATATGGTTGTCTTCATACTCAATATATATAAGCGAATAATTATATATGCATATAATTTTGAAATAAGAGTTAAATAAGCCACTTTTCCATATAACTTGGTGCCTGTTATAAGATCATGGATATTCGATAATTAAGGGAATATATAATCGATTGATTATATGTATGAATGAATATTCAAAAAAATGGTTAGTATTACCAGTATAGCTATTAAAGGCTCTAAATTTGTTGCTCAAAACATTTGAACAAACAGTTGAAATTTACTTGCACATAAGGGGGCTAAAGTTATGAAATGGATGCAAGTCAGTGAACCTTTAGAAAATCATCCAAGGAAGGATTTACTTACTTATTACAGTCGGCAGTTTAATTTAAACCCATTAGTTATACTCCATCTATTTAACCTTGGGATTAATAGTGAGTCCAAAATAGAAAATTTCTTATTTCCATCCTTTACTCAATTTAATGATCCTTATTTGTTTAGAGATATGAAAAAGGCAATTTATTTTATTGCAAAAGCAATTGTTAACCATGAGTTGATAGTTATCTTTGGTGACTATGATGTTGATGGTATGACTTCGTCGGCCATTTTGTATAAAGGATTAAATTCTTTCAAGGCTAACGTCCAAGTACGATTACCATTAAGGGAAGAGGGATATGGCTTATCAGCACATACAATTCATAGCTTGCCTCAAGAGACTGCATTGATAATAACTGTTGATAATGGCTCTAACGCTCATGAGGCCCTCTCAATCGCAAGGCAAAGAGGCATTAAAGTAATTGTTACTGACCATCATGAGATTACGGATGGGGAACCTGACTGCGTGGCTTTTATTAATCCTAAAATGGAACTTGAAAATTATCCATTCAAAGAGTTATGTGGAGCTGGTGTTGCTTTAAAAGTAGTACAAGCTCTATTCATGGCTGACAAGAAACCATGGGAAATGTTAATAAAGGAATATATCGAACTTGCAGCACTTGGAACAATTGCTGATTTGGTTTCCTTGACGGATGAAAATAGAACAATCGTTTATTATGGCTTACAGAAGATGAACGTTGCACCTAGTTGTATTTTCAAACATCTATTCTCATTACTGAAGATAAATGAAGTGGACAGTACAAAAATCAGTTTTCAAATAGCTCCAATTTTTAATTCATGTGGTAGGATTGGCGATCCTAATAAAGCGGTTCAACTGCTTATTGCAAAGGACCCTTGTATGGATGAACTTCGTGCAATGATACACATAAATACAGAAAGAAAAGAAATGCAAAGAAATCAATATGTAGATTTAAAAGAAAGAATTCTTCAAGAGAACATGCAACGTGGGCGAATCATAGCTATTCATGGAGAATATCACAAAGGAATTGTTGGGATATTGGCTGCCAGAGTTACGGAAGAATTTAAGAAACCTGCGATCGTCATATCGGCAGATGGCGTAGGGTCTGCTCGAATTGTACATGGTACCAATTTTTCAATGATCAATACTCTTACGCGATGTTCACAATATTTAATAAAATATGGGGGGCATAAAGCAGCGGCTGGATTAAAAGTTTCGACGGAAAGGCCACAGTTAGAAGCGTTTTTTTCAGCGCTACATTCTTCAGCTGAGTTGGAAGAATCATCTTCACCCAAAGTACATTATTTAGCTGAAATGCCATTTGAGGCTTGGGACAAGAATGGCATAAATGATTTCCAAACGTTAGAACCTTATGGATTAGGTAATCCCAAACCAATATTTTATTCACCACTATCAAAAATTCAACATATTGAAATCTTTGGAAAGGCATTAGAGCACTTGAAGCTCATCATCAACAAGAAAGAAATCATTGCCTATGGTAAAGCTGGTCTCTATGATGAGCTCGCAGAAGGTCTTACAAAGGGTTTGTACACTTTTGGAGAAAGACAATTTCATTTCAATCTACAAGAGATATCTAAATAATAAATAAGGTGCTCCTAATAAATTATGTTAGCAATATTATTTTCAGATGAATGTCTAATATGAACGAAGTTGGCAATAATGACATTCAAATGGACATTTGAATGTTCATTACGGGGAGGCTTGTACGATGGCTGATAATGTGTCCGCGTCATTATCGCATGAGAAATTAGAAAAAACTCGTGAAACAGTGCATACACAAAGTTTGAGTGGAATTGTAAGAATGTTTAAAGTCTTATCAGATCAAACAAGAATGAAGTTGCTCTACGTTCTTTGTTTAGAAGAGGAAATGTGTGTTAGTGACATTTCCAAATTAGTTGGTTGTTCCATCTCATCCGCATCCCATCATCTTCGGTCCTTAAGACGTTTAGGCTTCGTAAGCGATAGAAATGTAGGTAAATCGGTTATGTACTCGATAAAGAATGACCGATTGAAGCAAATGATGATGCTTGCTTTGGAATCATCCCAATAACAAGAGTACCTGTTTCACTTTGGTGCTCTTTTTGTTTCAGCAAATTGAATTGCAAGTGAGTTCTAAATTAGATACAATATAGGAACAAACGTTCTATATTGAGGTGAGGGTATGTTATCCCAGATTGAACAGTCGAAGTTGGATAGGCCGTTATTAGAAGAAGTGAAGTATGAAGAAATCATTCGAACAATGGGTGTAGCCATATTTAATGATCTATTAGTTGAGGTTTCCATTTGGTCCGATTATGGGTTGCAGAAAATAATTGGCAAGATCCCCAAGGTCTCTCCTGTAACTAAACAAATACAGGTAGAAAATGACGAGGAGTATGCTTGGATAGGGATCGAGGACATAATGGATATAATTCTACTCTGAGGTTAAAAAAAAGGTGTAATTATATGCTGTTTTCTCCTATAAAGCCAATGATTGTTTCCATCGGTAAAGATGCTTTTGATGATAATGAATTTATTTTTGAACCCAAATGGGACGGATGGAGAATTCTCTTACACAAAAAGGGTACACGTTTAGAAGCGTATACCCGAAATGGTAATATTGTAACGAGTAAATTTCCTGAATTGAAGGAAGCTGTTTCTTCAATAAAAGTAGATACGGCAATACTGGATTGTGAAGGTGTATGTATTCGAGACGGCAGATCCGTGTTCGATGATTTTTCATATCGTGGTCGTATTTCTGATTCAGCAAAAATTAAAGCAGCGCTTAGAACGCATCCTGCTACCTTTGTTGTTTTTGATGTATTACTTACTTCTTCTGAGCACCTGAAGGAACCACTAATGTCCCGTAAAAGTCGACTGAATGAGATTATAAGTAGCACAGACATTATTACTCCAACTGCTTTTATCGAAGGGCGAGGAAAAGATTTAAGCTCTTGGAGCATTGAACATGATATGGAAGGTATTGTTGCGAAAAGGAAAGATTCTAAGTATGTCTTAGGTGTAGAAACGAAAGATTGGTTGAAGATTAAGAATTTCAAAACGATTGATACCATAATTTTAGGTTATCGAACAGAACCACAGTTTGGTTTGGTCTTAGGACTGCACTTTAAAACAGTTAAGTATAAGCCTGTCGGTATTGTTGAATTTGGTTTTAGGATGGATGACAAGCGAGCATTTTTAGAAATAGCAAAACAGATACAAACTAGAATTGATAAGAAAACATATTGGATTGAACCAAAGCTTTGTTGTCGGATTCAATATCTAGAGCGAAGCGATCAACATCAGCTTTGAACGACTATATTTAAAGGTTTTTTGTTTGAAAAAGACCCTGAAAACTGCTATTGGACGTATTAATTATCTAAACTTTGTGTCTAGCTCACTCCCCAAGAGTCAATAATGATAATGAGAATTTGTTAAGGGGAGATTGTTACAATGTCATATGTAATTGTTGTGTTAATAGTTGCTGGTTTTATGGGATTTTACCTATTGAAGACGAAACAGGAATTAGATTCGATAAGACGATCAGCGATTGATTTTATATCAATCAACGAAGAGATGAAAAAAACGCTGCTTGTCGGATTGTATCAACGCTATATGAAAAGTGAAGATCCAGAAAAAGAAAACCCATTAGACTTTGAACGATTCGTTGCTAAGATTATGTCTGATGTAAATCAAAGTGAAGCATTTGTAACTAGTGGATCGGGTGATTTCGGAGTTGATATTGAAGAAAAACGTGGTGATGGGTTGTATCTTGGGCAAATTAAGTGTCATGCCGACTATAACCCAGTCTCATTTGACCCAATTGCGATTATTCATTCGCAAATGATAAAACAAAATGCTAAAGGTGGTTATGTAATTACCACGAGCACGTTTACCCCAAATGCAAAGGCTTATGCAGAGGGATTAAATATAAGACTAATTGAAGGACGAGAATTAATTGATTTGTGGGTTAGAAGTTTGGAGCATAAAAATGCTTCATCAAAATTCATATTCAATCCTTCTATTGCTTGAAATAAAAGGGAGTCCGCTATGTAAGCGCGGACTCCCTTTTATTTAGCAACATGCATTAACCAGACCATACTTTACCGTGATATTTGAAATGATTGTTTGACTAGCTTTCTTTAAACCAAGAATGAATCTAAACGTTGGTCCGTGTGAATGTGACGAAAGTGGTCCAGCAAAATAAAGCCCAGGAATACTTGATTCGAATGATTCGTCTAGTTTTGGAAATTGAGAGAAATCATTTTCCCGAACGATACTAGTGAGCAGTTCCTGGGGAAAAAAAGGAACTCGTTCAAGGTTAATTCGGAATCCAGATGCTGAAATGACATGATCGACAACACGCAAAGTTCCATCCGATAGGATTAGTTTTATCTTGTCATCGGAAGTTTGTTCAGCTCCGACAATCGTAATGCCACTTGTCTCAGGTACTTTTCCTTCTACATAAGGTCTTAGGAAGTGGGCTACACTGCCTGGTGATTGACCCCATTCTTCTTGTTTTTCATCTTGGGGTAACTGATAAAAAACGTCCCCGAGATTACGAAGCTGAATTTCATCTGCTGAGCTTCCTGCATAATTGGCGGATTCTCTTCGATACAGAAGCTCAACATTGCTTCCAGCTATATGCAGAAGAGCAGCTGCCTCCCATGCGCTTTGTCCGCTTCCAACAACGGCAACATTTTTATCTGCAAATGCTTGAAAACTTGTATAACCAGATGTATGAGAAACGAGGTGTGCAGGTAGGGATTGAAACAGATCGGGCATGTATTTGTAATGTTCAACACCTGTCGCAATGATCACATTTTTAGCTTGAAAACTTTGTCCCGTTTCAGTTTCAATGAGATAGTCTTCACCATCCTTAGAGAGGGTGGTAACGAGCTCAGGGGTAAATTCCACACCAGCTTCTTTGGCGAACCACATCGCATAATCAACAAATATAGGTCGAGGCAGAGGTGTTACAAGCTCAACTCCCGTTTCTTTTGCAAAGCGATGAATCGTAAGTTCATCCTGTGCGTCTGAGAAACTACAAAAGTCGTGAGGCGTACGAATGAACATATTTTGTGGCATTTGGTTTTTCCAAAAATCCATAGGGTACCCTAAAATTCTATAACTCAAATTGTTAGCTATCGCATGTGCAGCGAGTGAGATCCCGTAAGGACCTGCCCCGATAATAATTAGGTCGTACATGTTAGTCCCCCCCCCTTTAGAAGCTCTCTATAAAAGCTTCTCCATTGCCATAACATCAATAAATTCCCCATCTAGGATTCCTTGATTCTGAAATACACCCACTTCGCGGTACCCTGCTTTTCGATACAAACTCTGACCTAGATGATTAAACGGAAATGTGAATAGTACAATTTTGTAGAACTTATTTTCTTTTCCCACTGTTTCGATTTCGCGAAGCAGTTGACCGCCAATCCCTTTGCCGCGATGATCCCGATGAATGTAAATTGATAAATCACCAACACCATCATAGGCACATCTGTTGCTATAGGGGTTAATGGAAGCCCAGCCTACAACAATTCCATTATCTTCGGCTACAAGAACGCTAAATCTCCCTTGATGCTTGTCGTACCACTCTTGCATGTAGATTTCATCTTTGGGTTCGGATTCCAACGTAGCGATGCGGTCTTCGATCCCTTGATTATAAATCTGAAGAATGCTTGAGATATCCGCTTTGGTGGCTCTTCGAATTAACAGCATGTATTCTTGTCTCTGAAATCAGTTAATTTAATGTTAGTCGTTGTCGGTTCAGGCGTTGTGCAGCATACAGAAGAAACAGGTATAACGTGATCTTCTGCTGCTTCAAATTCCGAATCCTCACGTGTATAAAACACTTCCCATGGGTTTCCCTCAGGATCACTCACCCAAATTTTATCTTGAACAGCATAGCAACAAGTAGTATTCATTTCATCAAAGGAGACCAGACCAGCTTCTTGTAGGCGGTGCTTAGCTGCTAGCACTTCTTCTGTATTCTGTACTTGAAAACCAAAATGGTTAAGAACTCCTTTGTTATCGTAATCGCGGACATTTAGGGAAAAATGTAGAGCTGGCTGATCTAACTCGAACTTTGCATAATTCTCCTTTACTTTGGTTGGTTCAGCATCAAATAACTTTTTGTAAAACGCTAGAGATTGTTCAAGGTTTTTTACGTTGATAGCAACATGCATTTTCATAATTAACACACTCCTCTTGAATTTTTCAATAATTGATATTTGCAACTATATGATAAAAATGAACTCCTCTTTATAGAGGAGGCGTACAGCAATTTGGACTTTGACTCATTGCATCACTAAGAATTTGAAGGCTTTCTAGGACTTGTGCCTTCTTTTCTGGAGGAACATGTTGAAAAATTCCCAGGACATACTCTTCCATCGTCTCCGCTATCTCATCGTACTGTTTCTCCCCTGTTTCAGTAAGAGAGAGTACAACGTAGCGTCGATCCTTAGGATCAGGCAGACGGTTAATCAAATCGTTCTCGACGAGTTGCTGGACCTGACGACTCAGCGTACTTGTATCAATGCTCAAAATTTCGGATAGCTCGTTTAAAGAAATATTTGGACGTTTGTGCAGCTCATACATGATATGGCTCTGCACGACAGATACGCCGCAGCACTGGGCACCATCTTTCTGAAGTAAACCAAAGCGTCTGACTAGTAATTGAAGGACTTCACGTACGTCTACGTACTGTGGTAATTGTTTCATTATGATCACCTGAAATATTTATAACATACAATAGTTGATAATTGCAAGTATTTCATTTAACATTTAATTATCAAACATATCGGAGGTAATGAATTGAAAACTGAGGAGCTTTGGACGAGATTTAGTACGGATTTATTGTCATTTATACAAAAGCGTGTACGTAGCGAGTTCGATGCCGAGGATATTTTACAGGATGTATTTAGAAAGATTCATCTCTCCGTTCATACATTATCCGACGAAAGTAAAATTCAAAGTTGGATGTACCAGATTACGCGAAATGCCATAACGGATTATTATCGTACTTCTGCCCGCAGAAATGGAGCCGAAACCCATTTTGATGATGAGATAGAACTTATAGAAGAGACTGAGGAAGCAAGTAATCTGAACAACCTTGTTAGTGGCTGGCTTTCCTGCATCGTGCAAGACTTGGACGAAAAGTACAGAGAAGCGATCTTGCTGACTGAGTTAGGTGTTCTTAATCAAAAGCAGCTTGCAGAGCGGCTTGGAATTTCAGTCTCGGGAGCTAAATCGAGGGTACAGCGCGGCAGGGAAAAGATAAAAGAAATACTCCTGGCTTGTTGCCATATTGAGCGAGATCGTCTTGGAAACGTCATTGATTATCAGAGAAAATCAGTAAGTTGTAACTGCAACCTGTGTTAATTATGAAAAAGGTTATTGGATTTGCGTCCTTTTGTAAATACCTCCGTCTTAATAGCTGAATAAACAATTAGGAGGCTGATCCATATGACAGATGTAAAAAAGGCAGACAATGATGCTTGTTGTGCAGATGATTGCTGCACTGATAATCTCCAAATCGATGACTGCTGTGAACCAAACTGTTGCAAAACGGAAACAAACAAGACTTCTGGCTGCTGCTAACTTAAATTTTTAAAGTTAAGGTGGGGTTTGGGATGCTAAATGAGTATGCACTGGGGAAAATGGCAGAATGGAAAGCGAAGGAAATGGAACAATACTTTGTTCAGCGCGATCCACAAAACAAGGATGGTAGTATAAGTAGGCAATTGTCTGGTTTAATTAGTAGTAAAAAACAGCAAACAATTTGTTGCTGCTGTTAACTGGTGTATTTGATTTTAACTCGTTAACTAAAAAAGCAATGGGCAGACCATAGAGGTTGTCCATTGCTTTTTGGTGTTATTTGTTCGTAGAAGTTATTACTTACCTCGTTCTTAGGAATTGACATGTTTCCTTCGAATACTTCTCACCATTACTGTCAATTACGATTTCACTATCGTGAGATTGTATGAGAATATTGCTTCCCATCAGTTCTCCATTTAAAAAAACTGAAATGGGTTGATGGAATACGCGCATCCGTTCAAAATCCGAGTGCTCGATGAGTTGCCGTTGTTTTGCCATGTTGAACTCCTCTAAAGAAAAATGATATGCACTATTATTACATATATAGGGTGTTATTTACAGACGTTTTTGTATTGTATTGATAATATTGAAATCACTCCATATAATATAAGAACTAATGTTCTCGTGTGGTGGTGAAGCAAACTTGGACTCGACTCATAAATTAACTGCTACGTATGTTTCACGATATTTAAATGATTGTTTTGGATTGGAAATAAGCCCTGATGATCTATTACGCAAATATCCATGGCACAGGTTAGTTTGGTATCACTTTTTTGCCTATGCTTTTTACAAAGAAAAAAACTACTATGAGAGTTGGGATGAAGTTCCTGATCCAGTTGAAGGAATGATTGTAAATATCATCTCTTTGGAGGTGTTGGATCGATTTCAGTATAGAAAAGGAGTTTGGCATGATCTCGGATCTGCCACAGCGGATTGTTGGAAGGAATAATGAATTTTAATTTTACGTTATGTTATTGTATTGCAATCTTTCACTCTTACGGAGGGGAAGTGTTAAGTAAAATAATAATAATTAAATATTATTTTCATTTGGAATTAATAAATCACACCTATAATAAAAGCCAACCCCCTTTAAAATATAACTTAGACCCTCAGCCCGTTGCTGAGGGTCTCCTTTTTGTCACTAAACTAACGGGCAGTAGAGCATGGAGGAAGCTAGTTACAAAAATTGAAGGATTGGGCAGCTTATCAAAGCGTGAAATTTAAAAAATGAGAGAAATGTATTAAAGGAGATTAATACACGGGAATAGAATACAACTTCTATGATTTGCCGATTTACCGAGCAATCGAACGAAACCGCAGGGGAGCACTTTACGTCGCGAGAGGTATTCTGCTTGATGGTTAGCCTGCTTTTCATTGAAGACGAGGACGTATTAGCTAAGCCAGGTGTTGTATGCACGATCTGTGAAATAATCACGTCGAGTTCGATACAATTTAACGATTAGCCTGTTTGCCGTTTAAGGGGGGCATTTTCCAAAGAGGGGTGTGCAAACGGCGTAGCATTAAAAAGAACAGAGGTAGGAGTCCTGTGAATCATGATGCAACTTAAAGATATACTAAGAAAAAACATTAGAGACTTACGGAAGGCTCACGGGGAGTCCCAACAAGAACTTGGAAGAACGATTGGCTATGAACACAATATGATTTCCATGATTGAAAGTGGCGCACGAGATGTTAGTATGGAAACTTTGCAAGCAATTGCTTCACATTACGGATATCCTCTTGACCAATTAATCCGAGCAGATTTTTCAGAATTGAATTATGCTGACTTAGCCCTTACTTGGGAAAACGTCGTATCGATGATTAAGGTGGTTTTGCCACTATTGGTTTCAGACAAAGCCTTGGAAGACGAATGTTTTGCAAAAGGATATAAATTCACCCAGGAAATCGCAGATAGCTTTAGTAAAGCTGATAGTGTAATAATGCGAAGTGTCTTTGAAAGGGCAATGGATGCGTATGCAGAATCATTAGAGAAATATGAAACAAAGGAATCAGCGGCAAATATGCTGTGGTTAATTTACGTACAATACTCACTACTTCCAGATGAACACTGGATTGCGATAGGTAAGGCAATACAGTTTGGAAAAGCACACGGCAAGGATTTTGTTAAGAAATACGTTCTCAGTAAAGAAAAAAATATCACCGAAGCCCAGAAAACGAATAAAATGCAATATGCCCGCGATCTGAGCGGTTCTATATTGGCGTTTATAGAGTTTCTAAAGAGTTCACCTGAATACGCCAACATTGCAGATTACTACTTGGCACTTCGATATATCATTGGCATAGTAGATACGGATTACAGTCAGGAGATAAATCAAATTATCGGCATGGAAATGATGCTGTCGTATTTGTCGCTCGGTAACCCATATGCTTTTTCCTACTTTAAAAAGGCACTTTTTAAATAAATCTGAATTTCACACATTGTGAACTTCAATCTTTGTTTTTTTCGTTATACTGATTCCAACAGACACGCTAAATGAATCAGTAAGGAGTTGAATCAGATGAATGAAGAAAATAAAGGAGTTATCGATAAAGTCAAGGTGAAAATCAAGGAAAACAAAACCGAGATTATTATTGTGGGTGTCACAGTTGTCGCCGTGGTAGGGGTAGTTCTGATTACGAAGAATTGGGATTCCATAAAGAGGTTTGTTTTTTCGAGCGATTTGAAAAACAATATTAACAAACAAAAAGACATTAACCTCATGACAACTGCGCCTGTTAACGTCAGCATTATAGAAAATGTAACTATCGAGTGTATCGAGAGAGCCGTCGATGTGAACAAGCACATTCGAAACCTCCCTGATGGGAGGATCGCCTCACTGAGCAAAATTGAGTCTGCACTGGAACATGGTTTTATATTGGAAGAACACCAAACTTGGGTTGACGCATACACCAAGATGTGTGCGTAATTGAGGAGGGGCGCTAATATGGGATTATTCGATATTTTCAAGGGAAAGAGCTGGGAAGAGGAAAACGCATTTACTGGCAAAACTCCACCTTGCCCACATTGCGGAGAACCCTTGAGAAAAAAGTATGTTTATAGTGATATGTGTTGCGAAAATATGAGTTGTCCAGATTTCTATGGTTCAAAAGAGGACGATACCGATGAGAGTGAATCCTTAAGCGTTTACGATGCTGCACAAATATGGGCATCCAACGGAAAAGACGAGGATTATACTTTTGGGTACTCTGAAGAAGAATTAGAAGACGCTTTATAAAAATTACCTGTGTAACTCAAAAACGGATGCTATCGAAGCACCCGTTTTTTATTATTGGTTTAATTAAGCACTTATCTCAGTGCCGTCCTTGAAGGTGAACCGCACGTCACTTTCGCTGTAAACATCACTAAATGAGATAATTAAACCAATGTCTCTTCAACTAACGGAACACTATAGCTTAATAACAAAAGGGGCTGCCAAGTGGCAGCCCTTTACTTAACTAACTGGCAGTTTAGATTAAAAATACCCAATATGATTAATCTATTTTGTCTCCAAACTTCTTTCCGAATTCCTCCATTAGATCAATAATTGGAATCAATTGCTCCCCTTTTGATGTTAACGAATACTCAACACGCGGAGGTACCTCGGGATAAACTTTGCGATTAATTAAGCCATCCGCTTCTAATTCTCGAAGTTGCTTGGTTAGTGACCCTTGTGAAATTCCCCATAAAAGAGTCTTGATTTCATTGTATCGATGCGATTTTAACTTTAAAAACCAAAGAATCAGATACTTCCAACGTCCTGAAAGCATGTTTTGGGTATAGGCAATGCCATATATTTCTCTGTGATCTTTCTTGCATTCTTCATTAAATCCATCTTTGCTTATTCTAGACACCTTTCCACCCCATTCTGCTGTAAGGTACAAAAAAATGTACTATGTCATTTTTAATTGCCTTCTTCAAAAATACGAGCAATGCATATATATTAATGCATGTATACAAATTACTCAATCGACTCAAAATTAAAATAGAAAATAGGAGGAATGGAAATGAGATTTGGAATTATAGGTGCAGGACCAATTGGATCTAATATTGCAAAAAAATTGGTTGATAATGGACATGATGTCAAGATTGCAGACGCTCGTGGGATTGAACGCTTGGAAGGGAAAAATCTTACAGGAACACCTGTGATCTTAGAAGATGTCATTAAAAATATCGATGTTCTTATAACATCGATCCCTTTCTATGCATTGCCAAGCATTCGCAACAATATAGATAAAGTTGGGGAGGAAGTCGTCGTAGTAGACACTTCAAATTATTATCCTCAAATCAGCGGTAAAATCGAAGACGTGGAGAAAGGAATGGTTGAAAGTGTTTGGGTGTCCAATCATTTGGGAAGACCCATCATTAAAGCGTTCAACAATTTCTTAGCCTATACGCTAGAGCATCATGGAACTCCCGAAGGGACGGATGGACGCATTGCTATAGCGGTTGCTGGCGATGACCTATCCCATAAACAAATCATCATGGGTGTAGCAAACGATCTAGGCTTCGATGCCGTAGATAGCGGTTCTTTAAGCGATTCGTGGAGACAACAGCCAGGAACCCCAGCGTACTGTACCGAACTTACAAAAGAGGAGCTAGCTATAGCCTTAACGAAAGCGAATAAAGAAAAAGCGCCACTTCTGCGCGAAAAGGTCATGGAAAAACTGATAGCTTCAGGTGGAACATTTTCCATTCATGATGTTGTTAAAGCAAATAGAGAAGTATTCAATTCATAAATTACAAATCCCTGTACCTTCAACTAATGGGAGAACGTTAGTTGAATAAACCAAAAGAAACGGTAGCCTGTTCATGGCTGTCGTTTCCTGATCTATCTGTTCACCTTATAATACAAACGGGTAGATTAGTTTAACATTGACTATTTATCATCTCTCGTGATTAGTCCAAAAATAAACAGGACAACCCCTATAAGTGGAATTATTACTTCAAACAGATGCAATCTTATATGCATATTGTTTTGAACATAATACATCAGTACAAAGAGAAAAATACCTGACAGCATTAATTTGTTTGATGGCATTAGTTGATCACCTCAGTTCAAGTTTATCATATTGCACGATTGAATGTTAAACTAACGGAATAACTATAGTTGAGGGTCTTGCTTCGCGGCAAGCTCCTCTTTTGGTTTTATTAAAGTAACGGGTAGGTTAACGCAACCATTCATGGATTTTACTGTATTAATTAAGAGTAGTAGCTAATGACCAAAACTCTTGTAGGCGGTGAGTCGATTTTATGAAAAAACCAGCGTTGATTGGAATAGATGGAGTCTATATCCCTGTTTCCGACAGAGAGAAATCAGAGCAGTGGTACATCGAGCACCTTGGATTGAAGGGCAACGAGGATTATTTGCTCGCAGGTAAACAAGAGGTTTTTCTACGCGAGCGAACGGATAATCAAGTTCTAGCTTTTAAGACAAATCAATGGTTGGCAAGTGAACAAAGTTATGAAATGCCAGTAGTCTGTTTTCGAACTTCAGATATTGTTGGACTATATGAGCACGCCCGTTCAAATGGGATACGTATCGAAGAAATGATTGTACATAGCTGGTTTAAAGAGTTTGATTTCTATGACCCCGATGGTAATAAATTAAAGGCTTGGCAACCGAACGAGTAGCACAAGTACCCAATATTTATTAAAATTTACGGTGAACTATAGCTGAATAAAGGCAAAAAAAGCAGGCGCCACGGTGCCCTGCTTTTTCTGCTTTCATTGGGTAACATCAGGTGTGCTGGAACAAGCGTGGGTATAAATGTGAATAGTTAAAGCATGTCAGAATATGAATAAATAGTACAGATACTCTTCAAAGAGAGGATACCGATATTTAAGTGAACGTAAAAAAGGTGAAAAATGAGCTAGAAGAATTGCTGCCAAAACTCAAAAAGATTGCCTTGTCTATTCAAGCCATGAATGAAAGTATTGCAATGTCTGATTTGGATATCGAAACAAGGTCGGAACTAAATTACTTGCTATCAATGGCAACTCCAATAGAACAAGTGATTAGTGAAGTTGAGTATTGGAATAAGCCAATCAAGAGACAGGGTACGCTTAATAAAAATAGCCTAGGGAGATATGAGATTGGTGATGGAGATAATCTCACTTCAGGTTCAACAATTGAAGTTTTGAAGTACGACTCTTTTTATGAGTACGACTTATGGATTAAAACAACAATTGAACATAACGAGGATTATTACGCGATAGCTTTTCCTGGCATGCCGCTAAATGGATTTGAAGCCAGAGTGCGATAATGAAGAAACCCAACTCAATTGAGTTGGGTTTCTTGGTTTCTTTTTAGAATTAACTTTTATATTTTATTAATCGCATGCTGTTCAGAATAACAATTAGAGCAGCCCCAGTATCACTTAACACCGCAATCCATAACGTTAAGAATCCTGGAAAGATTAATGTTATGGCAAGAAATTTGATAATTAGAGAAAACCAAATGTTTTGCTTAATAATTAATAATGCTGATCGACTAAGCTTTATTGTGTGTGGGAGTTTTTCTAAATTATCAGCCATCAGAATAATATCAGCAGTCTCCATAGCTGTATCAGTCCCAGCTCCACCCATAGCTATACCTATATTCGCTGTTGCAAGGGCTGGAGCATCATTGATACCATCACCTACCATGGCAACCTTAAAACCTTCAGTTTGTAGTTGTGAAATCACTTCCACTTTGTCTTCAGGCAGCAACTCTGCAAAATAGCGAGTAACTCCCGTTTGAGATGCGACTTTCTTTGCCGATCCTACATTGTCACCAGTTAACATGATCACTTGTTGAATGCCAATTTGCTTCAAACTTTCTAGTGTACTCACAGTAGATTTTCTAATTGTATCCGCAATGGCAATGATTCCAATAAGCTCATGTTTCGTACCGACGATTACAATTGTGTTTCCATCCTTTTGAAGTGATTCTATTTGCTCTTCGAAATTGTGTAGTGGGACATTTAATTCTAGAAATAATTTTGCATTCCCAGCGAAATATTCGATGTCTCCAATGGTTGCTTGAATCCCTTTACCTACAATGTTTCTGAAGTTTTCACCATGTAAAGATTCAATACCATTTTCAGTGGCATATTGAACAATGGATTTAGCAATGGGATGATTGGAATATTCCTCTAATGTTCGAACTATCGCTAGAACTTCCTTAGAAGCAAATACATGGGATACTTTTGGTTTTCCTTCTGTCATCGTTCCTGTTTTGTCGAAAGCAATCGTGTTTATCGTTCCTGCTATTTCAAGATAGGCACCACCTTTAATGAGAATGCCATTTTTCGCAGCATTTCCTATTGCTGAGACGATAGCAACTGGAGTCGAAATAACGAGTGCACATGGACAAGCAACAACTAACAATTCTAGCCCTTTATAAAACCATTCTCCCCAAGATCCAAAGCCAACGATGGGCGGGATCACCATGATAAGTAATGCAAGGCAAAAGACAATTGGTGTGTAAATCCGTGCAAATTTATCAATGAATGCTTGTGTAGGTGCTTTCTTTTCTTGAGCTTCTTCTACTAAATGAATAATTTTAGATATTGCTGAATCTGTAATTAGCGTTGTTACTTTTATTTCTAATGAACCATGTTCATTAATCGTTCCTGCAAATACAATATCCCCAACTTGTTTATCTACTGGAATGGATTCTCCCGTAATTGGAGCTTGATTTACACTAGATTCTCCTTGAGTAATCATCCCGTCTAACGGGATTCTTTCTCCAGGTTTTACAACAATAACTTCTCCGATGTGAACTTCCTCAACAGGCTTTCTAATTAGGTTAGTCCCGTGATGAAGCCATGCTTCGGGAGGAGCTAAGTCCATTAAATCTCGAATTGAACTTCTTGTCTTTTCAATTGAACTGCTCTGTAGCAAATTGCCTAAGGCAAACAACCACACAACAGTTGCACTTTCAAGCCATTCCCCAATAGCCGCGGCTCCAATAACAGCTACGGTCATGAGTACGTTCATATCTAATGTACCACTTTTTACGGCGTAGAATGCACTCTTAGCGGGTTTGTAGCCTCCAACAATTACAGATAGCGCATATAAAATGGTCACCATAAAAGTAGGCATTGTGGTATAGGAGCCGACATAAGCAGCAAGCAGCATTACGCCTGAGAAAATAAGGAGATTTTGATTACTGGTATCTTTGGGAATATCAACCTTTATTGTTCGTCCTGTTAGCAAGGTTGCTTTGAATCCAATTTTGGAAACCTCTTTAGTGATTTCTTCTGCCTCATTTTCATGCTCAATGTGTGCTTTTCCTGAAGAAAAGTTAACATTGACTGATTTTACGGAAGGGATCTTTTTTAAGTGATTTTCAATCGTCAAAGCACAAGAACTGCAATCCATACCTTCAATTTGGTACGTTTTACTGGCTGGACTAATCGGGTTTTGACTTGGTATTGAATTTGCTGTGTCGCTACTTGTAGTGCAACAAGAGTCATTACAAGCAGAATCATTTTGTAATGGGGCTGTTTTCTCTGTACAGCAAGCATCCTTGCATGTTGACTCTACTTTGGGTATCTGGGTTATTGTCGTGAATGTAAGTTCACGTTTGAATTTGGGCTTTTCGCTGTCACTCATAGCTGCACCACCTTAATAAAGATGAGAATCGCATTTATCAACTTCGTTCCCGACTTGTTCAAAGACCAAATCAATTAGATTAAGCATTTCAGTTATTTGTTCGCTCCGTAATCGGTAATAAACATACTTACCTTCCTGTCGCCCAACAATAAGTCCGCAGCCCTTTAAACAAGATAGGTGCTGCGATATGTTGGATTGGTTTCCTTGCAGCTCCTCCACTAGTTCAGAAACTGTTTTTTCATTTTGTTTAAGACACTCCAATATCTGCAAGCGGGTCTTATCACTAAAACCTCGAATAAATTTTGCCTTTGTATCTATAACTTCTGTCGCCATTTAAGACCCTCCAGTTCATATTAGTGAATACTAATACGTGTGTTTGATATCATATTAGCATTCACTAATATCAGTGTCAATCAACACTCATCATTGTTTGTTTAAAGAATTCTATATATGTAAATGCCCTGATTCATTAATTGAATCAGGGCATACTTTTACGCAATATTAAACTCATTCTGTATTAAACTCTTGACTTGGTCATTTCCAGTCATGTCTAAACGGATAGTAGGATCATCACCACTGATGTGAAGTGAAAATCTTATAAAAGGGCAACAAAGGTTTTCAAAAGTAATCCATTCAGCAATCTTCAAAAGCATTGTAGGTGTATTTTCAAAAACAAACGTATAGCCACATGAAATTTCTTCAACTTGTAGATTCTCTGTAAGATCTTTACGGAGGTTAAAGTAATGTGTTTTTTGTAAGGGATCAATCTGAGAAATGTTACAAGCTAAAGTAGTCGAGCCGTTGCAGCTACAAGAATTCATAAACGAGACTCTCCTTAAGATAACGAATTACTTGGGCATGATTTCGATGAACAAGTACAAGACTCATTTGCTTTGCAAGTTCTTTTTTTAATGAACGATAGCGCTATAAAAGAAAGCGAGATAAATATTAAGCCCCATTTTAAAAATCCTAAAGTGATCCCAGTAACCCCGATCACTGTAATTAATAGGGCAGGCACTCCACAACAGACTGCACAAAGACCAACTATTCCGATTCCAGCAAGAAACTTTTTCATAAAAGATCCTCCTTTCACTTCCTATGTATAGTATAATTGTTAAAGTGCACTTTAAGTCAAGGAGGGATATTATGGAGATAATTACAATTGGGGAACTTGCGAGTAAAGCAGAGGTTAATCCATCAGCCATTCGATATTATGAATCAATTGGACTAATACCCAAAGTTGAACGAATAAATGGACAAAGACGATATTCGCTAGATGTGTTGGATCGATTGAAATTTATAAAAACGGCTCAGCTAGCTGGATTCCACATGCAAGAAATTGCGGTGTTACTTGAGGGTTTTAATATTGAAGTTCCTCCTTCTGAGAGGTGGCAAGAGATGGCTCAGAAGAAAACTGCTGAATTAGTCGAGAAGAAGTTGCAAATCGATGCCATGCTTCAGATTTTGGATAATGGACTGAAGTGTAACTGTCTCACATGGTCCGAGTGTTTTGTTAAAGTAAAATCAGATGGTACCTGCTGCTAAATAGGGGGAGTAGATTTAAATATGACTAGAGCAATTACATTATTTATTCTAGCTGGATTGGCTGAAATAGGTGGAGGTTATTTAGTTTGGCTTTGGTTACGGGAATTCAAGCCAATATGGTACGGGATTGTTGGAGGTATCATCTTAGTTTTATATGGTATCCTACCCACGCTTCAAACCTTTCCGTCGTTTGGTCGTGTGTATGCCGCCTATGGAGGAGTATTTATTGTATTGGCTGTGTTCTGGGGCTGGTTTGTTGATAAGAAAACGCCTGATACATATGATTGGATAGGGGCTTGCATTTGTGTTGTTGGTGTTTCAGTTATGTTATGGGGTCCTAGAAACTAAATGAAAGAGACATCCTATTCGGGATGTCTCTTTCATTTAGTTCTTATAAAGCTTTTCTAATGCTTCGCGTTGAGGAGGTTTCACATTTACTTTGGGACGAATGCTTTTTGCTAAAGCTTCAGCCTCGTCTATTGACTGGCTTTTGCCCAGTGTAATTAATGTGCCAACAGCAACAGCTCCTGTTCTCCCACTTCCGCCTCCACAGTGGAAACCAACCTTTTTACCGCTTTTGTAAGCCTCAACAACATGGTTTAATGGCTTGCTGGAATAGTACGTCCTGTGGACCCTCTGCGTTGTCACCAAGAGGAACTTGAATCCATTCAACGTTAGCATCAGGGTAAGCACATTCTGTTGCTTCTCCACGTAAATCAACCACGACTTCAACACCTTCGTTTTTGACCATATCTTCAACGTCAGCCGCTCCACCAAAGAAGATTTTATCTTCATGTAAAGCTTGGTAATTTTTAACCATTTGTAAACTCCTTAGAATAACTGTTTTTTAAATGTTGTGAACTCAATTGGTGTTGGTGCCGAAGGCGGCGCACAACATAAAGACATATCTCGTGCATCGCCAGCAGATTCGAACTCTGAGTCCTCTTTTGTATAGAAGATCTCCCATGCGTTTCCGTCTGGATCATAAACCCAAACTTTGTCTTGAACGGCATAGCAGCAAGTCGTGTTAATTTCATCGATAGTAAGCAGGTTACTTTGACGAAGTCGTTCGCCCATAGCCAAGACCTCTTCGGTATCATTCACTTGAAAACCTAAATGATTCAACACACCGTTTTTCTCGAAAGGTCGAACATTAAGTGAGAAATGAAGCAATGGTTCATCAAGTTCAAACTTCGCATAGTTTTCCTTAATTTTAGTTGGTTCGGTTCCAAAGAAAGCACGATAAAAATCTAAGGACTTTTGTAGATCAGAACAATTCACCGCTACATGCATCCGTTTAATCATATTACTTTCCTTCTTTCACAAATAGCTCAATGCGTTCTTTAATGGAGTCACGTACTTCGCTGAATTTCGCGGTAATTTCTTCTTCTGTTCCTGTTGCCTTAGCAGGATCTTCGAAGCCCCAGTGCCACTTTACAACGTTCTTGTTGGAGATTACAGGGCAATGCTCATCGGCGTGTCCGCAGAGCGTAATAACGTAATCAGCGCGGTTCAAAATTTCGGGATCAATGACATTGGATGTATGGTTAGAAATATCGATTCCTGCTTCTTTCATTGTTGCAACAGCACGTGGATTTAAACCATGCGCTTCTAATCCTGCGCTTTTCACTTCATATTTGTCGCTGCCTAGAGCCTTTAAAAAACCATCTGCGATTTGGCTGCGGCAAGAATTTCCTGTACACAAAAAGTAAACTAACGGTTTATTGTTTTCCATGATTTCATTTCTCCTTTTGGCTATTCAGCATATTAAGCTCCCTGATGCCCACTTTTAGTTTGTTTAGCTCCTAGAATTGCTTTTATGAGTATCGCGGCAACCACTACAAAGATTGCAATCAACACGATTAATAACCAGATATTCAAGCTTGTAGTATTAATGACGTGTAGCCAGAAGTAAAGCCCTGTAAGTGTAATAAAGAGTGTTGGAACGGTCAGTATGATACCTGTTTTAAAATAATTGCCCCACGTAATTTTCACACCCTTCGTGGATAAAACGTGTAGCCATAAAAGTGTGGCGAGAGAACCAATCGGTGTAATTTTAGGTCCAAGATCGCTTCCGACGATGTTAGCATAAACTAATGCTTCTCGAATAATGCCGTCGGTGTTCGTTCCCTTAATCGCAAGAGCATCAATCATGACCGTTGGCATGTTATTCATGATGGATGACAACACAGCTGAGAGGAAGCCCATACCTACCGTTGTTACAAACAATCCCTGTCCTGCCAAATTCTCAACAACTTTGCCCAAGGCATCGGTAAGACCCACGTTTTTAAGACCATATACTACGACATACATGCCGATGGAGAAGATAACAACTGCCCATGGCGCATCTTTGATTACTCGTTTTGTTTCAATTGCTTTACTGGATCTAGCCATCAATATGAAGATTAGTGCAACAACACCTGCGATGATGGACACTGGAATGTTAATAAATCCACTGCTCACATATGCGACGAGTAGGATGCCTAGGATAACCCATGACATTCTGAATAGCTTAAGATCCTTGATGGCATCTGAAGGTCTTTTCAATTGTTTCATATCGTAACTCGTTGGGATGTTTTTTCGGAAGAAAACGAACAAGACCACCAAACTTGCTCCAAGTGAAAATAAGCTTGTCACAATCATACGGCTTGCATAGGTAACAAAATCGATGCCGAAGAAGTCAGCTGACACGATGTTGACTAAGTTACTTACAATTAGAGGCAAGGAAGTTGTATCCGCAATGAAACCACTTGCCATGATGAACGGCAAAATCATTTTGTCGGGAAGCTTTAATGCTCGAACCATTGCCAAAACAATCGGGGTTAAGATGAGAGCTGCACCGTCGTTGGCGAAAAATGCGGCAACTGCCGCGCCTAACAAAATGACGTAAACAAACATTAGTCTTCCGTTTCCTTTTGCAATACGAGCCATATGCAGGGCTGCCCATTCAAAAAATCCGATTTTGTCTAAAATCAAGGAGATGAGAATAATCGCTACAAAAGCGAGGGTGGCATTCCAAACGATCGAAGTAACGGTCAATACGTCGTGAAATGAAACTACTTGGAAGATGAGGGCAAGAATAGCTCCAGCAGACGCTGACCATCCAATATTAAGTCCCTTAGGCTGCCAAATAACAAAAGTTAATGTTAACAGAAAGATGATTACCGCTATGTAAGTCATGTTTTCCTCCTAATCACAACAATCAAGTTTTTCACAAGATGTGGATTCAACCTTTTCTTTTTGAGATGGAAGCTGATTGAATAAATCGGATATGAACGGTTTATTTTCAATCGTAAGCGAATAGTAAACCCACTGTCCTTTTTTGGCTTCTTTGACCAATCCGCCATCCTTCAATTTGCGTATATGCTGACTAACATTTGGCTGACTCGTTTGTAGAATATCAACAAGTTCAAAAACACAGAGTTCTCTTTCTTTAAGCAACAGAAGGATCGTTAATCTCGTCTTGTCACTTAAAAGTTTCAACGTCTCAACCATTTTTTCAATTTCAATCATCATTTAATCTCCTTTATACGGGTACATTCATGCCTTTAAGCAAATCGATCACTTTTTTCTCAATTTCATCCCTTGTTTTGCGGAGCGCTTCAATGTTTCCTTCGCTGTGCTCTAAAGGATCTAGTATATTCCACTGGACATTAGTAATCCCAAAAGGAACGACAGGACAACGTTCAACTAAACTCTCACACAACTTAACAATGACATTGGAAGCCATGAAGGTCTTCATATCAATTTTGTTGGAAGCATAATTTGAGATATCAATGCCAATTTCTTTCATAACCTCGACTGTAAGTGGATGTATGTCACTTGCTTCTAGTCCAGCACTTTCGGCGATAACATTATCTTTCCCATAATGTTTGGCAAATGCTTCAGCAATTTGACTTCTACAACGGTTTTGAATGCATAAAAAGTAAATTCGAACAGGTTTCTTACTCATCATAATTCAGCTCCCTCCATCTGTAAATCATTATATAAGCAAATACTTATATTCGTAAAGTAAATAAATTGTAAATGAACTAAATACTTCTCGTTAACTAAAATCAAGAAAAATAACCAGCCTTGTTCAGGCTGGTTTATTGTGGCATGTAACTAACTTTCTGATATAAGAGTGTTATGGATCTCCAGTTGTTCTAATGAAGTACCAATTTGTGTAGGGGAAGATTCTAGAGCTGCTTTCTTTGAAAGACGTTCAAGTTTCTTGTCCGAAGGGGAGGACTTCTTACTCATCAATTTAATGATCTCTTGGTTGTGTTGATCTTTTAATACAAGGATCTCTTTCTCATGGCGAAGCTGAGATAACTCAAGATCCTTCTTAACATCCGCAAGTTGAGAATAAAGTTGCTCAATTTCGTTTAGATCGTAAGATGCATTTATGTTAATTAATCTGGCATTATCCTCACGTAAATGTTGAATGTTTTCCTCTTGAACTCTACGCATTTCTTTTAGCTGATGCACTTCTTTGTTAGACTCTGAAATCTTATGCATTAGTTCAGATAATTCAGATTGCTGTTGTTTGGATTCTAATTCTAAACGATCAACGACTTGATTCATTTCAAGATTCACTTTTTCAATCTCAACAGTGTATTGTTTGTTATCTTCAATAACCTTTTTAATGAGAGATGTAAATATTTCGTCAATACGCTTTGTATGGTCTTGTAGGGTTTCAATGTCACTTAGGTACTTCAAGGAGCCTTCTTGTTGCTTGTACACTTGTAGCTCATATAAAGCAAGGAGGCGTTCAAACCATTCTTTACTTGATAAACCAGAAGCAACGATCATTGAATTTATCTTATCTTTAGTCTCGGAGCTCACCTTCACACCATAGGTGGTATTGTCTGTTGCCACGATAGAAACCCTCCTTTTTCCTTGTAAACGTAGGTTTACCCTGTAAATCGGGTTAACTGAGTTAACCTTTTTATCCATGTTCAATGGTGGCTCGTTACAAGATTATATGGGTCAAGTTAAAGCATTATCACATCTATTCATGGAAGTTCAAAAGCCAATGTAATAGGACAAACTTGGTTCGTAATAGGCATAACCATGAGGTGATACCTATGCAACTCAAGATTGTATTTAAGTCCATCGAAATGGAAAAGTCATTGGAACAAATCATTGATGAGTTGGTTAATGATACCATCAAGAAGGTGCTCACCAAACACCCTGGAACAAGCTATAATTATGAGACAACTAAGACTAACTATCATGATGAATTGGGTGATCCAAACCGATGAAACCAAATGGGACAGCTATTTATGTGAGGGTGTCCACAACAAAGGATTCGCAAAAGGACAGTCCTGAACATCAAAAGGGACTCTGTGAAGAAAAAGCAAGAGCGCTTGATTTGGATGTGCAATATACATACGAAGATCGAGACACAGGTACATCCATTGTTGCACGTGAAGAAATTCAAAAATTAATACGAGATGCCAAATCTAAATACTTTGGCACCATCGTTTTTGCTTCCTTATCTCGTTTTTCAAGGGATACCTTGGATTCGCTTAACTTAAAAAGAATCTTAGTGGATGCCCTGGGGATTCGATTAATTTCTATTGAAGAAGGCTTTGACTCCTATAAAGACAATGATGAGCTGAAGTTCCAGATCATATCTGCTGTGAACCAAAAGCTAAGCGAACAGATCAGTCTTTCATCTAAACGTGGGATTAGACAGTCAGCACTAAAAGGGAATTTCACAGGAAGCATTGCTCCTTATGGATATAGAAAAGAAATTGTGGGAGACAAGAAGACGCTTCTTCCTGATGATAACAAGCCCGTCGTTGAGTTGATTTTTGAATTGTACATCAGCCGTAAGATGGGTGAAAAAGCGATTGTTCAATATCTGAATAATGAAACAGTAATTCCTTCTCCTAAAGGAGGAGTCTGGGGGATTACAACAATTCAGCGTATTCTAATGAATGAGGTATATACAGGACAAAATGTGTTTGGCAAATATGAAGTAAAGAAAGTTTACAATGACATTAACAACATGTCCGACAGGAGTAGAAAACAAGTTCAACGAGATGAAGCTAAATGGGAGCGGAGCGTTGAACAAACACATGTTGCAATAATAGATGAAGCAACGTTTCAATTAGCCCAAGAGATTAGATTAAAGCGCGGCGGTGGAAAACGTGGGGGCGTAAGGAATAAAGTGAATGTATTTGCTGGAATGACAGTATGTAAGCATTGTGGGGGTTCAATGGTCTGTACGAAAGGGAGATCCAGTAAAGATGGGAAAGAACATCGTTATTTGATTTGTTCAACCAGGAGAAGACAAGGAGATCGCGGCTGCGAGAATAGTATTTGGATTCCTTATTATCAGTTTAGAGATACCATCATTGCGGAAGTAAGTAAGAAACTAAAGCAACTTATTAATAGCGAGTCCGAGACCAGTGAACGTAAAGGGAGAATAACTAAAAAGAAGACCTCCCTAGACATAGGCAAAGATATAAAGAAGACAGAGAAGTTTATTGAAATGAATCGTAAGCTGCTATTTGAATTGAGAAAGCAGATGATGCTTGGTGAAATCGATGAAGCACAGTATCAATTTGAAAAAGAGCAGTACGAACAAGAGATTGCGTCCTTGCAATCCAAACTAATTAAATCCTCTGAGAACGTGGATGAGCAAATCAATTTGGAGAAGATTTATGAAGAGATCAGAAAGGCATTGGATAATCTTGTAGAATTAGAGTTTGACCATGTGGATGAAATGAGGCTTGTATTGACGAAGCTTATTCAAAAATTGGTGCTAAGTGTGGATGGAGAGGTTGTGATCTACACCCCATTAGGACAATTGGAATCATAACTTTACTACCTAATGGATGCGTCATTATAACGATCATCTGCTTTTTATTATTGTGTGTTTCAAAACACATTACATTGGAAATGTGATTTCTCACAGTCTTTTCGCTTATGAAAAGCTGCTGCGCGATATCTTTCGTGGTTTTGTCTTGTACTAAGAGTTCGAATACTTCTCTTTCGCGGTTAGTAAGTAGAAATTTGTTTTTGTGGTCGCTGCCCATGGATGTGTGTCACCCCTCCTTGCTCGGGTATTGGGAATTACAAGGTTTAGGGATACAGTCAAAATTAGTTTATGAAGGGCTGTTGTCAATGGTGCGATATATACATAAAAATAGGCGATATCCGCTTTTGAGTTTCCTTCCGAGGCGTGGTAAGCTAAAATGAAGCATTTCTTTTGAACAAAGGAGGCTCAAAAGATGTTCAAGCGTGATTATTTTATGCGGCAGATTGAGCAAATGACCGTGGTGCTGCATCGCATACTTTTTAATAAGGAACATATCCCATTAGAAGATGCCCAGCAGCTGCTGGATGAAGCAAGTCGCCATCTATTGGGGTTGAATATTCGCTCTTTGCAAGCATTATCGAGTAAGGATATCCTTGAATTATTGTCCTATCATGGCAATTTGGATACCGCCAAAGCGCTAGTGCTTAGTGATATGTTTGTAGGACAAGGTGACCTGCTTCAGCAGCATGACCAGACTGACGAGGCTTATCATGCTTATCATGCTTATCTGAAATCCGTTGATTTGCTGCTTCACCTTTCGCTCTCACCCGAAGTTGAACCTATGGATGAAGTGAACGATGAAATCAAGTCCCGATTGAACCAGAGCTTGGAACGTCTTCAAGGATGGATCATCCCGGAGGAGATCAAGAGGCTTCTTTTCGCGCATTATGAGAAACAGGGCAATTACGCCAAAGTAGAGGATGTTTTGTTCCATTATATGGAAGATCATCCGGACCGATCCGTAATACTCGAACAAGGTGTAATCTTTTACGAAAAATTAATGGATATGGAAGAAGAACTCTTGCAAACAGGCAATTTTAGCAAAGAAGAAGCGTTTGATGGTTTGCGTATTGTGAAGCAAAAATTGCAATCATTTGATATTCCTAACATGTATAAATCGTAGAAACTGAAGGTGTGAAGAAATGGCTTGGTATCAGGAAAGTTTTGGAAATGATTATTTAATTGTTTATAAACACAGAGATCTGCAAGGTGCTTACCATGAAGTGAAGAAGATGATTGATTGGCTGGGGCTGAAGCAAGGGGCCGAAGTGCTTGATTTATGCTGCGGCATGGGCCGCCATTCCATGGCGCTGGCTGAGTTCGGATACGATGTAACGGGCGTGGATTTATCTGAGGTGCTTTTGAATGAGGCAGTGAAGTTAGACGATGGTAAGCAAGTAACATGGCTGCGCGGAGATATGCGCGAAGTACCGCTCGATCGGCAATACGATGCTGTCGTGAATTTGTTTACTTCGTTTGGCTATTTTGATGAGGATGAACAAAATGAGAAGGTGCTTCATGAAATTCATCGGCTTCTAAAAGAGGGCGGCCGTTTCATCATCGATTTTTTGAATCCGGTCTATGTTCAGTCGAATCTCGTTCCACAATCGGAGCGAACAGAAGAAGATCTATGGATTCGTGAAGCAAGAACCATTGAAGATGGCTGTGTGCGTAAACGGATTGTGATTTCGCAAAAGGGTACTGCTGATCGGCATTATCTGGAGCAGGTTAAGTTGTATGATCGAACGGCTTTTGAAGCTATGCTGTTAAAAGCGGGTTTACATATTGATCATGTATACGGTGAATATGATGGACAGGCTTATGATGCTGAAGCATCTAGTCGGTTGATTTTTGTAGGGCATAAGGAAGGATGAGTACTCGGAAATGAACATCTTGACTGAACATACAGATGAGATCACGCAAGTGAAGGTTCCGCTGCCCTTCCCTCTGCGTTGGGTGAATGCTTACCTCGTACGAGGTAGCAACGGGTATACCGTGATTGATCCGGGGCTCCGCACTCCGGATGCGGAGGAGCTCTGGCAGCAGGTGCTGCAGGAGCGTGGGATCGGTTTCGAGCACGTGGAGCAGATCGTGCTCACCCACCACCATCCCGATCACTACGGGATGGCGGGTTGGTTCCAGGAGCGCACGGGCGCGCCGGTTCTCCTCTCGGAGACCGGCCTTGCGCAGGTGCAGCTCCTGTGGGGCCCGGAGCAGCCGATGTCGGCGCTGCTCCTGACGCTCTTTGCCCGGCACGGCTTCCCGGAAGCCGGGCTGATCGAGATGACGAAGCACATGGTGAGCTTCGTCTCGCTTGTGTCGCCGCAGCCTCAGGTGACGGTGCTGCCTGAAGGGCCTGTGCGCCTCGGGGACCGCGTGTACGAAGCCATCGAGACCCCCGGCCATGCCGCGGGTCATCTCTGCTTCTACGACGCTGCGGCGGAGGTGATCTTTTGCGGCGACCATGTCCTGCCGCAAATATCGCCGAACGTTTCCTTCCTCCCGCAGGTGGAAGAAAACCCGCTCGGCGCGTACCTCAGCAGCCTGCAGGAGATCAGCAGGCTGCCTGTGAAGATGGCTTACCCGGGGCACCGGGAGCCATGGTCCGGCTTTGGCGCACGCGCAGAGGAGCTGGTGCGCCATCATCATGAGCGGCTTGCGCTCATGGAGGGGCAGCTAAGCGCGCCGCTTAGCGCTTATGAGGTGTGCCGTGCGACGTTTGGCGACCGGCTGAGCATACACCAGATGAGGTTCGCGCTATCGGAAACGATCGCTCACCTCATCCTGTTGGAAACAGAAGGCCGCATCCAACAGGTAGACCCCGCCGCCGAGCTCATTCAATATATCGCGATTTCGAAATAATAGCCGAAAAGCCTCCAACCACGACGAAATTAGTGGTTGGAGGCTTTATTATTTTCAGAGGTTGTGCATCGTCAAGTCCACTACATTTTGGGGAACTATAATCCTATATATTTGGGAAAACGCACGTATTTCGATTATAGCGGAAGATGGAAAATAGGGAATTAGCGAATCCACGTTCCGCTTACTCATGTAAATGGGCGTTTTAGGGCAAATAAGGCATTCACCTTCCGTTTAAAAGGGTTCCGACGAACAATAGTCAGAATCCTTAACTATTCCTCAAGCCCGTCGCTCGATTTCTTACAGCTAATAACTCAATTCACCCTACAACTCACCACTCTACGGCAACGCTTTAATAACCAGCATCTTCTACTTACTCACTTCAAAGGCTTACTATAAGTAGGAATATTATTATGCGCCAATCGGCCACAGGCGGCAGCTACGATTCCGCATACCATATCATCGATAAATGTATTGCATTTTCCCTCGGAATGATCGCTATCGAGGTCTTTGATAATCCCGATTTTCTCTTTGTCGAGATATCCGAAATTCGTGAGTGCAATGGTGCCATACATGAGTGGAACGGCAGTTGCGATGCTTTCATCAACCCCGAAAAGCCCTTCGTCTTGTCCGACAATATGATTATACTGAGGGTTAAATTCTCCTGCTTCGACGGCTGTATCAATTTTGATCGCCAATTGAAGGGCGTGGAATGTTTGTTGTTTTCGCAATACGGCAAGAACATGCTCTTCACATAGGCTGCGCTCCATATCCGGATTGTAGGGGCGTTGAAGCTGATCCAGAATATCCACCATATCTTCCAAAGCCACGCCTCTCGACTCGAACAGAGCCAGGTTACGCGCGGTATAGTCCTCTTTCACATTTTCAGAAATGATTGAACTGGCAGTTGAGGCAACAATGGCACAGATCCCTTTGGAAATGAAAGATTTAGGACGTTTGGTCGGAAAGAAGAAACGGAATTTACAATCCATAAATCCAAAAAGAGAAATCGCGCCGCTGCCATATAGTCCACAGATGGACATAGCAATGGTGCGATGAACATTATATGCAGGGTCTTTCATACTAGCTAGAAGCTCGGAATCATGTTTGACCTTCTTTTGGAGCTCCATGAGCGTAGACATAACGTTATAGGTTTCTGTTTTGCTTAACACACCTAGTAGAGTCGTAGTGATTGTTTCATAGGGAATTTTCTTAATTCCTTTGATTTCGACGAGTAAGCGAGCAACAGCTTCTTCGATGACGGCTTGGGAATAGTGACTGAAAACCTCTTCACGGAATTCGTTGAAAATGTTTGCTTTTTCTTTAAGGAATGTTCTCATTGAAGCGCCTCCAAATTAGGTCAATTCTTATTTTTGAGTATAGCATATCTTTATAAGATGCCGAAGGAAGTTAACTCCTAGGATTTGACTTGTTGTAATGTCTCACAGGGCGCCGCAGGCTTTAAATTCTGGTGCATGAGTTTTTTTCGAAATGGGACAAAAAGTAGTTATAAATCGGACAAAGCCTCGTATACATAATAATACGAAAAAGCAATGTACAGGCCATGAAAATACAGGGCAGATGCTTCAGGCTTCTGCGAAAACTTGGAGGAGGAAATAAGCTAATGAAACATCAACATTGGATTCGTTCAGCCGCTATCGCGGGGGTAATTGCCTTGCTGACCACGGGATGTTCGGTTCTGGGCACTGGGAAGAAAAGTGACATCGATGCACCTCCGACAACGGGTGCGGAAGCTGATGCGAAGACGACATCAGCAGCCGTTACGATCGATATGATCGAAGACAATTCATCACAGATGACGGTTTATGTGAAAGATGCAAAAGGATTCGTTGCTCCACTTAGTCTTGGATTACCCAAAACGGTGTCTGTCGCCAAAACGACTCTCGAGTATATGGTGGACGGAGGACCGGTTGCAAGTTTGCTTCCATCTGGTTTCCAGGCTCTGCTGCCTAAAGGTACGAAAGTCGTAAGCTTGAATGTTACATCAGACAAGCGTGCCATTGTTGATTTCTCTAAGGAGTTCCTCAATTATGATGGGCCGAATGAGAGAAAGATTTTGGAGGCTATCACTTGGAACCTGACGAGCTTTCCAACCGTAGAGAAAGTGCAGCTGCGTGTAGATGGGAAAGATCTGAAGGAGATGCCGAAAGGGAAGACACCGCTGGATACACCTCTTGCACGCTCTATGGGGATCAACATTGAGAAGGCTGAGGACGCTGAATTTGGTCAATCCACACCGGTTACACTCTATTTCTTGAATCAAAATGATCAAAATTACAAATATTATGTACCTGTTACAAGGCTCGTCAAAAGGACAGATGATGTCGCGAAAGCGGTTGTTGAACAGTTGATCAAAGGGCCTGATCAGAAGAAGGGTCTGGCTGCTGTTCTGAATGCTACAACGGAAGTGAAGAGCATTAAGCCGTCTGATGGTGTTATAACCGTTGATTTCTCCAATAAATTCCTTGGCGCCGATCAGAAAGCATCCACCGAAGCTATGCAGTCTGTTATTCTTTCATTGACAGAAAACACAAGCTTTAAACAAGTCCAAATTAAAGTGGATGGTGCTGTGAAGCCAGTAACTAAAACAGCTCATATTAATCCGGCTAAGCTTTAAGAAGCTTGCCCGGTTCTAACGACCTCTATGCAAAAGCGCTGTCTTTGACAAGGCGCTTGCATAGGGGTTTTCTCAGCATTATAATCAATGTTCGGCATCATTGTTTTTGACTAAGGATGCTTTTCGCTGACTACTTTGTTACAATGGGGCGTAGGAACAAAGCTTCTGATGGAAGCAACAGGAGGAGAACAACATTTATGAGAATTGGCGGAAGAACGAATCAAGAACTGCGACCTATGAAAATAACCCCTCATTATATAAAACACGCAGAAGGCTCGGTGCTTATTGAGGTCGGGGATACCAAAGTGATTTGTACAGCAACGATTGAAGAACGCGTCCCACCTTTTATGAAGGGTCAAGGGAAAGGATGGGTAACAGCCGAATATTCGATGCTGCCTCGAGCTACGCAGGTTAGAAATCAGCGTGAAGCTGCGAAAGGTAAGCTTGGTGGACGTACGATGGAGATTCAGCGTCTTATCGGCCGTGCGCTTCGTTCCGTGGTGAATTTGGAAGCTTTAGGCGAAAGATCCATCACTCTGGATTGCGATGTTATTCAAGCGGATGGCGGTACTCGTACAACGTCAATTACCGGTGCTTTTGTTGCTATGGCATTTGCCATCGACAAGCTGGCGACAGACAAAAAATTAGCTAAATTCCCGATTAACGATTTTCTGGCTTCTGTGAGTGTTGGTGTTATTGGCCAAACACCGCGGCTTGATCTGAATTATGAAGAAGATTCACATGCTAAAGTAGATATGAACGTCGTGATGACGGGGCAAGGTCAATTCGTAGAAATCCAAGGAACAGGCGAGGATGCTCCTTTTTCCCGTAAGGAACTGGATGAACTGCTCGCTCTTGCTGAAACAGGCATCCATACGATGATTGAAGAGCAATCTAAAGTACTAGGCCCGATCGCTGATCGCATTCGAGGTGTACATCATGCTGCTACAAAGTAATTTCGTCGTTATTGCAACACGTAACGAAGGCAAAGTCAAAGAGTTTGCGAAGCTTTTTGGAGCAAAAGGCTACAAGGTTCGCTGCTTAACGGACTATACAGATCTTCCGGAAATCGTGGAGAGCGGAACGACGTTTGCAGAAAATGCACGGATTAAAGCGCAGATTATTTCGGCACATCTCCATGTGCCGGTTCTTGCCGATGATTCAGGATTGTGTGTAGCGGCTTTGAACGGTAAACCGGGTGTTTATTCAGCCAGATACGCTGGAGAGAATGCTACGGATGCGGATAATAATGCTAAGCTGCTGCACGAACTAAGCGAGGTAGGTTCTGTAGAAGGATTGCCTGATGGTGCAGAGAACCCAAAGCTTCTTAGTGAAGCATCCTATGTTTGTGCACTTACACTCATCGATCCTGTAGCAAATGAAGTAATTGAAGCGGAGGACTCATGCCGTGGTTACATCATTGGGGAAGAACGTGGCGAAAGCGGCTTCGGCTATGATCCGTTGTTTTATATTCCTGCTCTTGGGAGAACGATGGCTGAATTAACGGTGGAAGAGAAGAATGAGATCAGCCATCGAGCCAAAGCCTTGCGTATGTTTTTGGATAGACTTCCTGATCAGAACGGCTAATATCATAATGAAAACCTGCTTCCACTTCATCGGTGGGTAGCAGGTTTTTTGGATTTAACGGATGGAAATTTTATAGGAACGCAACCATGTGTCTACTTGTGCTAAATAGGCGAATAGTTGAGGACCTGTCATCAACTGACCAAACCATGGAAGGTCGAAATCGTTCGTCTCCGAGCTGGCAAGTGCGCGGATTTTCTTAACATCAATGAAGGGAAGTAAGGGCGAGCTGGGGTCATCCAGAATTTCCAACACCCATTTTCTCACAGCTGCTAAGTAATTAGGATTGTGTGTCTTTGGATAAGGACTTTTCTTGCGAGTCAGCACATCCTCTGGAAGAACACCTTTGAGCGCTTTACGCAAAATGCCTTTCTCCCGATCACCCGATGTTTTGATTTCCCAGGGAATATTCCAGACATACTCAACAAGTCGGTGATCGCAGAAAGGGACGCGAACTTCAAGTCCGACGGCCATACTCATACGATCCTTTCGATCTAGAAGTGTCGGCATGAACCGGGTAATGTTTAAGTAAGACATTTCTCGCATACGGTTTTGCTGCTGCGTTTCCCCAGCTAACCGCGGCACTTCGCTGAGCGCTTGCTGGTATCGATTATGAACATACTCGACTGGTTTGATCCAATCCACAAGATCGGGGGCCAGCAGGTCGACTCGATTGTTCAGTTTTAAAGACCAGGGGAACGTATTGGCTCCCAAAGCTTCTTCGTTGTGGAACCAAGGGTATCCACCGAATATTTCGTCAGCTGCCTCGCCGGAAATGGCAACCGTCGCTTCTTTTTTGATCTCACGGCAAAATAAATAAAGAGACCCATCAACATCAGCCATTCCTGGTGTATCACGGGCAAATACCGCTGTTTTCAGGGATTCTACTAGCTCGGGTGTGTCGAATTCAATATAGTGATGCTCGGTTCCTAGATACTCCGTCATCCGTTTAATCCAAGGTGCATCTGAATTTGGCTGAAATATGTTTGCTTTAAAATGCTTGTCATTATCTTTGTAATCAACGGAAAAAGTATGCAGAGCGCCTTGCCCGCTTTCCTTATAATGAGCAGAGGCAAGTGCAGTAAGCGCACTAGAATCAAGACCACCCGATAGAAGGGTACAGATGGGTACATCAGACACTAGTTGACGCTGGGATGTATCTCTAAGCAATTGTTGAACTTGCAATGCCGTAGCAGCGATATCATCGGAGTGTTGGTGGCTTTCGAGCTTCCAATACGTACGAATGGATAAGCCATTGCGGTCAAATACAGCGCATTGTCCTGGTTTGAGCTCAGACATGTTGCGATAAATCCCATGACCAGGTGTGCGAGCCGGACCTACTGCGAAGATCTCGGCCAAGCCTTCTGCACCAACCTCTGCTTCGAAGTCAGGGTGCGCGAGTATGGCTTTCGGCTCAGACCCGAATAGAAGCACACTATTTTGATGAGAATAAAAAAGCGGCTTTACGCCAAGCCGATCTCTGACCAAATAGAGGGATTGTTCTTGATCATTCCAGGCCGCGAAAGCGAAAATGCCATTAAGTCGATCTACACAAGCTCTCCCCCACTCAATAAAGGCAACAAGCAGCACCTCTGTATCACATGTCGTGCGGAAATGATGTCCACGAAGTTCGAGCTCCTTTTTGAGTTCAGGGGCGTTATAGAGTTCGCCATTATATACGATCGTATACGTGTAATCTCCTTGTTTCCGTACCATGGGCTGAGCGCCGTTTTCCGGATCCATTACACTTAGACGTCGATGGCCGAGGGCACAATGCTGTGAAATCCAAGTACCAGAAGCATCAGGTCCACGCAAATGGAGCGTTTCCGTCATATTTTCTAGAATGGACGGGTACCCGGTCAAGTCTTTCCGCCAATCTATCCAACCCGTTATTCCGCACATAGACGTTCCTTCCTTTCCTTAAAGAGAGCATGATGATAAAAGGTATGCAAACGCAATGTAGATAATGTCTGTCCAGAAGTGGATGGGCGCAGTCAACCGGACGGATTTTGTGTTTTGTTGACAGGCCTGATACAATAAACCCAATTCTTACTTATTAAATGACAAAGGTGATGACAATGAAAAAGAAGCACTCCAAAGCACAAATTGATTATCTGGCCTCAAGAGAACATTTTCTGCAAATCAGTAGCCAAGCGGATAAACGAATTACGGAATTAAAAGAAGAAGGTAAAGAAGTTGGGCAAGCAGAAATGGAAGAAATTATTGAGCGTGTCGGCTTGCATCGTGCTTACAATGAACTTACCCAAGCGGAGAATGTCTTGATTAACTGGACACAAACGGCTATCAAAACCGAACCGGAATTTATTCAAAACCGCACTAATTTTGAGGAACTGTACGAAAAAGTCAAAACAGATGCAGAAGCAAGAGGCGCGATTCTTAATCTTGCCATGCGTTTAAATTTAGAGCTTGTGTGACATTCTAAAGAGGTAGTGCCATTCTTTCTTCAGGAGGCGAATGCTCATGGATAGTCATTTCATTAGCAAGCTGCACGACAAGCAGAGGAAAGCCGCGAAGAATTTCAGGACCCAAGGTGACGGTCAGCCAGGCAGTAATTTGCCGCACAAGAAGCACTAAAGTCTAATGGCACCATCAAGAGCCTGTAGGGAGATTTCCTTACAGGCTCTTGCTTTGTCTTTTCCCTTGTCCTTCGTTAATGGGTATTTTAAACAGCATATTAGAGGCGGAATCTCTCCATACTAATCAAGTGATCATTATTTCAACTTACAGGAGGATTAATCCACTATGGGCAAAAAGAAAAGTATGGACCAGCGGACACAAAGCACAATCGATCATTCGAAGCAATCTTCTCGCATACAGTCCAATCTAGATTCAACAGAACCTGGACATCACCAGCCGAATCGTCCTTCCGTTTAAACGAAGATTTGAATTCGTGCATAAAGCTTTCGATGAAGTCCCTACCATTTGGTTGGGGCTTTTTCCTTGTATGTAAATAGACTATGAGGTAAGATGATGTTTGGGTTTAAATGATTTGAATAAACTCGGTCAAAATTTCATATCCGAAATAGGTGCTTACATTCCGCTATCCAAGCGCAGGGTAAGCTTAAAAGGGAAGATCGGTTAGAAGCCGACGCGGTCCCGCCACTGTAACAGAGGAGTCAACGTCTCTATGCCACTGATCGACCGATTGGGAAGGCTGACGTTTGATGAAGATCCTGAAGCCAGGAGACCTGCCTATTTCAGCAGCACAGTTATATACCTACGGGAGATAGGGAGGTGTTCTTATGAGTACGTGGGATCTATCAACAGTCCAACATCATGTACTTATCTGTAACGGAGGATCTTGCCTGAAAAATTCAGGAGATGAAACAACGCTAGCCATCCGAGATGAAATTTCGAAGCACGGAGCCGAGCATTTTATACATACAACTCGGACTAGATGTAATGGTCGCTGTCAGGATGAAGGTGTTGTAACGGTGTATCCGCAAGGAATTTGGTACAAGGAAATGACACCAGAGGCTGGGAGAAGGCTTGTTCGAGAGCATTTACTTGAGGGGAAACCACTCCAAGAACATATGACTTATAGCTTTGAGGAACGCTTTGTGCCAACTGGAATAGGAAATAAGGGCATTAGTCGCTTGCAAAGCAAATAATCTGATATTGAAAGTTTTAACATGTGGGCTATCCCAAAAGTGTTCGCATGATTGAGCGTGTTCCAAATTTACACAAAAGAACCTCCAATTCCATTAATAAAGTGGAATTGGAGGTTCTTTTTACATATGAATCTGATTCTAAGTGGGGGCTCAAAAATCATAAATTGACTTTGGACAGCCCCTATTCGTGCCCTCCTGAATAAGCGCGGTTTCCGCGATTATTTGTCATACTTGTTCATTGAATTAGCGGAACGAGAGGGCCTACCATTGATAGATTTATGCATGCATTGCATGTATACATAAAGAAGCTGTCCCTCTAGCTATTTTATCACTGTTGGGACAGCCACTTTTAACTTTATATAGTCGTTGATGATAATTATAAATAGGCTTTTTGTAATAATGTTGTAAAGTCCTTCACATTCCTAGGCGCCGAGACTCCCTGACGGCTAGCTTCAGGCAATGCTTCCCACAAATCTAGCAGCATGGGCCTATCAAGACCAAGATGATTGATAGCCTTGCTATCTTTGAATATTTCATCTGGCGTGCCTTCCATGACGCATTGTCCTTGATCCATCACGAGAATCCAATCAGCCCATGAGTAGGCAAGGTTCATGTCATGGGTAGCCATGACTAACGTGATTCCGCGACTATGTATACGGTTAAGTTCCTCTACAAGCTGTTGTTCCGATATGCGATCCAGATAGGCCGTTGGTTCATCCAGAAGTAGCAGCTTTGGTTCAAGCACAAGCACACCGGCTAGGGCTACTCGCTTCTTTTGACCGAGACTCAAGTGGTGAATGGGTGTATGTGCTAAGTGTTCGAGTCCCATGGTGCGTAATATAGCTTCTGCTCGGCGAGTAATCTCTGGCTCAGGAATAGCAGCATTCCGCAGACCGTAAGTGACATCCTCATAAGGAGTATTCAGAATAAGCTGCTGTTCCGGATCTTGAAAGACAAGTCCAACGTCTTGACGTAATTGTTTAAGTTCTTTGCGAGTGTAAGTCAAAGGTTCGTTCTTCCATAAAACTTGGCCAGATGAAGGTGAATGAATGCCAATAGCTTGAAGAAATAAAGTCGATTTGCCAGAACCGTTATGACCGCAAATGGCCGTTTTTTTCCCCTCGGGGATGCGGAGATTTAATTTGTTTAAAGCCTCGGTCTGTGAAGCGGGATAGCTGAAACTCACTTCTAAGGTTTCTAAAATCGTGCTCATCGGATACTCCTCCAATTCCAGCGCAGCCACATTTCGAGCAGCAGTAAGAGCGTGATTCCTACATAACTTTCCAATTTATAACGAAAAGGTACAGGATTAGCTCGGTAGGGGGCCATGTGAATGTCATCCGTAAAGCCTCGGGAGACAAGGCCATTTGACAATGATTTATACCGCTGCATCGTTTTGATAAACATTTGAACAATAATAATGGCTGTATCCTTCAATCTGTTTTGGAAACCGGTCTGACCGCCTCTTGATTGCTGAGCTACATACATGTTATTGGCAATTTCAAATAGGATGAACAGAAACCGATACATAATAAGCATAATTTCCAGAACAAGCTTGGGAACACGAACTTTTTGTAAGACTTGCAGCATTTCGGAAAAAGGAGTACTGAACATAATAAAGGACACGCAGCTTAGGCTCGCTATAATACGAACGAATAATTTGCCAATTAGCAAAAGACCTGTTGAAGTAACGGACAACTTCCAGTCGATAAATGTAAAGGCCGCCACCTCATGGATATCAGGCAAGGCTTCTTGCAAAGGGCGGATCTCTACGACTAGTGCGGGTACACTACCTACAAAAAATAGGCATGCAGCACCGATGACAGTTACATAATATTTGATTGGAACACGAGCATAGCCTACCGTCCATAGGGCCATCCAAAAGGCTATAACTACCTGAACCGCTGGGTGCGTTAGATAAGAAAACAGCAGCATGGTAACTGCAAAACCGCACTTCCACATCGGTGATAGGGGTCGTAAGGCATTTTTATAGGAGAGAGAATCGATCAATTTCATCATTGGTTTTTGGATTTAGACGCTTTCCCTTTGAAAAAACCAAAGGCAAACCCGATGAAGCCAGCTCCGATGGCGGCTTGTAAGGCGAATAGCATACTTTCCGTCTCAGCTGGGAGCTCAAATAAAGAAGAGAACCATGGCGTATAGGAAGGTTGAATACTCTGAATTAATTGTTCAGCGGCGTTATCAGCTCCACCAAATTCACCTTGTACGAAAATAAGGGGCAAGACTGCCAATAATACAACGGCAATCAGCATGAGGGTATTTGCGGTTCGAGTTTTCATAGTTCAGAAGCTCCTTTCATTTTTCGTTGTAGAATAGATAGTTCTTTAGGACTGTAAGATTGTAACCAATTCCATATTAAGACGGTTAAAATGCCTTCACTAATGGCAAGAGGGATTTGCGTAATGGCAAAAATGCCTCCGAATTTCAAGAAGGATGCTATAAATCCACCTTGTTCAGCTGGGAATGCAAGAGCTAATTGAACAGAAGTAACAATGTATGTGGATAAGTCGGCGAGAGCAGCCGCCAGAAATATTGACCATTTTTGTTTGCCGGTTGTTTTCATCATGGACTTATATATGAAGTAACCAATTACTGGACCGGAGAGGGCCATGGAGAAAGCATTTGCCCCGAGTGTTGTAAGTCCCCCATGAGCAAGTAAAACCGCTTGAAACAACAATACAATCGATCCTAGGACGCTCATAGGGAGCGGTCCGAACATTACAGCTCCTAAACCTGTACCGGTTGGGTGAGAGCTGCTTCCGGTTACAGAAGGGATCTTCAATGCCGACAGTACGAAGGTGAATGCACCAGCAAGGCCGAGCATAATTTTGAGCTCTGGATGTTCTTTCGTAATTTTGATAAGTGCTCGGACACCTAGAAAGAAGAACGGAAGGAAGGCTGCCCACCAAAATATTGCCCAACCTACGGGGAGAAATCCTTCCATAATGTGCATGCCGTAGACGGTTTGCGGTTCATTAATGAATAGATAGAGGGCTAACCCTATAACCACTAGTAAGAAGCTAGTGACCTTGGTGACCTTTGTCTTTCGTGTTTTTGATTGCATGTTTTTTTAATTCCTCCTAATTAAAGTTTGAGTAACGAACAAAAAAGACCAATCCTGATGGATTGGCCGTGGGTACGTACGAATAAACGACAAATATAAGCTAGATGTCGAGAGACTTGACGTACACCGCTCCTTTCCGCGAAGGTTTCTGGGTGCATAAATGAAGGTAGGTCTCCTGGCTCTCGGATCATCGTTTCTTTCAGCCTTCCCTGAATATGCATCAAGTGACATGATAGAAAGAAACTCCCCGAATACAGTGGCGGGACCGCTCGGGATTTGCACCCGATTCCCTGTTACCCCTTGCTTGCTACACAAGGGCACCTCATTTATTCGAAAAAATATGTAATTGAAAAGAGTATAACACAATATGAAAGATTCGTAGCATAGAGAATTTATTATTTTAAGAAATGCGATAAACAAAAAAAGACCGCGATTTCTCGCGGTCTTTCCACATGCTTGACGTCCCAGGAGGGATTCGAACCCCCGACCGCACGCTTAGAAGGCGTGTGCTCTATCCAGCTGAGCTACTGAGACATAAACCTCTTCTTACCTGGCGGAATGAATGAATCCGTTTAGCGAAGCGAGAGTTAATATATCATATCGTTTTATAGGAAGTCAACCCTCGATTCATAATTATTTTGCAATCACTCTGACAATCAAGTAAACTGTCACCAGCGAGACCATGATTTCTGAGGTGATCATCATAACGGACCCATCCATCAATAACTTAATTCTTTTTCCGAAAACAGAGCAATATTACGAAGAGGAGCTGACTCGGTTTCTAAAAACAGAGCAGTATAGTGATGCGCTCCAATTGCTAACCTTTCTACTTCAATTTCCGACAGTAGACCATCACAAAACCGAACAATGGGAAGCTCTGAGGAATTGGCTGTATACCATGTATCCGGAAACCATGTTCCCTATGACGTCTCCATTGGAAGATGATCCAGAAGAAGAAACGGATCTATTACGGCAGTACATACAAGATAAGACGGCAGATGATGACGCCTTTGCGCTTAAACTTCTGAATATGCTAAAAGACGGTACGTTGGAGCAGCAAGTCAATGCCCTTGAACAATTGGCGTTCATCGATCAATCAGACGTAAGCCAACGTGTAAAGGAGTGGCTTTGTGAGAAGCCGCGGCACCCTCACATTCAGTTCAAAGCTTTGCAGGCGCTTAAACAGATGGGTGAGCGAGGATTTATCGAGTTCCCTAAGAATGGGGAAAAGATCCTTGTCGAGATCGAAGAGACACCGATGAGCCCGGAGGATTTTCCATCACGCATTCGTGATATGATTCGCAGAGTCGGGGACATTAGTGAAATAAGCCAACCTGATTTTGTTTATTTTGCCAAGCAGACTTGGCAGGAATTTCTAGCCTATGCCTATGGGACATCGATCTATACGGATTTACAGAATGCGGAAGAAGGCGCTGTTGATGTGTGGGCATCTGCCCTTCATGCTATTCTTCAAGAGAAATTGTTTGGCTCGGTGAATCGTGAAGAATTGCTAGATAATTACGGGATTGTTGACTCCATGAAGCTTCAGTGGAAGCGGGCTAACCTTGTGCTGCAAGCGTTTGTGAAGCAGTTTAATCCGGACCCATCATAAGGTAAGAAAGGCTGCCTTGAAATGAAAATCTTATATGGTATAATAGAATGGTTGTAATGAGCGTAACGTGAAAATATGTCATCGTACATTTTTGGAGGGGAAAGCATAAAATGAAAGCAAGTTGGGAAAAAATAGAGAAGAACGTAGGCGTTCTTGAAGTGGAAGTTGGCGCAGAGCGCGTCGCAGATGCTTTGGATAAAGCATTTAAAAAGGTATCCGCGAAAGTAAATGTTCCAGGTTTCCGTAAAGGGAAAGTACCTCGTTCTATCTTTGAAGCTAAATTTGGTGTAGAAAGCTTGTATCAAGATGCTTTAGATATCATTTTGCCAGAAGTTTATGTGGAAGCGATTGAAGAGGTTAAAATCGAGCCTGTCGATCGTCCTGAAGTAGACGTTGAGCAATTCGGCAAAGGACAAGTACTGAAGTTCAAAGCTAAAGTAACTGTTAAGCCTGAAGTAACACTTGGCGAATACAAAGGTATCGAAGTTGAAGCAGTAAGCGCAGAAGTTACAGATGAAGAATTGAATGAAGAGCTTACTCGTTTGCAACAGCGTCATGCTGAATTGGTTGTTCTTGAAGAAGGACAAGCAGCAAATGGTGACGTCGTTGTCCTTGATTTCGAAGGATTCGTTGATGGAGAAGCATTCGAAGGCGGTAAAGCGGAGAAATACTCCCTTGAGCTTGGTTCCAACTCCTTCATTCCAGGTTTCGAAGAGCAACTCGTAGGTCTTGGTAAAGGTGAAGAGAAAGAAGTTAACGTTAGCTTCCCTGAAAACTACCACTCCGAAGATTTGAAAGGCAAAGCGGCTGTGTTTAAAGTGTTGATTCACGACATTAAACGCAAAAACTTGCCAGAGCTTGATGATGAATTTGCTAAAGATGTGAGCGAGTACGATACACTTGTAGAGTACAAAGAAGAACTGAAAAAACGTCTTCAAGAGCGCAAAGAAAAAGATTCAGAGGCTGCTCTGGAAACAGCTGTTGTTGAAAAAGCTGCAGCTAACGCTGAAGTTGAAATTCCAGCTTCCATGGTAGAAGCAGAGCTAGATGTTATGGTGAAGGAATTCGAAAGACGTCTTCGCTCCCAAGGCATGACGCTTGAGATCTACTTCCAGTTCTCCGGTCAAAACGAGAGCGTGCTGAAAGAACAAATGAGAGAAGATGCTGACAAGCGTGTTCGTAACAACCTTGTTCTTGAAGCCATCGCAGCTGCAGAAAAAATCACAGTTTCCGATGAAGAAGTTGACACGGAACTTGAGAAATATGCACAATCCTACCAAAAAACAACGGCAGAACTTCGTGAGCTGTTTGCTTCTAACGGCAGCCTAGAAGGTCTGAGCAACGATCTTGTGATTAGAAAAACGGTTGACTTCTTGCTTGAAAATAGCAAGCATGTTTCCGCAGCAGTATAAATAAGGTAAGTAAAGGCACGTACGTAAGCAACGTGCCTTTCTTTTACCCTATTTTAGCCCCAAAACTGCCCAAGACCATAAGAAATACCCTCATACATAGCAGTTCTCTGAAAAAATGACTTTGCTGTTCAAACGTGTTAAACTGTATCTGAATCTCAATTGAGAGAACTTGGCTATTGCCGCAAAAGGAGTTGGTACAATGAGTCTTATTCCTATGGTTGTTGAACAAGAGGCTCGTGGGGAACGTTCTTACGATATCTACTCGCGTTTATTAAAGGACCGCATTATCTTCATTGGGAGCGCTATTGATGACGATGTGGCTAATTTGGTCATTGCCCAGCTGCTCTTTTTATCAGCTCAGGACCCCGATAAGGATATCCACTTATATATCAATTCACCAGGTGGATCTGTAACAGCTGGAATGGGTATCTTCGATACCATGCAGTTTATTAAGCCAGATGTATCAACGATTTGTGTAGGTATGGCTGCAAGTATGGGTTCTCTGCTATTAACCGCAGGTGCCAAAGGTAAGCGATACGCGCTGCCGAATGCAGAAGTAATGATTCACCAACCGCTCGGCGGTGTTAGAGGTCAAGCAACCGATATCAAAATCCATGCGGATTGGATTATCAAGACCAAGCATAAACTCAACCAGATTTACGTGGACCGAACGGGACAGCCGCTTGAAAAGATCGAAAGAGACACCGACCGAGATAACTTTATGAGCGCTGATGAAGCGAAGGCATACGGGTTAATCGACGAGGTTATCACTCGAAACGACTTGAAATAAAGGAGTGATCCCATGTTTAAATTTAACGATGAAAAAGGCCAACTCAAATGTTCCTTTTGTGGAAAATCCCAAGACCAAGTTCGCAAACTTGTTGCAGGTCCGGGAGTTTACATTTGTGATGAATGTATAGAGCTTTGCACGGAGATTGTGGAAGAAGAATTAGGGCATGAAGAAGAGCTTGATCTCAAAGATGTCCCGAAACCAAAAGAAATTCGCAATATTTTGGATCAGTACGTGATCGGCCAGGATCAAGCGAAAAAATCGCTGGCTGTAGCGGTATATAACCACTATAAGCGTATTAATTCGCAAAACAAATTGGAAGATGTTGAGCTTCAAAAAAGTAACATCGTGCTTCTAGGACCTACAGGAAGCGGTAAAACGTTGCTAGCGCAAACGCTTGCCAAAATTCTGAATGTTCCTTTTGCTATCGCGGATGCCACTTCATTAACAGAAGCTGGTTATGTGGGCGAAGACGTTGAGAATATTTTGCTCAAACTGATTCAAGCTGCAGATTATGATGTAGAAAAAGCCGAACGCGGCATTATCTATATTGACGAGATCGATAAAGTGGCACGTAAATCCGAGAACCCGTCCATAACTAGAGACGTTTCCGGTGAAGGTGTTCAACAAGCTTTACTCAAAATTCTTGAAGGTACGGTTGCCTCTGTTCCTCCTCAAGGTGGACGTAAGCATCCGCATCAAGAATTCATTCAAATTGATACAACCAACATTCTGTTTATTTGCGGCGGGGCTTTTGACGGGCTTGAGCAAATTATCAAACGCAGAATCGGTAAAAAAGTAATTGGCTTTAGCACAGATGGGGCTAAAGTTGATTTGAAACCAGGCGAGTACTTATCCATGGTGCTTCCGGAAGATCTCTTACGATTCGGTTTAATCCCGGAATTCGTTGGTCGTTTACCGGTCATCTCTACACTAGAGCCGCTGGATGAACCAGCTCTTGTGCGAATTCTTTCGGAGCCTAAAAATGCGCTCGTGAAGCAATACCAGAAGATGCTCGAGATGGATAACGTTTCACTCGAATTTGACGCAGAGGCACTTGATGCCATTGCTAAAGAAGCAATCAAACGTAATACTGGCGCGCGCGGTCTGAGAGCTATCATTGAAAGCATTATGCTGGATGTGATGTTCGAAGTCCCTTCGAGAACAGACGTCACGACATGTGTGGTATCTAAGGAAACGGTTCAAAACAAGATCACTCCTGTTTTGACGACCAAAGATGGCGCTCAGGCGACTGCTAAGAAGAAAGAAGAAAGTGCGTAACCCATAATTTCACAAATTACACACAGCCTCCAATCCGATCCCTTGTTAATGGGATTGGAGCGGAGGATGTTTGGTGTCATGGGGAGAGAAACCATAATGTTCCATAGAAAAGATACGCGAGCCGTTCGTGTAGGCGATTTGACGATCGGTGGCAGTAATGAAGTCATCATGCAAAGTATGTGTACAACGAAGACAGCGGATGTCAAGGCAACAGTAGCAGAAATCCTTCGTTTGGAAGAAGCAGGCTGCCAAATCGTTCGTGTTACTGTTAACAACAAGGAAGCCGCTGAAGCAATCAAAGAAATCAAAAAACAAATTCATATTCCACTCGTTGCGGATATTCATTTTGACCATCGCTTAGCGCTTGCTGCTATTGAGAATGGCATCGATAAAGTGCGTATCAATCCAGGTAATATCGGCCGCCGCGAGAAGGTAGAAGCGGTTGTTAAAGCTTGTAAGGAACGTGGCATTCCAATTCGTATAGGGGTCAATGCTGGCTCACTAGAGAACCATCTTCTTGAAAAGTATGGATACCCAACGCCTGAGGCTATGGTAGAAAGTGCCTTGTTCCACATTAACATTCTAGAAGAGCTTGATTTCCATGATATTATCGTTTCACTCAAAGCTTCCGATGTTCCTATGGCGATTGCAGCTTATTCGCAAGCGGCTAAAGCATTCAACTACCCACTTCACCTCGGGATTACAGAGGCTGGAACGCTCTTTACAGGGGCTGTGAAGAGTGCGGCAGGTATTGGAACGCTGCTCAATATGGGACTTGGTAACACACTTCGTATTTCACTTAGCGCGGACCCAGTAGAAGAGATAAAAGTAGCTCGCGAGCTGCTCAAAACATTTGGCTTGATTACCAATGCTGCAACTCTTGTATCCTGTCCTACTTGTGGTCGCTTGGATATCGATTTGTTCTCAATCGCTAACGAGGTCGAGGATTATATTGCAAAGATCAAAGTGCCGATTAAGGTATCTGTGCTTGGCTGTGCGGTAAATGGTCCAGGGGAAGCACGTGAAGCAGACATCGGTATTGCAGGAGCTCGTGGTGAAGGCATGCTTTTCCGTTATGGAGAAATGATCCGTAAGGTTCCTGAAGCAGAACTGCTCAATGAGTTGAAGAAAGAAATTGATATCATCGTAGACTCTTATGAAAAAACTGGTGTTATTCCAGGACGTAAGCACTAATAGCATAAATGTCAAAGAAGAAGCCGTTAAAGGTGCCTCGGGTGAGGTGCTTTTAACGGTTTTTTGTTTATACCTTTCACGCATATTTGTTGCTCAAGAGAAGCATAATGAGTAAAACTGGAAAGCTTGTTCATTTGAAGTAAGTTTTTCTAACGATTACATGCAAACAAGGAGATGCTATGAATTTGCTAAGCAAGTATAGGACTGCTCGTCACATTACCCTTACGGTAATCGTAGGGATTTTTTTGCTTCTTTTACCCATGCATACAGGTGCCTCGAATGTGCCAATGCCTTCACAGCCTACAGCTGAGATGAAGGCGAAGAAGGTGGCTATTGTCATTGATGACTTTGGCAATAATATGGACGGCACCAAAGAGATGATGAATCTCCCCATCCCTTTCACTGTCGCTGTCATGCCATTCCTGCCCTCTTCCAAACAAGATGCTCAATTAGCACACGATAAGGGGCATGAAGTCATTCTACACCTACCTATGGAGCCTGTGAGGGGTAAGAAGAGCTGGTTAGGTCCAGGAGCCATTACTACTGACTTATCGAATGAAGAGATTCACAAACGAATCGTAGCAGCAATCGAAGATATTCCCTATGTAATAGGAATTAATAATCATATGGGATCCAAGGCTACTGCGGATGAGAGAGTGATGAAAATTCTCGTTGAAATTTGCAAAGAGAGAAATCTCATTTTATTAGATAGCCGTACGACTCCAAAAAGCCTAATCGGCAAATTGGCGGGGCAAAGTGGAGTTCCATATTCAGAGAATCAACTTTTCTTCGATGATCTTTACACATACAGTCACATCAGTAAGCAAATGGTGAAGTTTAAGAAATTAATCCATCAACGAGACTTGGTCATCGCGATCGGACATGTGGGTCCACCAGGGAAAAAAACAGCCCAAGTCATCAAAGAGGCTATTCCGATCATTCAAAAGGAAGCTACCTTTGTTCCGATTTCGCAAACAATGAAGCTAAATGCTAATTAGGATGAATCATGGCAAAGTATTGATCTATCGCTTGAGAAATGGCTTTTGCTAGCTTGGCTTGATGATGAGAATCATTCAGCAGCTTGCGGTCTGTTTTATTGGAAATAAACCCTAATTCAACGATAACTGCTGGGCACTTCGTGTGCCTGAGCACATAATACTTTTTACCGAGAACAGGCTTTTCTTCCATACCATATACACGATTCAGGGATTCCTGCAAAAGTTGAGCAAGCAAAATGCTATCCGATTGATTTTGATAAATAACAAGTGGTCCTCTTCGATCCGATTTGCGGGACCAATTAATATGCATGCTTAGCATCATTTTTGGCTTAATGGTGTTGGCGAGTCCGGAACGCTGCGCTAAATCCTTGCGGTGTCTTCCACCGAACGACCACTTGTTATCTTCACTTAATGCGTAGTCTTCCGTTCGGTTGATAATGACGCGATAACCCTTTTTCTTAAGGAGTTTGTATGTTTTTTTGGATATGGCAAGGTTCATATCTTTTTCTTGATATTTACCGTGTAAAGCACCGCTATCAATGCCCCCATGCCCTACGTCGATAATGATATCGGCATTAGGCAGCAAGGGATCATTAGCCAAAGCATACGCATCTGATGTTTTACAAAGACAAAGGAAAAGTACCAGAATCATTAAGCTTTGCTTCAATCGAACCACGTCCTTTTGCAAGAATATCTACTCTTATCCTTCTTCTGTAAGGGGGCTATCATACATCACGCAAAAGTTTGCATGAATTGGATTAACCTTCTTTTACACGGGAATAATGGAAGTTATGACAAAAAAGCTGAGCTGTTTGATGAAGCTAGCCAAAATTATTGCTTACGATGGCAGTTTTGCCAAAGCAAAGCTCAGCAATGCTTACGACGACAGTTTTCTAACGAAAACTCTTAGGAGGTTATGACAAATGAGTTTAAGTATTATTCTTATGGTAATTCAAGTTTTCTTTGCCGTTGTGATTGGGTTGTATTTCTGGAATTTGCTGCGTAATCAACAGACGAATCGGTCTGCTGTCGATAGAGAGTCCAGGAAAGAATTGGAGAAATTAAGAAAACTGAGATCCATTTCGTTAACAAAACCGCTTTCAGAGAAAACAAGGCCGTCTTCCATGCAGGATATCGTTGGCCAGATTGAAGGCTTGAAAGCCCTAAAAGCTGCGCTATGCGGTCCCAATCCGCAGCATGTCATTATTTATGGTCCGCCTGGTGTTGGTAAAACGGCTGCGGCTCGTGTCGTTTTAGAAGAAGCTAAGAAAAATCAGGAGTCACCCTTCCGTCCGGATTCCAAATTTACAGAAATCGATGCTACGACAGCACGCTTTGACGAAAGAGGAATTGCCGATCCGTTAATCGGTTCAGTTCATGATCCTATTTATCAAGGTGCTGGTGCAATGGGGGTTGCGGGGATTCCACAGCCTAAACCAGGTGCTGTAACAAAAGCGCATGGCGGGATTCTATTTATCGATGAGATCGGTGAATTACACCCCACACAAATGAACAAATTATTAAAAGTGCTGGAAGATCGCAAAGTATTTCTAGAGAGTGCGTACTATAGCTCTGAGGATACGAATATTCCAGGCTATATTCATGATATATTTCAAAATGGCCTTCCTGCTGATTTCCGTTTAGTAGGGGCTACAACACGTACACCTAGCGAGATTCCTCCAGCTATCCGTTCCCGCTGCTTGGAAATTTATTTCCGTCCTCTTTTACCGGGTGAGGTGGGGGAAATTGCTCGAAAGGCCCTTGATAAGATTGGCTTCAAGAAATGTGAAGCTGCTGTTCAAGTTGTAACGAAATATGCAACCAACGGCAGAGAGGCTGTGAACGTGATTCAGCTAGCCGCGGGTATTGCCTTAACGGATAAGCGAGATGAGATTACCGCAGCTGACATTGAGTGGGTTGTCAATTCATCGCAAATTCCACCTAGACCAGAGCGAAAAATACCAGCACAACCGCAAATTGGATTCGTCAATGGTTTAGCTGTGTATGGTCCAAATTTGGGTACACTACTTGAGATCGAAGTGACCGCGATACCAATTGCCGTTGCAGGTACTGGGAAATTTAATATTACGGGTGTTGTAGATGAAGAGGAAATGGGAGGAGGCTCCCGAACCATTCGCAGAAAGAGTATGGCGCGCGGATCGGTGGAAAATGTGCTGACAGTTCTTCGCAAACTTGGATTTAATACATCAGATTATGATCTGCATATTAATTTCCCAGGCGGAGTGCCTATCGATGGACCTTCTGCAGGCATTTCCATGGCGACAGCTATTGCATCTGCGATACATAAAATACCTGTGGATAATAAATTGGCAATGACGGGGGAAATGAGTATTCATGGTAAAGTTAAACCCGTTGGCGGCGTTGTAGCAAAGGTTGAAGCTGCATTCCAAGCGGGAGCTACCAAAGTCATTATCCCTAAAGAAAACTGGCAAGAAATGTTCGCTAATTTGCCGGGGGTAGAGGTGCTTGCCGCTGACTCGATCGAGGAAGTGCTGGAAGTTGCATTAGGCTTAGAGCTTCATGATAATGTGATTCACTTGCCTTTTGCTTCGGAAAGGACGATTCCGGCATCGTCTTTACCCATTTTACATGCTAATTCACAACATACAATTGACTCTTAAATCAGAGTAGAGGTAACCTTACATGATGCGTCAGAGTGCCAGTTGGTGTTTTGTTTGCAGTTTTGATAAAATGTAAAGGGCAACGATGGGTACAGAAATAAATAACTTTAAAAGATCCAAAGCGGAGAGACTTCGAACTCCGTTCGAAGATCCATAAAGCGGAGAGACTTTGAACTCCGTTCGAAGATCCATATATTAGGAGGTGCAGAGGATGGGACCCGGAAAAATCAAGGTGCGCAGATTGCCGCTATTGCCTCTTAGGGGACTGCTGGTTTATCCGAGCATGGTTCTACATCTGGATGTAGGGCGAGAAAAGTCGGTTAAAGCACTCGAGCGGGCAATGGTGGATGACAGCATGATTCTCCTCTGCTCTCAATCAGAGATCAACATAGAAGAACCTGCCAAAGAGGATATTTATCGCATCGGGACAATTGCTAAGGTAAGGCAAATGCTGAAACTACCGAATGGAACCATTCGTGTCTTAGTAGAAGGCGTATTGCGTGCTGAGATTGTTGAATACCTTGTGAATGATGAATATTATGAAGTCACGGCTAAGGAGTTACCGGAGCAAGAAATCACCGATTCTGAGATCGATGCGCTCATGCGAAGTGTACTAAGCCAATTCGAGCATTACATTAATTTGTCGAAAAAGGTTACACCAGAAACGCTTGCTGCTGTATCGGACATTGATGAACCAGGCCGTTTAGCAGATGTCATATGCAGCCATTTATCGCTCAAAATTAAGGATAAACAAGAGATTCTGGAGACCGTAGATGTGCGTGAGCGTCTCGAGAAAATGCTCAATATCTTGAACAATGAGCGAGAAGTGCTTGAACTTGAACGTAAAATTAGTCAACGTGTTAAGAAACAAATGGAAAAAACGCAGAAGGAGTACTACCTTCGCGAACAGATGAAAGCCATCCAGAAGGAACTTGGCGATAAGGAAGGCCGCGCAGGTGAAGTAGATGACCTACGCAACCAGTTGACGGAAGCCGAATTGCCAGATAAAGTGCGCGAGAAGGTTGAGAAGGAAATCGACCGTCTAGAGAAGATGCCAGCAACCTCTGCCGAGGGAGGCGTCATCCGCAACTATATTGATTGGCTGCTAGGACTGCCTTGGTCCAAAAACACGGACGATGACTTGGATTTGGATAAGGCCGAGGAAATCTTGAACGAGGATCATTTCGGCCTTGATAAACCAAAGGAGCGGGTACTTGAGTATCTAGCGGTACAGAAGCTTGTTAAGAAGCTGAAAGGACCTATCCTTTGTTTAGTTGGTCCTCCGGGCGTTGGTAAAACCTCCATTGCTCGTTCGATTGCTAGATCTATGGGAAGACAGTTCATTCGAATCTCGCTTGGCGGGGTCAGAGATGAAGCTGAGATTCGCGGTCATCGCCGTACGTATGTTGGGGCTATGCCGGGACGGATTATCCAGGGGATGAAGAACGCTGGTACGAATAATCCTGTTTTCTTGCTAGACGAAATTGATAAAATGGCAATGGATTTCCGCGGCGATCCGGCTTCGGCATTACTTGAAGTTCTTGATCCCGAGCAGAATAGCACTTTTAGTGATCATTTCATTGAAGTTCCGTTTGACTTGTCCAATGTCATGTTCGTGACAACGGCGAATGCTGTTCACAATATTCCTCGCCCTCTGTTAGATCGGATGGAGGTTCTCTACATTCCTGGCTACACAGAGATTGAGAAGCTTCAAATTGCGAAAAAGTATTTGCTGCCTAAACAGAAGCGTGACCATGGTTTAGAAGAAGACCAACTTGTTGTAGATGAAGATGCTTTAATGAAAATCGTTCGTGAATATACACGTGAGGCGGGCGTTCGTAATTTAGAGCAGCAGGTCGCAGGTATGAATCGTAAAGCGGCTAAAAAGATCGTATCTGACCCAACTACTCCGGTACATGTAACGGAAGAAAACTTGAAGGACTATCTAGGACCGAGCAAGTTCCGCTATAATGTAGCAGAAGAGAAAGATCAAATAGGTGCTGTGACAGGCCTTGCTTGGACAGAAGTTGGCGGGGATACCTTAGTTATTGAGGTCACCGTTATGCCTGGAACAGGCAAATTGACTTTGACAGGTAAACTCGGTGATGTGATGAAGGAATCTGCTCAAGCTGCTTTCAGTTATACACGCACGAGGGCTGATGTGTTCGGCATTGCACCTGACTTTCATGAGAAGAACGATATCCATATTCACATCCCGGAAGGCGCCATTCCAAAGGATGGTCCGTCCGCAGGAATTACGATGGCAACGGCATTGATTTCAGCATTGACGAATATTCCTGTTTCTCGTGTGGTTGCTATGACAGGTGAAATTACATTGCGCGGCCGAGTACTTCCAATCGGAGGACTCAAAGAAAAGGCGCTCGCTGCACATCGAGCTGGTATCCGTACCATCCTGCTGCCTCAGGATAATGAGAAAGACATCATCGAAATTCCAGAAAGTGTCCGCGCCGAGATGACCTTCATTCCAGTCAGCCATATGGATCAAGTGCTTGAACATGCACTTGTCAAAAATAAGCCTCCCGTGCAAGTCGGATAACGATAGAAAGTAGTTGAACATCCATGAAAGTCAATCAAGCTGAGTTTATTATCAGTGCGGTTGGACCTAGCCAGTATCCAGAGGATGCCTTGCCAGAGATTGCTCTGGCAGGGCGTTCTAATGTCGGGAAATCCTCACTCATTAACTGTTTGATATCCCGCAAAAATTTGGCCAGAACCAGCTCACAGCCCGGCAAAACCCAAACGCTTAACTATTATAAAATCAACCAGGACTTATATTTCGTAGATCTTCCAGGTTATGGCTACGCCAAAGTTTCCAAAACTAAACGGGAGCAGTGGGGGAAATTCATTGAGAGTTACTTAATGAATCGAGAAACACTGCGCCTTGTTATGCAATTAGTTGATTTGCGGCATCCTCCTTCCAAAGATGATCAGGCTATGTACGAGTGGCTAAGACATAATGATGTGCCAGTCATCGTCGTTGCGACCAAGGCCGATAAGATCCCGAAAAGCAGATGGCCGAAGCATATCAAGATTGTTCGAGAAACACTGGGGATGGATAAGGGTGTCCAGCCGTTGATGTTTTCTTCAGAGCTTGGGCTCGGCAAAGACGAGCTGTGGGGGATTCTAGAGCAAGCTATTGCTTATGGAGAGCCAGAGCCTGAAGAAGCAAATGAACTTGAGATCCAGCAAGAACAAGATAAAGAACAAGAACCGTCCTGATTCATAGGGCGGTTTTTTTGTGTAAGGATAAGGAGGACGTCAAAAGACAGAGAAAATCAAGAAGAAGCATACGGGAAAGCGAGGTTTACTGGGGAAAATTTGCTGGCATTCCGTAATTCCTTGGTTTTTTCAGAATATTTGGCTGATTATAATGAAATGCACGCAGGAATATTAGAGACGCATGTAGTATAATAATAAACAAGGTAATAGTTAATGGCTTGAAAACAAAGAATCGAGGGATTTTTATGGCACAAAGGTTAGCGACTGAATATGTCAAAACCTGCCTCCAGTTAACAGAAGCCGAGATGTTCAGGTTTTTTCAAATGTTTGTGGATCATCAAGTGACATTGCAAGTGAAAGTCTTGGAAAATGGCAACCAAGAGGTTGTTTTTCAAGATGGAGCAGGTCAGGAAATCGTCCTTTCATTTGAGAAGAAATCGGGCCTATATGAATGCACAGGATCCTGCAGATTAAGTAACACCTTACTTGCTAATTTGATGCGTAAAGCAGTGTCAGAGTTTAAAGGAAGCGCAACAGTAAACCGAATTTACCCTAGTTATACAATGGTTTACTACTACGAACGTGGAACCGTCGTTAAAATCGAGGAAGTCAAAGGGCAATTGTTGACCGTTATCTATGAGTACAAAGACACCATTGGTCTCATGCAGCAAATGTTCCAAAAGAGAGAAGTCGAGCAAGAGATTGAAATGATCTACGATCAAATTAACCATCTTTTAGATTTGCGTAATATGCTGCAGCAGCAGGAAGAACATCAACAGATTGACACTCGCCTCAATGAGCTAACGCATCGTTTGTTTATATTGGAGGCTTAACTACACATATACCCACAATTACAATAGACCCTTTATAGGGTCTTTTTTGTTTTAAGACATTTAGCAAAAAAAACTATTGCATTTCTCGTCGATAGATGTTATTTTTATTCTCGTTGAAACAATATAGGAACCAGGATTCACTCAGGACATTGAATGTTGCGAGAGATAATACCCTCGGGAAGTGAATGACGTAGGTCCTAGCGGATGAAATTTTTTTCAGACATTTTATTCCTAGGAAGGGGGAACCGAAAGATGGAAACAGAATACTCAACTTTCGGAAGACACGTTGCTGTAGATACTTGGGGGGTAGATTTCGAACTTCTGAACAATGCAGATTGGCTGCAAGCTCAGATGGTAGAAGCTGCCGAGGTATGCGGAGCAACCGTACTATCTGTACAATCCAAGCAATTTGAACCACAAGGAGCAACTGTACTTGTTATGTTGTCCGAGAGTCATCTCTCCATTCATACTTATCCTGAGAGAGGTTTTGCCGCGCTTGACTGTTATACATGCGGTGAGACAGTGGACCCTCAATTAGCAATTGACTTTATGGTATCCGTATTGAAACCAGAAACATTCTATGCGAAGAAATTAGTTCGCGGAATGGGTGAACTGCAAGTAGAAACTCCTGAAATGAAGCAAGCAGAGCTTGTTAAATAAGAGTCTGCGCATAACAATAACGATAACCACGGAGAAATCCGTGGTTATTTGTTTGTCCAGATACCCATACAATGTTATTGCGACACATGTCCGAACATGAAGCAAACATGAACTGGGGGAACGGATTTGAAACAGAAAATAGTTAGAAAAGCAGTAATTTACAGTATTGTACTATTTCTCATCATCTGGCCTATCTATCAGCTCATTCAAATACTTGGTCCTCATAAAGAAGAGCATGACGCTACCCATCTACTGTATCAAGTATCTCTGTTTCAGATGGAACTTCTGAAGAGCTATCTGGAGGAAGCTGCTCAAAGCAAAGATACCGAAGGATTGGTTGCGGTTCAACAAGCCCTTTACTCGGCTAGTTATACGCATGAACGCATGGTGCTTGCTGTTGGAGGAAGCGAATATCTGACTTCACTGGACAGTATGACCCAGCTAACACAGTACTTGAAGCGCCTGCAGGTGGGGGGAGAGCGAACGTTAAAGCCAGATGAAATCCAGACTTTGAAGGAAGTTTGGGTTCAGTACAAGAGTCTGTACGATCTGTATGAGAAACTCATGGCTTCGAATGGCGATATTGTTTCGTCCCAAAATACGAAGCTGACTGAGTTAGATCGAAATTTAACCTCTTTTATACGGAAAAAAGCACTTCAATAAAGAGTTTGTGCCAATAGAGGTATATAGGAACGGAATGCTGTTAAAACTAACGAGCAGAATGAAGCATTCATAAATTATACAAAAAATTTGTCGGATTGCTTGTTTTGCTGTGCTATAATGGTTCATAGAAATAGACGGAAAGGCAGGTGGTACCTTTGCATATTATCGCACTTGGCTTGAATTATCGTACGGCCCCGGTAGAAATTCGGGAGAAGTTCGCTTTTTCTGAGCAGGATTTACCTAAGGCATTGGCAGAATTGAAAGACACGAAAAGCATATTGGAGTGTGTAATTGTCGCCACCTGCAATCGCACGGAAATCTACGCTGTTGTGGATCGACCGCAGATGTGCAGTCATTACTTGACACACTTCATTGAACGTTGGTTCCAAGTCAGTAAGGATCAATTCCAAAAGCATTTATATATGTATGAAAATGAAAAAGCGATTGAACATTTATTCCGCGTAACAAGCGGTTTAGATTCCATGGTTATAGGGGAAACCCAAATTCTAGGACAAGTGCGGGATGCTTTTTTATCATCTCAAAATATGAAAGCAACTGGAGCTTATTTCAATACGTTGTTTAAGCAATCCGTGACACTTGCCAAAAAAGCACACTCCGAAACAGGCATTAGCAATAATCCAGTTTCCGTCAGCTACGCCGCGGTGGAACTTGGTAAACGAATATTCGGTACCTACATGAACAAGACTGTTATGATCATTGGTGCTGGTAAGATGAGCGAACTCACTGTGAAGCACCTTTACGCGAATGGCGCTAACAAAGTTATCGTGGTTAACCGTACGTTTGAACGTGCAGCAGAATTGGCCCGGAAATTTAACGGCATTCCATGTACCATGGATAACATGCTGGAGCATTTAGCGGAAGTGGATATTATTATTAGCTCGACAGGCGCTCCGGGATATGTTCTTACGAAGAATGATATTCAGTCCTATGTTCAAAAGAGAAAATCACGTCCGCTTTTCATGATGGACATTGCTGTACCTCGTGATCTAGATCCACAAATTAGCGGCTTACCTAATGTTTTTCTTTATGATATCGATGATCTGGAGAATATCGTAGATAAGCATTTGCAAGAGAGAAAGAAAGAAGCAGCAAAGATTGAAACGATGATTGAGTCTGAAATGGGTGTTTTCGAACAATGGACGAAGACACTAGGCGTAAGTCCAGTCATTAGTGCTCTTCAAACGAAAGCGAGTCAGATCCACGAAGAGACGATGGATAACATGCTAAAGAAGCTGCCTGACCTAGATGAACGTGAAATTAAAGTTATTCGTAAATTGACGAAAAGCATTGTGAATCAAGTGCTGCGAGACCCGATCCTTCGAATTAAGGAAATGGCGGGAGAGCGTCATGGTGATGAAGCGCTTGAGCTATTCACGAAACTGTTTGCCCTGGAAGAGACCCTTGAACAACAAGAGCAAGCCAATCAGTTAGCACAAGAACTAGAAGCCGGGCATAAAGCAGTTGAAGCTAAGCAAATGCTGGATGACAAGTTATCCGTGCTTAGTTTACAGAACGCTGATGTTCTAGCCCAATCTTGAAGAAAAGGGCGCTAATCGCCTAGGAGAGGTGCCATGGTAACACGTAGCTGGTTGTTTGATGCGATGATTTATATGTATGCCCTGAGCCTATTGTTTTACTTTTCGGATTTCGCTAATGCGAACCGAAGCGCGAAACGGATGGGGACGGGGCTGCTTTTGTTTGTATGGGTTCTACAAACCGCTTACTTAGGAATTAACTTGTACGGTCATTTGACGGAATGGGCATTTGCCCGGTCGGACGTACTTTTTATGTTTTCGTGGTTGATTGTCACGATTTCACTGTTGATTAACCGATTTTTCCGCATTGAATTGTTTGTATTTTTTGTGAATGTACTTGGTTTTGCCATTTTGGCTTTGAATGTATTTGGTAATCCGAATGTCACGCCAATTAAGCCCGATTGGGACATCAATGATGAGCTATTATTTATCCATATTACCCTAGCGATTGGCAGTTACGTGGCATTCTCGATTGCAGCTATTTTCTCAGGCATGTATGTGTTTTTACACAAAATGTTGAAAGCGAAGAAATTTTCTCAAACGGTTATGAGATTACCGTCACTTGAGAAAATTGAGCATTACACTTATCTTTCCGTTATTATCGGAGCACCATTGCTTCTTATGGCTTTAAGTCTGGGTGTGGTCTGGGTTGTACTGGAGGGTGATCGTAATTTACTTTATGATCCTAAGGTGATTAATTCATTTTTTGTATTGGCTGCGTATGCTTTCTATTTATTCCAGCAGCATTCTATGCGTATTTCGGGTAATAAGCTGGCAGCATGGAACCTCGCGGCATTCTTGATTGTTGTTCTCAATTTTGTGGTTTCTAATCTGGTTTCAGGTTTTCATGGCTGGATATGGAGCTAACGACGATGAATCATCCCTATCCAATTATGATGAATCTGTCTGGACGCCGATGTTTAGTTGTCGGCGGCGGGGCTGTGGCTGAACGAAAGGTGAAATCACTTCTGCAAGCAGGTGCCCGTGTAACGATCGTAAGCACAGAATTTACTGAGGGGATTATTGAGATGGAGAACCATGCTGAAGTGGTTCTGTATAGGCAAACGTTCCATCCATCGATCATGATCGACGAAAGCTCAGATTTTGCTTCCTACATCTTGGTTGTAGCTGCAACGAATGATGCGAAAGTTAATGCTCACGTTCATGAAATAGCATCACGACAGGGGCAGCTAGTCAACGTTGTTGATCAACCTCAATTGAGCTCCTTCATCGTGCCTTCTGTTGTTCGAAGAGGGAAGTTAGTTATTGCGGTTTCAACAGGTGGAGCTAGCCCTTCGGCTGCTCGTAAAATCGCTCAAGAATTAGACAACGCTTATGGTGAGGAGTATGAAACTTACCTCGATTTCCTTAGTGATTTGCGGTTATTGATTCAGAGTAGGGTGGCCGATAAACAAGCTAGACAACGTGTATTTAAAGAGATGCTTGAATGGGACGTGCTCGCCAAAATACGAGGCGGTACGTTTGAGAGTTGGAAAGAGAAGCTCTACATAACCTTAGAGAAAGAACCTTGGATGTAGGGGTAAGTTGGAGATAGAGGTACGGATCTATCTGCCTGGTCAGCTATCAAGGATATCGGGCAGCAAGTACAGGGAGGCGGGTAGAGATGAGAACAATCATCGTAGGAACTAGGCAAAGCGCGTTGGCACTTACTCAGACAGGGCAAGTTGTGGAGCTCTTAAAACAGCTTGCAGCTGAACATGGGATTGCTTGTCAATTTGAAATAAAGAAAATTGTCACGAAGGGCGACCGCATACTGGACGTCACCTTGTCCAAGGTAGGGGGTAAGGGTCTGTTCGTCAAGGAAATCGAACAGGCACTCGTGGACGGCGACATCGACATGGCCGTCCACAGCATGAAAGATATGCCCTTCGAGTTACCCGAAGGGCTGGTTGTAGGAGCAGTGCCGAAGCGTGAGGATCCGCGCGATGCGCTGATCACACGCGGGCACCGCTCCCTGGACGAGCTGCCGCAAGGCGCGCTCGTCGGTACCAGCTCGCTGCGGCGCGCTAGCCAGCTGCAGCACCTCCGCCCGGACCTCCGCATCGAGTCGGTCCGCGGGAACATTGATTCGAGGCTGCGCAAGCTCGATGATGAGAACTTCGATGCGATTCTGCTTGCCGCGGCCGGTTTGCACCGGATCGGCTGGCAGGATCGCATCAGCGCGTACTTGCCGCCCGAGATCTGCCTCCCTGCCGTAGGGCAGGGGGCGCTGTGCATCGAGTGCCGGGGCGGCGACGCCTTCATGCTGGACCTGCTGGGCAGGTTCCAGCATGAGCCAACTGCGCTCGCGGTGCGAGCGGAGCGGGCTTTCCTAGGCAGACTCAATGGAGGCTGCCAGGTGCCGCTCGGCGCTTACGCGAGCATAAGCGAAGACAGCAGCGGATCAGAGATGCCGCTGCTCACGTTAACGGGCATGGTCGGTACGCCGGACGGCGTCACCATGCTCAAGGAAACGGCTTCCGGGAGCGATCCGGAAGCGCTAGGTTTACTTGTCGCCGATAAGCTTATCGCGCAAGGTGCAGAACGTATCCTGGCTGAGGTAAGGAAGTGAGCATCGTGAACAAAGGAAGAGTCTATCTCGTTGGTGCCGGTCCCGGAGATCCTAAACTCATCTCGGTTCGCGGTATGGAAGCCATTCAGAAAGCCGATGTTATCGTTTATGATCGGCTGGCCAACCCTCGTCTACTCAAACATCGTAGACCGGAAGCTGAGCTGATCTTTGTCGGCAAGCTTCCGGACAAACATATACTAAAGCAAGAAGAAATTAATCAATTGCTCGTAGATCTAGCTCTTCAGGGGAAAGTTGTGACTCGTCTCAAAGGCGGCGATCCCAGCGTATTCGGTCGAGTGGGCGAGGAAGCGGAGCTGCTCGCAGATAACGATGTGATCTTCGATATTATTCCAGGTATCACATCCTCGATTGCGGTTCCTACCTATGCGGGTATTCCAGTCACACATCGCGACTTCACTTCATCCTTTGCGATTATTACCGGTCATGAATACCCGAATAAGACTTATTCCAGTTTGGACTGGGAGCATCTGGCTAAGGCGATCGGCACCATGGTCTTCTTGATGGGTGTAGCGAATCTTGAACAAATTTGTCGCGAATTGATTCGCTGCGGCAAACCGCCAGAAATGCCTGTTGCGCTCGTCAGATGGGGAACATGGGCAGATCAAGAAACGATTACGGGAACCTTGGCTGATATTACGGAGAAGGTAAGAGAAGCTAATTTCAAATCACCGGCCGTTATTATCGTTGGTGAAGTTGTTAAGCTGCGTGAGAAGCTGGCCTGGATTGAGAAGAAGCCGCTCTTCGGGCGTCGAGTGCTTGTCACAAGAGCTAGAAGTCAAGCAAGCGAGCTTGTGGATTTAATCGATGACATGGGTGGAGAAGCGGTCGAATTCCCAGTTATTCGATTACAACCGCCAAGTCGCCCTGAGGCCATTCAAGCATTGGATCTGGCGCTAGACAAGCTTCATGAATTTGACTGGGTGCTACTGACAAGCGTAAACGGTGTGGAGTATTTTTTCCGCAGGCTGCGTGAAAAAGGGATTGATGTTCGCAAAATGGGGAAAGCTCGCATTGCAGCCGTAGGCCCGAAGACAGCTGAAGCGCTAGCTGAACGTGGCATCATTGCGGATGTACTCCCGGCCAAATATCAAGGCGAGGGTATCCTGGAAGCCATTCAAGCAGATTTGAAAGCCGGTCAAAAGGTGCTATTACCTACGGCTGACCTGGCGCGTGATTATATGCCTGCTAAGCTCAAAGATCTCGGTCTGGAAGTAACCGAAGTCGATGTCTACGAAAATGTACTTACAACAGAAGATGGGGATGAAATTATTCATCTTCTGCAAAATCAAAGCATTCATATCATAACTTTTACAAGCTCATCTACGGTTACAAATTTACTTGAAGCTTTGCGTCAGTTGGGTGTGGAAGAACCGCTATCCTTGCTGCAAGGGGTTGAAATTGCTTGTATTGGACCCAAAACTGCAGAGACAGCAAGTCAATGTGGACTGCCGGTTACGTATATGGCTGAAGAGGCTACTGTTGCATCATTAGTACTAAGTATTGCTAAACATAAATAATAAAAATGCCTCAGATGCAGCTTCTTAAGGAGCTGCATCTGAACGCCAATAAGGAGGCGGAATTCTTCATGAGTTTCCCTATCGTTCGTAATCGCCGCTTACGCGGCAATGCTGCTATTCGTAATTTGGTACGTGAAAATCATGTGACTGTTCACGATGTTGTACAACCGATTTTTGTAACACATGGTACGAACATCAAGTCAGAAATTGCTTCGATGCCAGGTGTCTATCATTTTTCTTTAGACAGAGTGCAAGAAGAGATCGAAGAAATTACAAAGCTTGGCATTCAAGCTATTCTTTTGTTTGGTGTTCCGGATCATAAAGATGCAAAAGGAACATCCGCTTTTATGAATGACGGTATTGTGCAGCAAGCAACTCGTTTGATCAAAGAATTGAACCCGAATTTGCTCATTATTGCCGATACGTGTCTTTGTCAGTTTACGGATACAGGTCACTGTGGTGTTATTCATCATCATCCGGTTACGGGACAGGCGGATGTGGCAAATGATGCTTCCTTGGAGCTGTTGGTTCGTACGGCTGTATCGCAAGCCAAAGCGGGTGCTGATATTATCGCTCCTTCCAATATGATGGACGGTTATGTACATGCTATTCGTTCAGGATTAGATGAAGCTGGCTACGAGAATACACCGATTATGGCCTATTCCGTTAAATATGCATCAGCTTATTACGGTCCATTCCGAGATGCTGTGGATTCAACACCACAATTCGGAGACCGCAAGACGTATCAAATGGATCCAGCTAACGGACGTGAAGCCTTGCGTGAAGCGGAAAGTGACGTTGCAGAGGGCGCTGATTTCCTTATGGTGAAACCAGCTCTTGCTTATATGGACATCATTCGGATGCTGAAGGATAACTTCGATTTGCCGGTTGTTGCCTATAATGTGAGTGCAGAATATTCGATGATTAAGGCTGCGGCCATGCAGGGCTGGGTTAATGAAGAGGCTATCGTGATGGAAACAATGACGAGCTTCAAACGTGCTGGTGCTGATATCATCTTGACTTATTTCGCAAAAGATATTGCTCGTTATTTGAAAAAATAGCAGATTTCCAAATAGAGCCATTCACCTAAGATGCAAGGGCGAGCAGTTTCCGGAGGAAACGATCAGCATGTAGTCTTAGGGCGGATGGTTCTTTTGTCATACTTTTGTCGCAAAACATAAGCTTACCTCAGTTGTGACAGGGGTATAATTAGGGCATAATGAATGAGAATAGATGGAAACCCAGAGGAAGGTGCCTCATGACCTACAACGATAATTTTATTAAAGCATGCCGAAAAGAACAGGTAGATACGCTGCCTGTTTGGTATATGCGCCAAGCTGGACGTTACGATCCAGATTATCGCAAAATCAAAGAAAAGTACTCATTGCTCGAAATTTGTCAGCAACCAGAGCTAGCCGCGGAAGTTACCATGATGCCCATTAAAAAGTTGGGTGTTGATGCGGCCATTTTATATTCGGACATTATGAATCCCGTTGCTTCACTTGGGATCGATTTTGATATTGTCAAAGATGTGGGTCCTGTGATTCATACGCCGGTTCGGACAGCGCAAGATGTAGAGCGCCTGCGTCCTATCGATGTGGAGAAAGATTTATCGCATATTATTCAAACGATCCGCATCTTAGACAAGGAGCTTGAGGTTCCCCTCATCTCATTTGCGGGTGCGCCATTTACGATTGCGAGCTACTTGATTGAAGGTAAACCATCCAAAAGCTATATTCGTACGAAGCAGCTTATGTACTCCGAACCAACCGTTTGGTTTGCCTTAATGGAGAAGCTTGGTGATATGGTTATTACGTACTTGCGAGCGCATATCGCAGCGGGTGCCAAGGCTGTTCAAGTATTTGATAGCTGGGTTGGCGCGCTTTCTCCTGCGGATTTCCAAATGTATGTGCTGCCGACAATGACGCGAATATTCAAAGAACTTGCGGACTTGAAGGAGCCGAAGATTTATTTCCCAGGCGTAAGTTCAGGGGAGTTACTTCCATATCTCAAAGACATCCAAGCGGATGTTATTGGTCTAGATTGGCGGATTCCAATTTCTGTAGGCCGCGCACGAGTTGGCGAGCGCTTTGCCGTGCAAGGAAACTTGGATCCCTATATTTTAACAGCTCCGATGAGCGTTATTGAGCAACAGGCGAAAGCCATTATAGACGAGGGTATCCAGCAACCAGGTTATATCTTTAACCTTGGCCATGGCTTATTCCCGGAAGCATCGCTTGAGAAGTTAAAGGATTTGACTACTTTCATTCATACTTACTCACATTCCGTATTAACGCAGCAAGCAGAAAAGAGTGGTGTTTAGTATGGCGAATCAGCGTATTGGTGTTCTAGTCATGTCTTATGGTACTCCCGAAAGTTTGGATCAAGTTGAAGCTTATTACACACATATTAGACGTGGGCATCCTCCAACGCCTGAGCAACTGCATGAATTAACGGCTCGTTATGAGGCAATTGTAGGAGGGTTCTTCCCGCTGCGTGAAAATACGAACAAGCAAGTTAAAGGCCTGGAGAATACACTTCGTCAAGAACACCCAGAACTTGAATTCGTCTGTTATCAGGGTCTAAAGCATGCTCAGCCTTATGTAGAAGACGGTGTGGAGCAAATGGTTAAGGACGGTATTACTGAGGCTGTGGGAGTCGTTCTAGCCCCTCACTACTCCACTATGAGCGTTGGCGGGTACGTGAAAAGAGCGAAAGATAAGGCAGAGGCACTTGGTCTGAAGATTGATTTCGTTCTTGACTACCATCTTCATCCTAAACTGCTTGATGCGCTTAGCACACGTGTTGATAAAGCCTTGGAGAAATTCTCCGGTGTGAATCGAAATGATGTACGAGTTATCTTTACTGCGCACAGCTTGCCTGAGAAAATACTTGAAATGAAAGACCCATACCCAGATCAATTGCTTGCCACTTCCAAAGTCATTGCTGAACGTGTAGGTCTGACGAATTGGCAGTTCGGTTGGCAAAGCGCAGGACAAACGGCGATGCCGTGGCTCGGTCCGGATATCTTGGATGTTTTACAGAAGATCAATCAAGAAGAAAGCGTCAAGAATGTACTTCTATGTCCGATCGGCTTTGTTTCGGATCATCTTGAGGTTCTCTACGATATAGATATTGAAGCACAGGCTCTTGCCAAAGAGCTTGGACTGCATTTGGAACGAACAGAATCACTAAATACAGACCCTCTGTACCTGGAAACATTGAGTGATGTTGTCTACAAGAAATGGAAAGAGGTCACCCGTTTATCATGAGTACTAGGATTCCGCACTACATGATTGTTGGCGGGGGGATCACGGGGCTTAGCGCAGCTTTTTACTTAAAGAAAAGGTTGGAGTCAGCGGGAGCTCCTTTTCGTATTTCTGTGGTGGAGAAGTCCTCGACATTTGGCGGGAAAATTCATACCATAGAGCGAGAGGGTTTCGTTATTGAAAAAGGGCCGGATTCCTTCCTTGCACGGAAGCGTCCTATTATTGATCTGGCTTATGATCTCGGGCTTGAACATGAGCTTACAGGAACGAATCCTGGGGCGAAAAAGACCTACATTGTACGTCAAGGCAAGCTGCACCGCATGCCACCTGGCTTAGTGCTCGGCATACCAACGCAAATGACACCGTTCATGAAGACGGGTCTCATTTCCCCATTAGGTAAAATGCGAGCTGCACTTGATTTGATCCTGCCGAAGCGTGATTTATCAGCGGATGAATCTCTTGGACATTTTCTGGAACGCCGTTTAGGGAAAGAAGTGCTTCAGCGTATCGTGGAACCGCTTCTAGCGGGGATTTATGCAGGTGATACGTTTAAGCTTAGTTTGAAAGCAACGTTCCCACAGTTTCGAGCGATGGAGCAGAAGCATCGAAGTTTAATTCTAGGGATGATGGCCAGCCGCAAAAACGTGAGTGAAGAGAGTGCTCACTTACCTTCTGCGGTTCGTAACTCGGTTTTTGTGACGTTCAAGAAGGGGCTTCAGACGTTGGTTTCGGGCTTAGAAGAGGCCTTGAAGACGGTGGATCTGCGAAATGGCGTTGGGGTTGTTTCCATTCGGAAAATGGGGCAGCATCAAGCCGAGGTTATCTTTGAGGATGGGCATAGTGAAATGGTTGACGGCGTTATCCTGACTACGCCTACTTATCAGGCAGCTCAGATATTAGCAGATTTGCCTGCAGCAAATCAACTTAAGAAGATTGATTACATTTCCGTGGCGAATGTTATTATGGCTTTCGATCGTAAAGACATACCTTTTGAACTGGATGCCTCGGGCTTTCTAGTGCCGAAAACCGAGGGTAGGACGATTACTGCGTGTACCTTAACATCTGCTAAATGGCTGCATACAGCTCCAGACGGGAAGGTGCTTCTGCGCTGTTATATCGGTCGTGCAGGTGAGCAAGAGTGGCCGGAGTGGTCGGATGAACAACTGGTTAGCAAAGCTCGCCATGATCTGAGGGAATTATTAGGACTAAAAGCGGAACCGCTCTTTACGGATGTAACTCGCCTGATGCATTCTATGCCGCAATATCCTGTGGGTCATCTGGAGCAAATTGCACAGTTCCGTGAAGAGCTTGCTGCAGCTATGCCTCATGTCCTAATCGTAGGTGCGGGGTTTCATGGAGTGGGCCTCCCTGACTGTATAAGGCAAGGTAAAGAGGCAGCGTGGCAGCTTGCGGATCTGATCCAAAACCAGTCTCAGGAAGCCGTAGAAACAGCCAGTTCGATTTAACGAAGCTTGGCCAGATCTAATTTGAAATCTGATGATGAAATGGTCAAGATTTGCTTTTCTTCAAGATCACGAATCACTTGCATGAGCGTCACTTTTTGTACGCCGGCTAGTTGTGATATTTCATCAAAGTTAAGCACGAGTTTAATCGTAATCGTCGTTCCGTTACGCAACCCATGTTTATTGGCCATTTTGATCAAGCTTTTGATGACACGCGTTCTCGCATCTAAGAAGGTCAAGTCGAACACTTGTTGATTCGTATCGCGTAGTCGACTACTGAGCTCTTGCATAATGCCGAGGGTAATGTCAAAATGAGTGCGAAGCAGATCGAGGAAACTATGTCCTGTCAATGTGAGAAGCACACTGTCTTCCAAAGTTTGGGCCGAAGCAGAGCGCGGCTTGCCATCAATCAGTGAAAGTTCACCAAAGCTTTCGCCTGATTTGCAGATGGACAATATTTTTTCCTCGCCGGAGCTGCTTGTTGTGAAAATTTTGACGGAGCCGCTGAGGACCATATAAAAGACGGAGCCGACCTCTTTTTCGGAGAATAAGACGGTACTCCTTGTAAAGGAACGTCTTGTACAAATCTGAGCTAGAGCCTTGAATTGTTCTTCATTCAATTGGGAGAATAAAGGTACTTTTTTGATGATATCGATCATATGGGTACCGCCTTTATATGTAGTAAGTCAACTCATTTTATCATAGATAGATTACTGGGGGTATGAAATTATGGAAAATTCGAGTAGAATCGACACGCGCTCTTCGGCCGCCTTTCAAGAAGCTAAGAAGATCATTCCTGGTGGAGTGAACAGTCCTGTTCGCGCCTTCAAGTCGGTTGGTTTAACACCTTTGTTCATGGAGAAAGGCTCAGGTTCTCGCGTAACGGATATTGACGGCAATACCTTTATCGATTATGTAGGATCTTGGGGACCGTTAATTGTAGGACATGCTCACCCTGTCGTGCTGGAAGCCATTAAAAGTACTGCCGAAAAAGGGACGAGCTTCGGTGCTCCGACGCTTCTAGAAACGGAAATGGCGAAGTTGGTTATTGAACGGGTTCCGTCCATTGATATGGTTCGCATGGTGAATTCAGGGACTGAAGCGACGATGAGCGCCCTACGGTTAGCCCGCGGGTTTACGAAGCGCGACAAGATTATGAAATTCGAAGGAAGCTATCATGGTCACGCAGATGCATTGCTGATCAAAGCTGGCTCCGGTGTAGCCACACTTGGCCTTCCAGACAGTCCAGGGGTCCCGAATAGCGTGGCTTCGAATACGCTCACCGTGCCTTACAATGATTTAACATCCGTTAAATTAGTCTTTGAAAAGTTTGGGGAAGAAATCGCTGCTATCATCGTTGAGCCGATTGCTGGGAATATGGGAGTTGTGCCTCCAGCAGAAGGGTTTTTACAAGGATTACGTTCCATTACACAGCAATATGGCTCCTTGCTAATCTTCGATGAGGTGATGACTGGCTTTCGCGTGCATAAACACTGCGCTCAGGGCTTGTACGGCGTCACACCTGATTTAACATGTCTAGGTAAGGTCATTGGCGGAGGACTTCCTGTTGGCGCCTATGGAGGCCGACTGGACATCATGGAGCAGATTGCTCCTGCAGGTCCAATCTATCAGGCGGGAACCTTATCCGGCAATCCGCTTGCGATGGCAGCAGGCTTCGCAACGTTATCCTTATTGGGCGAGCCCAATGTCTATGAGGAACTGGAACGCAAGTCCGCGAAGCTGGAAGCTGGATTTGCTAGGAATGCAGCTGAAATTGGCGTAGCAAGCACTATTAACCGAGTAGGATCCATGATATGTCCATTCTTCACTGAGCAGGCTGTCACGAATTACGATACAGCCAAAACGTCTGATCTAGCTAAGTTTAATGCTTATTTCGGCCATATGCTCGATTTGGGAGTTTCGGTTGCACCTTCGCAATTCGAAGGGATGTTTGTATCTACGGTTCATTCCGATGAAGATATCGCTGCTACCATCAATGCTCATCGTGAAGCGTTGAAGCGATTATAAGTTTCTGAACATGCAAAGACCTGGCCAATGTGGCCAGGTCTTTTGCTTACTTATGTAAAAGATTTTAGTTTGTTTTTATGGTTGGAGCAATTGTTGGAGATGGCAATGCAGGATTCCCAGTGTTTGTTTGCCCTTGGTTAGGGCTTGTACTCGGTGTAGGCGTCGGGCTCGGCTTTGATGATGTGGAAGCTCCTGGTGAGGAGCTTCCTGAGCCTGTGCCGGTATTACCACCATTGCCTGTACCTGTTCCAGAGCCTGTACTCGGAGAAGGACTTGGAGAAGGACTTGGCTTCGTAGAAGGTGTAGGTGAAGTTTCAGGCTTCACTGTCGGACTTGGTTTGACAGCACCATTATCTGATCCTGAAGGAGGATTAGATGTGCCATTCTTACCTGCTTCACTGCTGGTTTCAGGCTTGGTTGACGTTGTTGATTTCGGTGTAGCTGTTGCTTTAGGCGGGTTCGCTTTTTTATTCGCTTGTTCTTTCAAGAATTCAGGGTGGTCATAAGCACCACCTGGATCGATTGTTTTAAGTCCTTCCCAAACATTCTTCACCTTTACTTGGTCAGGATGGTCAAAAACTAGGAAAGCAGAAGGTAAGCGACGCTCCCCATAACGACTTGAGGGCTTCGTAATCAACTCATCATTGTATACCATCTCGGAGGAAGCTCCGCCATCTAAGAAGCCAGCATTAATGACGCCATCTGCGAGAAACATATCCTGTACTTCTTTGAGGGTCGCGCCTACACTGTGCGTTTGACGGCCGTCGATCACAATGAAGATAACCGTTCCGTCGGCTTTTTGTCCCACAGCTGTACGAGGTGCGCGTCCCCAGCCTCCGTCTCCGCTAGTAATGAGCGGTTTTCCGTTAGCAATAACACGCGGATAGAAGGATACGGCGTCAGTGACACCAAGTTTAAGCAGCTCGTCAATCGTATACTTGCCGATAATGAGCGTGCCTTCTTTTGTGAATCCAACGATGTGTTGAGGAACGCTGCCTTCTTGGTCTGTATAAAGAATTTCTCCGCCGGACATAATAGCACCAATTGGCGCAAATCCGTTTCCAAGTCCGTCTGGATCGTTGAAACCTCCGCCGTTTACGCCGGCGACAGCTCCAGTACGCTCTACCATGGAGGTAATTCTTTCCCCTTCACCTTGCTTTGCGGGGACAACGACACGAATCGTTCGTGGGTCATAGACAAACATTTTCTTGCCCTTCCAAAACTGACCAGAAATATCTTCGACTTTCACAAGACTTTCCGTAGAACGATTTTTATTGAATTGAACCGCCCGCAAATCTTGTTTTTCAACAGAGTTGATTTCGGTCAAATTTTGCATTTCGAGAACCATCTGATCTCTACGCTCAGCGCCAACGAAAATCCAAGCCCAGTCACGATGCTGCGTCGTAATAACCGTTTTAGCCAAATACTCGCGAATATATGCCCCAGGTGGGGTTAGAAATAAGAAGCTTGAACTCAGAAAAGTACAAACAGCTATAACGAGAAAAGTGCGTTTCAGCCAACTATAACTACGAAAATGCTCTAATATTGAACTACCCACGGTTGTTCCTCTCCTGCTCTATTATTCTATTTGGTATTAGATATTTTGATAAGTAATGTCGAAAAAAAACAATACAAGACTTATATTATCATATTTTTGCATGCAATTGTTATTGGTAATTGTTAAAATAAAGTGTACATAATCACTATTTTCTTAAGGAGTAATCAAATCTATGAAACGATATTACTTTTTTGATTTTCCAATAGATCTAATGGCCGTTGTTTTTGTGTTTCTAGTTATTTTGCTCGTAATCTATTTATCTTTTCGTAAAGGAACACTTAAATGACAGAGTGGAAGCGCAGTGGTGAATGGTTGGAGCTCCCTGTTCCAAATCCATTATGGAAGCCTCTTAAACCAGGGGCAATAGAAGAATTAGCAGCTATACTGCCAGTTCCTAGAAAGTACTTTCTTCGACTAGCCTCTCAAGGTCTTATTCGAATTCAGGATGACAAAATTCGACTTCATGCATTTCCAGAAGAGAAGGCTGCTTTCAGACCTGAGCCTTATGCTCTTGGTATTTTGTATGAGGATGACTTTTGCCTTGTTGTTAATAAACCGGCTGGCATGTCTGTTCATCCAGCAGAGGTAGGGCAAAGCGGTACGTTGGCTTCTGCGGTAGCCTTCTATTTTGAATCGACTGGCCAGGCTTGTGGGATTCGGCATATCCATCGTTTAGATCAAGATACGACCGGCGCAGTACTTTATGCCAAAAATGAGTGGGCGCATGTGCTTCTTGATGAGGCAATGCGTGATAAACGGATTGATAGACGCTATGTGGCACTAGCTGAAGGAATATTCCGAACAAAACAAGGATCGATAGATGAACCTATTGGGAAAGATCGCTATATCTCAGGCAAGCGAAGAGTTTCACCTAGCGGTGATCAAGCGGTAACACATTATCGGGTTTTACAGCAAATGAAGAAAGCAGCTTTCGTGGAACTTACGCTAGAAACAGGGAGAACCCATCAAATTAGGGTCCATCTCAGTCACTTAGGCCACCCATTAGTAGGGGATTCCCTTTATGGGGGTTCATCGCGATTGTTTCATCGACAAGCCCTGCACGGAGAGAAGCTTTTGTTCGATCATCCTGTTACTCAAAAGCAGGTCATCGTACATGCTCCTCTGCCGCAAGATTTCAAACTTTTACTAGAGGAAGTTGCAGCCCTGTAAAAATGTAGTCATGCCTAGCCCTTCCCACCCATATACTTTTAGAGACAAACAAGTAAATGGCCAAACAATCCGAATGCTGTCCAGCATCTGGATTTGATGGAAGGGAGGATTAATTCGGTGTCTGAACAACAACCAGGTTTAAGATTCGATATCTATGAACGAGTTCATTTGCAAGAAGATTTGGCGGGGATACAAGAATTAAATGATGTAGAATTGCTTCCTCATATTCAGGTAATTACTTTGGATGATCAGGCAATCCTGAAAGGAAACTTGCTGCTCACGGGTAATTATTTCAGTGAAGAAAGGGATACACCCAGATCACTAGAGCATTTGATTCCAGTCGAGATCACATTACCTTTAAATCGTATTCATCGTGTGGAAGATATTCAGGTCGAGATTGAAAATTTTGATATTGATCTTTTATCAGCGCGAAGTCTGAACGTTACAGGTGTTCTTTCCCTGCAAGGCGTCGAGATTGTGTCGGCTCCGCTGGAGAGCTGGCGGGAAGAAGAGGAAGTTACTTTCGTTCATGAGGTTAACATCCCAAAATTCGAGCCGCCTGTGCCCTATCAGCCACAACCCATACAGGAACCTCCGGCAGTTCCAACCATACGAGAACCCGTTGTAGCGCCTTTTGCTGATGCTCTTCCTTTTGTGGCTCCCATTCAAGATGAGGTTGGTTCTGACGATGGTGCAGTTGTCGTGGAGTTTGAACAAACCGAAATAAAGGTGACACCCCATCAAGAAAGCACGGTGGTTTCGGAAGACAAGAAAGAACTCAAAGTCGCCTTTGGCAAAAAGGCGAATGAGGCTGTGGACATCAACCCGTACGGTATTAAATCGCTTCTTTCTAAGGCGGGCTCGTATCTTACCGATAAGAGGAATGCAGAAGCAGAAGCGCAAGCTGCGCTTGCGGAAGAGACGCGAATAGATGCTGTGGAGTGGAAGCGACTCTTTCTTCAAAGCAACACAGGGACGCAAGAGTTTAGGAAACTAAAACTTTGCATTGTTCAAAAAGAAGATACGTTGGAATCGATTGCCAAACGATATCAGCTCAACCCGCGTGAGCTTCAACTCCTGAATCGTATGAGTGATCAAGAAATTTCCGTTGGGCAGGTTATTTATCTGCCTAGATAAATAACAGATACATAGGCAAGAGCCTTTGGCTGCTTATAGCGGCTGGGGGCTCTTATTCATTTTCGTAACATCTTTCGGAAGCAAGCATAATTTATGCATTAAAGGTAATACTGGAATGATATATTGACTCTATTTCAAATGTTCGATATCATATGATGTAAACCATTTTGAGTAATATTGGAAACGTTGATAGGGAGTAGTAGGCGGTAAGCCCTTCAGAGAGTGGAACTGGTAGCGCTGAAAGGTTCCATAGGAAGCAACCGAACGAAGTCGCCCTGGAGTTGTGAGTGTGATTGTATGCGCCCGTTTATGCGGTGAGCAGCATTAGCATTCGCCGGCCGCAGCCGTTATCTGTTTGAGAGCCACGCGCTTCTTTTGAAGCTGCGCGGAATGAAGGTGGTACCACGGAAGCAAGCCTTTCGTCCTTTGCGGGCGGAGGGCTTTTTTTGTTTGAATGGACGCCGATGTGAGATGACTTACAGGCCTTATAAGCCTGTTTAACAGAGATAATAGTAATGGAGGTAATCCTATGACCGAAGCTAATGAGACCAAAGAACAATTGCAAATGCCTACTACGTACGATCCTAAAGAAGCTGAGCGCAAGTGGTATGATTACTGGATTAAAAATGAATTTTTCAAAGCGGGCACTCGTCCTGATGCAGAAACCTACACTATTGTGATTCCACCTCCGAACGTAACAGGTATGCTGCATATCGGGCATGCGCTTGATTTTACACTGCAGGATATTTTAATTCGTACCAAACGGATGCAGGGTTATGACGCACTTTGGCTGCCTGGATCTGACCACGCAGGTATTGCTACCCAAACTAGGGTAGAGCAAAAGCTCCGTGAGCAAGGGCAATCACGCTATGATCTTGGACGCGAGAAGTTCTTGGAGAAGGTGTGGGAGTGGAAGGAGCTATACGCGAATACAATTCGTGAGCAATGGGCCAAAATGGGCTTCTCGCTGGACTATTCGCGTGAGCGGTTCACATTGGATGAGGGCTTATCACAAGCCGTTCGTGAAGTATTCGTAAGTCTTTATGAGAAAGGCCTCATCTATCGCGGGAATTATATTATTAACTGGGATCCAGCGGCTCGTACAGCGCTATCTGACATTGAAGTAGAATACAAAGAGGTGCAAGGCGCCCTCTATCACTTAGAATACAAAACGGCGGATGGAACAGGTTCAATCGTTGTTGCCACAACACGTCCTGAGACGATGCTTGGCGATACAGCGGTTGCTGTTCATCCGAAGGATGAGCGCTATCAGCATCTCATCGGCAAAACGCTGCTTCTCCCGATCGTGAATCGCGAGATTCCAATCATTGCGGATGAGTATGTTGAAAAAGAGTTCGGAAGCGGCGCTGTTAAAATTACACCTGCGCATGACCCGAACGACTTCGAAGTCGGGAAGCGCCACGACCTGCCGCAAATTCTTGTTATGGATGAAACGGGTACGATGAACGCGAATGCGGGGCCGTATCAAGGGCAAGATCGCTTTGATTGCCGCAAGCAAATCGTGGCGGATTTGAAGGAGCAAGGTGTTCTTATTAAAATTGAAGAGCATGTCCATCAAGTGGGTCACAGTGAACGCAGTGGTGCGGTTATCGAGCCTTATTTGTCAACACAATGGTTCGTGAAAATGCAGCCGCTTGCTGAGAAAGCGATTGATACGCAAAAATCAGGCAATGGCGTTAATTTCGTACCAGATCGCTTCGAGAAAACGTACTTGAACTGGATTGAAAATGTTCGTGACTGGTGTATTTCTCGTCAATTGTGGTGGGGACATAGGATTCCAGCATGGCACTGTGCAGATTGTGGTCAAATCACGGTAACACGTGAGGACGCTACGGCTTGTTCTCATTGCCAAAGCACGAATTTGAATCAAGACAATGACGTACTTGATACATGGTTCAGCTCGGCATTGTGGCCTTTTTCAACATTGGGCTGGCCTAATGAAACAGAGGATTTGAAGCGTTTCTACCCGACGAATGTGCTTGTAACGGGCTATGATATCATTTATTTCTGGGTATCTCGCATGATCTTTACGGGGCTGGAATTTACGCAGCAAATTCCGTTTAAAGATGTTTTGATGCACGGTCTTGTACGGGATTCCGAAGGTCGCAAAATGTCAAAATCCCTTGGCAATGGTGTCGATCCGCTAGAAGTTATCGAGAATTACGGCGCTGATGCTATGCGCTATATGATTTCGACAAGCAGCACACCGGGGCAAGATCTGCGTTTCCGCCTCGAACGTGTGGAGCAAGCGCGGAATTTTGCCAATAAGATCTGGAATGCATCTCGCTTTGCTTTAATGAATCTCGAAGGTGTAAACGCAGCAGATATTGATCTAACGGGTCAACTGGGTACGGCAGACCGCTGGATTCTGCACCGCCTGAATGAAACCGTTCGTGACGTGACGCGTCTAATAGACAGTTATGAATTCGGCGAAACTGGCCGCTTGCTGTATAATTTCATCTGGGATGATCTCTGTGATTGGTACATTGAGTTTAGTAAATTAAGCTTATATGGGGCAGATGCAACTGCTAAGAGTAAAACGCAGTCCGTGCTTGCTTACGTTCTTGATCATACACAGCGTTTAATTCATCCGTTCATGCCTTTCATCTCGGAAGAGATTTGGCAGCATCTGCCGCATGTGGGTGAGACGATTACGCTTGCATCTTGGCCAGTAGAGAATGAGGCTTTCGAATCGCCTGATGCTGTTCGTGAGATGGAACTCTTGATGGATGTTATTCGTTCCGTTCGTAATATTCGGGCCGAAGTGAATGTGCCTATGAGTAAGAAAGTTGAACTGCTTGTAAAGCCGGCTAGCAGCGATACGCTGAGTATTCTCCGCAGCAATGAGGAATACCTGAAGCGTTTCTGTAACACATCCCTGCTCCAAATCGACGCAGAAATGGCAGCTCCTGAGAAAGCCATGACCGCTATCATTACAGGAGCTGAGCTTTTCTTGCCGCTGGCTGGTCTTATCGACATTGCGCAAGAGCTTACGCGCTTGGATAAAGAATTACAATCTTTGCATGGTGAAGTAGAGCGAATCGAGAAAAAACTGGGCAATGAAGGCTTTGTGGCCAAGGCGCCAGCCAAGGTCATCGAGGAAGAAAAGGCAAAACTTGCTGATTATGCCGATAAGCGAGACAAAGTGATTGCGCGATTGGCGGAGTTAAAAGGATAATTGTAGCAAATCAAACGCTTGCCTAGTTACGAAAACAAGCTGATTCATATAGTAAATGAGGATGAGATCGATGGATAAAATCAAAGAAACCCCTTCGGCTGAATTCCAGACAGCGCAAGAAGCTATTGCATGGATTGTCGGCCGAATGGAGAAGCTCGGTATGAAACCGGGACTTCAACGAATGCAGATGCTAATGGAGAAACTAGGTCACCCCGAACGTAGGCTGAAGTTCATTCATGTGGCTGGAACGAACGGCAAGGGCTCAACATGTGCGTATCTATCTTCTGTTTTGCAGGCTTGCGGATATGACGTTGGTACATTTACGTCTCCATATTTGGAGAAGTATACGAATCGTATCCAAGTGAACGGAGCCGACATTCCGGACGACGTGCTGCTCAGACTGGTGAATGAAATGAAGCCAATCGTTGACGAAATTGCGGAGACTGAGGTTGGACCTCCGACAATGTTTGAAATTTCGACTGCGCTTGCGATTATGCATTTTGGCAAAGTGGCATATCCCGATTACGTAGTATGGGAAACAGGTCTCGGGGGAAGGCTGGATAGCACGAATATTGTGAATCCCGTCGTAACCATCATCACAAATGTAGGCCATGACCATATGGAAATCTTGGGGGATACACTCGAATTAGTAGCAGCAGACAAAGCGGGTATTATTAAAGCGGGCGTACCCGTCATTACCGCTGTTGAGCCTCATGAGGTTTGGAGTGTGATTGATCAAACAGCTAAGGCCAAGAAAGCAACACTCTACTCACTTGGTGGACAATTCAATTTCACGAATGTGACAAGTGAGCTAGATAGCCAAACTTTTGATTTTAGCGGGCCGTTTCGAAATATTAATGGTGTGCCAATTACGTTAAACGGAGAGCACCAATTGAAGAACGCAGCAGTGGCCGTAATGACGCTTGAAGTTCTTCGTCAATATTATGCCTGCATCGTAGATGATGAAGATCTGTTCAAAGGGCTCAAGGAGACACGTTGGCCGGGCAGGCTTGAGATGGTTTCGAGAGAGCCTCGTATATTACTCGATGGCGCTCACAACCCAGAAGGGGCCGCAACGCTGGCTGCCGCGCTTCAAAGTGTATATACTTATCATAAGCTTCATATGATGGTAGGAATGCTCAAGACGAAGAATCATACAGGCTACCTAAGGCATATACTACCATTGGTGGATACTCTTATAATTACGGAACCCGATTTTCATAAAAAAGGCGACGCTTCTATGCTCGCTGAGATTGCAAGAGAGCTTCTGAGCGAGATGAACCGTGAGGTAGATATCATTGTCGAGCGAGATTGGAAGCGAGCCTTAGAAACTCTAACAAGTAGAACTGAGCAGGATGATCTGGCGGTCGTATCCGGCACGCTGTATTTAATCTCTGATGTTCGTTCTTGGATTACCTATCAAACCGATTCTGAAAAAGGATGGTGAGAACGGCGTGAGTCAAGCAGAACACGTACACTTTATAGGCATCGGCGGATACGGCATGAGTGCCATTGCCAAAGTCATGCTGGAAATGGGATACCGGATATCTGGTTCCGATCTGGCACAGCAAGAGCTTACAGAAAAGCTGAAAGCGAAGGGTGCTCAAGTTTTCATCGGACATGAAGCTAGGAATGTGTCAGGAGCCGATTTGGTTGTGTATTCAACCGCTTTGGCCAAGGACAATGTAGAAATGCAAGCTGCGGAACAATTGAACATTCCGATTATTCATCGCTCACAAATGCTTGCTCGGCTCATGAATGAACGCAAAGGCATCGCCGTAGCTGGAGCCCACGGCAAAACAACAACATCATCAATGATTGCTTTAGTCATGGAGATTTGTGGAATAGATCCGACCTATATCATCGGCGGCGAGATCATGAATGTTGGCAGTAATGCCAAAGCTGGCAAGGGCGAATTCGTCGTGGCAGAAGCGGACGAGAGTGATGGAACCTTCCTTCAATATCACCCAACCCTCGCACTTGTGAACAATATCGAAGCGGATCACTTGGAGAATTACAATGGTGATTTCGAGAATTTGAAGAAAGCCTACAAGCAATTCCTCAGTCAAGTTAGACCTGGAGGGAGAGCTATTGTTTGTCATGATGATGCGTTCTTACGTGAAATGATTCCGCATATTCAAAGCGAAGTTATTACGTATGGTATAGATACTGAGGCTGATTATGTCGCAAGCGATATTACGTTAGGCGACCGTAAGGTTACGTTTACTGTACAGTTCAAAGGGGCGGAACTTGGTCAGGTCAGCTTGTCCGTACCAGGTAAACACAACGTATATAATGCACTAGCGACGCTTATCACCTGTCTGGAAGCAGGGCTCGCTTTCGAGAAAATTGCAGAAGCTATTCAGGAATTCCGCGGTGCAAAGCGTAGGTTCCAAGTGCTGGGAGAAGTTGCGAATATGTTGGTCATTGATGACTACGCGCATCATCCTACGGAGATTCAAGCAACCATTTCCGCAGCAAAAGCAACAGGGAAACGCATCATAGCTGTATTCCAACCGCAACGTTATACGCGAACCTATTATTTATTTGAACAATTCAGCCGCTCATTCGATGAAGCTGATGAGGTTATTATCACCGATATTTACTCACCTGCCGGCGAGCAGCGAATTGAGGGAATAGATTCAGCCAAACTGGTTGATTTGATTCGCAGTAACAGCAACCCGAATGTTCAGCATATTGCAACTCGGGATGAGGTACTCACTTATTTGATTCAGTATGTGCAGCCAGGTGACTTGGTGTTAACTATGGGAGCGGGCGACATCTGGAAAGCAGCTGAAGGTTTAGCGAAATCGCTGCGTAAAAAGTACGAACCGACTAGTTAGAAGAAAGATCGCTGCAAGCCAAATGGCTGGAGGCGGTCTTTTTTTGCTGAAAGAAACATAATAGGGCTCTCTCAATCATAATCTAGTAACAGAAGATTTGGACAAGACGACGCGGCACTATGCCCGTTTCCAAATAAATTTTACGAGGAGTGATTAAGAGATGAACAAGAATAAAGCAAGAATCACCTATCGTTTCGATCCACAAGAAAAGTCGGAATCAACCCGTAGAGCATCGCGAGTACCCGATCAAGAGGAGAAAGTGATACCACTCTATCAGGAAGAATTTAAGGTTATAGATTCTACGATTGACCGTCATACGTCGGATGAGGTTACTCCTTATCATCAAGCGGAGAGGGAGCAAGTCGAACATTTATTTGAACCTCATGCTTTAAATACGTTTACAACAGACTTTGGAAGCTGGAATAGTCAGATCGAAACGGAAGGTGAGCGAGTGGAACGCATCATTCGTGAGTCACAGGCAGCCCGTGAGAATCCAGCTGTTAGAAATCCGTCAACAGAGAGAGATGAGCCTACTTCTGACAGACATCGCGATGAGTGGTCGTCCTGGACGTCTAAGGAACCCTATAAGGAACCGGGGACAGGTGCCAGATACGCGAAATCAACGGGTACACCTTGGATACGAATTGCAACATCAGTGGCAGGAGCGGTGGTAACGGGGATTGCGTTTGGTTTCTTTGTTCTCTCCATGTTTTCAAGCGACCGTGATACCAAAGATACGGCATCGATTAAAAATACGATAACTGTTGCTTCACCTAATGTACAAGCAGCAGCCCCATCGAAAGCGCCAACTGGAGCAACTAAAACGACTACAGATCAAGCGGGTGCTATTCCGGCTGCTGCATCGGCTGTCACAGCGGTTCAAATTCTTGCGAAATCGTATACATTCCTTCAAAATGGTGTGTTTAGTACCTTACAGGCAGCTCAAGCTATCCAAGATACTCTGAAGAAGAAAGGGTTAGCCACTGCGCTTGACACGACAGATAAGCTGACCATATTCGTTGGATTTGCCAAAAACCGAGATGACGCTCTCGCATTAAGAGAACAACTGCAAACAACAGATAAATCCATTGAGGTTTATATGAAAAATGTGGATATCCCAGCGGCCACAGGCATTCGTTGGAGCGGCTCGAAGCCGGAGTCGGTTCCAACCTTCATTGCCGAAGGTGATAAACTAGTGAATACGATAAATGGATTAGCGCTTGTTCATTTGGCTGAGACGAAGCCAACCCCGCTTGCTGAAACGTCGCTGCAATCGATTCGTTCTTCCCATCAGCTGCTTACGACATTGTCGACCTCGCTAGGCGAGGGGTTAGGTGATGATACGAAGCCATTCGTGCAAAAAATGACCACATCGATCAATAGTGCGGTTCAATCGATGGAAGAGTACAAGAAGAGTCCTTCCACGGCTATGCTATGGCAAGCTCAATCGTCCATGATGCAGTACATTATTGCTCAGAGAGAGCTGCTTAAGAAAATAAGCGTATCCTAATGAAAAAGCAGTGTGCCCAAAACTCTAAGGAGTTTGGACACACTGCTTTTTATTTGTAGTAGCGATTGAGCATGGCAGCAATCTCTGCACGCGTAATGGTTTGACTTGGTTTAAATGCGGTATCCGTTATACCATCAATGATACCCTTATTTTTTAATGCATAAATGGCCTTAGCACTCCATAATGTCTCAGGTACATCGTTGAAAGATGCCGATGATGCTGCAGAAGGCAGGTTATTCGTTGTGGAAGACGACATTTGTAAAAGACGATCGAAGAGAAAAGCGACTTCGCCTCTCGTAATCGACTGATCGGGTCTAATCGTTCCATCGGAGTAGCCTTGCAGGAGGTTTAAGTTTTTGGCTTTGGCAAATACAGGGCTTGCCCAATGGGAAGACGGCAAATCTTTGTAACTTTGCTCAGCGGTAGCTTGGCAGCCGTAAACGATGGATGTCACGGTATTGCTCGGCTCACAGACGGCCTTCAACTTGCTGAACGTAAATACCCGGTCCATTAATGTGAGAAATTCTGCTCTTGTTAAAGCACGTTCCGGTTCATACCGATTAGCAATACCTTCAATGATCCCTTTATTTTTCATCCGAATAATCGCTTCTCTGGCCCAATGACCAAGTGAATCTGTAAAGAGGGGCGGCGTATAAGCGGCAATACCATTTGCAATGCCCGCAGCCATTTTAGACCGGGCCGAATCGCTTGCAAGCAAAGCTGCGTCACTTGTTTGGCTGAGAAAAGCGGTTTCTACTAGAATACTCGGAATTGTTCCCATTCTGGCTACATAAACAGCACTTGGAACGAGACCTAGGTTTTTGGTGCCGGCAGCAGTGACTAGTGAATCCAAAACACGCTGTGCGAGGTCTTTGCTGTACGGAGTTAATTGTTTCATTGCTTCACTTGCTGGATAATCCTCTTGCGGATAATCATTGTCGTAGTAAAGAACCATGGTTCCTTTCGTTTTGCCGTCCGGATGCGCATTGGCGTGGATAGATACGAATAAATCCGCTTGTAGAGTATTTGTAAATTCGACGCGCTGTGCGAGTGACCAATAGGAGTCATCTGTTCTTGTTAAGACAACTTCGTAACCTTTTGCGATTAGCTCGTCCCGTACCTTCTGGGTGATGTCCCAATTGACATCTTTTTCACGAAGACCGTTTACACCCGTTGCTCCAGGATCACTTCCACCATGTCCGGCATCGAGGACAACTTTGTAAGCGAATGCTTGATAAGGAAATGCAAATGTAAGTAATAAGGATAAAAGGATAAGTCTTTTAAGTAGAGTCATAAGTTGAAATACCTCCGCTAACTATCTTACTAGGATAGGCTTACGTTGTAAGCTGGTAAGAATCACCATCCTATCATATTTTTACTTGGAAAAAAGAAGAGTCTACCCGTATAATAGGGCTTGTACATAAAGAGAGGATGACAGGAATGAAAAAAGGTACCTTCACATTGATCGTATTTTTAATCGTCGGTTTAATTACCGGGATTATCATAGGCCAGCTGCTGGCTGCAGTGCCTGCTCTCGCATTTTTGACCAAATCGGCGCAAATATCATGGGAGCCCAAAGCCGATTTACAAGTCGTGAAATATGAGTTCCATCTTTTGGTGAAACTAAACTTGTGCAGTATTCTTGGACTAGTGGGGGCTTACCTCCTGTATCGTAAGGTGTAACTGGATTGTATTTGGAAGGCCATATTAAATATTACAATCAGCTAGGAGTTGTTTCTTTTGAGTAATTCCCCTAAACAAAGACTTATTCTTGCTTCGTCTTCGCCTCGGAGGCAGGAACTTATTCAATCACTTGGTTTACCCTATATCATTCGAGTGAGTGACGCAGATGAGACCGTCGAAGAAAAAATATCGCCTGCTGAGCTCGTAGAAGTGCTCTCTGTGCGTAAAGCCTCAACTGTTTTGGAAATGCTTGAAGCCAGTGAAAAAGAAGGAATCATCATCGGTTCTGACACCGTTGTTGTCTATCAAGATGAGGTTCTAGGTAAACCGGTGGATGAACAGGATTCTTTCCGGATGCTTAAAGCACTGCAAGGCAGTACGCATCAGGTTTACAGCGGAGTTGCTTGTGTGGACGCGGCTACAGGTAAGCAGGTAGTCTCTCATCGTGTGACACATGTGAAGATGAAGTCCATGTCTGACGCACAAATTCTACGTTATATCGCCACAGGAGAACCTAAGGATAAAGCCGGTTCTTATGCGATTCAAGGGATCGGGGCAACGATCGTGGAATCTATTGAAGGTGATTACTTTACCGTTGTTGGATTGCCGCTTTCTCTGCTCAGTGACTTACTGGTAAACTTTGAAATTCAAGTTCTATAATCATCCGATCCAGGTTGGAATATATGTCCAAAAGAGGACTCATACATTGACTGTGTAATCTGTAACGGTTACAATGACAGTAAGCGACATGACTTCGCATTCTTCAGGGAGGTATTTGCCATGAACAGCGAATTTACAATAGCCGTCCACAGTCTCGTATTTCTGGCTCATTTACCGGATCATATGGCAACCAGCGAAGAAATTGCTGTGAATGTATCTACCCATTCTGCTCGTATACGTAAAGTTATGGGCTTTCTACGAAAAGCAGGTTACGTTTCGACTAAAGAAGGAATCGGTGGCGGATTCATACTTAGCTGCAACCCGAACGAGGTGACACTCGGCGAAATTTACCGATTAACTTGTCAAGGTTCCTTGAAACCGAGCTGGTGCTCTGGTGATGAGAATAAGACCTGCGTCATATCGTCCAAAATGGATCTATTGATGGGGAAGGTTTTCATTGACGCAGAGAAGCAGATGGAAATATACTTTGATGGACATACCATCGGCAGTATGCTGGAACAAATCAGAGCGTTCGAATGTCCACAATCGAATAAAGAGCAATTGTCCTAGAAGCCCTCGGATCTACAAATCCGCGGGCTTTATTTTGTTTTTATGAGCACTTATCCGTATGAATGGGATGCGTTTAAGTAACACAACCTACACAATGAAAGAGGGGAATTCATGGAAGTCACAAGTTTGATGTTACGAGAAGTACCGCAGGAGGAAAGACCTAGAGAGCGAATGCTCCAATACGGAGCAGGTGCATTAAGTCACGCAGAACTGCTGGCTATTTTACTTCGAACAGGGACTGTGTCGGAGTCAGCGCTGCGTTTAGCGGGTCGCATATTAAGTGAAAGCGGCGGACTGCGCAGCCTTGTTGACATGAGCAAAGATCAGCTTACCCAAATCAAGGGAATCGGTGATGCGAAGGCTTTGCAAATTCAAGCCGGGATTGAGCTTGGACGCAGACTAGCTAAGAGTACATTTGAGGAGCGAGTTACGATTCGTTCACCCAAGGATATCGCAGATTTAGTGAGTGAAGATCTTCGCTATTTGCAGAAAGAACATTTCGTTTGCTTATTTCTCAATACAAAGAACCATTTGCTTGCGCAGGAAACATTATCGATGGGCAGCCTGAATGCGTCCATTGTTCATCCTCGTGAAGTGTTTCGCGCGGCAATCAAACGCAGCAGTGCTTCGATCATCTGTGTACACAATCATCCTAGTGGTGATCCAACTCCAAGTCCGGAGGATATTCAGCTCACACATCGTCTTATGGAGGCAGGAACTATAATTGGTATTGAAGTGCTTGATCATGTTATCATTGGTGATCAGAGATTCATAAGTTTGAAGGAACAAGGGTTTATGTAATATAATAGATATCGCAATAGGAAAGGAGCAACTGCCATGTTCGGTGGTTTTACGAAAGATTTAGGAATTGATTTAGGTACAGCGAATACACTGGTTTATGTAAAAGGCAGAGGAATTGTCGTTAGGGAGCCGTCCGTGGTTGCTCTACGTACTGATACAAAAACAATCGAGGCTGTCGGAGACGCCGCTAAAAAAATGATCGGTCGTACACCAGGCAACATCCGTGCAATTCGTCCGATGAAGGATGGCGTTATTGCTGATTTTGAGACAACCGCGACGATGATTCGCTATTTCTTGAGACAAGCACAGAAGCAGCGTTGGTTGTTCCCGCGTCACCCGAATGTTATGGTTTGTGTGCCTTCAGGCATCACAGCTGTTGAGAAGCGTGCTGTTGAAGATGCAACGAAGCAGGCTGGAGCGCGCGAAGCTTACACGATTGAAGAACCTTTCGCAGCAGCGATAGGTGCCGATCTTCCGGTGTGGGAACCAACTGGTAGCATGGTTGTCGACATTGGAGGGGGAACAACGGAGGTTGCTGTCATCTCTCTTGGGGGGATTGTAACGAGCCGTTCCATCCGAATTGCAGGCGATGAAATGGACGAAGCTATCACTCAATACATTAAACGTACGTATAATTTGATGATCGGGGAACGTACATCCGAGACGCTTAAGCTGGAAATCGGGTCGGCACTTCCTATGGACAAGCCTGAGTCCCTCGAAATAAGAGGACGTGACCTTGTTTCCGGATTACCGAAAACGTTAAGCGTTTCTTCCGATGAAATTACGGAATCGTTGACGGACACGGTGAATGCGATCGTTGAAGCTGTGAAGGTTACTCTCGAGAAGTGTCCGCCTGAATTATCAGCGGATATTATGGATCGGGGAATTGTGCTGACGGGTGGCGGCGGCTTACTGCGTAATCTTGACCGCTTGCTTGCCAGAGAAACCGGAATGCCCGTACTCGTCGCTGAGAATCCGCTAGATTGTGTGGCGATTGGAACGGGTCGCGCTTTGGAAAATATCCATTTGTTCAAGAACAGATCAGGATCCAGTTCGAGATATAAGCGTTAATATTCGTTAGAAGGTGCTAATTTGTTTAAATTTATGGGCAACAAGAGGTTAATTTTTCTGATGTTCGGTCTAGTCTGCTTCTTTATCTTGATGGGACTGACACTCGGGAACCGGGCACCCATGACGTGGCCGGAGAAATTTGTTAAAGACTCGGTATCATGGACGCAAGGACTCTTCTACAAGCCCGCTGCGCAGGTAGCGGGTTTCTTTGAAGACATCCGTCAGCTAAGAGTTATCTACGAGGAAAATAAGACGCTGAAACTGACTCTTACGCAGTATGCACGAGATACACAGCGTTTGAATGAGCTAGAATCACAAAACAAGCGGTTAATGGAAGCTCTTGGCTTCACAGAAAGACAGCGTCAGGCTAACGTGTATACGTATCGCATTGCTGAGGTTGTAACCATTGATCCGGATCCGTATAATAGCACGGTTACAATTAATTTAGGCGATAAAGATGGCATCAAGGAGAATATGGCCGTCATGACCGTAGATGGATTGGTCGGTAGGGTGAGTAAGGTGTTTGGTTTCCACTCGAATGTTCAATTACTTACTGAAACCAATGATACCGATAATAACTCTAAGGCGATTGCTGTCACGGTGAAGGGGAATGAGAATCAACCTTTCGGGATGATTGAGTCTTATGACTCCAAAACCGGCGAGCTTGTGATGAACAAGGTCGAACATGCTGACGATATGAAAATCGGGGAGACAATTATTACATCAGGCATGGGGCAAGTATTTCCTAAGGGCATTGAGGTAGGGACAATCTCTTCCATAGGTCCAGGGGAATTCGGCATTACATACAAGGTTATGGTGAAGCCCAAAGCTTCGTTCAACCGTATCCGTGAAGTGTTTGTTGTCGAAGTCCCGGAAGTGAAATGAGGTGAGCCGTTAAGTGAATCGACATCTATTGTGGCTCATTTTACTCGGTTTGTTTATCTTGCAAGGAACCTTGCTTGTTTGGCTGATCCCGTCATCATGGCAATCTAACGTTAATGTTACACCCCATTTAACACTTGTATTCATTTTGTTTATCGGACTTTTTCATCATCGTCATACCGCTTTAATTTATGGGCTTTTGTTCGGACTATTGCACGACTTTAACTACTATGGATCGATGCTTGGTGTGTATTCCTTTGGTATGGGGCTTACTGGATATTTGGCCGGACTAGCGCAGCGAAGACAGCCTAATTTGATTTTTTATAACTTACTCATAACAGGGGTTGGTTTGCTCTTATTTGAGTTTATTAATTATGGTATCAATCGGTTGTTCAAGCTCATTGATATTGATTTGAAGTTTGCTCTCACCCATTACATGCTTCCAAGTGTTCTATTTAATCTGCTAATCGCCTTGATTTGCTACGTTCCCATCCGCAAGCTGCTTGAAGGAAAGCGGATTGTGCCGTCCGGAAACGAAGATTAATTTTCCAGGCTCTAGGCAGGAGAATCCAGGACATGAACCGAAATGTATAGGTTGGGAGGTCGTAGCGCAATTATGTCTGTAACAAAGCACCATGTGATGATAAAAGGGGTCAAGGATGGCCTTGTTTTTTTGCTAAACGACGCATGCGAATGGCAGGACTTGCTGCAAGAGCTGCAGCACAAGCTTGAGAAAACGCATCAACAAATATTGACTGGGCCGATTATTCATGTGCACGTTAAATTAGGCAGCAGAGAAGCGACCGAAGAACAGAAGGAAGAAATTCGGTCCGTCATCAGGCAAAAAGGCAACCTGCTCATCCAATCGATCGACAGTGAGTCGCCTAAAGAGGAAGCTGCAGAAGAGACTGTGGTTTCTATGACAACGCTCAAAGGAATGATTCGGTCGGGACAAACCCTACACAACGAGGGTGATTTATTATATTTAGGCGATGTTAATCCTGGCGGAACGATTACATCTACAGGGAACATTTATATAATGGGGTCTCTTCGCGGCATGGCCCATGCGGGTGTGGATGGTGATGAGACAGCGATTATTGCTGCTTCTCATATGCGTCCCACGCAGCTTAGGATTGCCGGAATCATTAGCCGCCCACCAGATGAATGGGGAATCGATGAGGCTTTCATGGAATTTGCATATGTAAAAGAAGGTAAAATGGAAATCGACAAGCTGCACCAGCTTCATCGTATTTGGCCGGAACCGAATGTGAAATAATTGTTTGTATTTATGAAAATAGCGTGTGGGGTGAGAAAATATGGGAGAGGCAATCGTCGTCACTTCAGGAAAAGGTGGCGTTGGTAAAACAACGACATCTGCGAATCTTGGAACGGCACTAGCGCTTTTAGGGAAAAAAGTTTGCATGGTAGATACCGACATTGGACTGCGCAATCTGGATGTGGTCATGGGTCTGGAAAATCGTATTATTTACGATCTTGTGGATGTTGCTGAAGGCCGTTGTCGCTTGCCGCAAGCCTTAATTAAGGATAAGCGCTTTGATGAGCTTTATCTTTTGCCAGCTGCTCAAACGAAGGATAAACATGCCGTATCGCCAGAGCAAGTAAGAGATATTATTTTGGAGCTCAAAAAAGATTTTGAATTTGTCATTATCGACTGTCCAGCTGGTATCGAACAAGGTTTCAAGAATGCCGTAGCCGGAGCAGACAAAGCGATCGTTGTTACCACACCGGAAAATGCGGCAGTACGTGATGCTGACCGCATTATCGGTTTGCTGGAAAATGAGAAAATTTCCTCGCCTAAGTTAGTTATTAACCGCATTCGTCCATTAATGATGAAAAAAGGCGAGATGCTGGATATTGATGAAATATGCTCGGTACTCGCCATCGATTTGTTAGGGATAGTTCCAGATGACGAGCATGTGATCAAAGCAGCCAACTTAGGGGAACCCACAGTGATGAATCCGTCGTCGCGCGCTGCTATTGCTTACCGCAATATCGCTCGTCGCATATTAGGAGACACGGTACCTCTCATGCAGTTGGAGGACAAAAGCGGCTGGGTCAAACGTATGAAAAAGTTTATCGGAATAGGTTGATCGTCCAATGCTTGCCAAACTTAAAAACATAGATATTCCTATTGTTGTCATTTTGATTGCTTTTATGGTCATTAGTACGATGCTTGTGTACAGTGCATCTATCGATCATCCAAAAATTAACGTTAGTATCACGAAAATACTCGTCTTATATGGCGTTGGTCTCGCAGCGTTCGTTGCAAGCAGTTTATTTGATTATCGAGTACTAATTAGAATCGCTCCCTATCTTTATGGTATTGGCATCTTTTCTTTGGTCGCCGTCTACTTTTTTGGGACGAAAATTCATGGGGCGCGTGGATGGTTTGAGCTCCCAGGTGGCTTAACCTTTCAACCAGCGGAATTAGTGAAATTAATTCTAATCGTGGCTGTTACTGCACTGCTGGCAAGACGCAAAGGTGATTTACTGCAAATCACGAATGATATTATCCCAGTCGGTGTGGCTGTGTTGCTCCCGTTTATCTTGGTCCTCATTCAACCAGATCTAGGGAATGCGATTATTTTTGTGATCATACTTTTGGGTATGATTTGGATTGGTAACATTAAATATTCGCATGTCTTGCTTAGCACAGTCGTACTCATCGGCGCTGGATTCTTGCTTTTGACGTTGTATAAGTATTTCCATCAATCCTTGTTTGATTTGCTTAAGGGTTATGGTTTTAGTCATTGGATGGATCGTATCGATACATTCCTTTATCCGCAAGATGTGTCTGCTGATGATAATTATCAAGTCCGTAATGCTGTAAGAGCGATCGGTTCAGGAGGTTTGGAAGGCGAAGGTTTTCTGAAAGGGACCTCCGTTCATAGTAATTTCATCCCATTTGCGTATTCCGATTCGATTTTCGTCGTAGTCGGTGAGGAATTCGGTTTCCGCGGATCAGCGGTTCTATTGTTGATCTATTTTTTACTCATTTACCGCATGATCCTCATCTCGATCCAGAGTACTCAGCTTAGCGGTGCTTATATTGTGGTTGGTGTGGTTTCCATGTTCGTCTTTCAAATTTTTGAAAATGTCGGGATGATGATTGGCATCATGCCGTTAACGGGAATCACGCTTCCATTCGTCAGTTATGGGGGAACTTCTCTACTGATTAACATGCTTTCATTAGGCCTTGTGATGAGCGTAAAGCTGCATCAGGAACGTGAGCCAGAATTTTTCTAAACGTATATGAAATTCAAGCCCTTGACCTTGGTCAGGGGCTTTTTTTGTCCACATAATCTTGTCCCTCTTCTCATAGGCTGTACAAAGGTAAAGGATGGGGAGGGGCTTCCATGGAAGTCAAAGATAAAGTGAAACAGCGTAGGATAGAGCGACTTCGTAATTTGCGCGAAACGACAGATCCTTCTAACGGGAGTGGAAGTCCGGTGAGACCCTCTCGATTTAGGGAGAATTCGTTGCCCATACATCATCATTCCGAAGTACCTCTCTATGTGGATCCCGATTGGAAACGGCGAATGGAGGATCCTGAGTACGCATGGCAGCAAAAATTATTAATGGACACAACATTAGTCGGGCGTGATTATATGAGGGATGGTGAAAGAGGGCTATTAGCGCCGCCTTCGCCTCGCAAGATTGCGGTCAAGCTGCTCATTAGCTGTGTTTTGTTTGCAGCGCTGTACGGGATGTTCCAGCTTAATCAGCCTTGGGCTAATAAAGGGAAGCAAATCGTGACCGCCTCTCTTACACAGTCGTACGATTTCTCGTCACTGTCAGCTTGGTATAGCGATAAGTTTGGTGGGTCACCTTCGTTCATTCCCAGTTTCAACAGAGAAGGGAATGAGGCCATTAGAGTGAATGCCTCTAAGCGTACCTTTTTTTCTCCTGCAAAGGGAAGCATTCTTACGCGATATGACGGAACTTCCCATATGGGAGTAAATTTGAATACCATTGAATTTGCACCGGTTTATTCGTTGGATACAGGACAGGTCATTTTCTCCGGTGAAGCTGCAGAAACGGGCCTAACGATTGTGATACGCCATCCTGGAGGACTTCAATCTTTGTACGGCGGATTAAGTGAGGTAAGTGTCGAGGTAGGTGACTGGATGAAAGTTGGTGAACCCATCGGTAAGGCTTCCAAGAAGGATCCTGCGAAGGGGACGCTTTACTTTGCCGTTACGAAGGACGGGCATCCAGTCAATCCATCGGATGTGATCAGCTTTGATTAAATGGGCCGGAACTACGTATCGATTCCACCCCTTATTTACACTCATTATGATTGGTTCTGCCATTACAGGCTACTTCCTGGAGGCCGTTACGTTATTTGGCATCGTACTGGTTCACGAGATTGGTCATTTGGTTGCCGCCAACGGCTTTGGGTGGAGGGTGCGGGAAGTGCAGCTTCTGCCTTTTGGTGGAGTCTTGATCGTTGATGAGCTAGGAACGGCTCCGACGCGTGAAGAGCTGATTGTCTCCCTAGCTGGACCGCTGCAGCACGTATGGATGATTCTCGTTGCGTTGCTGATGAAATGGGTGGATGTGGGCGCAAGCAGTTGGTGGGATTACTTCATTGAAGCTAATTTGATGATTGGCTTATTTAATCTTATTCCAGTCATGCCGCTCGATGGTGGCAAAGTGATGCAGTCATTGTTAGGGTATTTATTGTCTTACCATAACACGATTTTATATACAGCATGGATCAGTATGATCCTAAGTCTGGCTATAATAGTCATAGCCATTATCCAATTGATCAACGGACAACTCCCGCTCAATATATTAGTCATCGGTATTTTCTTGCTTGTATCCAATTGGTTTGCCTATCGGCAGCTGCCTTATCACTTTTTTCGCTTTCTTATTGGTCGCGGGAATCGAATGAGCAGGCTGTTGAGCCGCGGGACATTAGCACAGCCAATTGTCATAACGAGACACCGCACAATGGCGGAAACACTGAAACTTTTTATGCGGGAAAAATATCATTTAATCTATATCGTAGGAGAAACGGGGCGCATACAAGCCGTTTTGCCGGAACAGCAATTAGTGAGCGGTTATTTGGATGGGAAAAAACCGGGGAGTGCAGTTTCCGATCTTTTCATGTAAAATAACTGTTGAGGTGAACGTGTATGAAGCAACTTATAATTCACTGCGCACCTGATCTTACACAAGCGGCATTGCTTGAAGAAAGTCGTCTTGTTGAGTATGATACGCAGTATCCGCTTGATTCTCAAAGAGCAGGCAGCATCTACATGGGTCGCATCGTCAACGTCCTTCCCGGCATGCAGGCGGCATTCGTCGATATCGGTCTTGCGAAGAATGCCTTTCTATATATAGACGACCTCCTACCCGTCCACTTGGACAAGCAGCCTAAGATTAAACCCTCAATAACGGAGCTCGCCGAAGTAGGTCAGACGTTGATGGTGCAGGTAACGAAGGATCCGCAAGGTACTAAAGGTGCAAGAGTAACAACGCATATTTCCATTCCTGGCCGTTGGATTGTTTACATGCCAGGAGCTGATTATATTGCTATATCTCGTAAAATTGATTTGGACGCAGAACGACAGCGCCTCAAACAGCTTGCCGAAGGCAGCTTGCTTCCTGGTGAAGGTGTTATTATACGAACGGGTGCTATTGGTCAAAGCGAAGAAGCTATTCGTGATGATTTGCAAAATTTACGAGAATTATGGAGTGCCATTGTATCCAAAATGGAAGAGGCACATGCGCCCGCGCAGCTATATCAGGATCTTGATCTCCTGCCTAGATTAGCCCGTGATGTCATTTCGGATGACGTTCATGAAGTTTGGCTGAATGATGCCAAAGTGTACGAAGAGATGAAACAGTTACTTCGTAAGCAGCAGCCGAGTTGGCGGGGACGCGTTGCTTATTATGACCGCAAAATACCGTTGTTTGATCAATTTGGTGTTACGGAAGAGTTGAATCAGAGCTTTAGGCGTAAAATTTGGTTGCCTAGCGGCGGATATTTAATATTTGATCAAACCGAAGCACTTACCGTGATTGATGTGAATACAGGAAGGTATACCGGATCCATTGATTTAGAACAGACAGTTACCGATATTAATCGAGAAGCGGCGTGTGAAATTCCAAGGCTTCTGCGTCTTCGTAATATAAGAGGCATTATTATTGTTGATTTTATAGACATGAGTTCGGAATTGAATCGAGCAGCTGTGATGGAGAACATCACCCAAGCCGTGCGTAAGGATCGCTCCAAAACGATTATTGTTGGTTGGACCAAGCTAGGCCTGCTTGAGATGACGCGTAAGCGGAAATAATAATTGCATTACAAAATGTTTCTGTGATATAATACTCGGAGTGTGTTGTTTAGGCATGCTGTAACCGCACGAATCGGGTTTAAGCACGGATTTGGATTTGATCCTAACCGTCACCTGGACAAGGCGAGTCTGAGACATGAGGAGGTAATGAAAATGTACGCAATTATTGAAACAGGTGGTAAACAGTACAAAGTTCAAGAGGGCGATGTTCTTTACATCGAAAAATTGAACGCAGCTGAAGGTGAAGTTGTTTCTTTTGATCGTGTGTTCTTGGTTTCCAAAGAGAGTGGCTTAGTAGTAGGTGCTCCATTGGTTGCTGGTGCTTCAGTTTCCGCGAAAGTGGAAAAACACGGCAAAGGCGCTAAAGTCATCGTTTATAAGTACAAGCCGAAAAAGAACTATCACAAAAAGCAAGGTCATCGTCAACCGTACACAAGAGTAGTAGTTGAGAAAATCCAAGCGTAAGAGGCAGCCTTATGATCTATGTGACCATAGAGCGTCTTGCACCGGATTCACCTCAGATCTCATCTTTTGTAGTGGAAGGCCATGCTGAATATGACGTACCTGGCAAAGACCTAGTCTGCGCTGCAGTATCGGCGGTAACGTTTGGTACTTATAATTCGATTGAATCCCTGACGGGCGTGATTCCCATTCACGAGATGGAACGAGGCTTGATGGATGTTACAATTCCAGAAAGTACACGATCTGTTCCGGAGACATGGAATAAGGTCCAATTGATTCTAGAATCGATGGTCGTCATGCTACAAACCATTGCAGACAATTACGGTGACTATATAACGATTGAAACAATCTATCACAAAGGAGGATAACACCATGTTGAAATTGGATCTCCAGTTTTTCGCTTCCAAAAAAGGGGTGGGTTCCACAAAGAACGGACGTGACTCACACTCTAAGCGCCTTGGCGCTAAACGTGCTGACGGTCAAACCGTTACTGCTGGAAGCATTCTCTACCGCCAACGCGGTACGAAAATTCACCCAGGAACGAACGTAGGCATCGGTTCGGATGATACACTTTTCGCTTTGGTTCAAGGCGTAGTGAAATTCGAGCGTTGGGGCCGCGATCGCAAAAAAGTGAGCGTATACCCAGTTGATGTAGCTCCTGTGGCTGCAGCTTTAGAAGCGTAATATGAATCCCTGGCGAGCGATAAGCCCGCCCAGGGATTTTTTTCCTGAGTAACGAAACAAACCTCTAAACGCGGTCACTCATCTCGAATGGCCGAGGGCGGAGGTTTTCTCATTTGTTTGGTGAAGTTTGCTAGTACATCATGATATACTGGATGAACGGATACAAAGCAGGAGAACGGAGCGAACGGGAAATGAAGCGAGCGGGCAGCACGCAAGTTTATTTATTAGCACTTGTGCTCATAGGATTGACGGGAATGATGTTTGTGGAACCCTGGATTGTCAGGGGTGCATTACTACTGATCATAGTCTTTTGCGGTTATACCGCCTTCAAGTTGGAAGCGAGTAGAATGGAAGAGAAGTGGAGCCAAGAGCTCCGTCAACAGGAACAACAGTCTCACCATAAATTAATTCAGGTCATAAATCGCTTGCGTCACGATTGGATGAATGATACCCAAATTTTGTTTGGTTATATTCAGTTAAAGAAGTTTGATAATTTACAGCCCTATATGGAAAAAATAAAAATGACTATGCAGCAGGAAAGTAATCTCTCCAAGTTAGGTATTCCATCGTTAATTGCTTTCTTGCTGCTGTTTCGCGTCCAGTCGAAATCATTAGAGCTGGAAGTTGAATTAGATCAAGAAATCAATCTTGGACAACTTCCTCTGCATGACGGCCTCATCGAAAGATTGGTTCGTCAAACTGTGGAATGCGTTCAAGAGCATGCTGCGGCAAGCGACGGTGAAAGCGGTACACTCAGCTTGGAATTTGATGTTCAAGAAGATGGCTTACTGCTTGATTTTGTATATCAAGGCCCCTATAACCGGGAGCAACTTGAGAAAGCTGTGAAGGAAACCCTACTTTCGAAAGTAAATTCTTATTCACTGGAGCATAATGATTGGCAAGAGGAAGAAGCGGTCATCACATTGCGGTTACCGTTTCGTACATAATAAAGGGATCTTTGGTCCAAGACCAAAGTCTCTCCTTAGTTGAGGTGTAGAAATGTTTGTTGATAAAGCGAAGATATTTGTTAAAGGTGGCGACGGTGGCGACGGTTTAGTTGCTTTCCGCCGTGAGAAATATGTACCCGAGGGCGGACCAGCAGGTGGCGACGGAGGAAATGGCGGCGATGTTGTCTTCCGTGTAGACGAAGGCCTGCGTACATTGATGGATTTCCGCTATCAGAAGCACTTTAAAGCGGAGCGCGGCGAGAAAGGCCGTAACAAGTCGATGCATGGCGCTAACGCAGAGGATATGGTTGTACGTATCCCACCGGGCACAACCATCATCGATGATGATACTGGGGAGGTTATCGCCGACTTGACGCGTCATGGTCAAGAGGTTGTTGTGGCCAAGGGCGGTCGAGGCGGCCGTGGCAACACACGCTTCGCAACAGCACGCGTAACAGCGCCAGAAATTGCTGAGAACGGCGAGGAAGGCGTGGAGCGTTGGGTTGTACTTGAGATGAAGGTCATGGCCGACGTCGGCTTAGTAGGCTTCCCAAGCGTTGGGAAATCCACGCTATTGTCAGTTGTCTCTGCCGCAAAACCGAAAATTGCAGCGTATCACTTTACAACCCTTACCCCGAACCTCGGGGTTGTGGATGTTGGTGATGGACGCAGCTTCGTCATGGCAGACCTTCCCGGTCTGATTGAAGGGGCCCACGAGGGCGTAGGACTCGGTCATGAGTTCTTGCGTCACGTAGAACGGACACGAGTGATTGTGCATGTCGTGGACATGTCTGCTGCAGACGGCCGCGATCCTTACGAAGATTTCCTCAAGATTAATGAGGAAATTAAGCTCTATAATGCCAAGCTGGAGCAGCGTCCGCAAATTGTTGTTGCCAACAAGATGGACATGCCGGAATCCGAGGACAATCTGGCTTTATTCAAGGAGCAGATGGCGGCAGATGGCAAAGAGTTTGAGGTTTATCCGATCTCTGCTTTGACACGTGGCGGTGTACAGGAGCTTCTCTACAAGATCTCAGACATAGTAGAAAGTATTCCGAATGCTCCTGAAGTAGAGGGTGTAGCTGATCAAGAAGAGCGTAAAGTGTATCGCTTCGAGAAACGCGAGGAGAATGATTACACGATTCGTCGAGAGAACGATGTATTCATTGTTGAAAGTCCTTCGATTGAGAAGTTGATCAAACGAACGAACTTCAGTACACAGGACGGTATCGCTCGTTTTGCTCGTATTTTACGTAATATAGGGATCGATGACGAATTGCGTAAACGTGGAGCTGTCCATGGGCAGACGATCCAAATTGGTGATTTTGACTTCGAATTTGATGAGAAGCATTAGAATTAGAACGATAGAAACACTTATCCTAAGGATGAGTGTTTTTTTTTGCGTTTAGTTTTTCTGTGGTTGGTTTTCAATGTTTTGATTTCTATTTCTGGTTTTCGGAAGAAAATGGGGAATTAGATACGCAAGTTGTACGTGGTACAACAATTTATCCCATTCCCATGCTATATGGCTCGCGCGCGTTGTAGCTTATTTGCAACAACCTTATAAATACTCTCACTCAAGGACGGCGTAAGCTGTTCTTTTTACGTTAAAATGCGGGTTAATGTCATGAAACTTGACACATAAAAGGAAAAAGATTACGATTTTATTATTAATCATAATATTATGTCATTAAATATAACATTAAATGAAGTGTGACTATATGAGAAAGGAGGGATTTTGATGAAAAGATGGATACAAGCGATGGGAACAGGTATGCTAGGATCACGTGATTTATCTTATGAGGAAGCTGTAGAAGCAGCTCATGAGATGGCCAGAGGAGATTCCACTGACGCTCAATGCGCAGCTTTCTTAATGGCCTTATGTATGAAAGGGGAAGCTGACGAAGAGTTGATGGCATTCATTGATGTTTTCCGCAGCTACTCCTTGAAATACCACACTTTTGCGGATTCACTCAATTGTGCGGGACCAACGGAAGGCCGGCAATATTTTCCCATCACACTGCCAGTTAGCCTCTTGCTTGCTTCAGTGGGTTTCTCCCAGGTACTGCATGGAGGTGACTCACTTCCGCCGAGACAGGGTACCGCAATGAAAGAACTATTAGAAAGCTTCGGCGTTGCGATAGATTTGTCAGTGAAAGCATGGGAAACGATGTTGTTTCACCTGCATATTGGATTTCTTCATACCGAACAGCTTTGTCCGCCGCTTGGTAAGCTGAAGCAGGTTCGTGAGCAGTTAGGATTGCGAACTGTGATGAATACCGTTGAGAAAGTTATAAATCCCGTACGTTCAATGAATATGATTATAGGCGTCAATCAGCGAAAAGCGATGGAATCTTTGATTCCCATATCCATCCGATCTGGCTTTCAAAATGTGTATATTGTCAATGGGATTGAAGGATCCGAAGATTTGCCGATCTACCAGAACAGTACGATAAGGATTGTAACCACTTGGGGAGATGAGTCGCGAGTGGTTGAACCGCAGAAATTTGGTTTTCTGAGTGAGCCACTGCTGCCTTTAAGTAAAGATGATCAGGTTGCCATGGTGCGGCGCATTATTGCTGGAGAAGATTCAGAGGAATTGAAGCGGGAACGTGATCATGTCATTTTTAATACGGGACTTCGATTGACGTGGTTTGATAAAGTGGGGAGTTATGAAGAAGGCTTTCAACTAGCGGAATCGCTGCTGCAAAGGAAGGAAGCCCACAAAGTCATGCAGCGATGGGTGGATCAGAGTCATCACTTTACGCTTAAAGATCATCCGAAAATCAGTGATTCCTCCGCCAAATTTGGATAAAGGCCTTTTCTATGTGCTGTATTGTATCCAGCTAAAGGAAGGCTTTTTTGTTTCCATCAACTAGAGGGATTAGTTATTTTTCCAAACAATTGTGCTCTTACCCACTTAAAGGAGGTCTATATTACGAATGGATATGAAGGGCGACAACTTTCGAAGCCAGGTAGTCCGGCGAAATGGAAGAAGATGTGAATGATACTCGTTCTGCATACAAAAAGCTAGGAGGCAACATCATGAAAAAACAACTACTGACCCTCGTACTTGTTCCAGCCCTTATCTTTGGCGCTGTGACAATTCCTTTACCTAAAGAAGCTTCGGCTGCATCAACAGGTCGTATTATAAACAGTGTCAGTCTTCGCCAAAGTGCGAATGAGAATTCTACGCGTATCCGGTACTTGAAGGAAGGCGAGAAAGTTACCATCCTGTCCAAAGTGAACAGTTGGTGGTACAAAGTGAAAGCTTCTGATGGCCGTGAGGGTTACATAAGTACAAGCGCCAAATACATACAAGCATCGGGTGTTACATCCCCTGGAGATTCCAACACGAATGGTGGTTCCGGCAGTGGTTCTAGCGGTTCAACAAGTGCGAATGTTCAAAAAATTATTGCTGCGGGTAAGAAGTATCTAGGTACGCCCTATGAATATGGATCAAGTCGTGATAATACAAGAACGTTTGATTGCTCTGACTTTGTCCGGCAAGCTTTCTTGGATGGCATTGGAAAGAAGCTGCCAAGTGACTCTAGAGGCCAAGGGAGTTATGTGAAATCTCTCGGGCATGCCAAGACAAATTGGCACGATCTGAAGCCTGGCGATCTCATGTTTTTCATGTCTTACAAAGGGACAAGCCAATCGAATTACAGCGGTATTAATAAGTCTACTCAGACCATTACGCACGTGGCTATTTACTTAGGAAATGGACAAATTTTGTCGACATACTCCAAAGATAGCGGTGGTGTTCGGATTGATTCTATCGAGAATCGCCACTGGGAGTATCGTTTCTTATTTGGAGGCAGTGCGTTATAATTAGCAGTAAAAAAAGGCAGAACTCGAGAAATCGATGTCTGCCTTTTTTGCTATTCTTTTTAAGTCTGCAGGGGATCTACTAATGGGTTCCAGTGAATAGTAGGTTCACCTGTGTCCAGTTGAATTCCAGCTGAGCCTACCCAGGGGTGCTCAGTAAGGCCTACGCTGAAATAATGTTCAAGCAAGCATCGAAAAATAAAAGGGATTGGGCGCTCCAGCACCTGTTCTTTAGGAATCCAATGTAGATCCCCTTCTGGTGTAACGATTCGTGGGTTCACATCCGTGGTTCCGATATAAAAAAATTGCTGGCGAACCTCTTGTCCATTCAATCGAAGTAAAACATACTGCATGCGCAGCCCTTGGATTTCATCATGTTCAATGCCAGTCTCTTCCCACACTTCGCGCAGACAGGCTGCCCGCGGGTTATTTAATTCACTTGGCTCCAGGTGACCGCCAATAGCAGCCCATAAACCTGGCGAAAGTGAACGCGTTAAGGAGCGTTTCATCATTAGTAATTCGTTCTGGCTGTTCCATAGGAGAGCCGTAGACATCATGCGTAATGTAATCATGGAGGCGATCCCTTCTAATCTAGTACTATCAGCTTATCATAGTGTAGTTAGATGCTGCAAAAGATGAAAGAATAAGATGTGAATTGCCTATTGCTTCAATCCGTGCGATTCGATATAATGTCCTCTATAGAGGAACATTGGTCTTTCCAGAGAGGACGGTGGTGAAGTGCCGGAAAGCAAAGAGTTTTTACAAACGATCAAGCACACCGGTCCTGAGAGGTACTACTTAGTCCGGGAAGATATATTGCCAGAAGGAGTACTCAAGACAGCTCAGGCTAAGGAGCTGCTTGCACGGGGTGAAGTGAAAACAATTCACGATGCCGTCGAACAAGTCGGACTCAGCCGCAGTGCTTTCTATAAGTATAAGGACGGTATTCACCCTCTCAGCAAACTAGAACGAGAGCGCATTATCACAATATCCATGGATTTGGAGCATCGGTCCGGGATTCTGTCTCGTGTACTGGCTCTCATTGCTAATTTGGATGGGAATGTGTTAACAATACATCAGACAATTCCTCTGCAGGGTATGGCGAATGTCGTCATTTCGGTAGAGACTTCGTCGATGGGGGAAGAGATCCGTCAAATGATTAATCGACTTCAAGCGCAAGATGGGGTCAAGCGTGCCATGGTCATCGGTCAGGGCAGTTGAGATAAGAAAAACTATTCAGGAGGTAACATACATGAAACCCATCAAGGTTGGTTTGCTTGGATTAGGTACAGTAGGAACAGGTGTTGTCCGCATTATCGAAGGACATCAGGAGGATTTACAGCGTCAAACAGGCTCGTCCATTGAAATTTCAAAAATTTTAGTACAAGATAAATCAAAGCTTCGCAACATCTCAGTGGATGCAGATAAACTGACTGAACAAGTATGGGACGTTATTGGTGATAGTGAGATCGATGTTGTCGTTGAAGTTATGGGCGGCATTGCTGCTACCAAAGAGCATATTTTAACTGCGCTAGGCAACGGCAAGCACATCGTGACGGCGAATAAGGATCTTATGGCCATGCATGGTGCTGAAATCTTGGCAAAAGCTGCTGAACACGGCTGCGACGTATTTTACGAAGCTAGTGTTGCCGGCGGCATTCCGATCATTCGTGCACTCGTAGAGGGCTTCTCCTCTGACCGTATTACGAAGATTATGGGCATCGTGAATGGAACAACCAATTACATTTTGACCAAAATGAGTCAAGAAGGCGCTGCTTATGCGGATGTCTTGAAAGAAGCACAGGATCTTGGCTACGCAGAAGCAGACCCAACATCTGATGTTGAGGGGCTGGATGCAGCTCGTAAAATGACCATTTTATCAACACTTGGCTTCCACACAAATGTTGCGCTTAGTGATGTTGAAGTGAAAGGCATATCGAAAGTATCTAAAGAAGATATTCAATATGGCAAAAAATTAGGCTATGAAGTGAAGCTGCTTGGAATTGCTGAAAACCATGATGGTCATATCTCTGTGAGTGTACAGCCTACTATGGTGAAAAACTCGCATCCGCTTGCTTCCGTAAATGGTGTCTTCAATGCTGTGTATGTAACAGGCGAAGCTGTAGGCGAAACGATGTTCTATGGTGCTGGAGCAGGCGAGTTGCCGACTGCAACATCAGTAGTAGCAGATTTGGTTGCCGTTGTGCGTAACTTGAGGCTGGGCGTGAATGGACGAACAGTGCTGGCACCTTATAAAGAAATGAAGCTGAAGACGGACGATCAGATTGCTTCCAAAAACTTTATTCTTCTGCATGTTGAAGATAAAGCGGGCGTACTTGCGCAAATTACACAAATTTTTGCTCAGCACGAAGTTAGTTTGGAGTCAGTGTTCCAGCACCCGAACCAGTCCAATCCGAAGGCTGAAATTATTATTATCACACATGATGCGAACCAAGCCAGTATGAAAAATGTGCTGAGACAATTCGAATCTATGGATGTTATTCACGCCATCAAAAGCGTTTATCGCGTAGAAGGCTAAATTATTGAAAAGAGGCGCAATTTCGAAATGAGTTATAAGGCAGTGCAAAAGGTAAGAGTGAAAGTGCCGGCAAGTACGGCAAACTTAGGTCCTGGCTTTGACTCACTGGGGATGGCCTTGAACTTATATGCCTGGATTGATATGGCGATATCGGATGAAACGGCGATTCATTTAATCGGTGATCAGATGAACGGAATTCCAACGGACAAGTCCAATTTAATATATAAAGTCGCGCAAATGGTATTTGAACAGGCGGGCGTTTCTCACCCTGAGCTGGACATTGCCATGTATAGCGATATTCCACTCACGCGTGGTCTAGGCAGCAGCGCGTCAGCCATTGTTGGTGCGCTCGCCGGCGCCAATGCCCTAATCGGGAACAAGCTCACGCAATATGAGCTGTTCCAAATCGCGAGCCGCTTGGAGAAGCACCCGGACAATGTCGGGGCTAGCTTGTTCGGCGGGATCGTGGTTGCGTTCTGGGACGGTGAGAAAGCCGAATCTATTCGAATAGAGCCGGACGCTAATTTGGAAGTGCTGGTGGCGATACCAGCGTTCCAGCTTGCTACAGAGAAGGCGAGAAGCGTCATGCCGAAGCAAGTAGCCATGAAGGATGCGGTGTTCAACCTCAGCCATTCATCTTTGCTTGTTGCCGCGCTAAGCACAGGCAACCTGGGTATGATCCGCCATGCCATGAAGGACGCGCTGCATCAGCCTTACCGTGCAGAGCTCATTCCGGGCATGAAGACGCTGCTTGAGCAAGCGGAGAACCATGGTGCGCTAGGGGTTGCACTTAGCGGAGCTGGACCGACGATGCTTGCGCTAGTGGATGCTCGAAGTGACCAGAAAGAGGAGTTGGAGGCATTCCTGAAGGGCACGCTTGCTAAGGAAGGTATTGAAGCACAGACGCTATGGTTAAAGCCGAGCGGTGAAGGCGTTGCGGCAATTCTGCTGCAAGAAGGTGACGGGGATCTATTATCTTTTGTTGAAGGGGAGGTTCTTGCATGAAGCGGGTAGCCATCCTAGGACCAAGTACCTTTTCGGAAGAAGCCACCCGTCATTTTTTGGGTGAAGACTTTACTTACGTTTCATATAAACTAATTTCTGAAGTGTTCAATGCGACAGCGTCAGGCGAAACGGAATTAGGTGTCATTCCCATTGAAAATACGCTTGAAGGTTCCGTTCATTTGCATGTCGACTGGCTCGTTCACGAGGTTGATCTGCCCATTCGGGCGGAGTGGGTTTTTCCCATTGATATGAATCTCATTGGCTATTCGAATCCTGACGGGCAAACGGAAGCTTCGAATCCATATGGACATATTCGTAAGGTATTATCTCATCAGGTCGTCCCTGCACAGTGCAGTAGATTTATGAAGCAGTATTTGAGCGAAGCAGAATTTGAGCAAGTAAGCTCCACAGCAGAGGGTGTACGAATAGTATCGACGCTGCAGGACCCGACTGTTGCAGCTATCGGAACGGCTATAGCATCTACAAACTATGCTGTTCCAATGCTGCAAAGGGAAATTCAGGATCATAAAGACAACATGACCCGGTTTTTACTAGTTGGTACCGAAGCGTCAGAACTGAAGTCCTCGGAAGACATGAAAACAACTATTCTTGTCACGCTGCCTGAAGATTACCCAGGTGCCCTGCATCAGGTGCTCTCTGCCTTCGCGTGGCGCAGAATTAATCTTTCGAAGATTGAATCCAAGCCGACAAAGAAGAAACTTGGTACTTATTATTTCTATATCGATATTGCTGGGTCCATGGATTCAGTTCTCCTGCCATCTGCCATTCAAGAAATTGAAGCGATTGGTTGTCAAGTTCGAATTTTGGGTTGTTATCCGAGTTATTCGTACACAAGTTAATACCATTCTTCCTTTGCGTTCATTACGCGAGGGATTTTTTTTGTCCAAAAGGGGCAAAAGCCTAGGAACTTGCATAAACTGTAATATCATTGTGACTAAGCGAATGCTTACGAAGCAAGTTTTCTTGCGAGAACTCGAGATTATGCTTACAAAGCAAGTTTTCTAAGTAGATAAGAAAGTATAAGTTTTATACTTTTGCTTCGCATCTACCTTGACAAACGCGCTCGTCCCAGAAGGACGACGGAGTCGTTTATCCTTGCGAAAACTCGAGTTAATGCTTACGAAGTAAGTTTTCTAACGAAAACTCTAAGGAGGTATGGTGTTGAAAATCCACATTGTCAAAAAGGGCGATACCCTGTACGAGCTTGCAAAGAAATATCAAACCACGTTGGACGAAGTCATCGCACTTAATCCGCAAATTGCACAACCGGATCATATTGACATCGGGATGAAGGTGAAAATACCTTCCAAACCGAAGCCAGTAGATCCACCTGCTTCAGATTATGTCTATAAACACGTTGTGGAGCAGGGTGATAGCTTATGGAAGCTTGGTAAGGCTTGGGATGTACCCCTTCAAGAGATGATTAAAGCGAATCCTCATCTGAAGAATCCCAATGTACTTATGACGGGAGAAATTGTTTATGTGCCCAAGATGCATCATGAGCAGGTAGGAGTTAAGCCACTATCGGTGTCGAATCCATCGACAGAACCATTTGCTCCAGTCCCTTCAGCTCAACCATGGACTGTTGCAGAATCGAATCAGCAACCATTTATGCCTATTGCAGAAGAACCGATAAGTCAAATGCCGTCAGCGCCGTCAGCACCGTATGTAGAATCGATGCCGTTGGCTGAGCAACCGTTTGTACCTTCGCCGATGCCCTCTGAGCCAGTCATTCCTGCGCCTGAGTCTGGGGTTATTGGTCTCAACGCACCTTACGAGCAGCAAGCGGTTCATCCTTTCCAGCAGTTTCACATTACAGCGACTGAGGTATTTGCTTATCCGGGTTCCGAGCAACAAGAGATGTCAACATATCCAGCTTTTTCACCGTATCAGCATTCACCATATGAGCAATTTCCTCATCATGCTGAGCCAACCTCCTATCCAAAGAGTCAAGATGGCTGTGGCTGCGGTGGTCCATCGATGATCGAGCAACCGTGGACGACATTCCCGGCGGGTTATCCAACTGGAACCGTAGAAAGCCCGTGGGATGGTTATCAGCATGGCTTTCCAACAATTCCTGGTTTATATCCACCAGCTTCTCCCTATGAGATGCAACAAACTGCACATAATCCGTATGACTACCAGCAGGGTCCCTATGACATGCAACAAACTGCACATAATCCATATGACTACCAACAGGGTCCTTATGGGATTCCTTATGCTGGAGCTCATTACCAAGCACCTTATGAGTCGCCTATGATGCCACAAGTCCATACGCATGAGCTTACGGAAGAGACTGATACAGAAGAAATTGTTGAAATTGACATCCGTAATGATAAAAAGGCAAATAGGTCAAGCAGCGGCAGTTCTTCAAAAAAAGTGAAATTGTCAGATTCAGGAGCACTCAATGCTTTCTTGAAACGGCAGCAGAGAGCTTCTGAAAAGCAAGACGCTAAGCAAAATGTACCTTGGATTAATTTCTGAAAATGAAGAAGAAGCCTCCTAAACCACAGGATTTGTGGAATAGGAGGCTTCTTAGTTTCGTTATGCTAAGGATTAGGCAATCATACCCAAAGTGAAAAAGGTCATTAAACCGACAACGAAATTCATACCCCATTTTTTACGAAGCAGTTCACGTCCGCGATGTAAACGAGTTTTTACTGTTGTAATCGGTAAGTTCAGTTTATCACTTATTTCCTGAAGGGAAAGCTCTTCCAGATAGTATAGCGTAATGATACTTCTATATTTATCAGCTAATTTATTAATGGATGTATGCATATGCTCTTGAACTTCTGTTTGGAGAACAACGTGCTCAGGAGACTGATCTTGACTTGCAAGCTTACTGTAGTAGCTGTAATCATCGTCATAATCGTTCAGCTCGGCATCTAAGGATTGAACAGGCCTCTTTTTGCGCAGCAAGTCTATGGCGACATTTTTACCAATCCGATAAATCCAAGTAGAGAAGTTCTGACTTTCATCAAAGTGGTTTAAGTTCAAATAAACACGGATAAATGTTTCTTGAACAATGTCCTCTGAATCAGGCCTGTTATGAAGCATGCGAAAAGCAAGCTTCTGTATTTTGTTACGGTATAACTCGACTAGCTCCACGAAAGCGTTGCGGTCGCCCCGTCTGGATAATTGAATTAATTGAAGTTCTGCCACATTCATGCTGTTCCCCTCCTAATATAGGGATCTTTGAGCTGGCTCAAAGTCTCTCCTTTTTGGGATCTTTGAGATTAGCTCAAAGTCTCTCCGTTTATAGTTTTCTCAAGAAAACTTGTATCGTAAGCTTAGTATTTGCCTTTTCAAATCTATATCGGTTTCCCTGGATAAGTATGCGAATATTTCATCTACTTCTGACTATATCATTTCTGTGGCTACAGTCAAATTATAAAGCTAGGGAGAGCTCATTTTATATCCATTTGTTACCGAATTCATGGAAGTTTGGTGACTTTTCTGAGATGGTGATGGATATGAGGCTGAGGTTGAACGCGGTGAGGTTACACCTGATTCGTTTTTTTGTACTTCATTCCAAATGGCAACTGCCCCCCACAACAGGACAACTCCTATAATTAGGAGTGTTGTACGTTTGATTCGTTTTCTACCGTTCATGATAAGGGCTTCACCGTCCGTCTTGATTGGTTTCATACTCTCTCTCTATGGTAAATGATGTATAGTGTCTCATGCAAATGGAAACAATACGGAAAAACGAGAATAGAAGGGGATATCGGTGAATGTACTACAACTTTTGAAGCATTTGAAAAGAAAGCTGCGTTGGAAACGTAGTTGGTTGACTTTAGGAATGTTCTTTGCCGTCGTAGTGGTTAGCTATATATTATATGCAACTGGAAGCCTTCTAAGTGCTGGTGATAGCCCAAGTGGAGTCGTTAGATCGACCTTTGCTGGACTTACACCGGTGGACGATCAACGTCTTCAAGAAGCGACGACAACGTTGAAAAGCATAACGAATAGCAGGGAGAGCTATTTGCTTAAGACTTATGTTTGTGGCGAGGAGCGCAGTCAGTTGGGCCTGCAGACCCCTCAAGAATTATTGAAAATGCAAATAAAGCACCCTAATTGGTTGCTGAGCATAGGTGCGAATGGAGAGGTCACTTTTACCGAAAGTATCGATGATTTATCGCCGGCATGCAAGGAAAAGGCGGTATTCGGCATCGACGGAAGCAGCAATCTGTCCCTTTTTAATGGAACACCAGCCAAGGATAATGTGATTCGAACATTTTTTCAATTGAACATTAAGCATTTAGAAAGCAGTCTTCCACGCGAAACGGTGGATCAGCTCCACGAAGGGATCCGAGTCATTGATTTGGAGGAGTATAATAGCGTATTATCAACTTTCAGTGATTATGCCATGCCGCCACAAGAGACTGAACGGGCAATGACAAGACCTTAAATAAGGTGATAGTAGGATGAAGAGGTAGATCGGGAGATTCCTGAGTCTATCTCTTTTTTTTGTTATCTGCTATAATGAAATGACTACATATGTTCGCTTTTTTAAAGATGGGAGAGAATTGCAGTGCGTATTCTGGGTATTGATCCGGGGATCGCGATAGTTGGTTTTGGCTTTATTGATAAGATTGGAAGTAAGCTCATTCCTGTGCAGTATGGTTCAATTCAAACCGAAGCACACACGGATCCTGGGATCAGGCTGAAAGATGTCTATGATGCTACGACGCAATTAATAGAGAAGTATAAACCGGACGCGATGTCGATAGAGAAATTGTTCTTTAATCGGAATGTAACGACGGCATTTACAGTAGGACAAGCGCGGGGTGTCATGATTCTTGCGGGTGTTCAGGCTGGGTTGTCGATAGCTGAATATACTCCGCTTCAAGTTAAACAATCCGTTGTTGGCTACGGGAAAGCTGAGAAACACCAAGTACAGGAAATGGTCAAAATATTACTAAAACTGTCCCAAGTGCCTAAGCCTGATGATGTAGCCGATGCGCTTGCTATTGCTATTTGCCATGCCCATTCTTCTGCTTTGCAATCTAGGATAAATGAGGTCAGGAAAAGATGATAGATTTCTTAAGAGGGAAAGTTGCTGCACGCGAGAGCGACTATGCGGTGCTGGATGTAAATGGCGTAGGTTATCGTGTGTTTTGTCCGAATCCCTATGCGCTGCCGCATAAGGAAGATGAAGCTGTCACGATGTTCATTCATTATCATGTACGTGAAGATGCTCATTTGCTATTCGGCTTTATGTCACGGGATGAGCAGTCCTTGTTTCGTTTATTGCTCGATGTGTCGGGAATTGGGCCAAAGGTTGCGCTGGGCATTCTTGCTGCGGGCGGAAGACCAGAGGCTGTTATTCTAGCAATTAGCCAGGAGAATCTAGCGTTCTTGACAAAGCTCCCAGGCATCGGTAAGAAAACAGCACAGCGGATTATCTTGGATCTGAAGGACAAATTGGGTTCGGTGAGCTTCTCAAGTCCGGAAGCTGCGGTAGCTTTAAGCGTGGTTGGATCGGCGCAGCTGAGCGATGGCGGTCATGCCTGGAGCGAAGCGAAGGAAGCGTTGATGACGCTTGGCTACACGGAAGCTGAAGCTGATCGTGCTTGGTTGCAAGTGAAGCCAAAAGCGAATCCGTCTGATTCTGTTGATGTATTGATGAAGCTTGCGCTGCAAGCTTTGTATACGATGTAGTGGATGAGGATTGGGCATGATTTAGCCAATGCTTACGAAGTTAGTTTTGCTAATGCAAAACTCTTAGGAGGATCAACATGGACAATGACCGGATTATATCGGCTAATTTAATGATGGAGGACAACACGATTGAGTACAGCCTACGTCCTCGTTATTTGGCCGAATATATCGGCCAGAAGCAGGCGAAGGAGAACCTCAAGATCTATATTGAAGCTGCCAAGATGCGTAAGGAAGCGCTTGATCATGTGCTGCTGTATGGGCCACCTGGCCTTGGCAAAACAACTCTGTCCAACATCATCGCCAACGAGCTTGGCGTGAATATAAGAACGACCTCCGGCCCTGCGATCGAGCGGCCGGGGGATTTAGCTGCCATCCTGACGAATTTGCAGGAGGGCGATGTGCTTTTCATCGACGAAATTCATCGCCTCCACCGTACGGTGGAAGAGGTGCTGTATCCGGCGATGGAGGACTTTGCCCTTGATATTATCATCGGCAAGGGGCCGAGTGCACGCTCGGTGCGTCTAGACTTGCCGGCGTTTACCTTGATCGGCGCGACGACACGCGTCGGATTGCTTTCTGCGCCACTGCGTGACCGTTTTGGGGTCGTCAGTCGGCTGGAGTTTTATACGGTGGAGGAGCTCACCTACATCGTCAGCCGAACGGCCGACATCCTACAGGTCGGCATCGTCGGTGAAGCTGCACGCGAGATCGGCATGCGCTCGCGTGGAACGCCGCGAATCGCGAACCGCTTGCTGAAGCGGGTGCGCGACTTCGCGCAAGTGAAGGGCGATGGCATTATCACGCTGGACATCGCCAAAGAGGCACTCAAGCTCATACAGGTCGATGACCTTGGGCTTGATGAGATTGATCATAAGATGCTGCGCGCCATCATTCAAAACTTCCAGGGCGGCCCAGTTGGGCTCGAAACGATTGCCGCCACTATCGGCGAAGAGAGTCAGACGATCGAAGACGTCTACGAGCCTTATTTGCTGCAAATTGGTTTCTTGCAGCGTACCCCTAGAGGCCGGATGGTAACGCCTCAGGCCTATCATCATTTAGGGTTACCGGTGCCGGAACAACGGTAATTTAAGATCTTTTGCCGCTGCTGAAAGGCGGGCAAAAGATTTTTTTGTTTCTGTAGAGTTGTACAGCGCTAGATAGTGTTTTTTTTTCGGTCGAGCTTGCTGAGCAAGAAGTTTCTTAGTTTTAATCGAGCTTAGCGGTACAAGAAAGCTTTTGTTTCCATTCGAGTTTAGCTTGTATTAGAAAGCTTTTTGCACTTTCTCCAAATTGGAGGTGTAAGTGAGGGAATCTCAGAAGCTCGAGCACAATTTATAGCGATGTTGTACTTTCTGCAACAATTTAGGGCTTTAAATGGTTTTACTAAGCGATTGTTGTACAAAGTACAACAATTTAAGGCCACACCTGCTCATTTAGTCTTCTACAGGAGAAATTGTTGTATCTTTTGCAACATAAGGAGGAATATGAGGGGAAATCCGAACGAATTGTTGCACTTTCCGCAACAATCGAGGTTCTTTAAGGCTTAGCAGAAGGAATTTTGGAATGTTACAAATGAAGCAGCAATGAATCTACGATGTTTTTTGCCTATGTAAAATTCTATCAACCAAAACTTCTTCCAATTTCTAGAGTCTAATTTAGTAGAATGCTGCAAAAGAAAGGAAATTGTGTCGAATGAATTGGAGAAATAAGCTGCTTACCCCTAAGAGAATAGCTTTAATAACGACGGCTGCTTTGACCTTTGGAACATTCTCTGCGCTGGTGCCCCATGCAAATGCAGAGGGGATCAAACACTTGGATCAGATTCGTGTTGCACTTTTGATAGATTCAACCAAATATAAGAAAGTAGAACCTGTAGTTACCCTTACGGCATCTGGCGGTCTGGATATTGCTGTACGTAATTCAGCCGGTACTGCTGCTAAACCGTGGGCATCGATACCGGATGCTTCGATTCGAATGTCGATTGATCAGTACAGTGTAATTATGCTCGAAACGATAGACTACATAGCAGCCAAAGCCTTAAATGCTAAATTAACGGCGATGCCCGAAGATAGCTATGTGTTAAGTAGAGTGAAACAAGGTAGAACCGTGTATCAAGTTTATTACGGCAGCTTCGCCTCTAAGGAAGAAGCCGAGGACGCTGCGGCGCAAGCGCTTAAAGATACAACAGTTTCAGCATTAACGAAATCGGCTCCTCCTGTATTTAAAGGTCCACTGCATTGGAGTGCGGGTACGTATGCTGATGAGGCAGCTGCTTTGCAGCAGTTGCTTGTATTTAACCAAGCGGGACTCGATGCAGATATTGCGCTGCAAGAAGATGCGGCAGGTAAACTAACCTATAGCGTATGGGTAGGTAATGAAGCTACTACAGGACAGTTAGAAGCAGTAAAACAGACTGCGTTACGCGCAGCTCCCAACTTGCTTTTACAACCCGTGAATACGAAATCATCCTATTTAATACGCAGATCGGATGTAACGGCTTCCTCGAATGGCTCCGCTTCGGTGTCTCATTATGCCGCGGCAGCAGGTGATCAAAAGACAGTAATCCATCCGAAAAGTCAGGGAATTGCAATCAAGGAGCGGGCTAACCTCAGTTACCGCGGAGACATGGAGATAAGTACCTATCATGGTAAGTTAGCTTTAGTGAATGAAGTGCAGATGGAGCAATATTTATATGCTGTCGTAGGCTCAGAGCTTAACTCCGGTTGGCCAACAGAGGCGTTGAAAGCACAAGCTGTAGCTGCCCGTACTTTTGCAATCAAACAGGGAAATAAGTACGAGATAGCACAAGTTACGGATACAACGTTAGATCAGGTTTACTATGGGATACAAAAGGAATTTGCTGCGGGAATACAAGCTGTTGATGCAACGAAAGACGAAGTATTATCAGATAAAAATGGACTGATTTCACCTGTGTTTTCTTCGAATTCAGGCGGGATGACTGCGGATCCCTCTGAAGTATGGGGGAATCCATTAGCTTATTTGCGTAGTGTACCAAGTCCGGATGATGGTGCTGAAAAAGGGAAGGCCATCTGGTATCGCATTCAGTTAACCGATGGTCGAACCGGCTACGTACACAGCATGTACCTCAAAGACAGTGGTCAGAAGGGCAAAGAGGGCGCATCCTACTACGAGGCCACGGAACAAGGTGTAAATGTCCGTACGGCACCTTATGTAGATAATGCAGGTAATCCTTCGATCGCTCAGCTTTCCAATAAAGAGAAAGTGTTAGTGTTGGGCCAAGAAAAAGAATCGAATGCCTATTCTTGGATTAGAGGTCCTTATACAGGTAATGAAATTAAAAGTAAATTAGCGGCAGCCAATGTAGTTGTAAGCGGAGATCTGCAATCACTTGAAATATCGAAGCGAGGACCTTCAGGGAGGGTGACCGAGCTTAAAGCGAACGGAGTTGTGGTGAAGGTGCCTTATCCCGATGCCTTACGTGCGGCACTTGGGGGATTACCCAGCACCCGGTTTGAAATTGTACAAGCAGGAAGTTATACTGGTAATACCCCAGATCCTATTGGCTTAGCGATTGCAGGTGCAGGAAGTAGCGAGACAAGTAGTGCTGGATCTGATTCGGTCTATGTGCTGTCTGGTGGTCAATCACAGCCTACAGCTTTGAAGATAACCGATTTAACGGCTTTAGGCACAACGGGACAGTCGAAACCGACGTCTCCGTCAGTAACCCCTGTGATCCCTCCTAATCCACAAACGTCAGGTCAAGGCAATCAGTTCATTTTCCGTGGAACAGGCTTTGGACACGGACTTGGCATGTCTCAATGGGGTGCAAGAGGTTATGCCGAATTAGGCTACGATTATAAGAAAATACTTCAGTCTTATTATGCTGGAGTCAACATAACTAAGGAATGAATACACAACATGGATGTACAAGTTTTCGATTTTGAACTACCTGAATCATTGATTGCCCAGACGCCGCTGCTTGATCGTACGGCGTCTAGACTTCTTACACTGAACAAACAATCAGGTGAGATAAGTCATCGGACTTTTGAACAACTTATTGATTATGTAGAAGCCGGGGATTTGCTCGTGATGAATGACACACGAGTCATTCCAGCACGGCTTTTTGGTGCGAAGAAAGACACCGGCGCCAAAGTGGAGATTTTGCTCCTGAAGCCCCTTGGCGAGGATCGCTGGGAAGCCTTGGTAAAGCCTGGAAAACGCATGCAATTAGGGGCTGTGGCGGTTTTCGGCGTGAACGTCAACTCAACTAATGGCGAACAACCCTTGTTAACGGCGGAAGTTGTGGAAGTTGGAGATATGGGTGGTCGAGTGCTCCAATTTAGTTATGCAGGCATTTTCAATGAGATTCTAGATCGATTGGGCGAAATGCCGCTTCCTCCTTATATTAAGGAGCAGCTGTCCGAGCGGGAACGCTATCAAACGGTATACGCAAAGCATGAAGGCTCAGCTGCCGCACCAACGGCAGGGCTGCACTTTACCGAAGCCTACTTGGATAAACTTCAAGCTAAGGGTGTTCGTCTTGCATTTGTCACCTTGCATGTTGGGCTCGGGACTTTCCGTCCTGTATCTGTGGACACCATTGAAGAACACCAAATGCACGAGGAATATTACATGCTGTCAGCTGAAACGGCAGCACTAATTAACGAAACCAAAATGAATGGTAAGCGTGTGATTGCCGTAGGGACTACATCTGCGCGCACGTTAGAAACGGCAGCTGGCTTAAGTCGTAAGTACGCAGGTAATGAGACTAACGAACAATTAGTAATTCAACCTTCACAGGGCTGGACTTCAATTTTTATTTATCCGGGGTATACGTTCGGTGTGGTGGATGCTTTGTTAACCAATTTCCACTTACCTAAGTCAACCCTGCTTATGCTCATTAGCGCAATGGCTGGGCGAACGAATGTGTTGCAAGCTTATGAAGAAGCTGTTCGAGAGCAATATCGCTTTTTTAGTTTTGGAGATGCTATGTTAATTTACTAAGATTCAGTAGTCAGAAAGACGCTTAGAATAGGAAGTGGATGTATTGGCAGCAGCAGTTACGTACGAACCAATCAAAACATGTAAACAATCCGGAGCACGTCTTGGACGCGTTCACACCCCTCACGGAGTCATTGAAACGCCAGCCTTCATGCCAGTTGGCACACAAGCAACGGTAAAAACGATGAGCCCTGAGGAATTGAAGACAATGGATGCTCATATTATTTTAAGTAATACTTATCATCTCTTCATCAGACCGGGTCATGATATTGTGAAAGCAGCTGGCGGTTTGCATAAATTCATGAATTGGGACCGGCCTATTTTGACAGACAGCGGCGGGTTTCAAGTATTCAGTCTTAGTAACATGCGTAAGATTACGGAAGAAGGCGTACAGTTTAAGTCCCACTTGAACGGGGACAAGCTGTTTCTTTCCCCAGAGAAAGCCATGGAGATTCAGAATGCACTTGGTTCTGATATTATGATGGCTTTTGACGAATGTCCTCCTTTTCCGGCAGAGTACGAATATGTGAAGAAATCACTTGAGCGTACGACGCGGTGGGCCGAGCGTTGTCTGCAAAGTCATAGCAGACCGAATGATCAAGGATTGTTCGCCATCATTCAAGGCGGCATGCATGAAGATCTTCGGAGGTTGAGTGCTGAGCAGTTGACTTCCATGGATTTCCCGGGGTATGCTATTGGTGGACTGAGTGTTGGAGAGCCTAAGCATTTAATGTATGAAGTGCTGGATTACACAACACCTCTTATGCCTGCGAATAAACCTCGCTATTTGATGGGTGTAGGTTCGCCAGATGCTTTAATTGAAGGCTCTATCCGCGGTATCGATATGTTCGATTGCGTACTACCAACAAGGATAGCTAGGAATGGGACATGTATGACTAGCGAAGGCCGTCTTGTTATTCGTAATGCTAAGCATGCGACCGACTTTGGTCCGCTGGATCCTAAATGTACTTGTTACACCTGTAAGAACTACAGCCGGGCTTATATTCGCCATTTAATAAAAGCGGATGAGACCTTCGGAATCAGATTGACTACGATTCATAACCTTCACTTTCTACTACAGCTCATGCGTGATGTAAGAGGAGCCATCCAGGAAGATCGTTTACTTGATTTCCGTGATGAGTTCTTTGCCGCTTATGGGCTGAATGATAATGAAAGAGGATTTTAAGAAAGGAGGATACCTATGTTACTATCAGCAGACACTGCGAATACAGGTGCAGTTGGGTATTTGTATACATACGGACCTTTAGTGCTCATGTTTGTCGTTCTTTACTTCTTACTTATTCGTCCACAACAGAAAAGACAGAAAACCCGTAATCAAATGCTTGGAGGATTGAAAAAAGGGGATAAGGTCGTTACGATTGGTGGGCTTCACGGAACGATTATGGAAATCACAGATGACATTTGTGTACTTCGTGTCAACGATGCGACGAAAATGACATTTGATCGTTCTGCTATCAATGCTGTTTCTAAAACTACAGCAAAAGAATAAAATAAAAAAGCGAGATCCTTCAATCAGGTTCTCGCTTTTTATTATTATAGTTCATTATTCTTTAACCGTTTCAGCAGAGCTTGCTCGCCAAGAACGAGACGGCCATCGGAAATGCGTAATCCCACTCTGGCTGCTACTACACCAAGCACAACACCTGCACACATGTCTGATAACCAGTGGATACCTAGATAAAAGATCGTGAAGATGATGAAGGCCGAAGAGCAGGGCACGAATATTTTCCAAAACGTACTGCGGCTTTTCACTGCAATTACAGCCATCGAAACCGAGATCGATGTATGTAAGCTTGGAAAACAATTATCAAGTCCAGAAAGTGGCCGATAATCTTGCTCAAAGGTTGGGAACACATCTAGTATCAAAAGCTTAACATTAGGATGAAACGACCAAACTTCGTTAACTGGGAAAAACAGATAGAATGGAATGGCGATCATATAGTTAAACATGAGTGCGTAGCAAATGGCGTAAAAGAGTCTATAATTTTTCTGGTACGTATAAAGTGCAATCGATGTTATCATTACAGCAGGAAAAACGACCACATAAAAATAACTGCTAACTAAAGTCAATGTATCATTATGGAAAAAGTGCTGAATGGCTGAAACAAAGTTGCCTTCAATGCCATAGATCGACTTGGTGAAATCGGTTTTGATATCGATCCCTTTTTCAACCCACATCTCGACTTTATTAAAAAATAGGATCGTAATCAGTGCCACAAAGTGAAGGAGATACTTACGAGAAGTAAATATTTCTTGAACAAAACTTCCAGCAATATTAAATGGACTTTTACGGGTCGCAGCGATCAGAAAAATTAAAACAGTAATTACTATATAGACCGTTGCATGTGTCATAGAATGAAAAGGGCTCATGGTGTTTTCCCCCTAATATTGGAAATTATTTGCGGCAATAACTATGATATTATACCACAATCTAAGGGGGAAAGTGATATCTTCACGGAAACGTCTTATTTTTGTGTGTTAACGCCGAGTATTCCGCCCAATGCTCCTGACACGAAAAGAATGCTAAGTAATTGAAGGGATTGAAGATTCAAACCTGCATCGAAAGCAAGAAATCCGACCAAAAAAATAAGGATAAAATAGACAAAGCCAACAATACCCCCGTGATACCAGCCGCGGTTTCCAGCTCTTTTGCCTGAAACCCAGCCTCCAATAAATAGAGAAACTGCATGAATAATCGTAGTTAACATATGCAGAGAGCTTTCTTGTGTGCTGGTTAAAAGCAGAAATAATGACGTCACTATTGTTCCAATTGTCATCATACATAATGAATAAACAAGTCCGGAAAATAAAGGAGACGTTATTCGAACCTGACTGACCGTTTTCATAGGGTTCACAGGCCACCAATCCTTTCGTATATTCGTTCGTTTCATTAACATCATTGTATGGCCAAGCACATAGAATTAGTACAGACTGTTCAAAGGGAAGGGGATAATTATGACGGAATTTTCTCAAGGTCCAGCTTTATGGCAAGCTATCGTTGCCTTGATCATTTTTGCCGCGGCTTATGTGTGTATCTTGATTGAGAAATGGGATCGGATGTATACAGCATTAGGTGGAGCCCTTCTGATGATAATGTTGGGGATTGTTCCTCTTGGCAAGGCAGTTACAAGTTACGCGAACTGGCATGTTCTTTTACTTATCACAAGCTTATTTGTTATTTCTGGCATTTTCCAGAAAGCAGGAATTATCGATTATACGGCAAGTCATATCCTACGAAAGTTTCGATTAAAGCCTATTTCGGTTCTACTTAGTTTGTCTGTCCTTTCAGCGATAATATCAGCGCTTTTGGGCGGTTTGCTAGCTATAGTTGTACTAGTACCCATCTTGCTGAAGACGACGAAAATGATGAAATTATCTGCAGTTCCTTTTCTGATTAGCATTCTCTTATCCGTGAATATTGGCGGAGCTGCAACGCTCATGGGGAATTTGCCTAACCGAATGATTGGAGCAGCAGAGAACATATCAACTGGGGAGATACTAATAAAGCTTGGGCCTCTTGTAATCATCTTGCTAGCCATCGTATATCTCGTGATATGGTTAATTTACGGGAAGAAAATGATTGTAGCAGAATCGTATAAAAGAGAGCTACTTACTTTACAACCCGCATCCTATTTAGCTTCAGATCGAGGATTTCTTGCAGGGAGCTGTTTAATCACCGGACTTACATCGTTGGCATTGTTGCTTCAAGGCGTTCTAGGGTGGAATGCCTCGTATATTGCTGCATGTGGGGCAGTGACCTTATTGGCATTAAACTACAAAGAACTAATCCAACTTTTTAAACGAAGAGACTATCTTTCCATATGGCAAGGCTTGAGAGAAACACAATTACTATTTTTCTTTGGATTATTCATCATGATCGGTGGCTTAACGTATGCCGGGATTACCGGATTTATTGCAGTGAGAGGTTTAGAAATCAGTCAAGGAAACATCCCTTTCTTATCCATTCTTCTTTTATGGCTTACTGGCTTTGGCTCTGCCATGATGGACTACATTCCTTACACTGCTGCCATGATTCCAGTCGTAGAGCATATGGGGAGTATGCTGCCAAGTGCAGCCGGTATCTCATCCGTTTCTTCATTATGGTGGTCGTTAATCGTTGGAACTGCCATTGGCAGCGGGGTAACTCTTCTAAGTTCCATGAATAGCATGTATGCGGCCGCTCTTTCTGATCAGGAGGGGGGAGGGCTAACTCAGCGTGGATATATGATCGTGGCCGCTCCGATTTCCCTGCTTTTATTCATAGCAGCTACAATTTATTTCAAGTTATTTCTGTAGGAATTGCCAACAATTGAATACGTAAATTCTGCATGATGAAGTGCATGAGCGGTCAGAATACCATTGAACTCCGAGAAGCAAGAGCTTAGATCAGGGGAGGCTAACAATGGATATTCTGACCATTTTTTTACGTACCGTGCTGATCTACTTTGTCGTTTTTCTCATGTTAAAGCTCATGGGGAAACGTGAAATTGGTAAACTGTCGCTGTTTGATTTAGTGATCTCGATCATGATTGCTGAAATTGCAGTCTTCGTGATTGAAGATGTCAATAAACCGCTCATGGATGGGATTGTCCCTATGGCAACATTGGTGCTCATCCAAATCTTGCTCGCCGTCCTAGCGTTAAAGAGCAGAGCTTTACGGATCTTTTTTGACGGGAAGCCGAGCCTCTTAATCAACAAGGGAATGATTGACAGAGAGGAAATGAAGAAGCATCGATATAATTTAGATGATTTGATGCTGCAGCTAAGACAAAATAAGATTATGAATGTGGCAGACGTGGAGTTCGCAGTGTTAGAACCTTCGGGGAAATTAAGTGTAGTGGAGAAAGAAGTGAAAGAGACAGCTAAAGTCAATGATGGAATAGGGGGTACGATTCGCTTTGAAGGACTTCCGCTGCCTCTCATTATGGATGGTAAAGTGCAGGACGAGAATTTGGAGAAAATAGGAAAAACCAGATTTTGGTTGAAAAATCAACTCCAAGTTAAAGGAGCCCGTGATTTTAAAGAAGTGTTTTATTGCTCCATTGATCATAGAGGGCGAATGTTTTTGGATCTTAAAAGATAAGCTTCTCATCAGCGTATGATTTTTTTGCCCATGTTCATAAGCCGGGTTATATCCTTTAAGCTAATCAGACGAAATACAGTGATGAATAATAAATATACAATAAATCCTATTAGAAAAGAGGTTGCAAAACGAAGCCAATCGGTTGAAGTCCAAGATGTATACATGACGAAGTAGCTGCAAAGCCCTGAAAGTGCCATAGCCGCCCCGATTTTACCGAAGTCACTGCCTTCCATACGGAATTTCAACAGGCGTACAACACTATTCCAATGCAGAAGCGTTACCAAGACGATGTTCACATTGATGGCGAAAACAGCTCCGTGAATACCCATTTCAGGTTTGCTGGCTAGCCAATATATGAGAATAAGCTTAACAGATGAGCCAATCAACGTGTTGATTAAAGCGGCTCCTGGCTTGTTCAAAGCCTGCAAGGCGGACTGTAACGGAGCTTGAAAATAAATAAATATGGCGATAGGAGCCATCATTTTCAGCATGACCCCTACATCAGGTTGATTGTACATGTATGTACAGATCGGTTCAGCAAGAACGAACATAAGGACAGCGAATGGAGCGCCGGTTACTAAAGCCAACTTCAAGGATTGATGCAGCCGCATGTGAATGGTTTTGATATCTTTGCGGGCGGCTGCTTCGCTTAAGGAGGGGACGAGCGAGACCGACAATGACATCGTAAGTGCGCTAGGCAGAAGTATGATGGGGATAATCATCCCTTGTAAGGCGCCGTATTGGGCTGTTGCCAATGAAGTTGAAATACCCGCTAACGCTAGACTTTGTGCAATGAGAATGGATTCGAACAGGTAGGAGCTTGCCCCAATCAATTTACTTCCTGTTATAGGGATAGAAATTCGCATGATTCTACGAAAATTAGAAAGTCGGCCATTCGTTTTATTCGTGCCAATTTGCGCGATAGGAGCTTTAGGAGATGTTTTCTTGTCGAACTTGAAATGGATGGCTAAGACAACTAGGCCGCCAATTTCCCCCGCTAGGACTCCCATCATGGCACCAGCTGCTGCATATTCGATCCCATAAGGGATCATTACATACGAACAAACGAGAACCATGACAATACGGATGAGTGTCTCCATAATTTGAGAAGTAGCGGTAGGAATCATATTCTGTCTTCCCTGAAAATAGCCGCGATAGACAGCGGAGATACCGATGATCGGAATCATTGGACTCATACATAGGAATGTGTAGTAAACTCGTGAGTCAGTTAATAAATGAGAGGTAATCCACGAAGCACCTACAACACAAGCGATTGTAAATACGATACTGAGACAGATCGTAATAGCCAATGAAATTTTTAGAATGCTGCGGATTCTCGTTTCGTTGTGTTCAGCCTCTGCTTCTGCTATCAACTTGGCAATCGCGACAGGTATCCCGCCTGTTATAATGGTTAAGATGACGGACAAGAATGGCCAACCCATATGATAAATACCGATACCTTCAGCACCGATGACACGCGGTAAAGTAATCCTAGGTATAAAGCCAAGAATACGGTTCAAAATGCCTGCGGCTAACAGGATCATCGTGCCTCTAATAAACGACTGCTTAGTCACTGCCATTCCCTCTTCCGATACGTGTCATATCCTATGACTATGCGAGGGTTGGCCAAGCTCATGCTAACATTTTGTGGACAGGTCACAGTTTGGCAGGAAAATGGTGGATGAACATCGAATTATTCTAATGAGTAAAGGTAAATCACACCTTAGGAGGTTCTCCCAATGAACGGAGAAGATAACGATCAAGTACCTCATCATCCTGAGGACAAGAAGAATGAACAGGTAGAGGCTAGCGAGGCAGCATCCATTGACTCTGAGGGAGAAGGGGTTTCTCTTACCGATCTGGAACTTAATGAGGTTATCGAAAGCTTATGTTTAAGCAAGGTTGAAGAATTTATTATGCTTGGCTACGAACACGTGAGTGGTAAAGATATATGGGATTGCGTTAGCGACAAATACCGCAAAACGGGTGTCCCTTCGCTTCATCAAATCGTAAATGACATTTTGTCGCTCAAATCAACGGCGTTCATGAACTGGATGACGATAAGCATGTATAGAGGAGCCCAATTCTAAGGATGGGCTTATTTTTCGTGAAACGACTTAAATTGACTCGATTTTCAGACCTGAGTATAATAGGAATATTGAGTATGGAAGGGAGACAAGCAAGAGATGGTGGATTGGAAAAGAATATCGTTCTTTTTTCTAACGGTTGTTATTGTTCTCGGAGCGATCGGAGTAACAAGCCCTAGTCTTGTAGAACGAATTAAGCTTGGATTGGATTTAAAAGGCGGGTTTGAAATTTTATACACCGCGGAACCTTTGGCAGCAGGTGCACCATTGACGAAGGAAACGCTTACGCAAGCAGCAGAGAGTCTTGCGAAACGAGCTGACAAACTTGGTGTAGCCGAACCTGAGGTTTATCCGGAAGGAACGGATCGCATTCGTGTACGTCTTGCGGGCGTGAAAAATGAAGAAGAAGTTAGAGGCTTAATGTCTAAGCCCTCGGTTCTTACCTTTAGAGGTCCGGATGGAACGGTTTATATGAACGGAACGGATTTCGTAGAAAACGCGGCTAAATTAAGCTACGATCCGAATACGAAGCAACCGATTGTCGAAATCAAGATGAAAAGCAGAGAGAAATTTAAAGAAGTGACAACTAAACTTACTGGAAGCACACTTTCCATTTATTTGGATGATGAAGTGAAGTCGACAGCATCTGTTAATTTTCCCATTGACAGTGATTCGGCGATTATTACACAAACGAGTGTAACTGAAGCAACGAATGTAGCCAAGATGATTAACTTGGGTGCGATGCCATTGAAATTAACAGAGAAATATATTCAGCGTGTGGATGCCACTTTAGGTAGTGCATCGCTGCACCAAACGGCTAGAGCTGGTTTGATTGCTTCGATCTTAATCTTTATCTTCATGGTACTATACTACCGCGCACCGGGTCTTGTGGCTGCCTTTACACTGATTACTTATGTATGGGTATTGTTGGCCATATTCGACTTTATGAATGCAACACTTACGCTGCCAGGTATTGCGGCCCTCGTCTTAGGAGCAGGTATGGCGGTCGATGCGAACATTATTACTTATGAAAGAATCCGTGAAGAAATACGTGCCGGTAAGAGCATTCTTTCATCTTTGAAATCAGGCTCGAAACATTCTTTCCGTACGATTATGGATGCTAATGTAACGAATTTAATTGCTGGTATTGTTCTGTACTACGTCGGAAACGGCGCAATTCGCGGATTCGCGGTTATTACGATGATGAGTATTATTATCAGTATCTTAACGAACGTATTGTTCTCCAGATGGCTGCTGCATCTTATCATACGGGGCAACTTGCTGAAAAAGCCAAGTTATTTCGGTGTGAAGGAGGCAGATATCCGTGGGCTTTAAGAAAAAGTATGATTTTGTGAGAAATCGCAATAAGTTTTTCATTATTTCGATTGCTCTTCTTGTTATTGGTCTGTCTGTTATGCTGTTCTCGGGCATGAATTTCGGTGTCGATTTCAAAGCAGGAACGAATATTGATCTTGTCGTGGGCAAACAACTAGACAAGGCCAAGGTTGAAGAGATATTGCATACTCTTACAACGAATGGCGATGTGAAATCGAACTTTGCGGATCCAACAATCGGCGGTAATAACAGTGATCGTGTCTCCATTCGATTCGATGATGTTCTGAATGATGATACGGTAAATAAGATCCAAAAAGCGTTCGCAACCGCTTATGGCACTGAGGTTTCCAAAGAAATCAACACAGTTGATCCACAATTAGCGAAGGAATTGTTGCTTAAAGCGGTATATGCCGTTGCCATTTCCAGCGTTTTGATTTGTTTGTATGTAAGTATTCGTTTCGAATGGCGCTTTGCCGTAGCAGCGATTATTGCCATACTTCATGATGCTTTTATGGTTATCGCTATGTTTGCGATTTTCCGCTTTGAAGTCAACTTACCATTTCTAGCGGCAGTTTTGACCACAATCGGTTATTCCATCAATGATAAAATCGTTATTTTTGACCGTATTCGTGAAAATCTGCGATTTGCAAAACTCAAAACGGACGAAGATCTCGTTGCATTGGTCAACGATAGTATCTGGCAAACGATGGCGCGTAATATCAATACCGTATTAGTAGTATTGATAGCCGCAGGATGTTTGTATATTTTCGGTAGTGAGTCCATTAAACTTTTCGCACTTGCGAAATTAATCGGTTTAACAAGTGGAGCTTATTCGTCTATTTTCATTGCATGTTCACTCTGGTATTTATTGAAAAGAAAATCTTTGCGTAGTTCTAAAAAGAAAGCTGCAGCGTAATAACCATAATAACCGGCCGCGTGAATGTTGCGCGGCCTTTGTATCCGTTCAGGGGGAGTGTCCACGTGAATGACGAGCGTTTTCAAAAGACAGAACTCACTGTCTGGGTAGGTATTGCTGGCAATATAGCTCTTGCCTGTCTCAATGTTATTGTTGGGTTTATGTCGCAGAGTAAAGCACTTCTCGCTGACGCGGTACATTCAGCATCTGAGGCAGTAAGTTCATCTTCAGCATTAATTAAACAAAGAACCGAAGAAGCGGCGCCTCAAGAAGCTTACCCCAATCGTCATGATAAGAAGATATCTATCACATCCATTTTAATGTCGATTGTTATTTTAGTCCTAGGTGTTGAACTGGGTATCTCTACCATCAAATCCATATGGGTTGACGTCGAGCATGCTCCTAAGGTGTACGCTCTTGTTGCAATTGGCATTTCGCTCTTGGTAAAAGAGATTATGTTTCAATATACATACAGGATAGGCAAGCGTTTAGGATCTCAGGAATTAATTGCTAATAGCTGGGGACACCGTTCCGATATATACTCTTCTATTGTAGCTCTTGTTGGTGTACTAGGAGCTTTAATGGGCAAATACCTAAACATATCTTTTCTTTATTATTTGGATTCACTTGCGGGATTATTTATATCTCTAATGGTATTGAAGATGGGGTATTCGTTACTTAAGGAAGCTTTACATACGAAAATGGATTATGTTCTGCTGCAGGAAGATGCCGCTGAATTGATTGCTGCCGTACAGATGATAAAAGGTGTAATAACCGTCGATGACTTGCAAGCAAGGGAACATGGCCATTATGTCGTTGTCGATATCAAAATAAGCGTGAATCCAAGGGTATCTGTATGGGAAGGGCATGAAATCTCCAAAAAGATCAAACAGCAGTTGATGAAACGATTCCATCATGTTTCCGATGTTTTTGTTCAAGTAAACCCCTATGATGCTGGATATCCTTACAAAAATAATACGGATACCGAGTTAAATGAATTTCCATCCGTTATTCACTAAATAAGCGAAAAAACTATGCTTACGAAGAAAGTTTTGCACAGCAAAACTCTAAGACTATGCTTGCGAAGAAAGTTTTCCATACGGAAAACTCTAAGGAGGACACACCGAGTGCTAGCACCGAAGGCAAGATGGAGCATAGGAAATGCGGATGAAATGCTCGTTGAATCATTTGTGCGCGAGCTGCAGATAGACCCGCTCGTTGCCAGGATGCTTGTTCTTCGAGATATACGCACCGTGCCAGATGCTGAACAATTCTTGCATGGCGGAGTCCACTATTATTTTGACCCGTATCTGCTTGACGGGATGCTCCTAGCTGTAGAACGCATCCGAAAAGCTCTTCAGAATGATGAATTAATACGTGTATATGGTGATTACGATGCAGATGGTGTAAGCAGCACCTCATTGATGGCCCATTTGTTAAAAGGCCTAGGCGCTCGTTTCGATACGTATATCCCTCATCGCATTCGAGAAGGCTATGGGCTGAATCGCTCTGCGATCGAATTAGCCAAAGAACAAGGCGTCACGCTATTAATCACCGTTGACACAGGCATTAGCGCCGTTCAAGAAATAGCCTATTGTCAGGAATTAGGCCTAGATGTTATCGTAACGGATCATCATGAGCCTCCTGAGATACTGCCTCAAGCTTTAGCCGTCATTAATCCGAAGAAGCCAGGTTGCCCATACCCTTTTAAACATCTTGCAGGTGTTGGCGTTGCATTCAAGCTGGCCCATGCCATACTTGATCGATTGCCTGAAGAACTGCTGGAGTTTGCAGCGCTAGGTACGGTTGCTGATTTAATGCCTCTCACGGGGGAGAATCGTTTAATTGTAAAGCAGGGGCTGCTGCGAATGCAGGATTCTACTTATGCAGGATTTCGTTCACTCATTGGTGTATCCGGTATTGAAAATAAGGAAGTGACGGCATCTCATATTGGTTTCTCGCTAGCACCGAGAATTAACGCAAGCGGCCGATTAGAAGCTGCAGATATAGCCGTGAAGCTGCTCACAACATCGGATGAGAAAGAAGCGGAGCAAATTGCCTTTGAACTGGATATGCTGAATAAAGAACGTCAACTTATCGTAGAAGACATGGTGAAAGAAGCTTTTGTTCTAGCCGAACAGCAGCAAGCCAAAGGTTTAGATAAAGTGATAGTTGTCGCTAAGGAACAATGGAACGTCGGTGTTGTCGGTATTGTTGCATCCAAGATTGTAGAGAAATTTTACCGTCCGACCTTAGTGCTAAGCATAGATCCACAGACGGGTATGGCCAAAGGTTCTGCTCGCTCGATTACTGGCTTTGATTTGCACAAAGCTCTGACGGCTTGTGATGAGATGCTCGACCACTACGGTGGCCATCAAGCGGCTGCGGGTATGAGTTTGAATAGCAGTCATTTGGAGGCATTCACTCATAAGATGAACGAACTAGCTGCTGCTGCGTTAACGGAACAGGATTTCATTCCACTTCTGAAAGCCGATGCGGCTTGCAGCTTGTCAGATGTTCCGATTGCAAGTATTGAGCAGTTAGAAAAGCTTGCGCCCTTCGGTATGGGCAATCCTGCACCGAGGTTCATGTTCAACGATTTATCGCTCGGCGATATCCGGACGATGGGCAAGGAGAAACAGCATCTCAAGCTAGCGCTCTCCCAGATTAAGGAAGAAGTAAGCTGCTCAGTGGAAGCTGTCGGCTTCGGCAAAGGAAGCTTGGCTGGTCTGATCGCACCTGCTGCTAAGGTAGACGTGCTGGGAGAGCTTTCAATTAACGAGTGGAACGGTGTAAGGAAGCCGCAAATCATGATGCAGGATCTTCGTATAACGCATATGCAGCTGTTTGATTGGCGTGGAGCAGGACAATTGAGCACAAAGCTTAGCGTACTTCAGAGCACGATTGCTGCGGGGAATGGCAACCGCACACTAATTCCAGCTATCGTTCTGTTTGACGAAGCAGACGCAGCCTTGTTCACTTCAACGGCGTTTCAGTTAGGTGGATCAGTGCCTTATTGGGTTGTTCAAGATAGTGAACAATTACGGCCGGGTAACGAATCAGCCAAGCAATTGGAATTTGCTAACATGCAGGATATTATTTTGTACACGATCCCACGCAGCGTTGCTAGTTTGCAAAGTGTGCTTCATCAGGCCAGTGGAATGATGCGCTGTTATCCAGTATTTGCAGAGCTAGGGCCTGACAGCGGCAGTACCCTGCCATCCCGAGAAATGTTTAAAATGTTGTATGGCACTTTGCAAAAAGAAGGATCGCTGAATGTTCAGGATGTACGATTAATGACCTCGTTTAGTAAACGATCGGGTCTTTCTCCTGCCATGATTCAATTTATTTTATCCGTTTTTGAGGAGCTTGGATTTGTTGAGAAACAAGGCGGCTTCGTTAAACTGCATGCATCACCGGCAAAGAGAGATCTAACAGCATCCCGCTTGTATCAACATAGATTGCATCGCCAGGAAGTTGAATCCATTGTCATGTACTCCTCAGCCAAAGAGCTGGAGGAATGGATTGCCGATCAAATAATAAAAGAAAATCACATTTTGGAGGAAATTATATGAATTTCAAAGAACACATTCGCGTTATCCCGGACTTTCCACAACCAGGCATTCGTTTCAAGGACATCACAACGTTATTGCAAAACGGACCTGTTTATAGAGAAGCTATCAACCAAATGAAAGCATTAATTAAAGAGAAACAAATCGATGTTATTGCGGGTCCTGAAGCACGTGGCTTCGTCATTGGCGCTCCGCTCGCTTATTCACTTGGAGTAGGCTTTATTCCGATTCGTAAAAGTGGCAAATTGCCTGGCGAGACGATTGAGGCTGACTATGCGCTTGAATATGGCAAGGATAAATTAGCCATGCATAAGGATGCTATTAAACCAGGTCAAAAGGTACTGATCGCGGATGATTTACTTGCAACAGGTGGAACGATTCAAACATCGATCGACTTGATTAACCAGCTTGGTGGAGAAGTTGTAGGGGCTGCGTTCTTGATCGAGTTATCCTACTTAGACGGTAGAAGTAAGTTTAATGGGATTGACGTGGTTTCTTTAGTTCAATATTAAAATTAAAAGCCCAGAATCGAATATTAGTGTTCGATTCTTTTTTATACAATGAAAGCTAACAATTCACGAATACTTTCAGTGAATTGGGAGAAAATGCTGCTTTTTGTCGAATGCATGGCGCGAACAGTTGACGTGGAGCCTGCCTTGCAGGCATAATGAATAAAAATCGATTAAAGGGAATGGGTAGATGCATGGGTATAGAGCAGCTGCTGGAGAAGGCCGCCACCTATCTGAAAGAGAATGATTTGCAGAGGATTCGGGAGGCCTATGAATTCGCGGATGAAGCCCATCATGGCCAAGTACGCAAATCGGGTGAGCCCTATATTCTGCATCCACTCGCTGTTGCAGATATATTGGTGAACATGCAGATGGATGTTACATCCATTATTGCTGCACTTCTGCATGATGTCGTTGAAGATACAACAGTTTCACTGGAAACTGTTCTAGATAAATTCGGGAAAACTTGCGCGATGCTAGTGGATGGCTTGACGAAGTTGGAACGGATCAAGTTCAAGTCCAAAGAGGAGCAGCAGAACGAGAACTACCGCAAAATGTTCGTTGCTATGGCGCAGGATATTCGCGTTATCCTTATTAAATTGGCGGACCGTTTGCACAATATGCGCACATTGAAGTACCAATCCGAAGAGAGCCAGCGCCGTATTGCGGAGGAAACGCTGGAGATCTTCTGTCCGATTGCGCATCGACTCGGTATTTCCACGATTAAGTGGGAAATGGAGGATATTGCTCTCCGTTATTTGAATCCGCAGCAGTATTACCGGATCGTAAATCTCATGCAGAAGAAGCGTACTGAGCGTGAGCAATATATTGAGGACGTTATTCACAGCATTAAAGAAAAGCTGGATGAAATGGGCATTCAGGGAGATATTTCCGGAAGACCTAAACATCTTTACAGTATTTATAAAAAAATGAGCTCCCGCGGCAAGCAATTCAATGAGATTTATGATCTCATGGCACTTCGTGTTATTGTTGATGGCATCAAGGACTGCTACGCTTCTTTAGGTATTATTCATACCTTATGGAAACCAATGCCTGGACGTTTCAAGGATTATATTGCGATGCCGAAGCCGAACATGTATCAGTCTTTGCACACGACGGTGATTGGTCCTAAGGGAGAGCCGCTAGAAGTACAGATTCGCACATGGGAGATGCATAGGACTTCAGAGTTCGGTATCGCTGCGCATTGGGCCTACAAAGAAGGCGGATCTGTTGTACCTTCGGGCACTTTCGAGGACAAAATGAGCTGGTTCCGTGAAATTCTGGAGCTGCAGCACGAGACCAATGACGCCTCCGAGTTTATGGAATCCATGAAGATGGATTTCTTCTCAGACCTTGTTTTCGTCTTTACGCCAAAAGGGGAAGTGATCGAGCTTCCTGCCGGCTCTGTGCCGCTGGATTTTGCTTATCGGATTCATACTGAAGTCGGCAATCGCACAATTGGTGCCAAAGTAAATTCCCGGATCGTTCCCTTGGACCACAAGTTGAAAACAGGGGATATTATTGAAATTCTAACTTCTAAGCACTCTTATGGACCTAGTCAGGATTGGATTAAAATCGCGCAATCCTCTCATGCTCGAAGTAAGATCAAGCAGTGGTTTAAGAAAGAGAAACGCGAAGAGAACGTCGAAAAAGGGAAAGACATGATTGAGCGTGAGCTCAAACGATTAGCGATCGATCCACCGACTTTGATGAGTGACGATAAAATGCTTGAAGCCGCGAAGAAGTTTAATTTTAGCGATATTGAAGATATGCTGTCAGCCGTAGGTTTTGGCGGTATTACAGCTGCACAAATATGTACGAAGCTAACGGAGAAACTGCGTAAGGAAGCCGAAGAAGCGCAGGTGCTGAAGCTTACTAGTGAGGTCAAGGAGGTCAAGGCGCAGGCTTCATCCGAACGCAAAAGCCGTCCAACCAACGGTGTTCGGGTCAAAGGCGTCGACAATCTGCTTGTCCGTTTCGCTCGCTGCTGTAATCCTGTACCTGGCGATTTGATTATTGGGTACATCACAAGAGGACGCGGCGTGTCTGTGCATCGTTCTGATTGTACAAACATTCCTACGAGTATGGGGGAAGAGGAACGGGTCATTGAGGTCGATTGGGCCGAAGCTGTCGAATCCAATTTCAACGTAGAGATTGAAATCACAGGTCATGACCGCCGTGGATTCTTAAACGAAGTACTCCAAGCTGTTTCAGAAAGCAAAACGATGATTTCCGCAGTATCCGGGCGATCAGATAAGAATAAGATGGCTACGATTCATATGACCATTTTAATCAAAAATATTGACCATCTGCAGTCCGTTGTTGAGAAAATTAAACGTGTTAAAGATGTTTATTCCGTTCAGCGTATTATGCAAAGCTAACCGATGTTATAAAGTTAAGGAGATTAGGGCAGGTAATGAGAGTAGTTGTTCAGCGTTGTAAACGTGCCGAAGTAACAGTCAATGATGTAACCATTGGTCGTATTGAACAGGGGTTGATGCTCCTTGTCGGGATTACCCATGACGATTCCGAGCAGGATGCGAAGTATTTGGCGGATAAAGTGGCTGGACTGCGTATTTTTGAAGATGAAACCGGCAAAATGAATCTTTCCGTCCTGGAGACGGGAGGACAAATCTTATCCGTTTCGCAGTTTACCTTGTATGGCGATTGCCGTAAAGGGAAACGGCCTAATTTCATGTCAGCGGCAAGACCAGAGCTTGCTGAACCGCTATATGATAAGTTTAATGAGCTGCTAAGGTCTCTAGACATACACGTGGAAACGGGTGCTTTTGGGGAAATGATGGATGTATCTTTGACGAATTGGGGACCTGTTACGTTGGTTATCGACAGCAAATAGGTTGCTCCGAAGGATAATAAGCTAGCTGACTGGTTATACTTAATGTGTATATACTAGCGGTTAGGAGCACCCAGATGCGTCAATCGATCAAACACAGAGCCATGACAGCACCGGAGCAGCAACTGCTCCATACCACACTTGCTGAGCGGATGAGTCAAGCACCTGCGCTTGCTGATCTAGAAATTAGTGCTGAATTCACATCCGAACAAGAAAAGATGAAAAGCATTCCCAAAAAATCCTATCGGTAACCATAAAGCCACGCGTGCTGTTCGTTCAGCCATGCGCGGCTTTATTTGTTAATGCCGCAATATTTCTCTACACGTTCGAAATGTGGTAAACTAACATGTGATGTTTTTTGGCTAGAAATAAATCAACTGCTCCAAGAAGCTTATTACATATTTATCTGGTAAGCCGTATGAAAAGCAGGAGACAAGGTGGGTGCTTTCGTTCCAATGGCAAATTCGAATCGTAACAATTCCACATCCAAAGGATGGCTTTGGTTGATGGGGACATTGATTGTACTTGCGGTGCTGGCAGCTGCAGCATCTCTCTACTATCAGTATAAACACCTTTCACACGGTGAACATAGCTTAAAAAAGCAAGCTATTCAAGAAGTGAAATCAGTAAAGAAAGCCAAAGAGGCATACGACGTCATTGTAGTGGGTACGGACCCTGAGGGGGTTGCTGCTGCCGTTTCGGCTGCTCGTAATGGATTAAGTACACTGCTCGTAGACGGGCGGAATCGGACTATGTTGGGTGGTTTGATGACGCAAGGTGGTCTTAATACGATTGATATGAACTACGCGCCCAAAACGAATCCGCTCAGCAAACATGAGGTGTTTAACAAGGGCTTTTTCTCAGAGTGGTACAGCAAAATCGAAGGTGATTCATTCGATGTTAACACAGCAGCTAATGCTTTCTACGACATGGTTCGTGCGGAGAAAAATATAGATATTTTATTGCAAACGCAAAAAATAGATCCTATTATTGAATCGTCAGGATCTGGAAATGCGAAGTTACAAGGAGCAGCACTAACTTTGTCAGATGGAACCAAACAAACGGTGAAAGCAGCCTCTGTCATCGATGCCACACAAGATGCTGATTTTGCAGCTGCGGCAGGTGTTCCTTTTACATTTGGTCGAGAAGATTTGGGTGATCCTCAGTCTAGAATGGCTGTTACACTTGTTTTTCGTCTTAAAAACATAACTCCAGAAGTATGGAGTCTAATGGCAAAGCGTCTAAATGGAGACGATGACGTGAATTCCGGCGTTAATGAAGTTAGTGTCTGGGGCTATAAAGAAATGAGTAATTATCCACCTCTTAATAAAGAACGTGCTAAAATGCGTGGCTTGAACATGGGAAGAGAGAACGATAATACTGTACTTGTGAACTCATTGCAAATATTTGGCGTAGATACATTTAATCCGAAATCTGTTCAAGATGCTTTTGATATTGCCAATCAAGAATTACCGAATGTGGTTGCCTATATGCAGAAAACTTTCCCTGAGTTTGCGGGAGTGGAGCTAGCGGGGACTGCTTCTGAGTTATATGTGCGTGAAACACGGCATATACAGGGAGAATACCGAATGAACATAGTTGATGTATGTACGAATGGGGATCAATGGGACCGTATTGGCTTCGGTTCTTATCCTGTAGATATCCAACGTGTGACACCAAGTGATTCCGGTAACGTGGTATGTTCTCCGACACAGTACGCTATTCCTTTCCGCAGTATCGTCCCACAGAAGGTGGATGGACTACTTGTTGTCGGTAGAGCGGCTAGTTACGATACGCTTCCGCATGGAAGTGCTCGAGTGATGCCGACTGGAATGGCTGAAGGTGAAGCGGCAGGGGCAGCTGCTATGCTTGCTAAGCAAGAAAAAATGACATTTCGTCAATTAGCTGGATCCAAAGAAGTTATTGCCAAATTGCAGGAACATTTGATTAAACAAGGCATGGAGCTTCAGCCTATTTCAATCAAGCCTCAACCTTTTATGGAACATAAAGCCTATGAAGGTTTGAAATCCGCTCTGATGCTGGGCTTAGCTTCAGGTGCTTATGACAATAATTTTCACTTGGATGACGCGGCCAATCCAAAGCGGATGGTTAATCTCGTCAGTGGCGCGAAGAAGATGAAACCTGATGCCTGGGGCGGGGATGTCAGTCAGGCTATTGCGAATCTGCAAAACGCAGATAAAATACCGCTGACACTAGAACAAGCCAGTTATACAATCACACAAGCATTAGGGTTGAAAGCTACATCTACTGAAGCACAATCCAAGCTAATGGAGAATAAGCTGCTCACAGAAATGACTGTAAAACTTATTGCCGACAAGCAAAAGTTAACGAATGCGGACACGTATTTACTTATTAAAGATTTAAAAGTTGGCGTTACTGGTAAGCCATAGAAGAACGAATAAGAGCCTTAATGCCGCTTTATAGATGTGGCACTAGGGCTCTTAACTTTTAGAAGCTAAGGAAGTTTTTGTGACTGCGCTTACATTCTTACTTTGTTCAGTCTGCGTCCGCAGCATCCTCTTCTGCTTGCACCGAATCTTCCGAATCTTCTTCGGCTGATTCTTCACTTTCCGCTTCGGCGTCCTCCTCGGACACATCCTCAGCTTCTACTTCTTCCTCATCAGATGCTTCTTCTTCCGCTTCCTCAGCTTCGTCCGATTCTTCAATGGCCTCTTCTTCGGCTGTTTCTTCAGCTACTTCTTCTTCAACTTCGGCTTCGGTTTCGGAATCTTCAGAGAAGAGCACCACTAGATCTTGCCGTTCCTCTTGAAACTCGTTTTGTATTGTCATTGTTACAGCCTCCTGATGATAAATTCAAGGCCATCTGCCTTGTTGTACATGTATATGTGAAAATGGTCTGAATATACGGTGAAAATAAATGAAAATGATTGAAAATACGGAGAAAATACTGTAATGAAATTGTAATTTAATTTTCATATCTCTTTAATCAAGAGGGGATATAATAATAGTCGACCCCCTTTAAAATATATATTTATTTGAGGCCTGCAGCCCTTGTGCTGCAGGCTATTTTCTTTACACAAAAAAACCGTCACAGCATGAGCTGGACGGTTTAACATCATTTTCACATCAAAGCATCTAAGGAATATTCACCGGCTCCGATAAGTGCAACACCAACGGCGATAGCAATCAGCGTTAAATTGTATTCATAACCATTGGAAGTTACCCAGTAACCGTTTTTGGCATGAACTTTAATAATAGCACCAAGCATAATCAGTACGATAAGAGCAGCACCTAATGGTGTCCAAAGACCTGCGGCGAAGAGCAACCCACCTGCAATTTCAGCTAAACCTGCAAGAACAGCCATGAGCACACCTGGCTTGATTCCTATTGAATCGAAGAAACCTCCGGTACCTTTGGGACCATAGCCACCAAACCATCCAAATACTTTTTGTGAACCGTGCGCCGCGAATGATAAACCGATCACTAAACGAATAATAAGTAGGCCTAACGCCATCACTAACAACTCCTCGTTTAATATATTTTGTTTAATAACTTACTTTATGTTAGTATATTATTACGAAGCACTTACTTTTGTCAAGCGACTATGCTAAAATTGTTTTTAAGGAGATGATTTATATGGAAGACTATCAACTGTGTCCCAAATTCGAGAATGCTTTTGAACTTCTAGGAAAGCGTTGGACAGGACTTATTGTTCATGTCTTGCTTTCTGGACCGAAGCGCTTTAAAGATATATCAGTTCTCATCCCGAGTATGAGTGATCGCATGCTTTCGGAGAGATTCAAGGAGCTCGAGGCTGCAGAGATCATCATCCGTCATGTATACCCAGAAACGCCGGTTCGAATTGAGTATGAATTAACCGCCAAAGGAAAAGGGCTTAAACCCGTTATGGACGAGTTGCAAAAATGGGCGGACTTACATTAACTAATATAGTGGAGGTATAGGAGGATTAGTACTTCTATCTCTTGACTTTGTATCTGCCAATGTTTACAATAAACAATAATGTAATTCGATACTTTTGTGATCCGTTGAAGGGACAAAGTAAGTCGCCCCCACATAAGCAGAGAAGGAAGTCTAGGCTGCAAGCTTCCTAATGATGAGCGAACGAAAAGACCTCCCCGAGGACCGGCTGGGAAAAGCATATTGGCTGATGTCAACTTGTCTAGTAGCAGTTGTGCGTGTAGCGGGCGTTAACCGTAAAGAGCAGAATTCTGTTTCGTTGCCTCTGGCAAACGATAGCAGGCATTTCTGAATGTGGGTGGTACCACGGGTGAATTTGTTAATCAAATCTCTCGTCCCTGACGTTAGTCGGGGGTGGGAGGTTTTTTTGTTGTTATTTGACAGGAACGACAGATAAGAGGAGGCCCCGCACATGAGCATACAAAAGCCAAAAGGCACACAGGATCTTCTTCCCGGTGAGGTGGAGAAGTGGCAGTACCTAGAGAGCAAAGCTAGAGACTTGTGCCAAAGATTTAATTACAAAGAGATCCGTACGCCGATATTTGAGGAAACCGATCTGTTCATTAGAGGCGTCGGTGAAACGACAGATATCGTGGGTAAAGAAATGTACACCTTTCTCGATAAAGGGGATCGCAGCATGACGCTTCGTCCGGAAGGAACAGCCGGTGTTGTTAGGGCTTATGTTGAGAATAAGCTTTACGGGATTCCGGATTTAACGAAGCTTTATTACGTAGGACCAATGTTCCGCTATGAGCAGCCGCAAGCTGGGAGATATCGCCAGTTCCATCAGTTCGGCATTGAAGCTTTCGGGTCCGTTGATCCAAGCATTGACGCTGAAGTGGTTGCGCTTGGTTATACGTTCTATAAAGAAATTGGTCTTAAGGAAGTAACCGTTGAAATTAATTCCGTTGGCACACCAGCGGTTAGAACGGTTTACCGTGAGAAACTGCAGGAGTTCTTTGCACCTGTCAAGCATTTGCTTTGTAAAGATTGTCAGTCCCGATTTGATCGTAATCCGATGCGTATTCTTGATTGCAAAGTGGATCAAAAGTATGGCGAAGGCGCTCCAGAAATTTTAGATTACTTGGATGAAGAGTGCACGTCGCATTTCGCGCTAGTCCAAGAGCATTTAACAGCGATGGAAATCCCGTATCGGATTAATCCTCGCCTCGTTCGCGGTCTTGATTACTACACGCATACAGCTTTTGAGTACAAAGCGGCCGGGATCGGCGCGATTGATACGATTGGCGGAGGCGGACGCTACAATGGTCTAGTTGAGCAGATTGGCGGCCGTGGCACCGATCAGCCGGGAGTTGGTTTGGGGCTTGGCCTTGAGCGTATTCTGCTCGTACTGCAGGCACAAGGAGTCGAAATTCCGAAGCCAGAGCCGCTCGATGTATATTTGATTGGTCTAGGGGACGCGGCGGAGAAGGAAGTAACGAAACTGCTGCACCAGCTTAGAGTGCAAGGACTGAAAGCGGAGAAAGATTACCAAGGCCGTAAAATGAAGGCACAAATGAAATCAGCTGACCGCTTTCAAGCCACCTATGTGGCGATTCTTGGAGATGACGAATTGGTGCGTGGCGAAATTACGCTGAAGAAGATGGATACAGGCAGTCAATTGACTGTGAGTTTAGCCGATCTTGCTTCGAACGCTGCAAAGACACTTTTCGAATAGATAAACAAAAGGAGAGACTTTGAGCTCCGCTCAAAGATCCCTATATTAGGAGGAAAAATAATCATGATGCTCAAAACACATCATTGTGGGCAGCTTACTAAAGCTCAGGTAGGACAGACAGTTACACTAAACGGATGGGTACAAAGAAGACGTGACTTAGGTGGCGTTCTATTCATCGATCTACGCGATCGCAGCGGGCTTGTACAGACTGTATTTAACCCAGACTTCTCAGGGGATGCACTTGCCATTGCTGACCGCGCTCGTAATGAGTACGTGCTTGCTGTTAAAGGGAAAGTTGTAGAACGTGATGCCGAAACGGTTAACAAAAATATTACAACGGGTGAAATTGAGATTCAGGTAACTGAAATCGAAATTATGAATGCTGCCAAAACACCTCCGTTCTTCATCGAAGACGGCGTTGATGTGGATGAAGCCGTTCGTTTGAAATATCGTTATCTGGATCTACGTCGTCCGGAAATGCAAAAAACATTAATGCTTCGCTCCAAAGCGTCCAAAGTATTCCGTAATTTCTTAGATGATCAAGGATTTGTTGAAGTTGAAACACCGATTTTGACGAAAAGCACACCGGAAGGCGCTCGCGATTACTTGGTGCCAAGCCGCGTGCATCCGGGCGAATTTTTCGCGCTTCCGCAGTCCCCGCAAATCTTTAAACAATTGTTGATGGTTAGTGGTTTGGAGCGTTACTACCAAATCGCACGCTGTTTCCGCGATGAGGATCTTCGTGCAGACCGTCAGCCTGAATTTACACAAGTCGACATTGAGACTTCCTTCATTTCTCAGGATCAACTGCTTGAAATCTTGGAAGAACTCGTAGTCAAATTAATGCAAGAAACAGCTCAAGTTGAAATCCCGCGTCCATTCCAACGTATCACGTATGCGGATGCTATGGCGAAATATGGTTCGGATAAACCGGATCTACGTTTTGGTCTAGAACTTGAAGATGTTTCTGATATCGTTGAAACTTCAGGTGTTCAAGTGTTTGCAAACGTCGTTAAAGGCGGCGGTCAAGTAAAAGCTTTGAACGCTAAAGGTTGCGGCACATGGAGTCGTAAAGAAATCGATGACCTCTTGCCATTCGCAGCACGTTATGGAGCCAAAGGCTTAGCTTGGATTCAAGTGAAAGACGGCGAATTCAAAGGGCCTATCGTGAAATTCTTCAATGAAGCTGAAATTGCCGCGTTAACAGAGCGTTTGGGCGCTGAAGAAGGGGATTTGCTTCTATTCTCCGCTGATAAGAAAAAAGTTGTTGCTGATGTTCTAGGTAACCTTCGTTTGAAAATCGGTCGTGGGCTTGGCCTTATCGATGACTCGAAGTTCAAATATGCTTGGGTAGTGGACTTCCCGCTTCTTGGGTACGACGAAGAAGCCAAACGTTATGTGGCTGAGCATCATCCGTTCACGCGTCCAAATGAAGAAGATGTTCATTACTTCGATACAGACCCAGGTCAAATTCGTGCTCAAGCTTACGATCTTGTCTTGAACGGATACGAAGTGGGTGGCGGTTCGATGCGTATTTACCAACGTGAAGTACAGGAGAAAATGTTCGGTGCGCTGGGCTTTTCCAAAGAAGAAGCTGTTGAGAAGTTCGGCTTCCTTCTTGAAGCTTTTGAATATGGAACACCTCCGCACGGTGGATTTGCTTTTGGTTTCGACCGTTTGGTGATGCTGATCACAGGCCGCACGAATCTCAGAGAAACGATTGCATTCCCGAAAACGGCAAGCGCAACAGACTTGTTGACCGATGCACCGGGGACAGTAGACGACAAACAGCTTGAACAGCTGTCGATTCGCTTAGCGCTTAAGCAGCCTGCTGCTAAAGCCTAAGAACATAGAAGAGGAAGTGTTTCTATGCTTCACCAATTTTCACGAACTGAACTAGCGATTGGCCCTGAGGGGCTTGAAATCATGAAGAATAGTACAGTTGCTGTCCTAGGTATTGGCGGTGTAGGTTCAATCGCTGCTGAAGCACTAGCGCGTACAGGGGTTGGACGTCTTATTCTGATTGACAAAGATGTTGTCGACATCACGAATATTAACCGTCAGATTCATGCGCTTACGACAACAGTAGGTCAGCCAAAGGCCGACCTGATGCGCGATCGAATCAAATTGATTAATCCGGAATGCGATGTTATCGCGCTCCGGATGTTTTACACAGAGGAAACGTACGAGGAAGTATTCGCATATCCAATTGATTACGTGTTGGACGCAAGTGATACCATCTCTTATAAAATCCATCTGATCAAGCAGTGTCTGGAGCGGAAGATCCCAATCGTTTCCAGCATGGGCGCAGCTAACAAAATGGATCCGTCACAGTTCAAAGTAGCGGATATCTCCAAAACGAGCATGGATCCTATTGCACGTGTGGTGCGTCAAAAACTGCGCAAGGAAGGGATCAAAAAGGGTGTGAAGGTCGTATTCTCGACCGAAGAGCCGATGAAACCACGCGAAGATGTAACGCAGCAAATCGTTCCTGCGAACGCACCAGAAATTCGCAAGGCGAAACAACCGCCAGCGAGCAACGCCTTCGTTCCGCCTGTGGCTGGACTGATCATGGTGAGTGTGGCTGTGAAAGAACTATTGGAAATTGGTTTAAAGAAGAAATAGGAAAAACGGATGCCCTTGGAAAGAGGGCATCCGTTTTTTTATTTACCTAAAAGGATATGGAGCATCCTATTTATGCGCCGCCTACGGGGAACGTGGGAACACTATTTGGGTGTTTTGGAGGTTTTTACACCTCGAAAGTGGGAAATAGCGGATCCTCGTTCCGCAAAAACTTGAAATAAGCAGTTTTAAGAGGAAATAACGCTTCTACGTTCCCTTTCACATGGAGTCGGAGATATTGTAAAGGTTGAAATCGAAAAATTAATATATCGGTATGGCATATATCAATCATTTATATGTTGACTCGATATATATAATCTGATAAATTGTTAATTAAGAAGCACATCAAGAAAATAAGGAGGACTTACAGCATGACTAGTCAGGATGTCATTTTAGGTATTTTAATGAAACGCAGTCTATCGGGATACGACATCAAGCATATGTTTGAGACGGTATTTTCCTATTTTTACAATGCAAGTTTTGGCACGATTTATCCTACGCTTAGCAAGATGGAGAAGGAAGGTCTCATTACGAAAGAAAGTGTTATCCAAGAGGGAAGACCGAATAAAAATGTCTACTCCATAACGGAGGAAGGCCAAAAACATTTCAAAGCCTATATGTACAGTCCCATGCAAGCCAATGAATTCAAGTCTGATGCGATGACTCGTTTGTTTTTTGGTGAATTTATTGAGGTCGAGGTCATTATTGAATATTTGGAAATTGGCATAGCGAGTACGAAAGATGACCTTGAGCGTTTGCGGAACATGTATGAGAACGGTAAGTCAAACTCGTTAATGTCTCAGACTCAGGAACTTTGTATTCAGATTGGTATCGAAAATATGGAAAGTACGCTGCGAACATTAATGTCCGGAATAGAACGTTTGAGTAATTTAAAAGTGGAAAAGGGGAAAAACGAAAGTGGGTAATAAAAAAACAGGTTTTATAATATTGGCAATGGCTCTAGGGCTATTGATGTCTGCACTAGATAATACAATTACGGCGGCTGCCATAAGTCATATCATAGGCGACATTAATGGTTTCGATAAGATCAGTTGGGTATTCACAGCGTATATGCTTGCATCGACGAGCACGATGCTTGTTTTCGGGAAGCTATCGGATATGTTTGGCAGAAAACTCTTTTATTTGATTGGAATTTCCATATTTCTGATCGGTTCGGCACTCTGTGGTACGGCCCAGGATATGACGCAGCTTATCGTATACAGAGCGATTCAGGGGATAGGTTCAGGAGCTATTTTTCCCATTAGTTTCACCATTATTTACACGCTTTTTTCAGATCCCAAAGAGGGGGCTAAGCTATCAGGGGTATTCGCGGGGATATTCGGCCTTTCGTCCGTAGCAGGGCCTCAAATCGGTACATTACTCGCCGAATCTTGGGGCTGGCGCTGGTGTTTTTATGTTAATTTGCCACTCGGTTTACTCTCATTTTTTGTTTTGCTTTTTGCTCTTAAGGAAACTCGTTCGACTCGCCGTCCGAAAATTGATTATTTAGGGACACTGTTACTCATAATCTCTACCGTCTCACTCATGCTCGCGTTAGAGTTTGGTGGTAAAGATTATACTTGGGCGTCCTGGCAAATTATAAGTTTGTTAGCTGTTGCCGTTGTTGTAGGCTTTCTGTTCATTATGGTTGAACGTAGGGCCCAAGAACCTATGCTGCCTCTACCCTTATTCAAAAACCGAATGGTTCTCGGCATGATGTTAGCTTGCCTTTGCCAAGGAGCGATTATGTTCTCGGCAATTGCTTACTTGCCTATTTTCTCAACTGCCGTGCTAGGTCGGGTGAATTCAAATGTGCTTTTGACCCCGATGATGTTTTCTTTAATGGTGGGAGCTGTTTTGTTTGGTTTCCTTCAACGATTCTTTAGCTTCCGTGCGGTTATCGCGTCCAGTATGATTACGGGTATTGTCATTAGCTATTTGTTAAGTGTAGTCAGTCATGACGCAAGTAATCTGTATATGATTACCCTGATGGTTATACTTGGCGTAGGGGCAATTGGTCCGTTAATGAGTGTTGCTCAGAATGCAGTTGCTCTCAGTGTAGATCAAAAGTATATCGGGGTCAGCTCCTCTATCATTGGCTTTTGGCGTAATATTGGAGGGGTTCTAGGAGCTTCGATTATGGCGACTGTCGTCAACACGAGATACAACAGTCTTATTCAAGTAGGCGCAGCTGAGCACAACATGCCTCTTAATCAACTGTCGTCTTTAGCCAATCCAGAACATTTGATCCGAGCGGGAGCTGCATTGCCTAAAGAAACGATGAATTTCCTCCGAGATTCATTAGGAACAGCGATTAACCATGGTTTTATCATAAGTATCGTGTTCGGTATTGTCGGACTAGCGGCTACATTCATAGCAGGGCCACTTCGTTTCACGGTACCTGTCCAACGTCCGGAACCGCAGAATGACAATGCAACTCCTCAGTCTGTATAAATGGTATCAAGAAAGATCCTCCTGGTTTCGTATCGGGGGGATCTTTTACTGACAAAACATGACATGATTGCGTATGCGGGTTATAATAGAGTTTATATCTTTCAATGCAAAGTAAAGGATAATCTACTTATGGACTTGTTTACATATGCTTCTTCACAAGAACCAACAGGAAAGCTGTTAGCCGATCGTATGAGGCCAACATCGCTCGATGAGTATATTGGTCAGGAGCAAATCGTCGGAAAAGGGAAGTTGCTAAGACGAGCGATTGAGGCCGATCAAGTGACCTCAATCTTGCTTTATGGACCTCCAGGCACAGGCAAAACAACATTGGCCAACATCATAGCGAACCGAACACAGGGTGAGTTTATGAAGCTGAACGCCGTAGATGCTTCGGTCAAAGATGTGCGAGAGATTATCGAGCTAGCGAAGACCAATAAAGCGATGTACGGTCGTAAGACGACCTTATTCTTGGACGAGGTGCATCGCTTCAACACCTCGCGACAGGATGCGCTGCTGCCTGCGGTAGAGCAGGGCATCCTCATCTTCATCGGTGCGACGACAGAGAACCCGTTTCACCACGTGAACGGGGCTCTGCTGTCGCGCTCGACGCTGTTTCAGCTTGAGCCCCTAACGGCGGAGCATGCGCTCATCGCCATGCGAAGAGCCATCACCGACCCCGTGAAGGGGCTCGGCTTCATGCGCCTCCACGTAGACGAGGAGGCGCTGGAGCACATCGCGCGGATGGCTAATGGCGACATCCGCCGTTCACTTAACGCGCTGGAGCTTGCAGCGCTGACAACTTCACCTGAACCGGATGGAACGGTTCAGGTTACGCTCGAGGTGGCGGAAGAGTCGATCCGCCGCCCTATCGTGAAAGCGGATGAGTCGACGCAATACGACGTCTTGTCCGCTTTTCACAAGAGCGTGCGCGGCTCCAGCGACGCCGCGCTGTTCTGGTTCCTATATGCCGTCGAGAAGCTCGGCATGGATCCCATGACGTTCCTGCGGCGTCTTATCGTCGCCTGCAGCGAAGATATCGGCCTTGCGAATCCGCAGGCGATGGTGCAGTCCGTGACGGCCATGGACGCCTATCATAAGATTGGTTGGCCGGAATCAAAGTACATCATTTCCCAGGCAATTTTATTCGCCGTGGAGAGTCCAAAGTCAAATTCGATACCGATTGCCATCTCTCGCGCGGAACAGTTGATGGACCAAGTGAAATCTGCAAATGTACCGCTTCATCTGCGTGATACGCACTACAAAGGTGCTGATCAGCTCGGACATAAAGGCTATATGTATCCGCATAATTATCCGGGACACTATGTGAAGCAGCAGTACTTACCAGACGAAATTCGAAATGAGATCATTTTTGCTGCTAGCGAACAGGGAACAGAAGAAAAGATGAAGCTCAATCAGCATAAAAGAAGAGGGACACCTGCAGGTTTATAAAATCAGTAGGTCCCCTCTTTTTTCTTTTTCCATATCGATTGTGAAAACCTTCTCTGTAATAGGATCGTACCGAATCGAAACAATTAGTGGAAATTCGACACCATGATGTCTTACCCAGAAGCGAAACTGCTGCTGTGCAACACCGGGTGCTATAGTTGAACGGCCTAAATATTTATAATCTAATAAAGTGTATAATCTGCCAGCCTCCTGAAAAGCAAGACGGCTCCATTTGGCATATTCAGGATCTTGCTCAGGCTTATATTTTACGAAAATTTCTTCTGTACTTATCTTTGTACTTATCTCTGTTCTTGTCTTTGTACTTGCTTCTGCACTTGTCTCTACCCTTGCTTGCAAACTTCCAGCCCAACCAACCCAAATAATGAGAAATACGGCTAAGATTCTACCCATTCACTCACACCTTTCGCGATTATCCTGTGCTTAGAATTAAGCCTGCATACTTGAAAGGCAAACGGTAAATTTCTACAAGAAGCCGGATTATTTGTGCTGGCAACAGTGCTGAAAACAGAAATAGGAGCCCTCAGGGCTCCTATTAATGATCATTTCTATAACTTAAAAACCTTCCCTAAATAAACACCCGCGGCAGCACTAAACCGTTTTTGAAGCAGCTCTCTGAGTTGACTTTTCGCTTCCGGAGTTGGGAGTGTATTCGCCTTAATCCCATGAAGCTCCATCCAATGCTTGGCGGTCATGTAGCAGGTGCTGTTCCAGCCGTTCTTGGTGCCATTGGCATTCAGGCGTTCGCTTATACCAGCTATGACGATATCTGTTTTGCTTTGTAGTTCTATCAGAGCACGGTCGAATTCATTTTTCGACTCCTTGGCTTTCATCCCGATTTTGGAGCGAAGCTCCCTAACATCGATGCCTTCGTTCTCTTCAACAGCTTGAAAAAGCTCGACAGCCGATTTGGGAAGCTCGCCATCTGCATAACGCTCTTCTACAGAATAAGGTTCGTCTAATAAATTCTTAATCAATGGAAAGAGCTCAGCAGAAATCAACAGAGGCTTTTTCGCAAAAAAGCGGCCATAAGCGGCAATGCCGTCGCCAGGCAGACGATCTCGCCATAACCAAGGATCTGTTTCTAGCCCCGTATGCCATTGTTCGTGCACAGTTATAGATTCAAGTGAAGGATGATCCGGTATGAACGAAGAGAGGGGGAGAATACCGACCTCTTTCACGATCTTCGTAACATCCTCATAAGCAGCAGCTTTCCATCCAACATCATTCACTTTGACCAAATCGATCATCCTTCCTGTTCCTATATCCGCTAATCAAACTTACTTATGAACCTTATCAATAACTCCGCCACCTAAACACACGTCTCCATCATAGAAAACGACGGATTGTCCGGGCGTTACGGCTTTTTGTGGTTTATCGAAGACAACTTCACATGTACCATCTTCCATAAACGTAAGAACTACGCCTTGGTCGGGCTGACGGTAACGAAATTTGGCTGTGCAAGCATATGCACCCACCGGTTTGTTCGATGAAATCCAGTTCACATCAGTAGCTGTTAAGCCCTTAGAATATAGTCCTGGATACTGCTCACCTTGAACAACAAGCAGTTGGTTGCTTTCCAAATCTTTATCTACAACGAACCACGGCTCGCCAGAGCCTGAACCGCCAATGCCAAGTCCTTGTCTTTGACCCAGGGTATAGTACATCAAGCCGTCGTGACGTCCTTTAACTTTACCGTTACGAATATCGACCATATTGCCGGGCTTTGCAGGCAAGTATTGGCTGAGGAACTGTTTAAAGTCGCGCTCGCCGATAAAGCAAATTCCGGTGCTGTCTTTCTTTTTAGCTGTGGCTAGACCTGCTGCTTCAGCAATTTCACGAACCTTTGGTTTCGGTAGGTGGCCAATCGGGAACATAGCTTTGGACAGCTGCTGTTGATTCAGCACGTTTAGGAAGTACGTTTGATCTTTGTTGGCATCATTACCACGCAAGAGCACATATTCACCATCTTGCTCTTTCACTTGTGCATAGTGACCTGTTGCAATGTAATCCCCACCTAAATCAATGACCTTCTGAAGCAATTCCCCGAATTTAATTTCACGGTTACACATCACATCCGGATTCGGCGTGCGGCCCTTGGTGTACTCGTCTAGGAAATAGGCGAAAACTTTGTCGTAATATTGCTTCTCGAAATTTACTGTATAGAAAGGGATGTCGAGCTGATCGCACACTCTTCTAACATCCTCTGCATCTTCTTCTGCGGTACAATGTCCAAACTCATCGGTATCGTCCCAATTTTTCATGAAAATGCCAATAACCTCGTAGCCCTGTTCCTTAAGCAACAGCGCAGCAACCGAAGAATCAACACCTCCGGACATTCCCAAAATGACACGTGTTTTTTTACTCATAGCTGTGAACCTCTTTTCTATCTTGTGGGACTTTTTTTAAAACTCTTACTATTATACCTCTCTATTGTTCAAAATTAAAATATTTCATGAGAATGTCATTGTTTTTCCCCCACAGAACAAGGAATTTATGATACCATATATACGATATACGGATGTTTAGGAATGTTTTTGCGAAAAATGGAAACGCTGTGTACCAAGATAGGGAAGACCTTAGTGTCTGAACGTGGATAAAATAGATGGTAGGCAAACAGAAGTTTTAGCAATATCGATCAGACTCCTTGATGGCATATAATGTTGAATGAGGTGTAACTTTGAAAATTTCTACAAAAGGCCGCTATGGTTTAACGATCATGATGGAGCTGGCCAATCGATTTGGTGAAGGACCGACTTCACTCAAAAGTATTGCCGAAAAGCATCAGCTTTCCGAGCATTATCTGGAACAACTTGTAGCTCCACTTCGCAATGCAGGATTGGTCAAAAGTATTCGTGGTGCTTACGGTGGATATATTCTCTCCAAATCCGCTGATACAGTAACAGCAGGCGAGGTTATTCGTGTATTAGAAGGACCGATTAGTCCTGTCGACTTTACGGAGGAAGATGATCCGGCTAAGCGTGATCTGTGGATTCGTATTCGTGATAGTATTGCGGATGTGCTAGATTCTACTACACTTGCGAACTTGATTTCTTTCGAAGACCAAGGCAAGAACGACAACTACATGTTTTACATTTAAGGGTGTCCTATGAATCCCATTTATCTTGATCATGCAGCAACTACACCCGTGCATCCTGAAGTATTAGAAGCGATGCTTCCATTCTATACAGCCTTTTTTGGTAATCCTTCGAGTACACATAGCTTCGGCAGAGCTACTAGAACAGCACTCAACCGGTTTCGGGACGCTATGGCGAAATCGTTAGGCTGTTTACCTGCTGAACTTATTTTTACAAGCGGTGGAACCGAAAGCAATAACATGGCGATCTTCGGGATCATGAATGCAAACAAGGATGGCAAGAAGCATATCATTACGACAGAGATCGAACATCATGCTGTTTTGCATCCCTGTGAGCGATTGGAGAGCCTCGGATACGAGGTGACCTACCTTCCAGTAGGTCCGACCGGTCTTATTCAAATAGAAGATGTGGAAGCGGCTATACGTCCTGACACAGCTCTCATTTCCATGATGTATGTGAATAATGAAGTGGGTACGATTCAACCGATCGAGCAAGTAGGTCATTTAGCTCGGAATCGGCAAATTCCTTTTCATGTAGATGCGGTGCAAGCTCTAGGTAAATTGCCGCTGAATGTTAGTGAACTTCCTGTTGATTTAATGAGTTTCTCAGCTCATAAGATATACGGACCCAAAGGTGCAGGTGCTTTATTTGTATCTAAGAACACAAGGTTGACACCTCACGTCTTTGGCGGTGCTCAGGAGAGAAAGCGCCGCGCAGGTACGGAGAATGTAGCAGCAATTGCAGGCTTTGCCAAAGCTTTGGAAGTTACTCTCCCAATGATGGACAGTATGCAATCCAAAGTCGCAGAGTTTCGCAGGCTTATGATAAGCATACTTGAGCAGCAATTAGGCTTTGATAGCTTCACGATTAATGGCCACAAGGAACAGTGTATCCCGCATATTCTGAACATCAGCTTCCCAGGTATCTCAACAGAAACACTTCTTATGAATCTTGATTTAGAAGAAGTGGCTGCTGCAAGCGGTTCTGCATGTACGTCAGGTTCACTTGAAGTATCGCACGTATTACAAGCCATGAAGCTCCCAGAAAATGTTACAGCCTCCGCGGTTCGATTTAGCTTTGGAATGGGGAATTCTAAAGAACAAATCGAAACAGCTGCCCAGAAAATTGCAACCATTGTCAAGCGGTTGCGTACTACATAGTACCGGGTGGTTCTAGGAGGAATACAACTTGCGCAAAGCGCATGATTTGATCGGGCTTCCCGTGTTAACGGTAGATTCCGGTAAACAAATTGGTCAAGTTAAAGATTTATTGGTAGGCCCTGATTGGAACATACGAGGTATCATGCTCGAAGTGAAGATTTGGTTCTCCTCCTTACGTTACATACCGTGGGAGGGAATCGTCGCTGCCGGAGAAGATGCCATTACCATACCGAACGAAAGTGTCATTCGCGAGTTTGAGCATGTGGAAGAGTGTCATGCTTTTCTTGAAGGAAGCCGCAAAATTAAAGGTCTTCCCATCATTACGGTGGGAGGGCACAAATTAGGCGTGGTAGAAGATGTTTATTTAAACCAGAATTGGGGTAAACAAATAGTAGGTTATGAATTGTCCGAAGGGTTTATTTCTGATTTAAAGGAAGGGCGAAGATGGCTTCCCATGCCGGTGGCGGCAACCAAAGGGGAAGATGCCATCATAGTGCCTGTACATTGCGCTCAGGAAGTAGAAGAACTCTTCGTATCCAAAGAAGAATAGGGTGAGCATTATGCGTTGTCCAAACTGTAATTCCAAAGATATTGGAAAGATCGGTTCCCATCAATTCTACTGCTGGGGTTGCTTTATTGAACTCAGTGTTAACGGAGACAAAATGTCCGTGTATCAAGTAGAGGAAGACGGTACGTTGAGTTCTCTGGATGATTTATTTTTTGAGGAAGAAATTCCTCAAGTCCACGAACATGCAAATTAATCAATAATACACATTACGAAACGTTATTTTTTGAGCGCAGTGGCGCTTAAGAAGTAGCGTTTTTTCTTGTTTAGCTCATGATTTAACGGGTTAATTTGGACGGGTTGTACATATACTGTATGAGCGTATGTTTATAAGGATTAACAGAGGTGAAGAGAATGGAACGTTTTTGGAAAAATAAATGGTTTGTCGGGTTGGTCTACCTCCTACTTGTTCTGGCCAGCTTGTATATGCTGCTGCAAATAAAGCCAATCATGTTTAGCGTATTTACATTTATCAAAGCCATCTTGACGCCATTTTTTATTGCTGTGATTATTTCGTACATTTTAAACCCGATCGTAAATATTCTTAACCAGCGGAAAGTGCCAAGAACCATTGCTGTACTGCTTATTTATAGTGTCTTTCTCACATCTCTGACCGTTATTATCATGAATATGACACCGATGTTTGTGTCCCAAATAGCGGAACTGAATGAGCATATGCCGCAAATGGCTATGCGTGCGCAATCGCTTGTAGACGGCTTTAATCAAAATCAACTGCTGCCAGACAGTGTGCGCAATGGATTTAATCATTCACTTACGAAGCTGGAAAATAGCATTTCCATGGCCATCTCGAACTACATGAATCAGATTGGAAATACCATCAATATGCTGTTCATCGCTTTTATCGTACCGTTCGTTGCGTTCTATATCTTAAAGGATTTTCAAATTATTGAGAAAACAGCCTTGGCTATTGTGCCGAAAGAGCATCGTAAGAAAACAATCAAGCTGCTCATTGATATTGACACAGCTCTTGGTAATTATATCCGGGGTCAATTATTAGTTTGCTTGATTATAGGAGTTCTGGCCTATTTGGGGTATTGGCTTATTGGTATGCAATATGCATTGCTGCTCGCTAGCGTTGTGGCGGTGTTTAATATTATTCCTTACTTAGGGCCTTTTTTTGGAGCAGCGCCGGCAATCATTATGGCATCAACGGTCTCTTTGAAAATGTTGTTATTCGTCGCACTCGTTAATTTAGCCGTACAAATTCTCGAAGGCAACGTGATCTCCCCACAAGTGGTAGGAAGAACGCTTCATATGCATCCGTTGTTTATCATTTTCGCCTTACTTGTAGGTGGGGAAGTCGCGGGTATAGTGGGGTTAATATTGGCTGTACCTTTCTTTGCCGTCATGAAGGTTATCATTCAACATATTTTCCTTTACTATGTTCATAAGCCTACGACATGAGGGTTTCATTAGGAGTGGACGCACAGAACCCCTCTGAGCCATGACTTGCGGGATCATGGTTCAGAGGGGTTCTGCACGAGGGTTGAGGATATGAAAGGTGTGGCCATGCGTAAACCATCGAATGGTACGGAATAAGTATACGAATTCTTGCTATATGTCATTTGTTCGATAATGAAAATCATTATCATTAAACTTAGTATACGTTCATTGAGAATGATTGTCAACTGTGATTTTTAAATTTTTATCTTTGTCGTCTCCTTGGTCGTCCTTTTCTTCTTTTTGCTCTTTTTGTTCTTGAAATTCTATCCGAGTTTGACCTGTAATATAGTCAAAAGGATTATAACGGCTATCGGGAATTTCCTTTTTTATGAGAGTTTTGGCCATGATGTAGATGATTAATACAAAGATAGGTGTGATTACACCGAGTAGGGTGAGGGTTGAGAAATCCAATTGAAACACCTCCGAAGATCATATAAATGACACAAGCGTACTGTACATACGATTCCCTTAAAGGTTTGGTTTCATTAACATTTGTTACATTGAATGGAAGTAGAGCCCAAAGCTTCACTTGAATATTGACAGGGTACTAGCATATAGTTATAATTTGCCTTATCTATATCTGAATTGAAAGCGTTGATGAAACTTTAGTAAGCCATAGTCCATTGTCAGAGAGAAGGTTCCGCTAGAGCAGTGTTACTGCGAGTAGCGGCTGTGAGAACCTTTCGGTGCTAGGATGGCCCAAAGCTCGTTTCGGAGTGTGGATGAACTCCACCGGTTGGACCCGTTACAGATCCGCACAAGGAGATTGCGTTTGTTTCCTCTTGCTTTAAGCAAAGGTGAGCCGAACACAATAACCAGGGTGGTACCGCGATTATTCGTCCCTGTATGTTACAGGGGCGTTTTTTGTTTGTTTTTCGAACAATTGATAAATATGGAGGCTTGAATAAGATGAAAGCAAGTGAAATACGTTCCAAGTGGTTGCAGTTCTTTGCAAGTAAAGGGCATAAGATAGAGCCAAGTTCATCGCTCGTCCCACATAACGATCCCTCACTCTTGTGGATTAATGCGGGGATTGCTCCTTTAAAGCCGTATTTGGATGGACGCGAAATTCCTGAAAATCCGCGGATTACGAATGCCCAGAAATGTATTCGTACGAATGATATTGAGAATGTAGGTAAAACACGTCGACATCATACGTTCTTTGAGATGCTGGGGAATTTCTCCATCGGAGACTACTTTAAAAAAGAAGTCATTCCTTGGGCTTGGGAGTTTTTGACTGATCCGCAATGGATCGGCTTTGATCCGAATCGCATTTCTGTCACTGTGCATGAAGATGATGAGGAAGCTTTTGAAATTTGGAACAAACAAATTGGTATACCCGAAGAGCGTATTTATAAGCTCAAAGAAGATAATTTCTGGGATATTGGCGAGGGTCCATGTGGTCCTTGTACAGAGATTTTCTATGATCGCGGTGATAAATACGGTGATCTGTCTGATCCAGAATGCTGGCCAGGTGGGGAAAATGAGCGTTTCTTAGAAGTTTGGAACCTCGTGTTTACGCAATTCAACCATAATAAGGACGGCAGCTATACACCGCTCCCTAACAAAAATATTGATACCGGTGCAGGATTAGAACGTTTTGCTTCGATTCTGCAAGATGTGGACTCAAACTTTGACACGGATTTGTTTAAGCCGATTATTGATAAAACCTGTGAGCTTACAGGTGTGAAATATCATGTGAACGAAGAGCATGATGTTGCACTCAAAGTCATCGCTGACCATATCCGCACCGTTGCTTTCTCCGTTGGTGATGGCGTGCTGCCTTCTAATGAAGGACGCGGTTATGTTATCCGCCGTTTGCTGCGCCGCGCTGTACGATACGGCAAAGTGCTTGGACTGGATAAGCCATTCCTTCATAAACTCGTACCAACCGTTGGAGAAATAATGGGCGTTTACTACACGGAAGTTGTAGATAAACGAGAATTTATCGAGAAGGTTATTCGAACCGAAGAGGAGCGTTTCCATGAAACGTTAAGTGATGGTTTGGTCATTCTGGCCGAGATGGTAGAAAAGACACGTCAAGCGGGTACAAATCAGATCAGCGGACCGGATGCTTTCAAGCTGTATGACACGTATGGCTTCCCATTCGATTTGACCGAAGATTTTGCTTCTGAGAAGGGCTTAACGGTTGACCGTACAGGGTTTGATACTTCCATGAAGGAACAGCGTGACCGTGCTAGAGCGGCTAGTCATAAAGAAGGCGGAATGAAGGTACAAGGCGGACCGCTGTCTGATTTGACGATTAAAAGCGAATTTGTTGGTTATAATGAATTGGTAGTTACTGCTAGTATCGTGGCGATCGTTCATGAGAATGAACTCGTTGACATTGTCGGAGTTGGCGAGACCTGTCAGGTCGTATTGGATCGGACTCCTTTCTACGCTGAAAGCGGCGGTCAGGTCAGTGATTATGGTATAATTCGAAGTAACCAAGTGTCATTGAAGGTTGAAGATGTTATCAAAGCGCCTCATGGCCAACACGTTCATAAAGTTCTTGTTGTGTCGGGTGTTCTGCGTAAAGGTGATTCGGTAGAAGCAATTGTTGCTGCCGCTGAACGTGGGGACATCATTAAGAACCATACAGCTACACATTTGCTGCACAAAGCGCTTAAGGATGTGCTTGGAACGCATGTTAACCAAGCGGGGTCTTTGGTTGAACCTGACCGTTTACGGTTTGACTTCTCGCATTTCGGAAGCATTAGCAGCGAAGAGTTGCAGGATGTAGAGCAGCGTGTGAATCGTCAGATTTGGAACAATACGAATGTAGATATTTCACTCAAAGCAATCGCTGACGCGAAAGCAATGGGAGCTATGGCTTTGTTCGGCGAGAAGTACGGTGATATTGTTCGTGTTGTGCAAGTTGGCGATTACAGTTTAGAGCTGTGCGGCGGTTGCCACGTTCAAAATACGGGTCAAATTGGCTTATTCAAAATCATCAGTGAGTCCGGTATCGGTTCAGGAGTTCGTCGGATCGAAGCGGTGTCTGGCCGCAGTGCGTATGAATACCTTGATCAGCAATTGCAATTACTGAAAGAATCCGCGGGCTTGCTCAAATCAAATGTTCAAGATGTACCTAAACGTGTGGAAGCTACGCTTCAGCAAGTGAAGGAATTGACGCGTGAAAACGAGTCGCTGCGCAGCAAACTTGGGCGAATCGAAGCGGGTTCACTTACAGACCAAGTGAAGCAAATAGCGGGGGTTTCGGTGTTGGCTGCACAAGTCAATGCGGCGGATATGGATTCACTTCGTAATATTGTGGATGAGATGAAGACGAAGCTAGGTTCCGCTGTTATCGTACTCGGCGCAGTTGCAGATGATAAAGTCAATTTGGTAGCTGCTGTCACGCCAGATCTTGTGGCTAAAGGCTTCCACGCTGGCAAAATCATTAAAGAAGTGGCTCAGGCTGTTGGCGGTAGCGGAGGCGGTCGCCCGGATATGGCACAAGCAGGCGGTAAGGATGCATCCAAATTGCAAGCTGCTTTGTCCGGAGTTGAAGGACTTCTTTCCAAATTTGCATAATTATTTTTCTGTGGGACAGGAATTTTTAAACCCATAGAGAATATATCCAGTATACATGGTTTAATTTTCAAATATTTTTCAAGGTATCAAAAGGAAAGCGAGGTGCTCCTGATGAGTTCCATGGATAAAACGATGAAGTTTAACGTAAAGGCAGAAGAAATTGAGACATCGCCTAAAGACGTGCTATTAGCGGTGTACGATGCTCTTCAGGAAAAAGGGTATAATCCGATCAACCAGATTGTCGGGTACTTGCTTTCCGGAGATCCTGCCTATATTCCACGGCATAACAATGCTCGGAGCCTCATTCGTAAACGGGAACGGGACGAACTCATTGAAGAGTTAGTTCGTGCTTATCTGGGTCAACACAAATAGAAGGAAAAGTGAACCGGCATGAGATGGATAGGCTTGGATTATGGGGACAAGACGATAGGTGTAGCGATGAGCGACGAGCTTGGTTGGACGGCTCAAGGGCTTGAAGTCATACATCGTCGTAAGCCTGGGGAAGACATCGCTCGGCTGGAGGCCATTGTCAAACAGTACGGTGTTACTCAAATAGTGGTAGGCTTGCCCAAAAATATGAACAATACTATAGGGCCACGCGGCGAGCTTGCTATCGCATTTTCGCAAGAATTAGAGCAAAAACTAAGTGTACCTGTACACTTGTGGGATGAGCGGTTAACGACCGTAGCTGCGACACGCACACTTCTAGAAGCTGATGTGAGTCGGAAGAAACGCAAGCTGGTTATTGATAAAATGGCCGCACAGCTCATTCTGCAAGGGTACATGGATGCCAATATGAAGAGGTGAACGAACATGTCCAAAGAAGAATTGAATGAAGAACAACCAGAAATCATTTACATCCCGGACGATGAAGGCAACGAAGAAGAGTTCGAGGTTATCATGAAATTCGAAGTGGACGGTTCTGACAAGAAGTATATGATGGTAGTGCCTACAGACGGCGGAGATGAAGAATCCGATGAAGTGTACGCATTTCGCTATGAAGAGGATGATGACGGCGAGGATTTGAAGCTGTTTACCATCGAGGATGAAGAAGAATGGAATATTGTTGAAGAAACATTCAATACCTTAATGGCAGAATTCGATGAGGAAGAAGAAGCATGAGTACGACGCCTTCTGACGTATTGCGCAAAACTTACGGGGATGATATTATTTTGTTTGATGAGCAAAATGAATCAACGGTGTATCATCTTCTTAAAGAATTCGTTTATGGAAATTATACGTATGCTGTTCTGCAATCCGATGAACTCAAGAAGGAAGACGAGGTTGCTGTTTTCCGAGTAACGACAGATAGCGACGGACAGTATGAATTGGAAACCATCGAGGATGACGAGGAATGGGAAACCGTTTCAGAGCTCTACGACGAGATGGTCTTTCCAGAACAGGATGAATTGTAAGAAGCATACAACCGAGCGGAGCGCATCCGCTCGTTTTTGTTTGCTTTGGGGTATATGAATGCTTACGAAGTTAGTTTTCTTACGAAAACTTTTAGGAGGATTATTGTGAACAACATGCTTGAACAGGAGAATGAACAGAATAAGCCTAGAAGAAGTAAGCTTAAGGTCTTCCTTCTTGTCTTTGGACTATTGCTGCTCATTATCATTGGAACTGCAGGCGGCATCGGATTGTATATCGCGAGTGCTCTCCAGCCTGTAGCTGCTTCAGAGCAAGAAGTAAGGATTTCAATCCCACAAGGTGCCGGATCTTTGCAAATCGCCAAGGAGCTTGAAACGAAGGGACTTATTAAAAATTCTACGATTTTTACGTATTATTTAAAGGTGAAGAAACTGGGCTCCAGACTTCAAGCAGGCGAGTACAGTATGAAACCGGGCATGACCTTCGAAGAAATGATTAATAAGCTTAATAAAGGGGAGACCGTGAAGGAAGAAGTCATCCGTATTACGATCCCTGAGGGCTATACCATTGATCAAATTGCAGCCAAATTAAGTGAGCAGACTCCTTGGAAAAAGGAAGTTTTTCTACAGATGGCGGATGCGCCTGCTGGGCTCAAGGGAGAAACAATCGCAACGATTCCTGATAATAAAAGCATCAAACACCGTCTCGAAGGGTATCTGTTCCCAGAAACGTATGAGTTTAAGAAAGACTCCACGGAACAAGATTTCATTGAGCGAACACTGCAGCAGCTGGATAAGAAGCTGGCGACACTTCCACCAGACTGGAAGGACAAGCTCAAGGAGCGCGGACTTAACGTACACCAGATGTTGACTATTGCCTCTTTAATTGAACGTGAAGTGGTTGTAAATGAAGAGCGTGCACTTGTATCTGGCGTTATCCAGAACAGGTTGAAGAAGAATATGCCCCTGCAAATTGATGCAACCGTGCAATATTTATTTGATAAGTCCAAAGAGAGGTTACTGGAGAAGGATCTTCAAATACAAAGTCCTTATAATACGTATTTAAACACAGGTTTACCTCCGGGGCCAATCGCGAGTCCGAGCCTTGCCTCGATGAAGGCAGCTATTTATCCGGAAGAGACGAAGTATTTATTCTATGTAACAAAGAAAGATGGGACCAAAGGGCATTTGTTCGCAGAAACTTTTGAAGAGCATAAGAAGAATATTGCAGAAAGCAAGAAGGCCGCGAATTAGTAGTACGAACTTATGATAGGAAGCTGACAGAAGGTAGGGTAAGCAATTGAAAAAACCAGAATTAGTAGTAAGCTGCAGCACTGTGGCAGAACTGAAAAGATTGATCGAAGTAGGCGCAGATGCGGTTATTATTGGCGAAGCGCGCTACGGCATGCGTCTGCCGGGAGAAGTGAAACTGGATGAGATGCAGGAAGCTGTGTCTTGGGCACATGAACAGAAGGCTAAGGTATATGTTGCTGTAAACAATATTTTTGACAATAATGCCCTTGAGGGGCTGTATGATTATTTAGCCAAATTACAGGAATACGGTGTGGATGCAATCATTTTCGGTGATCCAGCGGTACTTATGAATGCACGTAGTTTACCTAAGCCGCTAGCGCTGCACTGGAATGCAGAGATGACATCAACCAATTATGCGACTGCGAACTATTGGGCTAAACAAGGAGCTACCTGTGTGGTCCTGGCTAGAGAACTGAATATGGAGCAGGTTTTGGCTTTTAAAGAGCATGCCGAGTTGGCTGTTGAAGTACAGGTACATGGCATCACTAACATTTATCACTCTAAGCGAGAGCTAGTGAAGAATTATATCGAGCACCAAGGGAATGATGCAACTGACCAGGATCGTTCCATTGAGCGAGGGCTTTTCCTCATTGAGCATGAACGTCGTGATCAGCGTTACCCTGTGTACGAAGATAGTAATGGCACGCACATTATGAGTTCCGAAGATATATGTATGTTGGAAAATTTACCTGAGCTTATGGACGGTCAAATAGATAGTTTGAAAATCGAAGGTCTTTTGAAATCTTCTTTGTATAACGAAACGGTTGTGAGAAGCTATCGGGCTGTAATCGATGCTTATGCTGCTGATCCTGAAGGATATATCTTTCAACAGGAATGGTTGGATGCGATAGTTAAGCTGCAAGATCCTGAACGTGAATTGTCATACGGTTTTTTCTACAAAGAACAGGTATATTGATAGATGAAAGAAGGTGCGTTTTCGTGGTGACAACAGCCATAGAAGCCCGAGCTAGAGGAAAGCGTGTTAGGCTTAACAAGCCGGAATTACTGGCTCCGGCAGGCAGTTTAGAGAAGCTGAAATTTGCGATCCATTACGGAGCGGATGCGGTTTACATCGGTGGCCAGAAGTATGGTCTCCGTTCCAACGCGGATAACTTTTCGCTGGAGGAAATGCGCGAAGCCGTAGAGTTTGCTAATCAATATGGGGCAAAAGTATTCGTAGCAACGAATATTTACGCTCATAATGAGGATATAGAAGGCCTTGATGATTATTTGAGAGGACTTCAAGAGGTTGGGATTTCTGCTATTATTGCAGCTGATCCAATTATTATGGAGACATGCAGAAGAGTAGCTCCTAAGTTGGAAGTTCATGTGAGCACTCAGCAATCCGTTATGAATTGGCAAACTGTGAAGTTTTGGAAAGACCAGGGTATTGAACGAGTTGTTCTAGCCCGCGAAGTCAGCATGGAAGAAATCGATGCGATTAAAGATCATGTCGATGTTGAGATTGAAGCCTTCATACATGGGGCTATGTGCAGCTCGTACTCGGGCCGTTGCGTGCTTTCTAATCATTTTACTGATCGAGATTCCAATCGTGGCGGCTGCTCGCAATCATGCCGTTGGAAGTACGATTTATTTGCCAAGGATCAACCTCTTTCTGCTCCTTTGGCCACAGATTTGCCGATGTTTGGCGAGGAAGATGATGCTTTCACGATGGGTTCGAAGGATCTTAGCATGATTGATCATATTGCGGAAATGATCGAATCTGGCGTAGACAGCTTCAAGATTGAGGGCAGGATGAAGAGCATTCATTATGTGGCTACGGTTGTTAATGCTTACCGCCAAGCCATTGATTCCTACTTTGCCGATCCAGAGCATTTTGAGGTCAACCCTGTGTGGCAGGATGAAATATATAAAGCGGCAAACCGACCTTTGAACACCGGTTTCTTCTATGAAGCGCCTGGACATGAGGATCATATTTTTGAGCCAGAAGATAAAGTCGTTGGATTTGATTTTGTTGGTCTGGTTATGGGATATGATGCTGAATCGGGTACGGCGCTCATACAGCAAAGAAATCATTTCAAGCCTGGCCAAGAAATTGAATTTTTCGGGCCGGATGGTACGCATTTTAAGCAAAAGGTTGGCGTCATACGAAATGAAGATGGTCAAGAACTAGATGCAGCTAGACATCCACTTCAATTGATCAAATTACAAACGGATAAACCTGTAAAAAAATGGGATATGATGCGCAAAAAAACGGGAAAATAATACCATGGAAACTTTATCCAAACTCGAGTATATTGGATAAAGTTTCTTTTTTTATTTTATTTTAGATCGGATTTTGAAGGATAATGGTAAAGTATGTCGAAATTATTAAAAAACGTAAAGTGAACCCTTTACATTCTAGTTCAAAAGTAAGGTATAGACTGGAAGTAGAAACTAATGGTGGTGACAAAATGAAAGAGAAACTTCAACGTATTTTAGACAAAGTAGTTCAAGCAATTCGTAATGTTCCATGGGGTCGTATTGTAGGCGTGGCAAGCAAGAAATCTAAGCAAATGGGCTCGATTGCTTTTAAAGAAATGAAGCAAGTCAAGGTAGAGAACCCTGTGAAATCCGTAGGTATGAAGCTGTTTTTAATGTTTTTTGTAAGCATTCTTTTTTTCGTCCTCACTGTGGGTATGATTTCTTACTCGGTATCGAAAAATGTGATTAAGAACAAAGTGTCTGCATCCAGTCTTCAAACTGTAACACAAGCGGGGCAAAAGCTAGATTTCCTTTATCAAACGTTTGATGAAGTATCTCTACAAATTATGCTTAACAAGGACCTGCAGGATTTGCTTACGTCAATTCCTACCTTAGACCCATCCTCTTACGAAGCTCTTGACGTTACTCGTCAATTGACAGAAAAATTGAATGTGGTGACTTTCTCGAACAAAGCAATTAAAACGCTTCATCTTTACAGACCTGATGGGAAACTGATTGTTATTACAGGTTCTGGAGGAACGGCATTTAGCGACAATTCAAGCACGAATGATTGGTTTAAGAAGATTGTTGAGAACGGTGGAAAAGTGACTTGGTTAGATAGTAAAGTCAAAGGATATTCCAGCAGTTCGACGAATACATTTGCCATTGGTCGTGTAATGAGGAATACGCTTACGAATTCCACATCAGCCATTCTTCTAATCGAGCTTAGTACAGATCTATTGACTAAAGAGATTACTGGGATGTCATTAGGTGATGATAGTAAGGTTGTCATTACGAATACAGAGAACAAATACATAGCTAATAAAGAAATCTCGGAATTAGAAAAAGATTCTGCTGTCAAATTGACGAAAGAACAATTAGAAGAAGAACACGGTTCTTTTATTACGAAAGATGATCACTTGGTTGCCTATTATAAATCGTCCGTATCCGGTTGGAATCTCGTTGGTGATATTCCTGTGAGCGCCCTTGTGAAGGATGCTAAGAAAATCTTCAACTATACGCTTCTAATCGCCTTGTTCGCGGCTATTGCTGCCGTGCTAATCGGTCTATTCGTAGCTAGAATGATCGGACGTCCTCTGATTAATCTACGTAACTTGATGCAGCAAGGTGCTAAAGGGAAACTTACGGTGCGTGCGAACTACAAAACACAAGATGAAATTGGACAGCTAGGTGCAAGCTTTGATGTGATGATGCAGCAGATTACAACCTTGGTTCAACAAACAAGCACTTCTGCTCAAGCTGTTTTCGAAACTGCACAAGAGTTAACGAATTCCTCGAAGGTAACGGCTACAGCTGCAAGAGAAATTGCTGTGGCGACGGATGAGATTTCCAATGGAGCCGGAGGATTGGCGACGGAGTCTGAGAGAGGCAATGAGTTGACTTATCATATTGGCGAGCAAATGAAGCAGGTCATCGAAGCCAACCTCGAGATGGGAACGGCTGCTGCGGATGTTCAAAGCTCCAGTGAGCAAGGTACGAAGTATATGACTGAACTTATTTCGAAAACGAACCTGACAGAAGAAATGATCCGCTCGATGGTTGATAAAGTCGATAATTTGAAAGACAGTACCCGTTCTATTCGTAAAATCCTGGATGTTCTTAATAATATGACGAAGCAAACGAATATTTTGTCTTTGAATGCGACAATTGAGGCCGCACGTGCTGGTGCAGCTGGTAAGGGTTTCATGGTAGTTGCAGATGAGATTCGTAAACTAGCGGATCAATCCAGACAATCCATTGATGTCGTAGGTCAAATTACAGAAACCATCACGAAAGAAATCGATGAGACGGTGAAAGTTCTTTCAACGGCAACACCAATTTTCCAAGAACAAATATTAGCTGTTAAAGAAGCCGACACCATCTTCAAACAAGTAACGAATCACATGGGTGGATTCATTACACAGCTAAGTACGGTAAGTGATTCGATCTCCACACTGGAGCAATCACAAGTTGTACTTTCCGATGCAATGACGAATGTCAGCGCAGTAGCTGAGGAATCACTAGCTACATCGGAGGAAGTTGCTTCGTTGAGCTCAGAACAGCTTAGCATCAGCGACGGTTTAGTTAAACTATCGGACAAGCTGGATCAGCTGTCCAAATCGCTTAACGACACTTTATCCAAATTCGAAGTATAAGTATCATAGAATACGTAGTCCACTCTCCATTTAGGAGGGTGGATTTTTTTGTTTTATTGAGCTTTAACGTGGATCGGATAGTTTGACCAAGATCAGGAATGACGATACTGAAAGCAACAGCAGTTATTGTTAGTTAAAAGGAGTTTAGTAACATGAGGATTAAACAATTATCGTCTTTAGAAAAACGTCGAATCTTTCTTGTTCTCCTCACGATCTTACTCTTGTTTATAGGGATCGTTGGGAAGCTTTTTTGGATACAAATTGCGACAACGGAAAGCTACTCTTCAAGAGGGGTTAATTTGGTCAAAAACTCTGTCGTGCAGAGGCAACGTGCCCTTGTGCTAGAAAGTGGGCGTGGGGAAATCTTAGATCGTGATCTAAAGCCCATGACGGGAAAAATGATTAAAGCCCTTGTGGCATTTCCTATAAATAGCGATTTCCAAGGTGAGCCGCAGCAAGTGAATCAATTGGCCCGGATTTTGCGGACGAATACAGATCATTGGCTTGCATTCTCTCGTGATTTGAAAGAGCCGCAAGTGTGGCGCACTGCTGAGGGAGGGAAACCTGTTGTGCTAAGCGATCAGCAGGAGGAGCAAATTAATGCCCTCGGCTTACCCTATTTGAAAGTCGTGAAGATGGAGGACCGTTATCCGTCAGGTATGATAGCGCGTCAATTGATCGGGTTTATTGGGCAAAATCCGGATAGAGTGATGAGTATCTACGGTGCTGATCTGGAGAAAGGCAAGGTTGCGCTAACCTCGAAAATCGGAGGTGCTGGACTGGAGAAAACGTTCGATCTGTGGCTTCGAGGCATTGGTGAGACGTCAATCTCTTATTTTACAGACGCAGGAAAAAGACCGTTAGCTGGCCTAGATGCCCGAATGATTGCACCGGACAATACCTTCTATCCCGTCAAACTAGTGACGACACTGGATTTAAGCGTGCAGCAGCGAATTGAAGTCCTTATGGATAAGCTAAATATTCGTGAAGGTGCTGCTGTTGTTCAGGAAGTGGCACAAGGGGATATCGTCGCGATGGCGAGCAGACCCAATTTTGATCAGACAGAAGTCGATCTGGCTAGCAATAACTGGAGTAATTATGCACTCAAGGCGACGGCGCCTGGCTCGATTTTCAAAACAATCGTAGCCGCAGCTGCATTGGATAAAGGGGTCGTTGATCCCAAAGAAACTTTCAATTGTGAAGGTGCCCTCGGGAAATATGGCTTTACGTGCTGGAGAAGAGATGGACACGGGCCTTTAACTTTAGAGCAGGGCTTTGCGCAATCCTGTAATATTGTGTTTGCCAGAGTGATGCAGCGACTGACGCCTGCTGAGTTGGAAAGCTATGCACATAAGCTTGGTGTATTGGATGAAGTGGGCTGGACAGGGAAGACAGACAGTGAGCAAATGCTCCGTCAATTGGATACAGAAGAGAACGGACAGCTATTTGGGGCCCATACTCCGCATAATGATGAGGGAGTGCTTATGCAAACGGCGATTGGTCAAAGAGATGTCAGGATGACCCCTTTGCAGGCGTCTAATATGATTGTTACCTTGCTGCATGGTGGAAAGGGTTATTCACCAAGAGTTGTTCAAGAAATTCGGTATCAGACGGATCGTGTGATGGAGAAATTTCCTGTTCAATTATTAGATTCTGAGGCGGGGCGGGTTTCTGCAGCGACCAGTCATACATTAATAAACTGGATGAGAGAAGTGGTAACCGATGGAACGGGACAAGGCTTAAAGGATGCCAAGTGGAAGCTGGCTGGAAAATCTGGTACGGCACAAATTGAGACTGTTAAGCAAGAAAAGGTGAATCAGTGGTTTATTGGTTATGGTCCTGTTGATTCACCGAAATATGCCGTTTCTGTTGTCATTAAGAACATGGATCCTACTGAGAGCAATAAGGCCATCCCCTTGTTTAAAGGGATTATGGATATTTTAGCAAGTGACTCAAACGGTAGGTAAAGAAATCGTGAAGCAGGTTCCCTGGTCTGGCTGGCTTGTTACTTCTATGAGTCCGCCAAATGTTTTGATGATTTTATAGGAAACCATCATGCCAAGACCGGTGCCTTTATTTTTCGTTGAGTAAAAGGGTGTTCCAAGACGGTTCACCTGCTCAGGAGTCATGCCAATACCGTTATCTTTAATTTGTAAAATAACTTTAGCGCTTTTCTTGAAGCCTGTTATTAACAGAGTGCCTCCGCTAGGCATAGCCTCGATGCCGTTTTTCGTTAAATTAACTAGGCATTGAATCATTTTTTCGCTGTTGGCTTTAATTAGAAGAGAAGACTCCATGTCGATATGAATTTCTACACCGCGCATTGACGCGTAAGGATTTATGAAATTGCTTAATTTGAGAGATAACGTGGAAACATCCACCTCTTCAAGCTTCTCGGCTTGCGGTTTAGCGAAGGATAAGTAATCCGTAATAATGCTTTGTGCTCGGTCGATTTCTTCAATAACCATGGTCGTATAAATACGTTTTTTCTCTTCCGTGACTTCGGACTGGCTGAGTATTTGCATAAAGCCGCGGGCAACTGTCATCGGGTTGCGAATTTCATGGGCGACCGAAGCAGCTAATTCGCTTAATACATTCATCTTTTCGGAACGCTGGACTTCTTGGCGCATCGCTATATTTTCTCGGATACGAACAATTAAATAGGTTATCAACCACATCGTCAGCATGTGAACAATACAGCACATTAAGCCGTAAAGCAGAAAGCTCCTATCTACGGAGACATTCGAATCGATGCGATATAGCATCGTCATGCAGAAAGTAGCTAGAGCGCTAATAAAGGCAAGAAGACTGGGAAACATCACTTTGGGGGTTCGGTACTTCCAATTGCTTAGGTCAATGAAAGTCAGGATGAAGGGTACGAGCAGAGCGGACAAGGTAACCATCCATAAAAAATCTGAACCATCGATGTAGTAGGTATAGGCTAGTATAGCTGCGGAGACAGTAAGTCCTGAACGTATGCCACTGTAAAGGAAAGCAACAAGTACAGGAATCGTGCGCAGATCAAAGTTGTTGCCTGTTATCGTAAAAAAGGGATGAGACATGCAAAATATGGCTGCCAATGAACAAATGAGCCCTATAAATACTCGATTTGCAGGATTGAAGCTAATGGGACCGGGCCGATCCAGCCATAAAATATGACATACCATGATGGGGAGAGTTAACACAAGTATATTGAGGAGTAAGTCGTCAATTACATTCAAGGATCTCGCCTACTTAATTAAATATTTGGGTTTATTTTTATTTCGACATAAAACTTGAAATTCCTTTGATTTCTTCCCAAAATTTTGATGTTTTTTGACAAGTTCTGACGGAAACTTGCTGTATATCCATTTTTCAGGAAAAATGTTGCTCTTCCTGAACATGCTCTTTATTGCAGCAAAGGCTTGTATCGCTTACAATTCTGTACATGGATACAAATCGTAGGCTCAGGAGATTAAGCTAATGACGACTTTAGAACTACCTTCTTCCATGGTCATTCATGATCGATCCGGTGAAACGGCAACACAACCGATCTTATATGCTTTTGCTCTGGAAGAACTTTTATGTCGAGCAATAGGTAAAACAGCACCACCGATTCTGCATATATGGAGGCATCCACGAGCCCTTGTGATGGGACTGAGAGATAGTCGTCTTCCCAAAGCGGCCGAAGCAAACGAATGGTTGCTAAGTCAAGGCTATGATACGGCTGTCAGAAACTCTGGAGGTGCAGCGGTGCCTCTCGATTTGGGCGTCGTGAATGTATCCCTGTTGTTACCAAAAAACGCGGGGGATATGGAGCATCGCAAGGATTTCGATTTAATGGTAGCCTTGATAAGAGACGTCATGAGCACTATTACCAATCGTATCGATCAGGGTGAAGTGATGGGTTCGTTTTGTCCGGGGGAATTCGATTTAAGTGTCGGTGGACGTAAGTTTTGCGGCATTGCACAGCGCAGACAACAGCTCGCCTTATCGGTACAAGCGTTCATTATCGTGGAAGGTCTAGGAGAAGCAAAAGCATCTTTGGCCAGAGGCTTTTACGAGCGCGCGGCGGGCTCAGCATCACCAAACGACTATCCGGTAGTGGCGCCTGGGAGTATGGCGAGTTTATCGGAATGCTTACAAATAGAGTTAAGTGCAACACGTTTCACAGACAATTTAGTACAAATCATGGCCGCCAAAGGCGTGAAGGTACAGAGTCCTAGGGACATCCCCGGCTATCCGAGTGAAGAAGAGATACAGGGTATGATGGAGCTTTTGGAGCAGCGTTATGCGATTAAAGAATAAATAAATGCGGCCCAACTTCGCGTCAGGAGACGGAAAGTGGACCGCTTTTTTTCATCGTTATCATGCTAGAAAATAATGCAGAGCCGCGTCCAACTCTCCTTGCCAAAATCCCCATAAATGTTTCCCTGGCTTCTCGATATAGTGAAGGGTAACATTTTTATTTTCCATCTCAGCTTTGGTCAGACGGTTTTCTCTTACGAAATCAAAAGTCCCTCGTTCCGTTTTTACATCTGTCTCATCCAAGCCAATTAACATATATAGCTCCAGCCACGACAAGTCGTCCTCCGCTTTGATACGTTCTCTGGTAATGTCGAAAAATGCGCCCGATAAGGATATAACACGGCAAAAAAGGCTAGGATAATCTAAGGCGAGATGTAAGGACACGGTCCCCCCAAGGGAATCACCCGCCACAATGCGTTCGTTCCGTTCGGATCGAATCGGATACCGGCTTTCTACATAAGGGAGGAGTTCCTCTGCAAAAAAACGACAGTACGCATCATGTCGTTCACCCTCAGGCGCATATTCCGAAGTGCGGTTCATGTTATTCACATCGACACCGACAACAATGGCGGGCTCCAAGCCTTCATCCAGAATACAGCGAGTGATCGTCGTCGCAATTCGGCCGAAATTAAAGAATTGTTCACCATCTTGGCAATAAATGACCGGATAGGAGAGCAGTTCGTTGTAACCGGGAGGAAGATATATTCGCAGGGAGCGATTTTCTCCGAGAAGGACAGAGGTGAGTTCATCTTTCACAATCGTTCTTTTATAAAAGCGAGAGTCATCCGACATGGTTGTGCTCCTTTAACTTTCTCTTTAGATCTAATTTAGTGTAGTAAGTGTAAGCTTGTCGTTTAGAGGGTAATGTGTATTATAGCAGTTGTAAATTTTGTGTTAACTGTATTATACATTTTCGGGAACTGTACTATTCACTCTGGTGAAAAAAGGTCATATACCACAGGGATGCTGGTGTACAATTCACAAAAACAGGTTTATAATAATACTATAACAGAAGTGAAGCTAGCAGGCATCAAAATCATATAAGAGGTGAAATGGTATGAGTAAGCCACTTGTCAGCCAAGCGAATTATGAAGTGACCACAGAGAAGGTTGAGCCTTTACAGGTTCTAGCTCCAGACGGCACAATTGTTAATTCCGACAAAATGCCTAAACTTAGTGACGACCAATTAAAAGAATTAATGAGAAGAATGGTATTCACACGTGTATGGGACGAAAGAGCAGTTAATCTCGGACGCCAAGGACGTCTTGGTTTCTATGCCCCGGTATCCGGACAAGAAGCTTCGATGATCGGTAGTGAATTTGCACTAAATAAAGACGATTTCATTTGCCCGGGTTACCGCGATATGCCGCAGCTCGTTTGGCACGGACTTCCGCTCTATCAAGCATTTTTGTATTCCCGTGGTCATCAGCATGGCGGACAAATTCCACAGGATGTACACGTACTTATGCCGCAAATCATCATCGGAGCTCAAATTTTACATGCTACCGGTGTGGCTATGGCATTCAAGAAACGTAACCAACCGCGTGTAGCGATTACGTACACAGGCGACGGAGGAAGCTCCGAGGGCGATTTCTACGAAGGTATGAACTTTGCAGGAGCATTCAAGCTGCCTGTCATTTATTTTGTACAAAACAACGGTTACGCAATTACGACTCCTTATTCGAAGCAAACAGGTGCGCTTTCAGTTGCGCATAAAGCACTTGCTGCCGGTATCAAAGGCGTGCAAGTTGACGGAATGGACGTATTGGCTGTTGTTCAAGCGGTTACCGAAGCTGCTGAAAGAGGACGCAGAGGCGAAGGCGCTACGTTGATTGAAGCATTAACTTACCGTTACCGTCCGCATTCCTTGGCGGATGATACGACGAAATACCGGACCAAAGATGAAGAGAGCGACTGGGAGCCTAAGGATCCACTTACGCGTATGCGTCTGTTCTTGACTAAAAAAGGTCTCTGGAGCGAAGAAGAAGAAGCTGGAGTGAAAGAAGAAGCGAAAGCAACGGTTGCTGAACATATCAAAAAAGCGGAAGAAACAGAGAAAATGACTGTTCCAGGCCTAATTGACTCCATGTTCGAAGTAACACCGGCACATCTCGAAGAACAGAAGCAAGCGTTTAAATAAATTAGGCTTACGATGCCAGTTTTTCTGGCGAAAAACTCAGCTTAAGCTTACGAAGCAAGTTTTCTCACGAAAACAATTAGGAGGCACGGAGAAGTCATGGCACAAATGACGATGATTCAAGCGATAAAAGACGCAATGCGCGTTGAACTGGAAAGAGATCCTAATGTAATTTTGTTCGGCGAAGACGTTGGCCATGTTGGTGGCGTATTCCGTGCTACGGAAGGTTTACAAAAAGAATTCGGTGAAGATCGCGTATTCGATACGCCTCTTGCTGAATCTGCTATTGGCGGACTCGCTGTTGGTCTTGGTATTCAAGGCTTCCGTCCGATTGCTGAAATTCAATTCGTAGGCTTTATTTATGAAGCGCTTGACCAAATTTGCGTGCAAGCAGCTCGTATGCGTTACCGTTCCGGCGGACGTTACAACTCACCAATCGTATTCCGTACACCATTTGGTGGCGGTGTAAAAGCGGCTGAGCTGCACACGGATGCACTTGAAGGCTTACTTGTTCAAACACCAGGTATTAAAGTTGTTGTACCTTCCAACCCTTATGATGCGAAGGGACTGCTCATTTCCGCGATTCGCGATAATGACCCTGTCTTCTTCATGGAGCATTTGAATTTATATCGCGCATTCCGTGCTGAAGTACCGGAAGGCGAATACACCATTGAGCTTGGTAAAGCGAATGTTGTTCGCGAAGGCTCCGATGTTACGATTATTACTTACGGGGCTATGGTTCACACATCTGTGAAAGCAGCTGAAGAGATTGAGAAAACACAAGGTGTGAAAGTTGAAGTTATCGATCTTCGTACCCTAATTCCGCTTGATATCGAAACCATTGTAACTTCTATTAAGAAAACAAACCGTGCGATTATCGTACAAGAAGCGCAAAAAACATCCGGGGTAGCCGCAGAAGTAATTGCACAGATTAATGAAAAGGCGATTCTGCATCTGGAAGCTCCTGTTTTGCGTATTGCTCCTCCAGATACAATCTATCCGTTCGCACAAATCGAAGACGCTTGGTTGCCTAGTCCAGCAAGTGTCATTGCAGGCATTAATCAAGTACTCGAATTCTAATCACAGTCGAAGGTAATAGGAGGTTGTGCACGTGGCTTTGTTTGAATACAAGTTCCCAGAGCTTGGTGAAGGCATTCATGAAGGCGAGATCGTAAAGCTGTTGGTTAAAGCGGGTGACACCGTAACAGACGAAACGATTCTTATGGAAGTACAGAACGATAAAGCAGTCGTTGAAGTTCCTTGTCCAGTTGAAGGTAAAGTTGTTGCTGTTGCCGTTAAAGAAGGACAAGTTTGTAATATTGGCGAGCTCGTTATGACGATTGAAGTGACAGGCGAACTGCCTGCTGAATCCATGCATCACAAGACCGACAGCCACGCTGCGCCTGCAGCGGCTCCAGCTCCAGCTGCTGCCCCTGTGGCGGCAGCACCGGCACCTACAACAGCTCCTGCAGCAGCTGCTCCAGCAGCCGCGCCAAGCGCTGGCGCAGGCCGCGAAGTGCTTGCGACGCCTAGCGTACGCAAGCTGGCAAGAGAGCAAGGCATCACACTCGCAGAGGTGACGCCTACAGGTAAGCACGGCCGCGTAACACGCGAGGACGTGCTTGGCTTTAACGGAGCGGGCACGGCCGCGGCTCCGGAAGCAGCAGAACCAGCTGCAGTTGCAGCAGCTGGTGAAACGGCACCTGCGGCGGCAGCGCAGCAGGTTGTCGTAGGCGATCGCGTTGAAGAGCGGGTTCCGTTCAAAGGAATCCGGAAAATTATCGCGAACGCTATGGTTAAATCCGTGTACACGGCTCCGCACGTGACATTGATGGACGAAATCGACGTATCGGCACTTGTCGCACTGCGTGAGCGCACGAAGCCACTCGCCGAGAAAAAAGGCGTTAAGTTGACTTACCTGCCTTTCATCGTGAAAGCATTGGTTGCGGCTTGTCGCCAATTCCCAGCGCTCAACGCAATGATCGACGAAGAGAAGCAAGAAATCGTCTACAAAAAGTACTACAACATCGGGATTGCAACAGATACAGACAACGGCTTGCTCGTTCCAGTTATCCATGATGCAGACCGCAAAAATATTTGGTCGATCGCTTCTTCAATTAAAGATCTTGCTGTTCGTGGTCGCGACGGCAAATTAGCTCCAAACGAAATGAAAGGCGGCACGATCTCCATTACGAACATCGGTTCCGTAGGCGGTATGTTCTTCACACCGGTTATCAACTTCCCTGAAGTTGCAATCCTAGGTGCAGGCCGTATCACAGAGAAACCAGTTGTGAAAAACGGGCAAATCGTTGCAGCACACGTAATGGCGCTTTCCCTGAGCTTCGACCACCGTATCGTGGATGGGGCGACAGCACAAAGCTTCCTGAACTACATCAAACAGCTTCTGGCTGATCCAGAGCTTCTCGTCTTGGAGGTGTAACAGCATGGTAGTAGGAGATGCTTCTTTAGATATTGATTTGTTGGTCATTGGTGCAGGTCCCGGCGGTTACGTAGCTGCCATCCGTGCTGCTCAGCTTGGGCAAAGCGTTCTGATTGCAGATAAAGCGGAATGGGGCGGCGTGTGCTTGAACCGCGGCTGTATCCCTTCCAAAGCTTTGATCTCTGCCGCTCACACGTATGAACATGCACAGCACGCTGACAGCATGGGTATCTCAGTTGAGAACGTGAAAGTGGACTTTGCGAAGGTACAAGCATGGAAAAATAGCATTGTTTCTAAACAAACAGGTGGCGTTAGCGCGCTGCTCAAAGGCAACAAGATTCAAACGTTCCAAGGCGAAGTGATGTTCATCAATGAGCATGAAGCACGTGTGTTCAATGATGCAGAAGCTCCTCGCTACCGCTTCAAGCATTGCATTATTGCGACGGGTTCCCGTCCGATCGAGCTGAAAGCATTCCCTTACGGCGGAAGAATCATTTCTTCCACGGAAGCGTTGAACTTGCCTGAAATTCCGAAAAGCATGATCGTTATCGGCGGCGGCTACATCGGAATCGAGCTGGGTCAAACGTATGCGAAGTTCGGTACAAAAGTAACCGTGCTTGAAGGCTCCGATCATGTGCTTCCAGGCTTCGAGAAAGAATTGACGAAGCTTGTAGCGCGCAATCTGGAGAAAGTCGGCGTAGAGGTTCATACCGAAGCACTGGCACAATCCTGCACGAAGACAGAAAATGACGTAACTGTTACGTTCACAGTAAAAGGGGAAGAGAAACAAGTAACAGCGGATTACGTATTAGTAACCGTTGGTCGTCGTCCGAATACAGATGGCGAGCTTGGTCTTGATCTCATTAACTTGAAACTGACAGATCGCGGTTTGATCGAAGTCGATAACCAAGGTAGAACGAGCATTCCCCATATTTTCGCGATTGGTGATGTTGTACCTGGTCTTTCATTGGCACACAAAGCTTCCTATGAAGCTAAAGTGGCTGCTGAAGCGATCGCGGGTCACTCCAGCATCGTAGATTACAAAGCAATGCCTGCTGTTGTATTCTCGGATCCGGAAATTGCTGGCGTAGGTCTAAGTGAAACAGAAGCCAAAGCACAAGGCATCAATGTAACAATTGGTAAATTCCCTTATGCCGCTAATGGTCGCGCTAACTCTTTGAACGCAGGTCAAGGCTTCGTGAAGCTTGTCGGCGACAAAGAAACAGGCCAACTGCTTGGTGGTCAAATCGTTGGCCCAGAAGCATCGAACTTAATCGGAGAGCTTGCTCTTGCGGTTGAGATGGGCGCTAATTTGGAAGACATCGCACTTACGATTCATGCACATCCAACATTGACAGAAATGATCATGGATGCCGCGGAAGGTGCGCTTGGTCACCCGATTCACCAACTTGGTAAATAACTAGTTTTATTCCTTTATTTTCCCTTACCTTTAGATAAAAAGTCCCGAGAGATTGGCATTAGCCGCTCTACGGGACTCTTTTGTTTTTATTCTTTGAATCTTGGATTTTTGATACCCTGCAGCAGCTTCTCTATCGTCTTGACGATTCGAGCACTGCGTGTTTCCTCACGTTTGGCTTCTGTAATCCACTGCACGTATTCCTTGCGGTTGCTGTAGGAAAGCGTTGAAAAGAAATCAGCTGCATTAGGATTCTCGCGAAAAGCTCCTGCAAGATCATCCGGTACAATAACCACTTTCTCACCGGAAGCTGATTCTGCTTTAACATTTGCCAGGTTAGTTAATCGTTCGCTGCGCGGCGACTTGACGAGGCCGATAGGGCGAAAACGCATAGCTGACCACGTCTCATCAATGGACACCAGACTCACGCCTTCATACTGCAAATCGGTGACCGTCTGCCAGCCAGAGTCGCGATTAATGTCCGTTTTTATTTTAGAGGTTCCTTTGGGATAGTTAATCCATAACATGCCCTCAGGTGTTACGGCCTCAATGGCTTTGGGAGCCAGCTGCTGGACTTCAGCAAGCGTGTGGACGAATACCTGGACAAAGTCATAAGCCTCAGTGCCTTCTTTTTGATCCGTCAACAAAACACCCTCAGGGAGGGGATTCAGCATGTTGAGATACCCCTCCGGCGCGTTCATGATGAGTGCTCGTTTACAACTTCCTAAACGTAGCTTCTTAGCGAGTGCGTTTTCCACTGAACTTCCTCATTTCTTAATGATCTAACCATTTCTTCGCGCAAAATCTACCATGAAATCAGCCAAAGCCTGACAGGCTTCAAATGGAACAGCATTGTATGCCGAAGCGCGCAGACCCCCTACACTTCGATGACCAGCCAAACCTTCAAAGCCGTTAGCCTCTGATTCTTCGATAAACCGACGTTCGATTCCTTCATTGGCCATGCGCCAAGTGATATTCATATGCGAGCGATCGTTAACTTCAATGATTCCGTTGTAGAATCCGCCGCTATGATCAATAACATCATAAATTAGGCCAGACTTTATGCGATTAAGCTGTTCTAATTGCTCTACGCCGCCCTTGTTCACTACCCATTTAAGTACTAAATTCATCATGTAAATGGCATGAACAGGTGGCGTATTGAACAGTGACTTGTTTTTGGCAAATGTTTCATAGCGCATGATCTCAGGGATCTTCTTGGACGCTTTCTCCAGCCAATCTTCGCGGATGATGGCAACTGTAACGCCTGCGGGTCCGAGATTTTTCTGAGCGCCAGCATAGATCATGGAAAACTTTTGCAGATCAAGCTTTCTACTCAGTATCTCACTCGTCACATCAGCTATAAGAGGCGTGCTGCCTACTTCCGGAATTGCATTGTAACGGGAACCTTCAATCGTGTTGTTCATGGTGATGTGAATGTATGCTGAATCAGGTGCTAGTTGGTCTGCCGATAACTCAGGGATACAGCGCCATTGCTGGTCTTTGGAGCTTGCAGCGATATGTGTGCGGCCGACATAAGAAGCTTCTTTAAAAGCTTTTTCCGAAAAGCTCCCCGTCAATACATAGTTGGCCGTCTGATTCGTGTCTACAAAGTTTAGCGGAAGCAGAGCGAACTGTGTACTTGCCCCTCCGCCCATAAAAAGCACCTCATACCCGCTAGGAAGGTCGAGCAATTTTAGAAGAAGCTGCTGGGTTTCTTGATTCAGATCCTCAACCGTACGGCTCCGATGAGACATTTCAAGCAGTGAAATACCTGTCCCTTGATAGTCCACAAATTGCTCTTGTGCTTCTTCAAGTACCTCCAAAGGCAGTGCAGCGGGTCCTGGGTTGAAATTGTAAAGTCTTTTTGTCATTTCTAATTACCTCCCGTATGAATGTGGTAAAACGAACACAATTACCCCACAAAGTGATGTGTACCCTTCGAAGCATATTCCTTTTACTTTGCGGGGGCCCCGAAAAAAACACAAAAAACGCCCTCATCCATATTGGGACGAGGAGCGTTTGCTCGCGGTGCCACCCAATTTAAGAAACATTCTGGTGAATGCTTCTCCACTTGGTTCCGCGGTAACGGGCGGTGCCGGTTAACTTAGAATGACTGACTTTGCTGAGCGCAAAGGGTTGTTCTTGGCGAAAACGCCTCCGAGTTGGAATCTCATCATAGGCACGATCAGGTATGGATATTGTGTAGAAGTATAAGCCTATTCGTAGAAAAGGTCAATCGTTTTGTGAGTTTCCGGACGTTCCGTTCTTCATTTTTTCTATGATGACTTTCCACTCATTAGATTACTTCTTAGCAGTTTCAGTAGGTTGTACTGGAGTTTTGCTCGGTAACATGTTAATCAAAGAACCGTTACCCCAAGCGTCAGGTACATCGCCTTTCCAAGACTCAAGGAATTTATAATCTACCAAGTCAGCAGTAATTGACTTTGCAAGCTCTATGTTACCCTTAGCTTTTTGTTGTGCAACATAAAGATCGGCATCCGCTTTAGCTTTCGCCGCTGTAGCATCTGCTTCCGCTTTTACTACATTTTGTTGAGCGTCGATCTTTGCTTTATCTAGATCGTTCTGAGCTTTCATTGCATTTTGTGCCGCAATTTGTTTCTGCTCAATAGACTGATTAAATGCATCAGAGAATGTAAAGTTAACAATAGAGATATCCCCTACTTGGATGTTGTAAGCCTCTAGAGCTTTTTTTAATAATTCGTTTGTTTCTAATGCTACTCGTTCACGTTTAGAAATTAACTCCTCTGCACTGTACTTAGCTGTAACTTCTTTAAAAATCTCCTGCACGTGAGGATTGATTACTTTAGCGTCGAAGTCTAGACCTACGTCATGAAGTAACTTGAAAGCTACCCCTTTAGGGATTGTATAGTTAACAGCTACATGACTATGAACAGGTTGCAAGTCTTTTGAAGACGCTGCTGCGTCTGCTTCCGATTTAGCTACTTGAGTATTGACTTCTACAATGCTTGAAATGAACGGCCACTTCCAATGAGGACCTGGCTCCAGTACTGTTGAGTTAACACTACCTAAGGTTTTTCTGAATCCAACATGACCGTTCTCTACTGTACTAAACGCAGTCAAAATCAAAAGAAGTATCGCAACTCCTCCAGCTCCATATTTGATCCCTTTGGTTAAAGTCGATCCCTTTCTTGTGTTCATACCTGTTTCCATAGTTACACTCTCCTGAATAGTGAATTAGTTTATTAGTACCGTAATATCTTTACTTCAAAATCTATTCATCTAACTCCCCTTTAATCCATCATTCAAAGCCCGTGCTTGTAATCCCAGAAGGTACGATCATACAGGGGTTGAAGTTCATACTATTGTCCTGTACTCTTGTCATTGAAGAGAATTCATTGGATAAAGAAAATTCATACTAAAAATAAACGGAAGGAGTGAGGTTTTGTCCCATATACGAAATCGATTGCAGAACTATTTACTTGGAACAAGCCTTCAGAAAAAGCTCATTATCCTATTCCTTCCGTTGGCTATAATCCCCTTATCTATTCTGGGAACCTTCTCCTATTACAAATCGTCACAGGTCGTACAAACGCAAGTGAGCAAGACGATTCTTGAAAGCTTGTCTCAAGTGAATTACAGCTTGAACTATTTCGTTAAAGATATCGAACAGTTGACCATGTACATTTATAGTAACAGAGAAATACAGGATGTGCTGTCTAAAGATCAGGGCAGAACGTTAGCGGAGAAGCAGCAGGATGAGAAAAGGGTCAATGATATTCTCGATACCTTCCTGGGCTTCAAAAACTGGAATATCGCCATTTACTTGCTTGGGGAGAACGGGGATCGTTATTTTACAGGAAACCTTCTACCTAATCAGTACGACGATTATAACTTGAATTGGGGATTGTTTCGTAAAATGCGGCTAGCAGGCGGCAATATCATCTGGGATACGCATTACAGCATGAAGAAGACGGAGGATTTTGGCATTGTTTTAAGCAGTGGCAGGCTGCTGAAGAAGATTGAAACGAACAAACCGCTTGGTTTCATGGTCGTGGATATTATGGAAAATGCTTTGGCTGACAAGTATAACAAGGCCCAGTTACAACCAGGCGGACAGATGCTGCTGTTGGACCGCAATGGGTATGTCATTTCGAGTACGCCATCCAAGCATATCGTGGGCACGAAGTTAAACGAACCTTATTTAGATAAAGTATTAACAGGTAGCAAAGGTTTTTTCGAACCAGCTAACAAAGGCTCTGCTCCTGTTATGGTCGTTTATGATACTTCTGAGATTACGGGATTCAAGCTGGTTAGTATTGTGCCGGTTGCCGTTTTGACAAAGGAGAGCAGCAGCATCCGTAATTTGATGTTATTTATTATCATCTTGTTCGGCGTTGTGTCCTGTTGGGTTGCCTATGTGTTGTCGGTGACGATTACGAATCCGCTGCGCAAGCTAAAATCACTGATGTATCTAGTGGAAAACGGCAACATGGACGTAGCATTTTCTTCTAAATATAGGGATGAAGTTGGGCAGCTAGGTCTCAGTTTTAATAAAATGGTACAGCGGATCAAGCAGTTGATCGATGAGGTCTACAAGAAGCAATTAATGTTGAAGGAGGCGGAGATCAAGGCGATTCACGCCCAATTCAACCCGCATTTTCTCTATAATGCTCTGGATTCGATCAATTGGATGGCACGTATTAATAAAATGACGGATATTAGTCAAACGGTTATTTCGCTTGGAGAGCTGCTGCGGTTTAGTATCCGTAAAGGACAACCCTTCATCCAAGTGAAGGAGGATATGCATCAAATCCGCAATTTTCTTTTTATTCAACAGATGCGCTATGGGGATAAGTTGGAAGTCGAGATTCAAATCGATGAAGAAATCGAATCCTTATACACGCTCAAGCTGTTGATTCAACCGATCGTGGAAAATGCCATCACACATGGATTAGAGATCAAACCCGGAAAAGGGCAGCTTTCCATTAGGGGATGGCGGGCCCAGGAATGTGTCCGCTTCGAAATCCGAGACAACGGTGTAGGTATGACATCAGATATGGTGGAGCGTATCCTTAGCGGCAAATACGTATCGGATAGTGAGCAGAATACGGGTATTGGACTGGAAAACTCGATCAAACGGCTTCAGCTATACTTCGGCTCGAATTATCGCTTTGAAATCGAGAGTGAGATCATGCAAGGAACGACTATTCTTATCGAAATTCCCATTATGCGCTCAGGAGAGGATCATCGTGTATAAACTATTCATAGTGGAGGATGAGTGGCTCGTCTTGCAAGGGCTGAAACTAACAATTCCTTGGGAAGAAATGCGCTGTAACGTGATTGGCGAAGCAAGGGACGGACAATCGGGTTTAGAAGGAATTATAGCTAACCCGCCAGACATCCTACTGACGGATATTCGGATGCCTGCGATGGACGGCATTCAGCTTGCTGAGAAAGTGGCTGAGCTTCTGCCACAAGTGAAAATTGTATTTCTTACGGGCTTCGATGATTTTATATATGCCCAGAAGGCAGTTAAGTTGGGGGCTGCTGATTTTGTGCTCAAGCCTACCAATCCGGACGAGCTCATCCAAGTTATTGGACGCATTACGTCAAAGCTTGATGAAGAACGTCGATTGCAATCACAGCAGGAGCGATTGAAACTTCAGTATGGCTGGGGGCAGCCGCTGATTGAAGAAAAGGTTCTCTATGATCTTATGCTGGATTATGCGGGAACACTTGAAAAAGAATGGTTTGTAGAGTTTGGCACGGGTATAAAAAATAAAGAAGACGGAGCTGTTATCCCTCCTTATCGCGTTTTACTGCTGCAATTGGACGGTCTTAAGGATATGGGGACGGATAGCACCCAGCTTCGGGATCAGATCAATGAACGGATCAAAGAGCTGTCCACCCTTACTTTGGTGCGAATAAACGAGACGCGATATGCGCTTTTGGTCAATCGTCAAGTCGAACGAGACGATCTGGCCGTCTTATTTGATAACCTAATGGTGTTATTGACTTCCTTTGCGCAAAGATGCGTTCTAACGGTCAGCCACTCGTTTACAACGATCGATTTGATTCCAGCTGCCTATATTCAAGCCATGCGGGCCTTGTATCAAACTGTCTTTTTAGGCGGCGAGAAAATGATTTGGTTTGAAGATATCGAACGGCAGCAAGAAACGGTCAGTGTAAATCACAGCGTGCTTAAGGAATTGATCGAATTGGTCAAATGGGGAAGTCCTTCATCCATCGAAGCCCAAACTCGGTTGTGGTATTCGAATCTCATACACCTCCATGCAGATGGACTTACGGCAAGAAGAAGCTTTTTCGAATTTATCGTAACGTTAAATTCCCTCCTGCTGCGAGATAACGAATTGCATAACATCGTTATTGATAGCGGGTTTCTCTTAACATCAGCTGAGCGAGTGGATGACTCGCTTGAACAATGGCTGATTCGCTTAAACGAAACGTTATTTGAGTGGAATCGGCAATGTACGGAGCAATCCGATCCTCAAAAGAAGAGCGGGTTCGAGGAGATCGAGCTGTTTATCCGAGAGCATTACGCTGAGGATATTTCTCTGCAAGGTATCGCAGAGCGCTACCATATGAGTGAAAGTTATTTCAGTAGACTGTTTAAAAAGCAGGTTGGAACCAGCTTTCTCGAATATGTGACTTTAATTCGTGTACGACAAGCGAAGGAGCTTCTGACGAATCCCCGTCTTAAAATTTATGAGGTCTCCGTACAAGTCGGTTACCAGGATCCGCGATATTTCAGCCAACTATTTCGCAAATATACGGGGGAAACCCCTACAGAGTTTCGCAAACGGCTCGGGATTGAGACCCTTCCGCTATAGGCATAATAGGAAAACTCCACTTCATGACTGGGTGGGGTTTTTATTTTGAACAAAAATTTCAACAAATACGAAAATTCGTCACATTGAGAGTGCTTACATCTGAACGTATAGTAAAACTAGAAAGATAAAGACACAAAACATATGGAGGGTTAACAAAATGAAAAAATCACTAACCAGTCTTCTATCTCTGCTGCTTGTCGGTTCTCTGATCGGATGCGGTGCAAAAGAGACCCCAACAGCGAAACCGACCGAAACTTCTGGACAACCTGCGGCTAGTCAATCCTCACCAAAGACGGGCGGTAAGCTTACCTTGTATTCCCCGAATGCAGCTGAGCTCAATAACCCGATTATTAAGGAGTTTCAGGATCGTACAGGCATTGAGGTACAGTTGATTTCCGGTGGTACAGGTGACCTCTTGAAACGTGTACAAGCCGAGGCTACCAATCCGCTGGGCGATGTATTTTGGGCTGGCGGTGCTGATTCTCTTGAAGCCTATAAAAAATATTTTGAACCTTACAAAACAAAAGAATACGACAATATTTCTCCGCAATATGTAGACAAAAACAATGTGTGGACACCATTTGCCGCACTGCCAATGATCATCATGTACAACAAAGAACTTGTTAAAGCAGGCGAAGAGCCTAAGGGCTGGACGGATCTGCTGGATCCGAAATGGAAAGGGAAGATTGCCTATGCGGATCCTGCAAAGTCCGGTTCTTCCTATACGCAATTAATCACCATGCTGACAGCAAACGGAAAAGACCAAGGGTGGGGTTTTATTAAGAAGTTTGTAACCAACCTGGATGGTAAAGTATTGTCAGGCTCAGGCCAGGTATATAAAGGGGTAGCTGATAAAGAATTTGCGCTTGGAGTTACACTCGAGGAAGCTGCTTATCGTTATGTGGAAGGCGGCGCTAAAGTCGGCATTATTTATCCAACCGAAGGAACTTCAGCTGTACCTGATGGAGCTGCAATTATCAAAGGTGCTAAAAATATGGAAGATGCGAAGAAATTTATCGATTTCCTAGTAAGTAAAGACGTGCAGTCTCTCATTCAAAAGGAATTCAAACGCCGTTCCGTTCGTAAGGATGCAGAAGTGATTCAAGGTATCGCACAAGCCAAGGATATCAAGCTCGTTGACTATGATTTCGATTGGGCTTCCAGCAAGAAAGACGAAAATATTAAACGTTTTGGCAAAATTGTATCTGGACAAGAATAAGATTTGATCAAATGAGCGGTGCCTTACTTTAACGGTCTAGGCACCTTTTTCTTAGACATCGGAGGTAAATAACATGCAAAAAATCGTCTTTGACCACGTGACCAAATATTTCGGAACCGCCAAGGCGGTCAATGATGCTCATTTAACCATCCAAGAAGGGGAATTCTTCACCTTACTTGGACCAAGCGGATGCGGAAAAACAACGCTGCTGCGGACAATTGCAGGCTTCTATCGTCAAGAAGAAGGCGATATTTACTTCGGCGATCGTAAGATAAATGATGTGCCGACGCATGAAAGAAACATTGGGATGGTTTTTCAAAACTATGCGATTTTTCCACATATGACCGTGTTTGAAAATGTGGCTTATGGATTAAAGGCTCGGAATGTGAATAAGAAAGAAACGGAACAGCGCGTAATGGAAGCGTTGGAGATGGTTCAGCTGCAGCACTTGCGAGATCGTGTTCCTTCTAATATGAGCGGCGGTCAGCAGCAGCGTATTGCATTGGCACGGGCTATCGTTATCCGTCCAGGCTTGCTGTTAATGGACGAACCTTTGTCCAACCTTGACGCCAAATTACGCATCAAGATGAGATCGGACATCCGGAGATTGCAAAAGGAACTGAACATTACAACGATTTATGTGACGCATGATCAGGAAGAAGCATTGGCTGTTTCCGACCGCATTGCCGTAATGAGCGAAGGTATCATTCAACAAATTGCTCCTCCTGAGGACATTTATGCCTATCCAGCTAACCAATTTGTAGCCAACTTTATCGGTACATCGAACTTTATTGAGGCTGAGTGCCGCGGCAGTAAAAGCAATCAAAACGAAGCGGAGATTCAACTTCTTGGAACGTCCTTCCGACTGCCTCTTTTGAAGCCGTACGAAGGAAAATCGCTGTTCTCTCTGCGTCCCGAGCGTATTCGGCTTGAGTCCGAGAACACAGGCGAGAATTTGATTCGAGGTACTGTCGAGTCCGTTACTTTCCTTGGCGAAAAAGTAAGCTATTTAATCGAGCTTCCAAATGGTTTTGTGATCGACGTTCAAGAGCATGCTGTAGAACCCCATCAGCTGCGTAAGGTGAAACAGGTTGTTTATGTGAATTTACAGCTAGATAAAGCAACGATGTTTGATGAAAGCGGCAAGGAGGCGGTCTACCGTGCAAGCCGTTAAGAGAAGCCGGTGGTTCTCCTTCAAACAATGGGACTTCTGGTCTTGGGTGACATTGTTTGTGTATCTCTTTCTACTCGCTTTTATCGTATACCCTTTATTCTCCTTGCTGTTCAACAGTTTTTTTAATGACCAAGGGATGTTCTCATTAGCCAATTACGCGAATTTCATCAAGTTGAAGTATTATTACAGTGCGCTCTGGAACAGTTTGAAGGTATCCGTACTTACTACTGTGTTCTCTATCCTAATAGGTGTTCCTCTCGCGTATATCACTACTCGCTACAATGTGAAATTTAAAGGCATTATTCAAATTCTTGTTATTATGTCCCTACTTTCCCCTCCTTTTATCGGAGCTTATTCTTGGATTTTGATGTTAGGGAATAACGGCTTTCTAACACGCTTCCTGCATGATATTGGGATTCCATTTTCCTCTATATATGGATGGAAGGGCATTGTGTTCGTCTTTACACTTCAGTTCTATCCGCATATTTACTTATATGTTTCTGGTGCACTGAAAACGATTGACACTTCGCTAGAAGAGGCGGCAGAAAGCTTGGGACGTTCAAGCTTCCACAGGCTGCGTACGGTTACGATTCCGTTGATTTTTCCTACACTGTCAGCTGGCGCATTAATGGTTTTCATGGCGTCGTTTGCAGATTTTGGTACGCCGATGCTGCTGGGTCAAGGTTTCAAGGTATTGCCAATCTTAGCTTATGAGCAGTTCATCAGTGAGATGGGTGGAAACCCAGCCATGGCTAGTACGTTAAGCGTGATCCTTATCATTTGTTCTACGAGTATTTTGTTTCTTCAACGATACTTTGTCTCCCGCAAAAATTATACGATGACGGGTATGCGTACACCGAAAGTAGAAATACTGGGGCCGCTGAAGAAATGGCTGTTTACTGGCTTTGCTTTGTTGGTCGCATGTGTATCGATTATTCCTCAGGCGACGGTCATTGTGACCTCCTTCATCAAAACCAAAGGACCGGTATTTCAAAATGGATTTAGTTTAGATAGTTATAAAGAAATTTTGTTCCGCGTACCAAAGGCGATCTTGAATACGTATACCTACTCCTTAATATCCATCGTGATCATGGTCGTGATGGGGATGCTCGTAGCCTACGTGTTGGTGCGCAGGAAATCGAAGCTGACGGCGATGCTCGATTCCTTGATCATGATACCTTATGTCATGCCGGGAACTGTTCTGGGGATCAGTATGATTATTGCTTTTAATAAGCCTCCTGTAGTGCTAACGGGGACATGGGTCATTCTGGTCATCGCTTACGTGGTTCGCAAGCTGCCATACACGATTCGTTCCAGTACGGCGATCCTGTATCAATTGGATCGCAGCGTAGAAGAAGCTTCAATCAGCCTTGGCGTTCCACCGATGAAGACATTCTTCAAGACCACGGGCCGTTTAATGGCACCCGGCGTTTTGTCCGGAGCGATTTTGAGCTGGGTCACGACCATCAATGAATTAAGTTCTACGATTGTTCTTTATTACGGGGCGACAGCAACCATTACTGTGACGATTTACAGTGAGGTATTTACCGCTAACTACGGTACAGGTGCAGCTCTAGCATCGATTCTGTCCCTCACCACATTAATTTCCTTGATCATAGCTAATAAGCTTAGCAAGAAGGGGCTGCAATTATAACGGTTTGCGTGAGAAGCGTCTTTCATGAAGGCTCATGATTTCGGGAACTTGTCGTGCTACAATGAAAAAGATTGTCATGATGAGCTTACCGGGAGGAACCATGAAGCTAAATAGATGGATAATTTGGGGCATAGCGTTACAACTGACCCTTATAGTTGCAACCTCCTATATGTTTAATAATAAGAAATCGACGACTACAAGCGGAGAATCTGTTCGTGGAACAGCTCTATCCATCTGGGTTTACAGTCAAGGCTTGGAAACCTCTATTAATGAGTTTCATCAAACTTATCCGAATATTGATGTGGATGTGAGATACTTCCGCTCAAGTGATCTTTTATTTACGGAGTTGATGGCGGCAATATCCGCTAATGCGGCGCCACAGATTGCTGAAATTAAAAGTTATTATGGGATCGCCCAGCTAGTGGATGCCGGAGCGGTGCTTCCCGTAGATAATCTAACCATACCGGAATGGAAGAAGCTGCAGTCAACATTTATCGAGCCTTTTCATTATTCGGATCTGGATTGGGCAGTGCCGATTGGTGGGAGCATACCGATGCTTTATTACCGGGAGGAACTGTTAAAGAACTCTCAAAAGGGCTCGTTTACCGGATGGGATGAAGTGTCGAATGCTGCAATGGAAACAAACTTGATTGGGAACGACGGAGGTATCAAGGGGCATTGGGGAATTGCTATTGATAAGGAATTGCCTTGGTATCTAGAGAGCTTAAACGTAAAGGATAACCATGGCGAAACCGAGGAATATGGTAAGTTCGATTCCGCTATATCCATGTGGGGAAAGTGGGTTCATAGTTTGCAAATTATGAAGCCGCTCACTCACCGTCGGGCTGCGAGTGATTTTATTAATGGGAAAATCGGTTTATTCCTGAGTACTTCTGAAGAGCTGATGACTGTTGAACGATATATTGGAGGTAAGTTCCAATATAATGCCCAGTTGTTACCTGGGCTGGAACAACAGGGAATTGTGCCTAGCATCGATGGGATGATTGTTTTAAATTCAACAGCAACCAAAGTGAAGGCGGCTAACAGCTTTATTTCCTATATGATCCATGAGAACACGCAAAACGCTTTATGGCGCAGCAACGGTTTAATTCCTTCGAGGTCCGATGTTCTACTAAAGCTGCAAGAAGAAGGACAGTGGAATGCGAGTCAAAAGATGATTCTTGATTCGGTGCGAATGTTCTCGGCCAAGAGGCCCGCAAAGATGGACTTCGAACGGTGGAGCTTCACCCAATCCATGCTGGAGCAATTAGAACAAGAACCAAACGATACGAAGGAAAAGCATTTTGAGGATGAATACGAGACTTGGCTTAGCAAATAGACGAAGAATATACAGACATGAGATGAAGGTGGCGTACAACTATGCATGTAGAAAAAATATCCTTACCGGGTAGCGGTGAATGGAATGAAGATGCACTCGTTGACAATGAACAGTTACATTTATTTGGGGTACTGGACGGTGCAACTTCTCTGCATCCCTTTCGGGGTCCTAACAACGAAACGGGGGGGTACTTGGCCTCACAAGTGATCAAACAGTATTTGGAGTCGCTTCAAGCGGAGGATGTCGCTGATTTGGATCTCAAGCAGCTGGTTGTTCAAGCTAATATCCGATTGAGGGAGAAAATGGAAGCAGCTGGGATCCATACATCGGATAAAGGTGCTTTGTGGACGAGTTCGCTCGCTCTCATCCGAATTGAGGATAACTATATCGATTATGCACAGGTTGGAGATTGTATGATCGTGGCAGTTTATCAGGACGGGTCGCTTCGGACGATTTCGCGTGATCAGGTCGCGCATATTGATCTTGAATCCAAACACATTTGGGAGCAAGGCATCGAGAATGGCATTGTGAAGCGAGAGGACCTTTGGGAACTCGTTAAACCGATCATTTTGCAAAATAAATCGAAAATGAATACGATGGCCGGCTACTCTGTTATGAGCGGTGAACCGCATCTAGCTGAATTCATCGAATACGGAAGAATTAACCGCATTCAGTTGAAGTCATTGCTGCTTGTTACCGACGGTCTTTTCCCGCATACAGAACGCGGAGGCGAGCCGATTGACGTCATTCAGGAGTTAACTACTTCCATTACAAATAGCACATTGGCCGGTTATGCGGATTGGTTGTTCAATCTTGAATTAGATGATAAGGATTGCCTGCGTTATCCTCGTTTCAAGGTGTCGGATGATAAGACAGGGATATGGATTCAATTTGAATAGAGTGAGCAGCCATTTTATGAATAGAAGGTAGTTGATATATGAGATTATCTGTCGGAAAAAAAATCATGCTCGGGATTGCCATCATTTTTGTGTTAATGCTAATCATGGCTCTATTTTCAATCAATCGAATGAATATCATGAAGGAACGGATTGATTCCATAACGGCTGTCTCTTTGCCGGGCGTAGAGTTAATCAATGAGTTGAATTTCGAGGTGGAGCATGTCATGCGGTTGACCGTCATGCATCTAGATGAAACGCTTAAGACCGGTAAAGACAGACAGGAAAGCAGTATTGCTCTCGTATACCGTAAAATCGATCAGACATTGGCCGAGTATGAAAAAAAGGCTGTTATGGAGGAAGATCGCAAAAATCTGGATGAATTTAAAGGCAAGTGGAAGGAATTTAAAGACGTCAATAAACAGACTTTAGAAGCAAGTCAAGCTAAAAATGGCGCTAAGGCTGCGCAATTGCTTGCACAAGCGGAAGAGTTGAATGTGACGATACAGGCTATCTTTGACAAAATGAAAATATACAACGATAGCGAGGCCGTCCATGCAACGAATGAAGCAATCGGCGCCTTCTCTTCAGCGAAGACGGGTCTGACCTTATTGTTGATCTTTAGCTTGCTTGCAGCGGTAGCAGTCATTGTGAGTGTTCATCTGCTAGTTTCCAAAACCTTACATAAGGTTACTTCCCATATTGTCCAAGTAGCCAAAGGGGAACTAGATGTACAGCCTTTAAAAGTAAGAAGCAAGGATGAGTTGGGGCAATTGGCCAAAGCAGCAAACGACATGGTTGTTCATTTGAGGGAAACTTTACAGCAAACGGCAACAACCTCAGCTCAAGTCGCTGTTTTATCCGAAGAGCTTGCAGCAAGTGCTAATCAAACTGCCGCCTCTTCGAGACAAGTTGCCACCGCTGTTCAGGAAGTTGCTGGAGGGGCCGCCGATCAGCTCATCAGTACAGAGGAAGCAGCTAAGGCGATGGAAGAAATGGCAATAGGAATCGGACGAATTGCAGAAACGTCTTCCGTCGTTTCGGAAAAGTCCGTTGAAACCTCGACACAGGCTGAGCAAGGAAATGAAGCTATCCGACAAGTCGTTACTCAAATGGGATTCATTCAAGATTCAGCAACCACAACGGCAGAATTTGTTGGGCGGCTGGGGCAGCGATCAGAGGAAATTGGCGCGATTGTATCGATGATATCTGACATTGCAACCCAGACGAATTTATTGGCACTGAATGCCTCCATCGAAGCAGCAAGAGCGGGTGCAGGAGGAAGAGGGTTCGCGGTCGTCGCGAATGAAGTGAAAAAATTATCTGCACAATCCAGTTCATCCGCTAACGAAATTGCTGCGTTAATCCATGAAATTCAATCAGTAACAAGGCTTGCTGTAGAAGCCATACAATCCGTTACTCGTGAAGTTACGATAGGGATCTCTGTGGCTGAAACGACTAGTGAAAAGTTCGGCTCTATACTCGATTCCATTCAGCATATCAACAACGAAATTCAAGAGGTTTCAGCTATCTCAGAGCAAATGGCCGCCTCATCCGAGCAAATTACTGCATCTATTATCTCCACTGCATCCATTGCTAGAAATGCTAACGATAACACCCAGGCTGTAGCCAACGCATCTGATCTGCAGTTGGTTTCCATGGAAGGTATTTCCTCATCCGCCTCACATCTGTCTGGTATGGCTGAAAGTTTACAGCACTTGATCCTTAAGTTCAAGCTGTAGTTATCTTGTGCTTAAAAGAGTCTAAGATCTAACTGTTATCGGTTAGGTCTTTTTTTATACGAAAAAACTGACGCCGGTGTAGTCCCGACGCCAGTTATCTTTCTAATTGCTTTTTCTGCTGGTTGTTTGCAAGTTACTTTACTGTCTTATTATAAGCGGCAATTTTCTCCGTGATGCTCTTCGCAGCAGCGTCCAGTGCTTCTTTCGGCGCCTTCTTACCTGTAAGAGCTTCTTCGATCGCCGTTTCTACAAGCTGACGCGCTTCTGGGAAGACACCCATTACTGCACCTTGTGTGGCTTTATTTGCTTTTGTATTATGCAGTTGATCAATTGCGGTTTGGAATTGCGGATATTTGGCAAGGTTATCCTTCACCAACTGCTCGTCGTAAGCTTTCTTTGTAATTGGAAAGTAGCCAGTGTTGACGTGCCACCAAGCTTGTGTTTGTGGGTTTGTCAGGAATTTAATGAACTCCCATGCGCCTTTTTGCTCAGCTTCGGATTTGTTGTTTAAGATGTAGAGACTTGCACCACCGACAACAACTCCGCCATCCTTCGCATCAGCTGGTTTAGGCAGGGTGCTGGTTCCGACTTGGAATTTACCGTCAGCACCGCTTACGATCCCGCGGAGTGAGGCTGTGGAATCTAATGTCATAGCGACTTGTCCAGCCAAGAACGCTTTCTTCGTATCGTCTGTCTTGCGTCCTAGGTTAGTAGCTGTTTTGCTGTCGACCATTTGCTTCCACCACGTCAAAGTCTTCACGCCCGCTTCACTGCCCACCATAGATTCCGAAGCTGCGGTCGTACGACCGTTACCATTATTAAGGTACTCGGCACCTTGTCCAGCAAAGAATTGCTCCAAGAACCATCCGTAGATAGCGAAGGATGCGCCTGCTTTACCGTCTTTGCTTAATGCTTGAGAAGCCTTGGCAACGTCTTCAAAGGTTGTTGGTGGCTTTTCAGGATCAAGACCGGCAGCTTTAAACATGTCTTTGTTGTAATAGAGGATCGGATTCGATGTGTTGAAAGGCATGGAATACAGTTTGCCATCGAATTTATAGTAATTCAGAATGTTATCTTCTAGTTGGGTGAGATCGAATTTATCAGCATCGACATACTTTTGAACTGGTGTAATAGCCTTGGAATCGATCATGAAACGGGAACCGATTTCGTATACTTGAATAAGAGAAGGACCGCTTTTGCTATCCATAGATGCTTTCATTTTATTTAAGCTTTCATCGTATGTGCCTTGAAAAACAGCTTCTACTTGAACATCTTTCTGGGAAGAGTTGAAGTCTGTTACAAGTTTATCTACAGCTTTGCCGAGCTCACCGCTCATCGAGTGCCACCAGATGACCTTAACTGGTTCAGCTGATTTTTTCGTTTCTGCGGTAGCAGGAGAAGCGGATGATTTGGTATCTGTTGTACTGCCAGATGTCGTCGGTTCAGCTTTGCCGCATGCGCTAGTCAATAGCACCATGAGTGCTGTAATTGCGATAGCAGTACTTCTCATTTTCAATGTCTTCATTTTTTTTGTTTCTCTCCCTTTTGGTTTCTTTATTTTTTATTTATGGAAATCTGGGTCAGCGTATTGCTGAACAGAGCAGCCATCACACATGGGGACTAACCTTTCACAGCACCAGCAGTAAGCCCTCGAACGAGCTGCTTCAACCCGAGTACTAAAAGCAATAGTGAAGGCAGTAAAACAATAGTTACGCCTGCTAGAACCAAGTTCCAAACGGTTAATTCTTCGAATTGAAGCATGGCGATGCCAATCTGAACCGTTCGCATTTCTTCGCTGTTCGTAATGAGAAGCGGCCATAAATACATGTTCCACGAGTTTAGGAACGCATAGACGGCTAGCGTTGCAAGTGCCGGGCGGCCTAGGGGCAGCACAATTCGGAAAAAGCAGCGGAAGTGCCCACAGCCATCAATTCGTGCTGCTTCGAACAGCTCCTTAGGCAGCTGTAAGAAAAATTGGCGCAGCAGGAAAGTGCCGAAAGCAGTCGCCAGGAATGGAACGGTTAAGCCCTGAATGCTATCGAGCCAGTCCCACTTTTTGACCGTCAAATAGTTGGGAATGATGGTGACTTCCCATGGAATCATCATGGTGGCCATGAATATCGCGAAGAAGATAGCTTTACCCTTGAAACGAATGTTAGCAAAGGCGTAAGCGGCCATGCTGGATGTAATGAGCTGTCCAGCGGTAATGATAATCGAGACGACCAAGCTGTTGGCTATAAATTTGCCGATGGGGACTAATTGGAACACGGCGACTATACTGCCGATATACAAGCTGCTCGGCCAGAAGCGGGGCGGATAGGCCGATGCTTCCTCCGGTGTCATGAATGCTGCGGTAAACGTATAGAAAATAGGATACAGAACGAGTGCAGCGAATACGACAAGCAGTACATACACGAAGGTATTTTGTAATCGATGGGTCATTGATAGTGCACATTCCTTTCAAAAACTTTAAATTGTATAACGGTGAAAATAAGGATGATGGTGAACAGGACAAGGGCTTGAGCACTACCAGTCCCGAATCGGAAGTTAATGAAAGCATCCTGATACAAGCTGTATACAAGGACATCTGTGGAATTAACAGGTCCGCCTTTGGTCAAAATGTGAATCTGTCCGAAGGACTGAAAAGCACCAATGATCGACACAATGGTGACGAAGAACACCGTCGGTGAAAGCAAGGGGAATACGATTTGGATAAAGGTACGGAATGGACCTGATCCGTCGATTTTGGCGCTATCATAGATTTCTTCTGGAATTCCTTGTAGACCACTTAGAAGAACGATGTAAGTAAAGCCGAGATTCATCCAGACCGTCATCATCGAGACGGAAAGCAGTGCCCACCTTGGATCTGTTAACCAAGCTACTGGCTCTAAGCCAACCATGCTCAGCAAGTAATTCAACATCCCGACACTCGGGTGAAATAGCATCATCCAGATCACCGCAGAGGTTCCTACGGATAGAACAACAGGCAGCGAGAAAATGAATTGAAAAATTCGCATACCCTTCAAGTGATTGTGTGTAAGTGCAGCGAGTAAAAGCGCAAGAGCAATGCCAGTTGGCACCGTAAGAAGTGTAAAAAGACCTGTGACTTCCAAGCTTTTATAAAATCGCTCAGAAGTGAAGATAGCAATGAAGTTATCAAAACCGACGTAAGAAGCAACTCTGCCTCGCGGATCCGTCTCGTGTAAGCTCAGATAAAAGGTTTGAAGCAGTGGGTAAAAAAGAAAGATTGCAAACAGCAAAATCGAAGGGAGTAAGAAAACATAACCAATCAGCGTTTCCGTCAATTTTTGATTGATAAGCGTACGGGGAGGTTGTCCCGCTTTTGCTTTTGGCTTAGTTGTTGCAAGTGGTAAATCTCTATCCATCGTATTCATGTGGTGCTCCTTCACGAACATTATTAGACTATTACTATGTTTTTAGCTTAACGATGCATTATTTGACCCGTGTTAAATAGAGATTAATAATTTGTATATTTTTCCAGTATGTTTACGTAACCTTTACGAATGAATACTGGGCAAGAGCGAGTCATTTCATCTATAATTTAATCATAGTAGAAGCTTATACGTTGGGAGTGTCAATCAATGAACAAACATAAACCGATTGTAATTGGACATCGCGGAGCGGCTGGGGAAGCACCGGAAAATACACTAGCTTCTTTTGCACTAGCTATGGAGCAAGGTGCAGAAGGCATTGAACTAGATGTACATATAACGAAAGACGGAGAGATTGTCGTATGTCATGATGCTACGCTCGATCGAACGACGAATGGCTCCGGACTTATTTGCGAACACAGTTGGAGTGAGTTGACGTCGTTGGATGCTGGGTCTTGGTTCTCAGAGGCGTTCACGGGGGAACGGTTGCCACTTTTGCGTGAAGTATTCGATTTATTGCCGCGAGGAATCTTCATCAATGTGGAAGTGAAGCATGCTTATGAAGGACGAATGGAGAAGGCGCTTCTAGCATTTTTGCGTGAAAGCAGCCGAATGGAGGATGTGGTCATTTCTTCTTTCGATCACAAGGTGATTCGCAGAATTAAGCAGGCCGAGCCAGAGGTGAATGTAGGGTTGTTGTACGCTGCAAACCTTATTGATCATACAGCTTATGCAGAGCAAATGGGTGTAGACGTGTTTTCGTTGCATCCTCATCACCACTTCATAGAACAAGAAGATGTTGCTGCGGCAGTATCCTCTGGACTTGCTGTTTATCCTTATACGGTAAATAGCTTGGCCGATTATCGTAGGATGATTGCTTCCGGTGTTTCAGGCATAATTACCGATTACCCAGCTAGACTTAGGGAGCTATTAAACCTGTAGTATGGTAGAATATGGGTATCATAGTTTGGAAGGGGAAACGTATGAGCGAAAACAGCTTAACTCAAATTGGGCAAATTTCAGTAAATGCAGCTGACATTCCAAGAGCCGTCGCTTTTTACCGCGACACATTAGGCATGAAGTTTTTGTTTCAAGCTTCTCAAATGGCTTTTTTTGATTGTAATGGTATTCGATTGATGATAAGCCTTCCTGAAAAACCTGAATTTAATCATCCTGGCTCTGTCATTTATTATAAGGTTGGGGACATTAAGCAGGTCTATGAGGCTTTTCTAGAACGAGGTGTGTCCTTTATTAGTGAGCCGCATATGGTAGCTAATATGGGCAGCTTCGATATTTGGATGGCTTTTTTCTGGGATACAGAGGGAAATACCTTGGCGATTACCAGTGACGTCCCTAATGGAAATTAAAATGTTTTAGAGAGAGAGACCTATGCAGTTGGTTGCATGGGTCTTTTTTTTCATTGATAGCTTCATTGGCGGAACGAGAGGTCGCTATTTTGATGTTTTTAACGAAAATAACCAAATTGCGGAACGTCAGTTCGCTATTTCGCTCAAATCCTGTACAAAACAAGCAAAAAAGGGCAAATAGCGAATCGTCGTTCCTCTTCGAGCCGGAAAAGGGCTATTTATTATCGAATAGCGAACTGACGTTCCGCCCTAATAAGCAAATTGGACGTTAAAGTCACAGAAAATAATTCCTCCAAGAGCGGGTACTACGCAAAGTTAGTACTATCAGATTCCAGGCAAATGCATACAATGGAATTATGATCAGGTATTAATAGAAGCCTAAAAAGCTTATGCGTACGAATCCAGTTTAGCCAAAGCAAAGCTCAGTCGTTGCTTACGAAGATAGCTTTGCTAAAGCAAAGCTCAGCCGATGCTTACGAAGATAGCTTTGCTAAAGCAAAGCTCTTAGGAGGAGTCCCAATGATCAAATGGTTGTTTGTTGCTCTGTTAAAGCTGTTACTTCCTCTATTGCGTCCAGTCTTGATGACAAGCTTTAAGGTTAAAGTTAGGGGGATGGAGCGGCTCGATTTGACGGAGAAAACGGTGCTTATTCCTAATCACGTATCGTTGCTGGATGCTGTGCTTTTAGCTCTGATTCTGCCGAAGGAAGTGGCATTTGTTGTAAACACAAGGATTGCAAAGCGTTTTGCTTGGCTGCTCCTTTTTCGGACGCATATCTCGGTAGATCCGTTGAACCCATACTCCGTGCGAAAGATGCTGAAAACCGTGCAAAATGGAACACCGCTTGTTGTTTTTCCAGAAGGACGAATCACGACAACCGGTGGCATGATGAAGGTGTATGGTGGGATTGGTTATATTGCTCTGAGATCACAGGCACGCATGCAGCCAATTGCGATTAATGGACTTGAGCATTCGAAGCTATCTTATCTTCGCGGCAAATTGAAGCAGTTCTGGTTTCCGGCAGTGAGCATCACGTTTGGCGAAGCTTTTCAAGTACCCATGAGTGAACATATCTCGAGGCGAATTCAGAAGGAGCGGGCAACGGATATCATTCGCGACCGCATGCAGAATCATTTGCTGGAAAGTCGAATGAAGCCTGAGCTTAATTTATTCAACGAGATGCTGATAGCTGCCAAACTTCATGGCATTTCTACGGTTATATGTGAAGACATCATAAGTGGCTCCGCTTTAACATACCGCAAATTACTGCTCACAACGTATACGATGGCGGGGGTTCTAAAGCAGCTTCTTAAGGAACAGAACCGTGCTGCAGTTTTATTGCCTAATGCTGCTGCACATGTGGTCACCTTGTTTTCATTATTCCGATTAGGAGTAACACCGGCGGTATTGAATTATTCGGCTGGTAAGCAGACGATGTTGGATGCTTGCGAAACAGCCGCTGTGAAGACGATCATTACGTCTAAAGCTTTTATCGACAAAGCGGGACTTGCCGATTTTATTGATACCGCTAGCGGCGCTTTCAAGATTGTTTATCTCGAAGATGTTAAACAAAGTATCACTTTTAAACATAAATGTGTCGGGATTTTTCACTATCTTCGGAAAGTTCAAGGACCTGTTGGCTCCGGAAAGAATGAAGTTGTTCTTTTTACATCAGGCAGTGAGAGTAAACCGAAGGGGGTCGTCCTTACACACCGCAATGTATTTGCTAATATTCAGCAGGCTAAGGCTGTAATTGCCTTTAACGGGTCGGATATTGTGCTTGGCGCGATGCCGATGTTTCATTCCTTTGGATTGACTGCAGGAACGATGCTGCCCATCCTTTCCGGTATGAAAGTCGTGCTTTACCCTAATCCCTTACATTATAAAGTCATTCCGGAGCTAGTCTACGATCACAATATTACGATTCTGTTTGGGACTTCAACTTTTCTATCGGCTTATGCGAGAACAGCGCATCCGTATGATTTTGCCCACTCGCTGAAATATGTCGTGGCTGGTGCTGAGAAGTTGAAGGAGGAGGTCCGTCAAACCTGGTCTGATAAATTCGGGATTCGTATTCTAGAGGGGTATGGGACAACGGAGACAGCGCCCGTCATTTCGCTTAACACACCTATGTACGCTAAGAAGGGTACAGTGGGGCGAATACTGCCAGGTATGGATTACCGTTTGGAAAAGGTAGAAGGAATTGAGCTTGGCGGTAACTTGTTGGTGAAGGGGCCGAATGTGATGAAAGGTTATCTCATTCATGGTCAAGGCTTCGTCCCTTGCCCAGAGTGGTATAGCTGCGGAGATGTTGTTCAAATGGATGATCAAGGGTATATCTCGATTCAAGCAAGGTTGCAGTCTTTTGCCAAAATTGGTGGGGAGAAAGTGTCACTGCCGATGGTGGAGGAGCTTGTGACTGCAAGCTTGCCGCCTGAGGCGATATGCGCAGCGGTTAGTGTGCCGGATATGCGTAAAGGGGAGCGAATTGTTGTCTATCATAATGTCCCCGGTGTCCAGCTTCAGCAAATCAGAGAGTCGATGAAACAGCAGGGTCATCCCTCCTTCTACATGCCTTCGGAGCTTCGTTATGCCGAAAAGCTGCCGCTTCTAGGAAGTGGAAAAGTAGACTATGTGACGATCAAGCGATCGGCTTTGAAGGATAATCACGAAACCTAAAGGGAGCGAAAAGTTATGAAAATGAATCCACTTCAGACGCTGTATGTGACACAATTTCTTTCCGCTTTTGCCGATAATATGATTCTCTTCATTACCTTGGCGATCATTAAACAACAGGCATTCCCTGATTATTATATTGGCGTTGTGCAAGCCTGCTTTCTTATTGCCTTCGTCATTTTTGCACCGTTCGTTGGGGCTTTTGCAGATAGAAATGCGAAATCACAGGTCCTTCTCGTCGGAAACGCCATCAAAGCCATTGGAATTATAGCCCTGTTCCTACATCTTGATCCTGCTGTCAGTTACGGAATTGTCGGGATAGGAGCCGCGGTATATTCACCTGCCAAATATGGCATCCTGCCTTCACTTACGCATTCGGAAAGCGAACTGCTGAGAGCCAATGCACGTATTGAGGGCTATACGATTATGGCTATTCTCATTGGCTCTGTGTGTGGCGGCGTTTTGGCGAAAATCTCGCTTACTGGGTCTATTGTTGCTTGCTTCGCGCTATACTTGATTTCATTACTTTTAACGCTGCAAATTCCTAGAATTTCAGGCAATTCGAGCATACGATACGTCAAAGAGGCCAAGGCATTTCTAACGGATATGAAGCTTTTGCTAAAAGATCGAACGACTCGCTTTTCTCTGGTAGGTACGGGCTCATTCTGGATGACTTCCTCCGTCGTCCGTCTTGCGATTATCGCATGGGTGCCAGCGCATCTAGGCATACAGTCTGTTGATCAGATTTCGATGCTCGTTGCCGTCACAGGCATAGGTATTATGGTTGGCGCACTCATGACGCCCAAATTGATTCCGGCTCGCAAATATTATAATTCCTATGTATTTGGGATTGTCATGATTATCAGTATATTGCTGTTCCCGCTTAGTACTAACTTATATGTCACCATAGGTCTTCTGCTTCTCGTAGGCTTCAGCGGCGGCGTATTTATCGTACCGATGAATACCGTGCTTCAAGATAAAGGACAGGGAATGGTGGGGGCAGGCAAAACAATTGCTGTTCAAAATTTCCTCGAAAATTCCATGATGCTTGCAGGTGTAGGCATTTATACACAAATATCCAAGGATGGTTTATCACCTGATATCTCGATCATTGGAATTGCTATTATACTCGCTGGCTTCGTAGGATACCTGATTATACAGCGTCAACGCTTGAAAATCGTCGTGTAAGTTAACCTTCATTCAGAGATGACCCGATTACAGTTAATGCAGAAGGTACAATCTCGATTTGGAGCGGTGTTGATCCGGCGAATTCTCCGTCCGCTTGGACCAGTAAAGGAATTTGTGTGCGAAGTGAAATCGACGTTCCTTTATAGAAAGAAACAGCGGGATGATGAATATGCTTACCTTGATAAACAGTGAAAAGAATCGGCAGCAATTGGTATCGCCCTCTGCTTTGAATCACGACAATATCGGCTACGCCGTCGTGAGGAGAGGCAGCAGGGCATATTTGCATGGAGCCACCGTAAAAGGGAATATTGGCGACAGCTGCCAGCCACATGTTTGGCAATTCATGAACCGTGCCGTCAACTTCTAACCATGCTGTGCAAGGTTGATAAGTGGCGAACACTCTTAGGATCGAGATAAAGTAGGACAGTTTACCGAGACCAATGCGATTGAGAAATTTTTTGTAGCCAGCCTCGTTTGTCAATTTAGCCACCATGCCATCGAAACCTGCCCCAATGCTATTCACAGCAATCATTCCGTTGCTTGTACGTAGAATATCAATTTGAACTTTTTTAGTCTCCGATATTGCGGCTTCCAGGGCTTGTAAAGGTTGAGTAGGAATGCCATAAGCTTTGGCGAAGTCGTTACCTGTTCCAGCAGGAATGACCGCAAGTGGACAGTTTAATCCGGTATTTTGTATGTGCCATAACCCTCCGGAAGCCTCATGAATCGTTCCATCCCCACCGATCACGATCAGCTTATCGACACGGTGCTCTTGAACAAGAGTGATGGCGTGCTCAGTGGCTTCTCCCGCCTTTGTCGTTACTTTTGCCAGATGTGAGATATGGTTTAACTGTAGATAAGTCTCTATTTCTCTCCATATGCTAGCTCCTCTACCATCCCCCGAAAGAGGATTCACGATAATTCCGATCAACTTCATTTCATTTATCTCCGATCTATCATGAAAATGGAATAAATTGTATGTGTAATTTCTTGGTTTTATGATACTTTTTACCTAATTTTGTCTTTACATCGTGAACACTGTTTTGTAGAATAAACCGTAGGTTAATTAAAAATCTTTCATGTGATGTTTCATAACATTACGCAATTGGAATGGTTTAGTAGTGTACTGGACAAGTAGTAAGACTACAAGATCTATCACTCGGGAGGAGAACGGGAGACTTTGAAATTCAAAACGAAATTGAATGCGAGTAACTTGAAGAACGTAAGAAATATGAGAGCTAACCTGTCCATCCTTCGAAACCTTAAATTACGTTTTAAACTGCTGCTTATGAACGCTATCGCTATTTTGTTCCTACTAATTGTAGGTATTACGGGTTATTATTATATGGATAAGATGTCTAGTAATTCTACTAGAATGTACGAGGAAAGTCTGCTATCTGTCAAATGGATTAATCAATTGAAATCAAATTTTAATGAAACCGAAGCGAATCTGCTAGAGATGATGCTTTCGACTGATGTGAAATACAAGGTCAAATTAAAAGTTAAATTAGATGAAAACAGTGCCAAGAATAAAGAGTTGGTTACTAAACTAGCGGGAATTGCTTTAAATCAAGAGGAAACTGATGCTTTTAAAAGCTTTGAGGAACTGAATCTGAAGTACCGCGATGTTATCGTTAAAACGATTGAACATGCTACCCAAAATAATCAAGTAGCTTACCAAGTGTATAACAATGAGGTTTCACCTCAAGGTGATAAAACGATTGAGGCATTGGACAAATTGGTACTGCTCAAAGAATTTGCAGCAGAACAATTTCAGCGTTCGAGCAGCGCAGACTCAAAGACTTCTCACTGGGTCATTATCCTTACCATTGTTTTCGCAATCATCGTAATGACGGCAAATGCACTCGCTTTGAATATGATTATTACGATGCCAATTCGCAAACTGCAAGAGCATATGGAGAAAGCGGCGAGCGGTGATCTCTCTATAAAAGGTGACTACCCTTATGAGGATGAGGTCGGTAAATTAACAGGCTCCTTTAATGTCATGACCGAAAGCTTGCGCAGCTTAGTCAAACAGATTGCTGAGAATGCGTTGACACTATCAGCGAGTTCAGAAGAACTTTTAGCGAGTTCGGAGCAAAGCTCCATGGCTGCGAAGCAGGTAGCGACATCCAGCCAGAAGCTATCCGAAGATTTTGATAAGCAGTTTGCTGGCGTGAATCAAGCGAATGAGGCTGTTCAGCAAATGCTTACAAGTACGAAGCTCATTGATGAGTCAGCCCAAGAGGTTGCTGAGCTCGCAGAACAAGCTACCCAAGCAGCACAAAACGGCAAACAATCCGTTGTCTCGATTGCCGGTCAAATGACCGAAATCTCCGATGCTGTTCGCGAAGTCAACGATGTGATTGAAGCATTAGGTAAAAATGCGCACAAAATCGGTGAGATTGTCAATGTGATCAACGAAATTTCTACTCAAACGAATCTTCTCTCTTTGAATGCTGCAATTGAAGCAGCTCGTGCTGGTGAAGCGGGTCGCGGGTTCGCGGTTGTAGCAGGGGAAGTGCGTAAGCTTGCTGAGCAATCATCATCGTCTGCACGCAACATTACACAGCTTGTTTCCACGATTCAAAGACAAATCAATCACGCTGTAAGCTCCATGCATGCAGGAGCAGGCAAAGTGGAAGTTGGATTATCGATTTCTGGGAAGGCGCAAGAATCCTTCGTCCATATCGAATCATCCGTTGAGAAAGTGAATGCGAAAGTGGAGAGTGTGAACACGAATATACACCAACTTGTTGATGCTAATTTACGCATAGAACAAGTGATGGGTATCGTGAGTGCTGTTTCGGAAACAGGGATTTCCGTCAGTCAAGAGACATCGGCTGCCAGCCAACAGCAAATGTCGACGACCGAGGAAATTGAGAATTCGGCCAAATCCTTGGCAGGACTGGCCGAGGAATTACAAATTTCTTTGCAGAAATTTACGGTTTAGAGAGATGACCGCGGGCGGTTTGCCTGCGGTTTTTTTGTTTGTGCTGCCGCGGAAACGGATGTATTCATCGCTAAAGTACGGGGAGCGCGTGGAAGAGACTTGATAGTGAGAAAAACACGCTTAAAATCGGAGTATGCGTCCGGAACCTCCGTAATGTCTGCTGAGGCGATGAAATTCATTGCTAAAGTGTGGGAATGGTGCTAAAGCGCAATGTGAGGTCAAAATGCACTTTTCAGATGTTCTAAGTAAAGTAGCATGTTGCGTTCTGAGAAGGCAGAAATAGGCGTCTCGGAGGACCGGAATGCAGCAAAAGTGGCG